>JAOGVT010000026.1:0-11088 GCA_028110365.1 Flavobacteriales bacterium
GCAATGTTTTCAAAACACTTAATAGCTATACTTTGCCTGTACTGTTTAGTTTATACTGCAAGGGCGCAACAGGTTAGCGTAACTAAATCTCCAGCTAAAGCCAGTATGTACTCTGCTATACTACCAGGGTCTGGACAAATTTACAATGAAAAATATTGGAAAGCACCCCTTATTTATGCAGCCATGGGCACCGCTCTTTATTTAGCCAACTGGAACCAAAAAGAATACCTGCATTACCGCAATGCCTATGAATACAGAACAGATGGAGACGCTACCACCATAGACGACTACGATGGTATTTATACCGAAAGTAATTTGATCACCATTAAAAATTACCATCAAAAAAACCGAGATTTGGCTTATATTATTACGGCAGGGATTTACCTACTTAACATTGTAGATGCCTCTGTAGATGCGCACTTGTTTAACTTTAATGTAAACGATGATTTAAGTTTTAAACTAGAACCTAAAATTTTACGTTTGCAAAATCAAAACCAATACGGTTTGGCTATAACTTTACACCTATAAAAATGAAAATTGGACTTTTAGGTTACGGTAAAATGGGGCAAGCAATTGAAAAAATTGCAGTAAAAAGAGGGCATACAATTGTGCTTAAAATAGACTCTAAAAACCAAAAGAGCCTAAAGGCAAGTAGTTTTGATGCGGTAGATGTGGCCATAGATTTTAGTTTACCGAATACAGCGCATCAAAACATAGAACACGCTTTAAACGCACAAACACCAGTGGTAAGTGGCACAACAGGATGGCTAGAACATTTACCTGCAGTTACGGAATTGTGTAAAGCGCAACACACCGCCTTTTTATATGCCTCTAATTTTAGTTTGGGCGTAAACTTGTTTTTTGAATTGAATAAAAAACTAGCCAAACTAATGGCCAATTACCCCGATTATGAGGTGGCTATTAAAGAAACACATCACACCGAAAAAATAGACGCTCCTAGCGGAACAGCTCTTACCTTAGCAGAACAAATACTGGAAGAAAACAAGGTGAAAAGCAACTGGGTTTTAGGCCAAACAAACCATCTAAATGAGCTTGGTATTGAAGCCCTTCGCGAAGATTTGGTTCCGGGAACACACAAAGTAACTTACACGGCTCAAGTGGACACCTTAAGTATCAAACACACCGCACACTCTAGAGATGGCTTTGCTTTAGGAGCCGTTATTGCTGCCGAGTGGATTTTAACTAAAAAAGGCGTTTTTAGTATGAAAGACGTATTGCAATCTAAATAAATAGGATAAAAAAATGAATTTTAAAAAACACCTCAAATTTACCGCGGTCTGTATCGCCTTTATTTTACTGGTTAAACTTACAGGCTTAAACTGGTTTTACTTTGGACTGCTCGCCATTGCAGACTATTTTTATTGGGAATACATCAACTGGACTTTTTGGAAAAAAAGACCCGTTAAAGAAGTTGTAAAAAAATCATTTATTAAAGAATGGACCAATGCCATTGTCTTTGCCGTAATTGGGGCAACTTTAATACACACTTATATTATACAGCCTTTTGTGATTCCTACATCTTCCATGGAAAAATCCATGTTAATTGGCGATTACCTTTTGGTAAGTAAACTCAATTACGGGCCAAATGTGCCCAATACACCGCTTTCGATTCCGTTTATGCACAATGTATTTGTAGGCACTAAAAACACGCACTCCTACTCTAAATCGATACAATTGGGCTACAACCGTCTGCCCGGATTTACGAGTATTAAAAACAACGACATTGTGGTGTTTAACTACCCGGTAGATGACATGCAAGAAAACATGCCTTTTGACAAGAAAACACACTACGTAAAAAGATGTGTTGGTATTGCAGGAGATTCCTTGAAAATTGTAGACCAAAAAGTAATGATAAATGGAAACGAACAAGCCTTACCCGATCGATCGCACGGACAGTTTAGCTACATCGTAACCACTACTGGAAATGGCTTTAGAGAAAAGTTTTTGCTCGACAATGAAATGACCGAAGTGTACCCACTGCACGAATACCGTTTTGTGCTAGAAGAAGAACAAGTACAGCTTTTTAAAGAACAAGCCTACATAAGAAATGTGGATGCTTTGGACAGTTTAAATACCTACAGAGTTGTAAGCCAAGGCGTAAAATTAAATGCCAATGTATTGGCAACGTACCAAGGTGTAAAAACAGAAAATGCCTTGTTTTTAATGATGCTTACCGATGCTAATGTAGCCAAGTTACAAGCACTTTCTACGGTGGTAAGTGTAGAAATGCCTGCGCTGTTGCCAAGTCAAAAAGGGGCCGTTATGTTCCCTAAAGGAAACACCTACAATTGGACAACCGACAACTACGGCCCTATTTACATCCCTAAAGCCAATGCAACCATTGCTTTAACACCAACGAATTTAGAGTTGTATGCTAAAATTATTGAAGACTACGAAGAAAATACACTGGAGCAAAAAGAAGACGGTGTGTACCTAAACGATACAGTAAGTACGCACTACACCTTTAAAATGAATTACTATTGGATGATGGGAGACAACAGACACAACTCCTTAGACTCTAGATTTTGGGGCTTTGTACCGGAAAATCATGTGGTAGGTAAACCCGTATTTAATTGGTTGAGCATCGATCCGAACAAAAGCGGATTGGCTAAAATTAGATGGAGCCGGATGTTTACTTTTATACACGGAGAAGGCACACCAAAATCGTATTTAATTCACTTTATGATACTTGTTGGGCTATGGAATTTGCTCACTAAAGTAGTCTTTAAAAAGAAAACAACTTAATGCAAGTAGTCAAGTTTTTTGTAGCACTTGGCTTGGCCTTGTTTGTTAAACTCTTCGTTTTAGAGCCTTTTGTAATCCCATCAAGCTCTATGGACACAACGCTTGTGCAAGGAGATTATGTACTTGTAAACAAATGGCAAAACAATTTATTTGGCAATTGGTTAAACGTTAAAAAAGGGGCAGTTCTGGCTTTTCATTACCCCTTGGACAAAGGCGCTACCAAAAACAAAAAAGTATATATAAAAAGATGTGCTGCCCTACCGGGCGATACTTTGCAGCTTTTACAGGGCAAAACAGAAAACGAACCAGCAAGCGTTCAATTTGACTATTTAATTTCCGACCCCAACAAGCGCATCAATTGGGATTTTTTAAAACCCTTGGGCATACATTTGGGCGGACGCACACAAAACAACAGCTGGCTTTTGTGTTTAAACACACAACAACTTGAGGCCATTATGGCACAGGACACCAACTTAACTTATGCCCTTAATACGCATGTGGCAAACAAAACAGACCTTAGCATTTTTCCATCGGACAGCAGTTTGCATTGGAACCGCGATTTTTACGGGCCTATTTACACCCCCAAAAAAGGCGCTACTATAGCATTGAACTCTACTAATTTTAAAACCTACAAAAAAATTATTGCAGACTACGAGCAGCAAGAAATTGAGCAGATTAACGGACAAATTTACCTCAACGGCAGCCCTGCAAACAACTATACTTTTGCGCAAAATTACTACTTTATGCTAGGCGACAATCGGCACCACTCGCAAGACTCTCGTGCTTGGGGCTTTGTGCCCGAAGACCACCTAATTGGCACCTGCGCTTTATTGCTTTTTAATGCCCAAACTTTTTCGGTAGATCGTTTGCTAAAAAAGGTATTGTAAAATGAAAAAAACAGCCGTACTCAGCAGTCATTACTTTCCGTGCATTGCCTATTTTGTTTTGTTGTTAAAACACCCAAAAGTGGTGCTAGACTATGGCGAACATTACCTGAAGCAATCGTACCGAAACCGTTGCAAAATTTACAGTTCTAACGGAGTTTTACCCTTAAGTATTCCCGTACTAAAACAAAGCAAAACCGCCGTAAAAGATGTGGTACTAGACCAGCGAACAGACTGGCGCAAATTGCATTGGAAATCCATATGCGCTGCCTACAACTCGAGTCCCTTTTTTGAGTTTTACCAAGACGATTTGAAAGCTGTATTTTTTAAAGATTACACGAGCCTTGCTCAGCTAAACACTGCTTTGCTCGAGCATCTGTGCAAAGAAATAGATGTGCAAGTAGCGCTAAAAACCAGTCACGAGTACCTAACACCATCAGATCAGGTGTACGATTACAGACAGGTACTTGATGCCAAAAAACCCTACCCAGGAGCTGAAAACTACCCACGATACATTCAGATATTTGAAGAAAAAAAAGGCTTCATTCAAAATTTAAGCATTCTAGATCTTTTATTTCACGAAGGACCTGAGACGTTAAATTATCTAAAGCGACTGGTTTAAAACGTATATGTATAAAAAAAGAGTGATGTTATAAACACACTCTTTTTTTTAATTACGTTTAAAAAAATTAAAATCGATACCCTATAGCTAAACCAAATCTTAAATTGAAAGCGGGTAATTCGTCAAAATCATCCTGATCATCACTGGGCTCGTAATTATTTGAATAAGTTATAGATTCAAAAAGGTATCGGCCAACACCCACATAAGATCCGTAAACAAATCCTGAAGAATGAACCCACTTTTTACCTGTTATTAAACCTAAAGCAATACCGCTACTTGTTTGCTCAACTTCAATAGATTCTGAATTTGAATTAATAAAATTAGCATAGTCAGGTGCTGAAGTATATCTGTAATTTAAATAAGGTCCAGCAAATATACCCTCTGCTTTTTTACTGTTAAAATAAAAGCGGTATTCTGTATTAAATGCAAATGCAGTATAATCATAGTTAAAACTTTTTGGGTTTACAAAATATTCAACATTAGAAAACCAGCCTTTGTCTTTTAATAATCTTTCGTAACTAATGCTGTAATTATTGATGAATATACCTAGCATATTTGTCTGAATCTCATGATCTTGGGCTTTTGTTTTATCAGGAATCAATAAAGTAAATCCAATTAATACCAATAGTGTTCGTTTCATTTTTTTCATTTTTATTTAATAATTATGGCTTTGTTATTTACTAATCTATATTTTTATATTATTCAAAGAAACCAATTCCAAATCAATTAAACAAGGATTGTGTATACTAATAGGCTTGTTAAAATAAAGTAATTAAAATGAAATAGATAAGGGCATTTTGGTACACACTAAAACAGGAAAATTATCCATGCGCCTTTAGGAGCTAAAATATTATCCGTAAGGGTCGGTGTTGTTCCAACGGGCTATACGTGCGTCCCATTGCCGTAGCTCAAAGCTGTGCAAGCGGGTTTCTCCGTCTTTCTCGGCTAACTGTCCCAGGTAGTCGTAACGGTAGGCCTCACTCGCGTATTTACGCCCCAGCATTTCCATTCCGAAGGGATAGTGTTTAAGCCCTTTATTTAACTGCGATTTTTTTTCTCTACTCCCCTGACAAAAACTTTCCAGTTTTTTAGAACAGGAATTCCATCATCCTATTTTATTCGTAAACATCCCATTTTATGTTAACTAATTTAGTCTTTCTATTCTTTCTAATTGCTCTATTTATTCATACCTTCGAATTATCGAAGTACTTTTTTGACAATCAATAAAGAAACTGTACCACTGTTATCAGAAAAATTAAGAACAGAATAACATATGCTTCATAAAACTCAAATACAATGAAACAGATTACTTTAAATATCAAAGAAGGGAAGTTCCAGTTTTTTATGGAGTTGATTAAAAACCTTGACTTTGTACAAGTAGATGGTGATGGAGATTCTAAACAATCTATTTTAAACAATATTAAAATAGGACTGGAAGAAGTGAAATTGGCAAAACAAGGCAAACTCAAAACTACTCCCGCTGAAGATTTCCTGAATGAGTTATAAAATTGAACTTTCTGATAACTTTAAGAAAGAAGCTAAACGGTTGGTTAAAAAACCTAATAAAGCCTGAGTTCGTCTACAAAAAGCCAGGCTGGAGCGCCTGCGGCAGGATGCCACGGCGGACATTTGCCAAAATTTTGAGCCTTCACTTTTACAAACTTGGCTTCTACCTCGGGAAATTTGAGCACAAATTCTTTAAAAAACTGGCCGTTTTGTTTGGCCGGTATTTCGGGCTGCAATTCGGCTCTTTTGTAATAACTAAGTCCGTCTGTAGAGGTGTAAACAGAAATGCTTTTTGGCATAAATATCCACGACAAGTTGTATTGAAAAAAGGAAGCCACCAGGCTGTCTATTTTTTGGGTGTTGCTAAAAGTAAGCGTGGAGGTAAAGTCTGTGGCAGAATAACCTTGCCAATGGCCGTCTCTAAAATTAACGCTGCCTCTTAAGCCGTCTAGTAAGCCGCGGTCTCCACCGCCGGTGTAGGAGCTGGAGTAGGCATTTAAGCCCGAAATTGAAGCCTCCAATCCTTTGTGTTGGTACAAATCTACTTCGATTGCTGTGCCGTAAGGTTTCTGGTTTTTTGTAGCCCAGGCTTCTATACTATTGCTTCCGCTTAAGGTAAGTGTACTGTCGTAAACGAGAGGTTCGGATCCGTTTACCGAATAATACAGACTCAACTCTTTAGCTCCCGGAGTTAAAGTAGTTTTAAATTGCTTGTTTTGGTAGTTGGCTTTAAAATGTACCGGAACGGTTTCTAATCCGTAGTTTACGCCCAACTGCTCTAATCTTTTGTAATGGTTTTGAACTTTTTGGTAAAAAGCCTCGTAATCTCTTTCCTTTGGGTAGGTCCACAGGATTTCCGAAAGCGCTAAAAGACGAGGAAATACCTTGGAGTCTATGGTACTTTGGGGCGCTCTTTCGGTCCACATATTGCACTCTCCCCCAATAATGTAGTGCGCTTCTTGAGGTGTTAAGCCATCCGGAACCGGATCAAACTCGTACACTTTTTTTAGGTCTATAGCCTCCAAACCGTAGTCAAAATAAGCATGAGATGTTGGCGAAACAATGGCATCGTGACCGGTTTTTGCTGCCTGAGCAG
Organism: Flavobacteriales bacterium; assembly: GCA_028110365.1. Taxonomy (GTDB): domain Bacteria; phylum Bacteroidota; class Bacteroidia; order Flavobacteriales; family UBA7430; genus UBA6772. The sequence continues at coordinate 6,875 of JAOGVT010000026.1, forward strand.
CGCCCTCAAAACCTCTCCAAGATTGTACGGTAGCGTTTTGAGCCAAGCCGCCTTCTAAAATCTCGTCCCAACCAATTATTTTTTTGCCTTTGGATTGTACGTAATTTTCAATGCGCTGAATAAAATACGATTGCAGCTCATGCGAATTAGCCAAGCCCTCATCGGTCATTCTCTTTTGGCATTTTAGGCAATTATCCCATCGGTATTTCGGACTTTCATCGCCACCAATGTGAATGTATTCTGAGGGGAACAAGTCAATTACCTCGTCTAATACCTGCTCTAAAAAAGCAAAAGTACTGTCGTTTCCTGCACAGTAAATGTCTTTAAAAACACCCCAATCGTTGGTCACTTCAAAAGGACCTCCAGTACAAGAAAATTCTGGATAAGCAGCTAATGCCGCCAAACTGTGTCCGGGCAATTCTATCTCGGGCACTACGGCAACGCCTCTTTGTTTGGCGTAGGCCACCACTTCTTTAATTTGTTGTTTGGTATAAAAACCACCGTAAGTACTGCCGTCTTTTTGCTTGCGCCATGCGCCTATTTCGGTTAATTTCGGGTATTTTTCACTTTCGATCCGCCAGCCTTGGTCTTCGGTAAGGTGCCAGTGCAAAACATTCATTTTATGGTAGGCCAATAAATCGATGTACCGTTTAATAAAATCCACTTCCATAAAATGCCTGCAGCAATCCAAGAGCATGCCGCGCCATTTAAAGTGTGGGTAGTCTTTTACGGTTATGCACGCCAGCTTGGAATCGTTTAAGCCACTGCTGCGCGGTATAAGCTGTACTAAAGAATACAAACCGTGTATTAATCCTTGGCGGCTAGGCGCTTTTATAAAAACGAAGTCTTTTTTTATGGTCAGTTCGTAGTAAGCCGGGTTTGCATGCAGGCTAGAGTCTAGGGTAAGATTGATGCTGTTGGCTTTAACAGGATCGCTAAATAGAGCAAAGGTATCTACCGAATAAGCCCGTTTGTTGAGTTCCAAAACCAACAATTTTGCAACTGCAGCAGAAGAATCATCTGCGTAAATTGCAAAATTGTTTAAGTTAAAATAAGAAGCTGCATGCCTTGCCTCTTGCACTTCGGGTAAAATACGGGTAAAGGTCTTTTCTTTTTGGGTACAAGAACTGAGTGCAGTGAGTAAAAAAAGAAAGGATAGTAGCCGCATTAATGAAAAATTTACCGGTTAAATGTTTTGCCAAGCCAAGGCACTAGCTCCGAGTATAGCCGCATCTGCAGCTTTTAATTGACTCGGCACAATGGCAACTTTATTTTTAAATATTTTAAGTAAGTTGGCCTCCATGTGTTTTTTAGTTGGCTTGAGAATCAAATCGCCCGATTGCGCCAAACCACCAAACAAAACAATACATTTAGGACTGGTAATGGCTACGGTATTGGCCAGGGCAAAGCCTAGTTTTTCGGCGGTAAAATCAAAAATAGCCAAGGCCAAGGCATCGCCCTGTAAGGCTACATCTGCAATGGCTTTACTGGTAAGTTCGGTTAGTTTGTGTAGGGCACTATCGGGCATGCTAGGCATCATTTCTTTGGCCGTTTTTACAATACCCGTAGCCGAAGCGTAGGTTTCCAAACAGCCCTTTTTACCACAACCGCACTCGCGTCCATTTAGCTCTACTGTAGTATGCCCTAATTCTCCGGCAAAACCATCGTGTCCGTAAACCAAATCACCGTTAACCACAAAACCACTTCCCAAACCGGTACCTAGGGTAACCATTATAAAATCGTTGAGTCCTTTTGCCGCGCCGTAAATCCTTTCGCCTATGGCAGCTGCATTGGCATCGTTGGTTAAAAAGATAGGAAAGTTAAAATGTGTAGCAAACAATTTCGTTAGGGGTACAATGCCCTCCCAACTGAGGTTGGGTGCAAATTCTATGGTTCCGGTATAAAAGTTGGCATTTGGAGCGCCAATACCCATACCAACCACCGTTACATTTGGGTTAGATGCGATTAAGTTGTTTACTTGGCTCGAAACGGTCGATACAAAATCTTCCACTAAAGGATAATCGCTTGTTTTTAATGCGTTTTGCATCAGGCAATTGCCTTGTTCATCAACCAAACCAAAAACAGTGTTGGTTCCACCTATATCTATTCCTACGGTTACTTTTTTATTAGTCGTCATAGTTTACGCCTTGAGATTTTAATACCTTTTTTACTTTAACTGCAAAGAAAATTAAATAAGCAAAACAAACAACAGTTATCCAGTAAGAATTATGAATAGAAAATAAATCGGCCATTTTTCCTTGAATTGGAGGTATAATAGCACCCCCTAAAATCATCATGATTAAAAAAGCAGACCCTTGAGAGGTGTACTTGCCCAAACCAGCAATGGATAAGGAAAAAATGCTCGGCCACATAATAGAACAAAACAAACCACCACTCATAAATGCATACAAGGCAAGGGTTCCCTCAGTAAACAAACCAACCAACATGGCTAGGGCGCCTAACACACCAAAAATAAATAAGGTTTTAGCAGGCTTTTCTTGTCCGTAATAAAAACCTGCAATCAATAATAATAGACTCCAACCGTACAGGTACAAGCCACTAATATCGTTGTTGCTTACGTGGTTTACAAACAACACCACGCCAAAGGCTAGGTACGGCACTACTACAAACAAAATATTCTTTAGGGTTTTACCCGGATTAAAAACAGTAATGGCGCCTGCCCAACGTCCAATCATTAAAGAACCCCAATACATGGAGATGAAAGGCGCAATTTGTGAGTCGGTAAAGCCACCAAAAGCATCCGATTTAAGCAGTTCGCCCAAGTTACTTTGTATGGTAACCTCCACGCCTACATAGGTAAATATGGCCAGCATACCCAAAACCAACTGTGGGTATTGCATAGCGCCCCAACCCGCTGGTTTTTTTAGGGCGCTTTTGTTGGCAAATAATAAACTACCCACAATAATGACTAAGGCGATCATCATTAATTGGAAAATGAAATTTGAATCTGCCACTTCTCCTCTATACTGATCGAATACAAAATAGAAAATTACTAAAAGTGAAAGGGTAATAAAACCAAGTATTTTAACCGCTTTTGGGGCTTGTACAAAAGTAGTATCTCCCTTGGCTTGGGGTAGTTTTTTGGAAAACACAAACAAGGCGGCTGCTAGCAAAAACAAAGCGCCCACGGCGGTGTAAAGTATCTTTACGGTGTCTAGATCGATGCTAGAAACCTGAGCTTCGGTATAAGTAGCAGCGCCAAAAAGTGCCAAAGCTACGGCAATGGGTCCAATGGCGGTACCAAAGGAATTTACACCACCGGCCAAATTAAGCCTGTGCGAGCCGGTTTCGGGCTTGCCCAAAGCAATGGCAAAAGGATTGGCCGAGGTTTGCTGCAGAGAAAAGCCTAAGGCAACCACAAAAAGAGCGGCTAATATAAAGCCAAATGATCCGCTAGATATGGCAGGAATCATAAGAGCTGCTCCAACAGCAGAAACAACCAAACCGTACACAATGCCATTTTTAAAGCCCCATTTGTTGAGTACGTCCATTTTTACAAAACCCGAAACAACAAAGAGCAATAGCGCCCCAATGTAGTATGCGCCGTAAAAAGCAAAATCGATCAATTGCGATTGAAACTGGTCTAGGTGAAAATACGATTTGCAAAAGGGTATAAACACACCGTTTGAGGCTGCTATAAAGCCCCAAAAGAAAAATACAGTCACTAAGGTTGCTAAGGCTGCGTTGTAATTGGTTTTTTGTTCCATCATAATGTTTTCTTTTGATAAATGAATTGAATTTTAGTACTGCTCGGTTATTTGCTTGCAAAGGAAGCAGCATCGTGCATTTTGTTTTCTCCTGCTGCATGCAAGGCAAAGTTAAAGCCCGGATGAATGGCATAAGCCCCGTAATTACCTTCCTTGTCTATGGCCAAATAGCCCACTTGCATGTGCTTATATTCTTGTTTAGCTACAATACGTTTTACCGCTTCTTCACAGGCATCTTGTGGATTTCTTCCTTGGCGCATGAGTTCAACAATTAAAAAAGAGCCCAAGGTTTTCATGACCAATTCGCCCATACCCGTAGCGCAAGCGCCGCCCACTTCATTGTCAACGAACATACCCGCACCAATAATTGGAGAATCTCCTACTCTACCGTTCATTTTCCAGGCCAAGCCAGAGGTGGTACAAGCGCCGGCTATGTCGCCCTTTTCATCAATGGCTAACATTCCAATGGTATCGTGATTTTCGATG
>JAOGVT010000027.1:0-8836 GCA_028110365.1 Flavobacteriales bacterium
ACTACTCTGACTACGCTATATACAGAGAGTATCAAAGTATACAAACAGGTTTAACACATGTTTTTTTACAGCAAAACTACTTGGGCTTACCCATTCATAACGCTGAGATTAGACTTCATTATAGAGCTGACAAAGGCTGGCTTAAAACACAAAATACCTTTGTGAACAATGTTGAAGGTTTACAAATATTTAATCAAACAGTTTTTAGTCGAATTCAAGCCATAGAATCTGCATGCAGACTGTTAGATATTCCTTACACCAAACCCAAAAGAATTTCTAAGAAGAATGAATTTACTTCTCTTTACCAAGCAGAATTTTCTTTAAGTCCAATACCCGTTAAAAGTGCGTATTTTTTAAATAACAATTCACTAAGAAAAGTTTGGGATTTAACCATTTACGAAAATGATGCATCAAATTATTGGAACGTTCTAGTTGATGCAGTTACCGGCGAAATTCTTAAAAAGTACAATTGGGTTCAGCATTGTACATTTAATGCCGAAGTTGCTTGCGCTCACGAAACACATGAAACCTTAGCAGCTGTTGAAGAATACATTGCATTACCTGCCTCTGGTGCTTCGTACAATGTTTTTGCCATTCCATTGGAGAGTCCTTCTCATGGAAACAGGTCAATGCAGGTTGCTCCCAACAACCCTGAGGCATCACCATACGGTTGGCACGATACAAATGCTCTAGATGGTGCAGAATATATATATACCCGTGGGAACAATGTTCATGCTTACCCTGATTTAACTGACTCAAATCCATATCAATTAGATGAGCCTTTTGGAGATGAACCTATTGCCGACGGCAATTTTGTTTTTGATTTCCCATTTGATGCCATGACTGAGCCTGATCAAAATTTAGATGCAGCTACTGTTAATCTATTTTACATGTCTAATATGATGCACGATGTATGGTATCATTATGGTTTTGATCCTGCTGCTGGAAACTTTCAATTTAATAATTACGGAGCCTCTGGTTATGGTGGAGACGATGTACTTGCAGAATCTCAAGATTCGAGTGGTGTAAACGAAAATTACGCTTTAAATAATGCAAATTTTGCAACGCCCCCTGACGGTTCAAACCCTCGTATGCAAATGTATATTTGGGACAAACCAGAAAATCCATTTGACTTATTTACAGTAAACTCTCCTGAAGTATTGGCCGGAGTTTACGAGGTTACTCCTACTACCGATTGGGCAGGAGAGATTACAAGTATTCCGATTACAGCCGATATTGTCCCTGTTGATGATGGTACATTATACGGTTATGAAGGATGTAACAATCTTACAAATGATCTTACAGGTAAAATAGCTTTAGTTAGTCGTGGAACTTGTGAATTTGGTTTAAAAGCATTGAACGCTCAAAATGCTGGAGCCGTTGCTGTTATTATATACAACAATGTTGGAGGTTTAATTGGAATGGCGGCCGGAGCCGATGGAGCCGATGTTACTATACCTGCTGTTTTCTTAAGTAAAGTTGATGGAGATTCTTTTGCTAATTTATTAGCTGGTGATGGTGTAATCAATGCAACTTTTGTAAATAATTCGCCTCCAGGACCTTCATATATTGATGGTGATTTTGACAATGGAATTATAGCTCACGAATATGGTCACGGTATTTCTACTCGTTTAACTGGTACGAATTGTTTGTCTGGTGACGAACAAGCGGGTGAGGGCTGGAGTGACTTTTTTGGTTTGGCGATGACTTCCAAAGTAGGTGATTTTGGTGAAATGTCTAGAGGTATTGGTACCTATGTTTCTGCAGAAAACAACGAAGGTAGAGGAATTCGATCGTATCCATACAGTAGAGATATGGGTTTAAACCCTATGACGTACGATGATATAATTACTGAATCTATTCCTCACGGTGTAGGTTCTGTTTGGGCTACTATGATTTGGGATCTCTACTGGAATTTTGTAGATGTATACGGGTATGATGCAAATAGATACAATGGTTCTGGAGGGAACAACATGGTTATGCAACTGGTTATTGATGGCTTAAAATTACAAGCCTGTAATGCAAATTTCCTCGAAATGAGAGATGCCATATTACTCGCTGATGATTTATTATACAATGGAGAGAATTCATGTATGATATGGGAGACTTTTGCTAGAAGAGGCCTTGGTTATTCTGCTTATGCTGGTTCAAGTTCAGACCGTGGAGATGGAATTGAAGCCTTCGACAATTTACCAGAGTGTGTAAAGGAACTTAAAATTTTGAAATCTGCACAAGCAGATGCCAAGTCTACAGAAGATTTAGTTTATACGTTAAAAATCACGAACCATACAACAGACACTATATTAGGCGTATTTGTTGTTGATACATTACAAACTAATGTTTCTTATATAACTGAATCATCCACTTGTGATGTTCAAGCAGAAGGCAATGTGTTAACCTTTACCTTAGGAACTATGGCTGATGGTTCCTCTATAGAATGTACTTACGCTGTTAGTCCTTCAGAAGAGCTCTTTAGCGAAATTATTTTTGAAGACGACATGGAAGACGACGATTACTTTTGGGTTACTTGGGCAGAAGAGGGCAGTGACCCTGAATGGGCTTTGATTGATTTTGAAGCATACAGTGGAGAATTCGCCTGGTATGCACCAAATATAGCTGAACGTTCTGTTTCTTATTTAGGTTTAGAACCATTTATTGTTGAAGGTAATGCACCTACGTTAAGTTTTTGGCACTCCTACAGTACAGAGGCTAGTTACGACGGAGGATACATTTCTATTTCTACTGATGAGGTCAATTTTGTAGAAGTTAGTTCTAGTATCTTAAGAGGTCATTACAGAGGCGTTTCTCAAGCATCTCCTCCTTTGGGTGGTATTGATTCTTTTTGGGGAGACAGCGATGGTTTTATAAATACCTTAGTTGATCTGACTGACTATATTGGAGAAACAGTACTCATTCGCTTTACGTATGTTACTGATGAAGCAAACGCTGATGAAACTGTAGAAGGTTGGACGATTGATGATGTTCGTATAATGGATCGCTATCAAGTGGAAAATACAGCATGTGTTTACAGTGCAGATCTTTTACATTCGGCTTGCGACAATGTTGCCGATGGTGGAACTATGATTTATGATCGATTTGGGGTTTCTGTAAATGAAATCTCACCTAAATTAGAAATTAATTTATACCCTAATCCGTCTAATGAAATGGTTTCTATCAGACTTTCTCAAGAATGGGAAAGTACCACTAATTTGAAGGTCTTCGATGTTCAAGGAAAACTAGTATTTGAACAATTTAATTCAGCTCTCACGATAGAACTGTCAACTCAAAGCTATGCTGCCGGATTATATTTCATTGAGATAAGCGACAAGACTTCCAAAGTTTTAGAAAAACTAACCGTACAACATTAATTTTTATTAAAAAAATACCCAGTTTAATTCTGGGTATTTTTTTTGATTTTCAATTTCTAATTGTTGTACTTTAAGTTCTTTAAAATGATACCTACTTTATGAGAAATCTATTTTTTGTTTTACTGTGTTGCACTGGTCTAGTTTGTGGTCAAAATTACACCGACGAAAACGGACTCAAACAGGGGTCTTGGTCTAAAGACTACCCATGGGGTTCTCTAAGATATGAAGGGACATTTGAAAATGATAAAGAGATCGGTTTGTTCAAGTTTTACGATCAAAATAGTAAATTGGTATCGCAAAGAAATTACGATACTCCAGGTGGCACTTCACAAGCTATTATGTTTTTACCCAAAGGTGGTGTTGAGGCTATGGGAATGTTTGACGGGAAGAAAAAAATTGGCGAGTGGAAGTACTTTAGCACAAAAGGTTACCTGGTATCTACAGAAAATTACATCGACGGTTTTAAAGAGGGTATAGAAAAAGTGTTTTACGCAGACAGTACCCTAGCTGAGTCTATTAATTGGACTAAAGGTCTTAGAAATGGGGCTTGTTTAAAGTACAATTCAAATGGTAAACTTGTGCAGTCTGTTACTTATATTAATGACCAATTACACGGGGCTAATACAATGAATTATCCATCCGGAAAAAAGAAAATTACGGGAACTTATAAAAGAGGTCTTAAGCATGGAAAGTGGTTTTATTATTCCAACTCTGGTGTACAAGAAAAAATGGAAGTTTATGAATTTGGAGATCTGATAAAATCAGTCATTAGAGAAGGCGATGAGCTTAAAACAATTCAGCATCGGTAAATCAATAATGTATTTCAATGAAAAATAGAATTACAGAACTGTTTAAAATTGACCTTCCAATCATTCAGGCTGGGATGATTTGGTGCAGTGGTTGGGAACTAGCTTCCGCTGTAAGCAATGCTGGTGGATTAGGCATAATAGGTGCCGGTTCTATGTATCCAGCTGTATTACGATCACAAATTAGTAAGTGTAAAAAAGCAACCAATAAGCCATTTGCGGTAAACTTACCTTTGCTTTATCCAAGTATTGAAGAGCATGTTCAGACCATTATTGACTTAAAAGTTCCAATAGTATTTACTTCTGCTGGCTCTCCATCAAAATGGACGCCATTATTTAAGCAACATGGTATTACAGTAGTGCATGTTGTATCGAATGTTAAATTTGCTCAAAAGTCAGAGAGTTCAGGAGTTGATGCCATTGTAGCTGAAGGATTTGAAGCAGGCGGTCACAATGGAAGAGAAGAAACAACCACGATTTGCCTTATTCCGTTACTCCTTAATAATGTTAAAATACCAATAATTGCAGCGGGTGGTATTGGCTCTGGTAGTGCTATGGCTGCGGCTTTTGCCTTGGGTGCCGAAGCAGTTCAAATCGGTTCTTTATTTGTTGCTACGCCAGAGTCTTCTGCGCATCAAAGTTTTAAAAACCTTATTGTAGATGCTACTGATGGCTCAACAGAATTGTCTTTAAAAGAACTTACACCTGTTCGTTTGTTGAAGAACAAGTTTTATGACGATATTCAAACAGCCTACAACAACAAAGCCTCCATTTTGGAATTAAAAGAATTACTGGGCAGAGGAAGAGCTAAAAAGGGTATGTTCGAGGGAGATTTGATAGAGGGTGAGCTTGAAATAGGGCAAATTGCATCCTCAATAACTCAAGTTAAACCTGCTGCTCGTATCGTAAATGAGATTTGGATAGATTTTAAAGCATCAATTAAGAAATTAGGATCTCTTACTGATTGAGTTTTATTTTTTCTTTTCTAAACCTTTTTTAAATTCAATAAACTCGTCGTAATCCATTAGTTTGTCATGCTTAGCGCTTGGCATAATTTCTATAATACGATTCGATACAGATTGAATAATAGTGTGATCATGAGATGAAAAAAGAACAGTTCCTTTAAAATCTTTCATCGCATTATTTAATGCTTGTATAGATTCTAAGTCAAGGTGAGAAGTTGGTTCATTAAACATTAATAAGTTGCCATGCGCTAACATTAATCTGGAGAGCATACACCTTACTTTTTCGCCACCCGAAAGCACTCGAGCAGATTTAAAGGTTTCCTCTCCACTAAAGAGCATTTTACCCAAGAAACCACGTACATAAACTTCATCTTTAACTTCAGAAAATTGGCGTAACCAATCGATTAAATTGTCGTCTGTATCAAAATACTTTGCATTGTCATTTGGTAAAAATGCCTGTGTTATGGTTTGTCCATAAGAATAAGTTCCTGAGCTTGCTTTACGAGTACCGTCTAGAATATCGTACAATGCTTCAAGGGCTAGTTTATTATCAGCTAACAAAGCAATTTTATCACCTCTATTTACTTTAAAACTTAGATTTTCAAATAGTAATGTTCCGTCATCGCTATGTGCACATAGGTTTTCAACCTCTAGTATTTGATCTCCAGCTTCGCGTTCTTGATCAAATATAATAGCAGGGTATTTTCTACTAGAGGCTTGGATGTCGTCTAAATCTATTTTTTCTAATAGTTTCTTTCTACTTGTTGCTTGTTTACTTTTGGATGCATTTGCACTAAAGCGAGAAATAAACTCTTGCAATTCTTTTCGCTTGTCTTCTGCTTTTTTGTTGGCAGAGGAGCGTTGTCTTAGCGCTAATTGACTGGATTCGTACCAAAAAGAGTAATTACCTGTAAATAATTTAATTTTCCCAAAATCTATATCAGCAATATTTGTACAAACCGTATCTAAAAAGTGTCTGTCGTGAGAAACAACAATAACGGTGTTTTTAAAGTTTAGTAAAAAATCCTCTAACCATTCTATAGTTTTCAGGTCAAGGTGGTTGGTTGGCTCATCTAAAATAAGTACATCAGGATTTCCAAACAATGCTTGAGCCAATAGAGCTCTTACCTTAATACTTCCTTCTAAATCTTTCATTAGTTTGTAATGATCTTCTGCAGGTATACCTAAACCACACAACATGTTTGAAGCATCAGATTCAGCATTCCAACCATTCATTTCTTCAAATTCAATTTCTAAATCTGCAGCGATCAATCCATCAGCTTCGTCAAAGTCTGGTTTTGCATAAATTGCATCTTTCTTTTGCATGAGTTTCCACAAATCCTGATGCCCCATAATTACTGTATTTAATACAGTTTCATCATCGTATTTAAAGTGATCTTGACTTAAAACAGCCATTCTTTTGTTCGCTTCCAAACTTACCTGGCCCGTATTGGCTTCCATTTCGCCAGACAATACTTTTAAAAATGTAGATTTTCCAGCTCCATTGGCACCAATCATTCCATAACAGCGTTCACCGTGGAATTTCACATTAACATCATCAAATAAAACTCTTTTTCCAAATTGAATGGATACATTGTTTGCAGTAATCATAGGCCTGTTTTTGAAGCTGCAAATCTAGTGTTTTTTTACCAAATTTTCTTTTTTTGAATACGTCGTATTCTAGAATATATATTTTTAAATTTACTTACAATTACCTAACCAAAGTATTGAATAATGAATTCAGTAAAAACACTTAAAATAGCTGCTCTTTTCGGCTTCTTATCCGTTCTGATTGGTGCTTTTGGAGCCCATGGTTTAGAAGGAGTCTTAATTGAAAATCAACGTTTAGAGACTTATAAGACTGCAGTAAACTATCAGTTTTATCATACTTTGGCGCTCTTACTTGTAGGGGTTTTAATGATGTCAAATCCTTCAAAATATTTAATCTGGTCAGCCAAGATGTTCGTATTTGGTATTCTTTTGTTCTCAGGTTCTCTTTATCTTTTATCATTAACTAACTATACATTTATAGGCGTTGTAACTCCAATAGGAGGCTTGTTTTTTATATTCGGTTGGTTTGCGCTTTACAAATCTTTTTCTAACATTGGCTAATTATAGTAAATCCAGTAATTTGGTTAAATAATGTTAAGGATACGATTTGAGCTGTCTTAATGTGTATTTTTGAGTATGTCAAAAAGGAATTTATACGGTATTGTTGCTCTAATGAGTTTTTCTCTATTGGGGCTTGTTGCTTTTCAATGGTACTGGGTTCGTAATTATGTTGAGGCAAACAAGAGTGAGCTTGATAGGGATATTAATCGCGTTTTGGCTCGAACTTCTGACAGATACTTGAATGAGAGCTTAGAAGGTTTTGATTACTTTTCTCTGCTTTCTGATTCTGTACAGAATCTTAGTCCACCGTTAAATAATTCCTACAACTTATTTCATAGGAGTAACCAATCGTTATCGGATAGCTCTTACATAAGTCCTTCAAGTCTGTTAACCAATATGGAGCATGATTACATGGTTAAAGTCAATGGGCTTATTAATAATTTGTTAACCTCTATTAGCCAGCCTAAAATTATTAATTTCGATCGCTTATTAACCATTCTAGATCAGGAGCTTAAAGCAATAGGAATAACGAATGCGTATAATCTAGCCGTATCCAATCTTGACAATAAAGTAATCTATTACAAAGACCCTGAGAGTCTGAAAGTTACTATACTTTACGGCTATAAGAGTCCTGTTATTTTGAGTAGCATCTCCAATCCATATTTTACCCATCTTTTTATCTATCATAAAGGAAAACTTTTATTCCAAAAGACATGGGTTATTCTTTTAAGTTCGTTTTTACTTATCATGATTGTTTTAGCTTGTTTTGCATTTGCGTTGTATATAATTTACCGTCAAAAGAAAGTGTCAGAGGTGAAAACGGATTTTATTAACAACATGACTCACGAACTCAAAACACCTATATCAACCGTATCATTAGCTCTTGAGGCACTCGTGAAGTTTGATGTTCGAACGAATGAAAAACGAAGTTTAAACTACCTAGACATCTCTCGACGAGAATTGGCAAGACTAAGTACCATGGTGGAAAAAGTATTGAATATAGCTCAACATGATAAGAGTGGTTTAACTATAAAAAAAGAAAACCTTCATTTACACGAACTTATTCAAAATGTTGTCGATACTATTTCCATGCAAATTCAAAAGAAAAATGGCACCTTAGATTGCCTACTAAATGCCAAACCAGATCTTATTAAAGCAGACAAAGTCCACTTTTCCAATTTACTTTACAATTTGATTGACAACTCAAATAAGTATTTCATTGACAAACCCGTTATAAGAATTGAAACTAAAAACGAATCAAATGGTATTATTCTTAAAATTTCTGATGAAGGAATTGGTTTATCTAAATCAGAAATTTCTAGAATTTTTAACAAGTTTTATAGGGTGCCCACCGGAAATATACACAATGTAAAAGGCTATGGCTTAGGATTGAGTTATGTCAAAGACATTATAGAAATGCACAATGGAATCCTTAAGGTGACCAGTGAAAAAAATAAAGGAACTAATTTTATAATAATTTTACCCTATGAGCACTAAAATAAAAGTACTAATAGCAGAAGACGATCCTTTTATAGGCCTGATAACAAAAGAATGTTTTGAGTCTAGAGACTTTGAGGTTTGTTTG
>JAOGVT010000028.1:0-8372 GCA_028110365.1 Flavobacteriales bacterium
AATGTAATTGAAGCATCAAATGAACTTTTAGACACTACAATTCATGTATTCCCTTTGTTCTATACACTTACTAAATTTCATGCGGATGTGAAAAAGTTGAGTGATGAAGAACTAATTAGAAATGCAGACCTTTTTATACAAGGTGAAGTTGTGAATACACGATCCTACTATGAAGGAATTAGAATAATGTCAGAGATTTCATTTAAAAGTAAACAAGAGAAAATATATCAAATCAAGATTGATGGCGGAATAATTGGTGATGTTGGTGCATTTAATAGTGGTGAAATCTATTTAAATACTGGAGAGATAGGATCATTCTATTTGAAAAAAGACATTAAAGGCAATTGGGTTCCTGCCTTTGGATCTCAGTCTTTCATCCCTGAAATTGAAATTCAAAGCCTAACAAAATCGAATGCTAATGCTAATTTAAATACGGATTGGGCAAATGGAAATGCTGATGAATGGATTACTATTACAGGAGAAGGATTTGGAGATAGTCAAGGAAACGGCTATGTTACATTCGATAATGGTAATGGTTATTATGCGCAAAGTATTGCGCAATCTTTTGATTATTCCATTTGGGGAGATGAAAATATAACTGTAAAAGTACCAGCAGCATTCTCGAATAAAGTTAAAATTAAAACAAACTCAGGCTTCGAAATCGAAACAAATGACACACTTCATATAGGTTATAATTTAGATGCTAATGTCAGTAGTTTATATGGTCATACTTACCTTCATAATCAAGAAGACGGCGGTCATAAATTTTACCTTAACACAGAGTTATATAACATAATCGAAAGAAGAGCTGCGGTAGAACGAACTCTTAATGACTTTGTTTGTAAAACGGGCATTAATTTCCTTTTGGCTGAACAGGGAACTACATTAGGTTGGAATCTTGGAGATGGTCAGAACACAATTTCTTTTGACTCTGCAAGCAATATGCTCTCAGCGAATACTGTTGGGTTTTGTAATACACTATGGTCTAGTTGTATTTATAATGGAGAGACATTCTATTATGTTAATGAGATGGATATTGTTATCAATTCAAGTTTTGAGTATGATTATAGTACCGGAAACCCGTCTGCTGGTTTAGCTAAATTTTCCTACGTATTAATGCACGAACTAGGACATGCAATGAGATTGGGACACGTAAATGAATTGGGAGAAACTATGTATCCAAGTGTAACAGACATGCCTTCAAATAGTTGGTGTGAGAGAGATACTATTTCAATACATGATAGATTGGGAGTAAGTCATGCGTTTGATCTGGCAGCTAATTTTTCTTTCAGCGCTTGTGGCTTATCTAACATGACTCCAAAAATAGTTAATTCAGGGTGTGTTAATGAATTAGCTTGTAATTATGATTTATCTGCCACATGTGATGATGGCTCATGTGTGTTTTCAGAATTGAATTACGATTGCAGTGGTAACTGTATAAATGATTTTGATTTAGATGGCGAATGTGATGAGGTAGATTATGATGATGGATTAGGGGTTGATGAAGTAATGAGTAGTAGCATAAAACTTATAAGAATGATAGATGTTTTAGGTAGAGAACATAAAAACCACCAACCTGGCATACTTTTGTTCTACATCTATGATGATGGAAGAGTTCAAAAGAAATATATTTCTAGATAAACAAAAAAAATGAAGAAGTAAGCCACTCTAATGGGGGCTTTTTCATTATCTAAACCTCTTTAGATCCTTCCTAAGGTTCTTTAGCATTAATTTGACCTCTATCTAAAAATCCTATTTTAGTTAGAGATTATGCGACTAACGATAGGAATCTTTTGAAATAGGATTTCTTAGAATTAATGATTTAATTCTTTTCTAATTTTCATTTCCTAAACTTCTTCAAATCCTACCAAAAAAGCGGTTCTAACGAGAACCAACTAGGGGAGCTTTACAGGACAAATACTAACTATATTAAGTGGTGCTTTTTTATGATGCTACATCCCTTTCATAAGAAATAAAGAAGTTCAAAATCTTACGAACACATGTTTTAAACCCTCGAAAAATTACTGATATCTATTACTTATTTGTGTCCATAATTTACAAGTGTCTTTTTCGTTTTTTGTTTAGTATTTTACCAATCATCGTATATCGAACAAGCAATTCATAACTTAATAGACTAAACATTAATGCTCCAAAAAATGAAATCAAAAACTTATAATACACACTAATTTCTACAGGAATAAGTGCAATTTGAAAAAGAGCAACAATAGGCATGTTTGATAAATAGATCCAGTAAGAAGCGTCTGTAAAATAGCGCAATAACTTAGATTCTCTTATTGGATAACTAGTAAAAACACCCAGCAATCCTAAAACAAGTAAATGCGATGCACTACAATACAATACAACAGCGATAACCTTAATAAATAAGTAATAATGGAGGTCTATTTGTCCAAACCAAACTTGAGGAATTACTGCGGCAACAGCAAAGAGAATACCTAAAGCTAGTATTCGTTTGTTATTTTTCTTCAAATTGTCGAGAATCCTAGGTGAATTGTAAATAACCATTCCAAGCACAAAGAAAAAGTAAAAATGCAGTAATGATGGGATTTCAGGAAGCATCGTTAGAGGGTTGTCTACCAGCCATCTATCCATAAAAAACATACAAGTTGTTGAAATAGATATTCCTAAAACTATTATTTTTGAAACTGATATAGAACTCGACCAAGAAAAATAGTTTTTTACTAAAAGCGTGAATAGATAGAAAATCAATAAGTAATACAAATACCACAGATGCGCAGTTGGAAAGAAATTTTCAAATGCTAGATTCCAACCACTTAAATATGATTTCTGAATAATTTGAAAGTCAAAAAACGTAAATCCTGGATATTGACTGAGGCTAAATAAGGATAAAACAACAGGTACTATAATTAGGAGTCCTAGAGAAAAAGGGAGTAAAATACGCTTTAATATATTCGCAACAACTTTTCTAGTTGGATTTAGGTTTAATTGTATTGCAAAAATAAAACCTGAAATCGTGAAAAACAATTCCATAACGAATAAATGATTTTCAAAAACAACAAAATCAAAAAACCACGAACCCTTATCATCCACCGGCCATATAGGCGCTTGAGTTACCATGTACGGTATTGAAGCATGAATGAAACACCTGGTGATATTAGCAAAATTTCGTAAGGCATCAATTGAGGTGATTCTTTTCATTTAAAATCTAAATAATGAAGCTCCAATTGAAAAACCAGCTGAGGTACCGATAAATAAACATAAATCGCCTCTATTTATTTTGCCATTTTGTATAGATTGGTGAAACAATAAAGGTATTGAGGCCGAAATACAGTTTCCATTGTCTGAAAGATTGGACATGATTTTAACCTCGTTTGTATTCAGTGTTTTTTTGAGTAACATATGTCCAATCTTAGAGGTTTGGTGAGGGATAACAACATCCACATCTTCCAGTGTATAAGGGATGTCTTTGAAAAAATTTAGTAGAAAACCCTTAATTTCTTTACTAGCTAATTTTAGTAGTTTGGGGCCATCCATTGCAAAGGAATGTAAATTTTCATCGTAAGGATAGTCTTTGAAGAAGTACTTATTGCCACCCCCTTTAATAAGGGTGCTAAAGACGCCTTGCGAATGCGTATTCATCGCTCCTTTTATAAATGAAGAGTCGCCGTGTTCTTGATATGAAACTATAACAGCAGCAGCAGCATCTCCAAATAAGGTTAAGGTTTCGCGGTTGTTGGGGTTGAGACCCTTAGAAGCAATTTCTGACGACACAATAATTATATTCTTGTATTGATTGTTGTCAATCATTTTAGACGCAATTTCAAAACTTGTAACAAAACTTAAACAAGTCGTATCTATATCAATTGTTGGAATAGGATGATTTAAAGCATCTTTTAATTCACTTTTTGTTACACTTGCTTGATTGGGTAATGGGTAATCAAAGGTGGCGCCTGCTGAAATAATCAGGTCAATATCAGAAAGTTGTAAATTGGAATTTTCCAGAGCTGCTTCTATTGCTCTAGCTCCCATATATCCGTTAGATTCAAACGTAACATGATGTCTGTTTGCTACCCCAGAATACTTTTCTGACCAGCCTTTTGGAAGGTTGTACTGATCCTCTAGCTGTTTTGAGCTTACCTTTTTGGGTAAATAACAAGCGGATGATACGATCTTTACTTTCTTAGTTTGATTCATTTATAATTCTTCTTTTTTTGTCTCCTATTTTAAACTCATAAGATGCTAACTTATAAATTTTAAAATCAACAATTGTATACTTTTTTAGCACTTTTACCAATGCATTCACTGCCAATGCATAAGATTCCTCCTTTTGACTCTTTATGTACAATTCTAATACCTTATCTTGTTTTTGAATCAATACATAATCTTCTATTCTTTCACAAGAAAGTACAATAGTACGCCTTAATATATCAGGGAAAATACGAACCTTAGTTTTGTTTTTATCAACGAATGTAATCAGGTCATCCGATCTACCCTCAATGCTATCTATTGTTAAGAACTTGCTGCCACAACTACAGGATTCTTTTAGGGATATAATGTCATTTAACTCATACCTAACAATGGGCTGTGTTTTTCGTAATAAATCGGTTACAATAGGATGAAATTTTGTTTTTTCCTTGTTTAAGTATTTTTTTTCAATGATTAAAAAATCTTCATTGAAATGCAGATTCCCTTCCGAGCAACTACTGGCTAAAAACCCCTCAGTGCATTGGTAAACTTCAGCTAATTTAAGCTGAAAAACAGCTTCTATATAACTTCTATCTTCTTGGGTTAAAACCTCTGCTACAGATATAATTTTACTAGGATTTATAGTTAACAGATTCGCCTGCTTTTTCTGAGCCAAAATCATTAAAACCGAAGGTTGAGCAATTAAAATATCCGGATGTAACGCATTGAGTCGTTCAATATGATCGTCAAATTTTTTATAAATGTCAAAAAAATTAAAACTCAACCTATTGGATTTTGCAGATTCATAGAGTTTATTATTTGCTCGTAAGAAAAATGCAACCTTCGTCTTGTTAAAGCTAAAGCCAATAACTCTATCAATCATATACGCTACCCATTTTGCTCTTTCAGAATCGCTCACTAGAAACATACCTCTATTGCCACTTGTTCCCGTAGAAAGTCCTACAGAAATCTCTCCGATTGTTGCAGAAAAATCTCTTGATTTTTCTGCATTTAAAGCTAAATCAAATGCTTGTTGGTAAGTAACGCCACATGTATTTATAGCATTAAAATGCTGCATAAGCAAGCTCTTATTCATCAGGGGGAGCTGGGAGAATTTTTCGCGAATCAAATGAAAAGAGGAATAAAAATCCGATCGTTTTAGATGGCTAAGAAAAAAGAGGATTTTTATCTTTTTGTACCATTCTCGATGCTGAAGTCCTAAAAGCCTTTCTGTTTTTATCTTTACCAGAAAAAGTAATATTTTGAGTTTAAAGTACATCCATATTTATTTGTTTAAACACCATGTTGTGCGTAGTCTTACTGCAATGAGTTGGCACTATTAGTACTTCCGGAAACTGATCGTGATACCTACTTAGTTTCGCTAAACTCTCTTTGTAGTCTTTCCAAGAATCAAAAAACAGCCTAACAATTGGGTTGGGCAACATAGCCTGCTGGTACGCTCGTTTATCCCAGCAGGAGTCTGCCACTAAAAAATAAGTTCCTTTTTTTGTTTTGAGTTCTATACCTATTTGTCCAGCAGCGTGCCCAGGAAGATTGTAGACCAAAATAGAACCATCATTAAATAAATCGAACTTCACTCCAAAAATGACGTCTGAAATAGCGCTCGAAAAATCCTCAATAAAAATAATTCTATCTGCTAAATTTTCAGGCAATAAATCTTTTAAAATACCCTTAGAGAAAGCTAAAAAATCACTTGTATTGGTTAGATCAAGGTAGGCTGATTTGGTGCAATAAAATACAGCATCATTAAAATCTTTCATCCCTCCAATATGATCGGCATGAAAGTGAGATATGATAATGTGTTTTACATCTGAAGTTTTTAAACCTAATGTATGTAACTGTGCTTTAATTTCATTTTCTTGACAAACAACCACTTTTGTAGCATCTGCATATATTTTGTTTGGATAGGTTTTGGTTGCATCGTAAAACCTTGTCGTATAACCTGTGTCAAATAAGATCCAACCTTTATCAGGATGATGTAAAAGACCAAATAAGGCATGAAACTTTATTTGGTCGGATGAATCTCCTTTAACGACATGATTGGCTTTTGAAAAACAATAACCAGCATAGCCTAAGCCTAATTTAATCTTCATAAGTGTTTTTATACCAATTAATGAAATCTTCAATAGAATTATCTGTTGAAATAATAGGTTTGTAATTCAATAAATCTTTGGCTTTTGAAATGTCCAAAGTGAATGATTTAGACAACACACCAACACTATATTTTGTTAAAGCAGGTTCTTTTTTAGAATAGAGTTTCGAGGCTATTTCGAGAATAGAAGCTACAATATAAGCAGTGTTAAATGACACCTTTTCAGTAATTTGCTTTTTCCCAATTCCTTTTAGTACATTATTAATTGCTTCCCACAGAACTACTGGCTTTCCATCTGTAATGTTATAAGTTTGGTTTAATGCTTTTTTTGGAGCGAATATTGATAAAACAATAGACTCTACTACATTTTCTACTGAAGTTAAGTCTACAAAATTGTCTCCATTGCCAATAATTTTTAATTTACCTTTTGAATGGGCATTAATTAATCTAGGCATAATAACCGTATCACCTCTTCCAATAATTGCTCTAGGACGAATGGTTATGTAATCGAGATTTGATTGTTGTAATAGTATTTCAGCCTCTCTTTTTGTTTTGGAATAATTATTTACAAAAGAGTTTGGTAAAGGTTCAGACTCTTTAACCAACAATCGTTCATTGCCATTGTAGTACATGCTTGGTGTGGAGATGTATATTATTTTACCGACACCATTTTTTTTAGCAGCATTAATAATGTTCTTCTGTGTTACTACGTTAGACGTATAGAATGCGTCTTTTGTGCCCCAAGGAGATGACAACGAAGCTGTGTTGATAACGACGTCTATATTTTTTAGTAAGGAATTCACAAAAGACGAATCTTCTAGATCTCCTAAAACATAATTCACCTTAGCATCCGTAATCTTACGAGATGCTCTTAAAAACCTACCCGTAGCAACAATTAAATTTACTTGAGGGAGTTGAACCAATCTTTCCAGTGTCCTAAATCCTAAAAATCCGGTAGAACCCGTTAATAAAACATTCAAAATTTGTTAGTTTTCATGCCCATATATTTATAAATCTTAGCAAAATCTGTTCGATTTTTTGTGGCAGTCCATATAGACGGATTCGTAGCTAGAAAAGTTAGTATAGTTTGCATAAAACTAGATTTTAGACTATCTGCGGGACTAAACCACCTAAAGCCAACACCAATTGAGTCGTTTAAGTTTGTAACCTGATGCCACCATGATGGCGGGTTAAATAAAACATCACCTGGTTTTAATTCGCACTCCCATGTTTGTAAGAAATTTGCATTCGGATAGGCTTTGTAATTAGGCTTGTCTGGATCAAATTTACTATAAAAATAAGGGGATCTTGAAATAGGGGGGGTGAAAATAATATCGTTTTCAGGAGGGTATAAAAACCAATGCTTGGTTCCATAAACTTGAGTAAACATATTATGTTCACTAGCACAATGAAGGGAAGTTTTGGTGTCTTTACCTCCAATAAATACTTGAAATGTTTTTCCTGAACTAATGGTATTCCTCATACCATACAACCATTTCCAATCAAAATCATTTAAAAGTTCTGGATGGTCGTATAAGAGTCTATTAAACCTACTGTATTTAGATGAATCACCTGATTTAACTGCATCTAAAACAGATTTTAAAGTAGTTTCCTCAACATCGTAATTAATTAATGTCGAATCTTTACTTACAGGATCAAACAAAGAAACTTTGTCATTAGAATAATTGGCGTACAACCAATCAAAAGACCACTTTTTTGTGCACAACCAATCTTTTGCTTTTCCTTCTAAAACAACTGGTATACCTTTGTTTATGTAATTCTTTCTTAAATTGTAATCTGAAATATCTTTTACTCTAGCCACTTTTTTCAAGGAACTTTTCGCCATTTTCTCTTGAAAATCTGAATGCAAAGAAGAACATATTTTGGCTCTTTGATTTGCAAATTTTTCGGAGGGCGATTGCCCTCCGAATAAATGATCTGCCAATCTCCAAAATTGATACTTAAAGATATGTTTGGATTTTATTCCAGTCATCGGTTCGGTAGATTTTAGCTCCCAAATATATATATTAATTTAAAAGACTTGTGTTTTTTTCTGTTTGAACTTCTTTAAACCCATCCACAATAGTTCGAACGA
>JAOGVT010000029.1:0-7837 GCA_028110365.1 Flavobacteriales bacterium
ACCGATCCATTGGCGTTTAATACAACAGTTGGAGCCAATACAGATAACGGTTCTTGTATAGCAGTTGTTTCGGGTTGTACAGATGCTTCCGCTTTTAATTACAATTCTTTGGCCAATACCGATGACGCGTCTTGCCAGGCAGTTGTTTTAGGTTGCACCGATCCATTAGCCTTCAATACAACTCCTCAAGCCAATACAGATGATGGTTCTTGTGTAGCAGTTGTTTATGGATGTACCGATGCTTCCGCCTTCAATTTTAATACTTTAGCCAATACCAATAGCGGTACTTGTGAAGCCGTTGTATTGGGTTGTACCGATCCATTGGCGTTTAATACTACAGTTGGAGCCAATACAGACAACGGTTCTTGTCAAGCAGTTGTGTATGGCTGTACCGATGCAGCTGCCTTCAATTTTAATACTTTAGCCAATACCGATAATGGTTCTTGCGAAGCAGTCATTTACGGCTGTACCGATCTTTTGGCTTTTAATACGACTGCACAAGCTAATACCGATGACGGTTCTTGTATTGCTGTTTCATTGGGATGTACCGATGAAACTGCATTTAATTACAATGCTTTGGCAAATACCGACAATGGTTTATGTGTTGCTCTTGCCTATGGTTGTACCAACCCATTAGCCTTTAATTACAATGCTGCAGCCAATACAAATGATGCTTCATGCGTTGCTGTTGTTTACGGTTGTACCGATAGTGCCGCATTTAACTATACTCCTGAAGCTAATACAGACAATAACGCTTGTGAGCCTTTTGTTTTTGGCTGTACTTACGATTTTTCGTTTGTTTCAAACTTTAACCAAGCTGCCAATACCTACGACGGATCTTGTGTTTTTATTGGCTTACGAAGATCTGCTACGCCTGTTTGTATTGATACAGCAGCTACCAATTATTTTGAAGGTGCGGACCCTGAAAGTCCTTTTTACAATGCCGACCTAATTACGAATGCAATTGCTTATGCTTCGCCTGAATCTTGCACATATCCAATCCTAATTGAAGGATGTATGGATGGCTTGGCTTTTAATTACGATAGCCTAGCTACGTTGGATGATGGGTCTTGTATTTCTGTTGTAGCTGGATGTAACGACACTTCAGCGTTTAATTACGATGCTGCAGTAAATACAAATAACGGTTCTTGCATCTCAAAAGTGTTCGGCTGTACCAACTCTTATGCCTTTAATTACAATGCATCTGCAAATACCGATGATGGTACTTGTGTGCCTGTTTTAGTAGGTTGTACCGATGCAACTGCCTTCAATTACGACAGTTCTGCAAATACAGAAAGTGGTTTGTGTGAACCTGTTGTTTTGGGCTGTATCAATTCAACCGCCTTTAATTACATTGCTTCTGCCAATACCGATGATGCTTCTTGCATACCTGTAGTAACTGGCTGTATGGATCCTACTGCTTTTAATTACAATGCTGCAGCCAATACCAATAACCAATCTTGTATTTCTGTTGCTTTGGGTTGTACCAATTCTTTCGCTTTTAATTACAATGCTGTAGCTAACACCGACGATGGTTCTTGTGAAGCCATTGCATTAGGTTGTATGGATGCTACAGCCTTTAATTACGATGCTTTAGCAAACACTGATGCTAATTCTTGTTTGCCAATTGTATTGGGTTGTACCAATGCCAACGCCTTTAATTACAATGCTTCTGCAAATACCGATGATACCTCTTGTTTAGCAGTGGTAACCGGTTGTATGGATGCTACTGCGTTTAATTACAATCCTGCGGCAAATACGCAAAGCGGTACTTGTGTAGCTAAAGTTTTGGGCTGTACCAATTCAAGTGCGTTTAATTACAATGCCAATGCCAATACCGATAATGCCTCTTGTTTAGCAGTGGTAAACGGTTGTATGGATGCTGCTGCTTTTAATTACAATAGCGCAGCCAATACCGATAATGGTTCTTGTGTTATGGTTGTGCTGGGTTGTACCAATGCCAATGCCTTTAATTATAACCCTTCTGCCAATACCGATGATGCTTCTTGTTTAGCAGTGGTAACCGGTTGTATGGATGCTGCTGCTTTTAATTACAATAGCGCAGCCAATACTGATGACAATTCTTGTGTAGCTGTTGTGTTGGGCTGTACCAATTCTTATGCTTTTAATTACAATGCTGCGGCCAACACCGATGCGGGTACTTGTGTAGCTGTTGTAATTGGCTGTATGGATGTTACTGCCTTAAATTACAATACCGCAGCCAATACCGAAAGTGATGCATGTATTGCCAAAGTTTTGGGTTGCACCAACGCATATGCTTTTAATTACAATACAGAAGCTAATTCAGATGATGGGTCTTGTGTAGCCGTTGTAACCGGTTGTATGGATGTTGCTGCTTTTAATTACAATGCCTCAGCCAATACCGAAAGTGGTTCGTGTACGCCGGTAATTATGGGTTGTACCAATAGCGTTGCTTTCAATTACAATTCCTCTGCTAATGTAGAAGACGATTCGTGTTTGCCTGTAGTACTAGGCTGTACAGAAAGTAGTGCCTTCAATTACAGTCCTTCTGCCAATACCGATAATCAAAGTTGTGTCTCTATTTTAGTTGGTTGTACCGATGCTTTGGCTTTTAATTTTAATCCGCTAGCCAATCAAAATGACAGCAGTTGTACAGCGGTTGTTTTGGGATGTATAGATGCCACTGCATTTAATTACTTGGCTGCAGCTAATACGAGTGATGGTTCTTGTATAACCCTAGTTGAAGGTTGTACTGATGCTTTAGCATTTAACTACAATCCTGCTGCAACTACCGAAATGAGCCCTTCCAATTGTACTGCTGTTGTTTTAGGATGTATAGATCCTCGTTTTAGAGAGTTTGTAAGTCTAGCGAATACCGATGACGGGTCTTGTTTAGATTTGTGGTCTGATTTATATGCAGGTGTTACTGCCCAGTTTGATGCTGCAACGACCCTTATTGATAGTTTAAGTACATCACTTTCTTTTATGAATGCTGATTTTCAACAGTTAACTCAAAACACACAAGACTCTTCACTATTTTATGCGACTCAAATAGCAGTCTTAAACTCCAATCATGCTGCTGAACTTGATGTGGTGCAAAATCAGATCTCAGAGCTAGAAGACAATCTTGCTTCGACCATTTTAAGCTACGATAGTCAGGTTGCTTCTTTAGCTGCTTCTTACCAAGCAGAATTGTCTCAAGCAGCTCTAGAAGCATCTAATTTACTTGCCCTTACCGAATTGTCATTTCAGTTGGACAGTGTGAGTATGTTGTTAGATTTTGAAAATCAGTTGACAGATTTGGCTAGTGCGCATAACATTCAAATTAATTTGTTAAACGCTGAAGATGCCATTGAAGATGCTTTGTACGATGCCATTATTACTGATTTAAAAGCTGATAGTGCTTTCTTTGAATCTCAAGTAGCTTCCTTACAGATAGACAGCGCGGCCTTTGAGGTGCAAATTGCAGAACTAGACGCGAATGTAGCTGAGTTGACAAATAATGCCACTTTCTTGACGAGTGAACTTGCTTATTATTCTGCTCCTATTATGATAGATTTGGAACAAGGTTGGAATATTATTGGTTTTTCCCTCCACGAGCAAATGGATGTTGTAGCTTCATTAGAAATATTGGGCGATAAACTTCACTTGATTAAAAATAACAGCGCTCGTATTTATTGGCCTGAGTTTGGTTTCAATAATATTGGAGATTTATTGCCAGGGCAAGGATATCAGCTTAGAATGAATGAAGAATACCAAGACTTTACCTTCCCATACATTCCTGGAGAACGCATCATACTAACGCCTAATGTTCCACAGTGGGCTTTAGATATGGATGTTTCGGTTCATCCAAATGACATTCGATCCCTTGTAAAGGTGGTTAATATGTTGGGGCAAGAAGTGAATCCAGCACATCAAGCCAAAGGAACTCCTTTGATGTACTTATACAACGATGCGAGCGTAGAGAAAAAAATAAATTAACACACACACGTTACGTATCATCAAAACTTTAAAATTAGCTATTCGCTTTTTTTGCAGATTTATTTTTAGATTGACGCGTCTATTTATCTTACAGAGATTGTTATCTTTCCATTCTATTTTTGTGCCAACACTAATTATTTAAAATTCGACGAACATGAGTCAAAGAACAGTCAAAATTATATATTATACAGCTACGAGCTTACTTTCAGCTTTAATGCTAAGTTCTGGAGTTTCATATTTTTTAAATCATGCAGCGGTTGTTGAGAGTTTTTCAACTCTTGGATACCCAGCGCACTTAGTTTATCCTTTAGCTATTGCTAAATTATTGGGTATAGTAGCCATTTGGACAAAGCTGTCAAATACACTTAAAGAATGGGCTTATGCTGGGTTTTTCTTCGATTTTTTAATTGCTTTTGCAGCACATTTTTATGCGGGCGATGGAGAGTTTGTCGGTGCGCTTGTTGCCATGCTTCTACTGCTCGTTTCGTATCGCTTCGAAAAGAGCTTAACTGCAGCTTAAAAACAACTTAAATGCCACCCAATAGGGTGGCTTTTTTTTCTTGAATATAGGGTTTGTAGTCATTGTTATAATTTCGTTTATCTTTAGAACATGAAAAACTTAATTTACCTCCTAATAATGTTGCCCTTGTTTGTATTTGGGCAACAAAACACCAATTGTCAAGTCACAACTCCAGATATTTTAGGGCCTTATTTTTTAGAGGGAGCTCCCATTACCGAGTCTATTGTCTCGGAGACTTATGATGGGGATTTGCTTTTCATTTCTGGAGTTCTTACCAATGATTGCGAGGTACCAATTGCTAACGCAGTTATAGATTTTTGGCAAACAGATGAAAATGGATCCTACGATTACGATGGCTACAGTTACCGCGGTAAGATTGTGACAAACGCTCAAGGTAGTTACAACTTAGAAACCATTATTCCAGGTAAATATTTAAATGGAGGTAACTATAGACCCGCTCATATTCATTTAAAAGTAGCTGTAGACGGGGTTGATGAATTGGTAACTCAAATTTATTTTGAAGGGGACACAGACATACCTGCGGATAATTGGGCTAGTAGCCCTGCTGCTGTACATAGAATTATACCTTTATCTGCTGGTTTTGCTGGAGATTGGTTTGGTACTTTTGATATAGCTGTTTCTATAGAAAATTATTCAGGCGCTATTGTTTTTGGTTGTACCAATTCGCTTGCTAGTAACTTTAATGATCAGGCCACACAAGACGACGATTCTTGTGAATGGTTAGATTGCAATCAGACTGTAAGTAACTCGCCTTTTTCTAGTTTTATTGACGACAGTATTTGCCATGAAAATTTATATTGCGAAGACTTTGACTGGGACGGAGGAGACTGTTGGTTTGATTGTAATGACAGCCTTATCAATATGTCTGACGTAGATGTTTATTTATACAACAATCAATGTGATTCTGCTTTTAATTGCAGTTTTTTCAACTTCGACAACGAATCTTGCATAGAACTTGAAGGTTGCCAAGACGGAAATGGCACATCGTATCAAGAGGGTGCGCAGTGGGATATTGATGCTTGTACAACTTGTTTTTGTGAACAAGGTGCGATTGTTTGTTCCAGCATGTCTTGTTTAGAGCCCGAGTGTAGCAATCCAGTTTATTTACAAGACGAATGCTGTCCAGTATGTCCGCAAGCTCCCTTATGTGAACAAATTTTTATTACGCTAGCTAACGGTTGGAATATGATTGGGTTTTCTTGTGAAGAAAATACCGATGCAATAGAGGCTTTCTTTCCTATTCAATCTAAAATTATTATAGCCAAAGACGGGGCTGGAAATGCACATTTACCCAACTATAACTTTAATGGTATTGGCGATTTAGAGCGAGGTTATGGTTATTTAATCAAAGTTTCGGAACAGATACTGAATTATAATATTTGCAATTAGTATATTTTTTTTAAATTTGAAAATTATTTTAAACATACTATTAAAAACCCTCGGATGAAAAAGTTACTATTTTTCCCAATTTTTATTATGGTTTTCTGTGTAAAACCAACTTTTGCTCAATTTGAAGTAAGTTTACCTATAGATTTTGAGTTAAGCGACAATTTATTTCAGATTGATTCAACTTACTTTACCGATTTTAATGGAGGTACCTTTAATGTCCTTCAAAATCCGTTCGCTGACAATGACAATCCAAGTAAATGGGTGGGTAAAATTGTAAGGACTGGAGGAGATGTATGGGCAGGAAGTAAAATTCAATTGGATGCAAATCTAAGTTTTAATCAGTACCCTATCATCTCACTAAAGATATACACTGCATCGCCAGTAGGTACTCAAGTAAAACTAAAAATTGAAGATCCTGCTTATTTAGATTTAGGTGACCCAAGTTACGAGGTAGATGCCTGGACAACTGTAAGTAATGGTTGGGAAACTTTAGTATTCGATTTTAGTGCTTCGCCACCAACTTATAACAACATCGCCTTTATGTTTGATTACGATGTTATAGGAGATGGCTCTACGCAATCTACTTTTTACTTTGACGATATTATGCAATCGAGTTCCATAGACCCAAATATTATAGCGGGTTGTTTGTATCCTCTAGCCTGTAATTATAATGATGAAGCTACTCAGGATGACGGTTCTTGTGTTTTTGCTCAAATGTTTTACGATTGCGCAGGGTTTTGTGTAAACGATGCCGATAACGATCTTGTGTGTGATGAATTAGACAATTGTTCTCTGGTTGCTAATTTCGATCAAACGGATAGCGATGGTGATGAAGAAGGTGATTTATGTGATTACGATGACGGACTTGGTATTTCTGACTTAGAACAAGAGTCAAGTCCACTAGTTAAAATGATTGATCTTCTTGGTAGGGAACAGAAGCATCACAAGAACGGCCACATATTGTTTTATATTTATGAAAACGGCACGGTAAAAAAGCAGTTTAAATAGAAAAAAAAGCCACCCAATTGGGTGGCTTTTTTGTAATGAACTTTTAGTCTAGTGGTCGTGTTCTTCTCCACAGTGCACTTCATTTGCTGCACCTGGAATCACTGGACTTGGAAGTGAGTCTCCTTCTGCATCTAAGAAAAGAGTATCTTGAATGGTGTAACCACCATCTTCAATATCATGCAAATCATCTTCACAATACTCACCCAATTCAACAAGTTCGTATTCTGTTCCATTAATTTCTGTTGTTACATGGCATTCTGCACACTCGTCACTAGAACAAGCAGCTAGGGAAAGAAAGGTCAAGCCCATTCCTAAGTTTTTAATCAAAAGTGATTTTTTTTTCATGGTAATACGTGTTAGTTAAGTATGTAATTAATTGCGAAATATACATTGGTTCCAGCTCCTGGAAGTCCAATATTTTTTAAATTAGATAAGTGGTTGACGTATCTTTTGTTAAATATATTGCGGATCCCTAATTTTAAGTAAACGGTTTTTTTAGAGGTATAGCTAAAATTAGCCTCTAGATTGTAGATTTCGTAGTCATTAGAAGTGGTTTCAAAAGAGGCCACCTCATTTTTGTCTAGAAAATGAGTTCGCTGTAGCTGTAGGGTTTCAATTTTGATTTTAGCTTTTTGTTCGCCAAATTCATATTTCAAGTTGGTGTTAATTCGTGTTTGCGGAATTAAAGGGAGCGGCTGGTTGTATTGATCTTCTCCCATCACAAAAGAAAAATCTTGTTCTAGATGTAATCGGTGTGCAAAATGAGGATGGTAATGGAAATAGATTTCTGTACCATAAGTTCTTGCAGAACTTGTTTGCGCGTAACGATATACAGGGTAATTTTCATAACCATCTATGATCTCATCAGTTGGCTTAATGTAAATGTAGTTTTTGAATGTATTGTAAAATGGATTGATGTTTACGTTGAGGTGTGCC
>JAOGVT010000003.1:0-80627 GCA_028110365.1 Flavobacteriales bacterium
AATCCACTTAACCCTATTATTAATGCTCGTTCGTTCGGAGAAATCCCACAAAACGTCTCCTCAAAAGGTTTGGCTTTGATGCAAGGCCTTCAAGATTCGGGTGTTTTAGCTTGTGCAAAGCATTTTCCCGGTCATGGCGACACGGAAACTGATTCTCATAAAACACTTCCTTTAATTAACCATTCAAAAGATAGAATTGATTCTGTTGACGTACTTCCTTTTAAAGCGTTAATTGATGGAGGTGTAGCATCTGTTATGGTAGCTCATTTAAACATTCCGTCACTTGATTCTATTGCCAATAGAGCAAGCACTTTATCTCCTTACGTTGTAGATACCATGTTAAAACAACAATTGCATTTTAAGGGACTTACCTTTACCGATGCATTAAATATGAAAGGAGTAAGCTCTTATTACGAAAGTGGCGATTTAGAGGTTTCTGCATTTAAAGCTGGAAACGATGTTTTGCTTTTTCCAGAAGATATTCCAGCTGCTTTTAAAGCACTAAAAAGAGCGCTTCAAGACAGTATTATAAGTGTTTCTAGACTAGATGAGTCATGTGTAAAAATCCTTAAAGCAAAAGAGTGGTTGGGTTTAACAATGCACAAGTCTTTAGATACTTTACGAGTATTGGAGCGTTCTCAAAGTAACGAAAGTAAATTTTTAGTAAATAGGTTGGAGCAATCGGCATTAACTTTATTGAAAAACGAACAAAATAGTTTGCCTATTCAATACTTGAAAAACAAAGCTATTGCAGTTCTTCCAATCGGAGGCTCCGATTCAGCCTCTTTTATTACACAGTTAAAACGTTACGGTGCCGTAACATTATTCAATCCAAAAATTCACAAAGCATCCGATTTTGATCAGCTTATTATTTCCGTACATAAATCAACAAAGTCTCCCTGGAAATCTTATGAAATTTCAAATCAAGACAAACAACTCATTGCTCAATTATCCAAACAAACAGCTGTTTCACTTGTTTTGTTTGCCAATCCTTACAGTTTGCTTAACGCACAATTTACAGCTGATGTTGGTGCTATTATAGTTGCTTATCAAAACACACAATCAATGCAATCTTTAGCTGCCCAAAGTATTTTTGGAGCTTTTCCTATTACGGGTAAATTACCTGTGAGTTTGAGTAGTACTTTTAAAGCTGGTGCTGGTCTTACCACTAAAAGTTTAGACCGCCTTAAATATACCCAGGTCGAAGAAGTATTTATGAATAGAGATACACTCTCGTTGATTGATTCTATTGCACATGAGGCCATACGCATGAAAGCTACTCCTGGATGCCAGGTATTGATTGCTAAAAGCGGTAAAGTAGTTTACAATAAGTGTTTTGGATACCATACCTACGATAGCCTTGTTCCTGTAAATGAATTTGATGTTTATGATATTGCATCCATTACTAAAATTGCTGCAACATTACCCATACTAATGCAAAAGGTTGATGCTCGTACTTTTGATGTAGACAAGCCCTTTATTAATTATTTAACCGTTGACGATACTTGTTCAAAAGCCAAGATAACAAGCAGAGAAGTTTTAGCGCATCAAGCTCAACTATGGCCTTGGATTCCTTTTTACAAGGAAACAGTAAGCGATACTGGACTTCCTGACCCTGCGCTTTATTCTAAAGTTAAATCAGATTCATTTCAAGTAGAAGTAGCTGCTGATTTATTTATGAAGAACGAATACTTAGATACAGTGCTAAACAAAGTTGTTTACTCTAAAATGCGCGAAGAAAAAGAGTATAAATACAGCGACATAGGGTATTATATGCTGAAGCATATAATTGAAAACCAAGAAAAATCTTCCTTAAAATATTTAATTCAAGATCGAATATATGAAGATTTAGGCGCAAATTACTTAACCTATCATCCATTAGAAAAGTTAGCTAAATCGTCTGTAATCCCAACAGAAAAAGACCATTACTTCAGACATCAATTGCTAAAGGGTTATGTACATGATCCTGGAGCAGCAATGCAAAATGGAGTCGGCGGTCACGCAGGATTGTTTTCTAATGCAAATGATTTAGCTAAGCTAATGCAAATGTATTTGAATTTAGGATCTTATGGAGGCAAACGTTATATAAAAGAGTCAACTCTCAAAGAGTTTACTTCTTGCCAATATTGCAATACTGACAATCGTCGCGGAATTGGTTTCGACAAACCCGTTATTGACGATTCAGATGGTCCAACGTGTAAAGAAGCAAGTCCAAGTAGTTATGGACATTCCGGTTTCACAGGTACTATAACATGGGCAGATCCAGCACACGAATTGGTTTATGTATTTTTGTCAAATCGAATTCATCCTTCTGCTGAGAATCACCTCTTAATTAGAGAAAATATTCGTACCAGAATTCAAGAAACAATATACAAATCTATAGAATAGTATGAAAATAGGAATTGTTTGTTACCCTACATTTGGAGGTAGTGGAATTGTAGCTACAGAGCTAGGTAAAGCCTTAGCAGTTAAAGGTCATGAAGTACATTTTATAGCTTACAGACAACCTGTTCGATTAAATACGTTAAATAACATCTATTTTCATGAAGTTAGAGTAGCTGAGTACCCACTCTTTGAGTACCCTCCTTATGAACTAGGCTTAGCATGCAAATTATTCGATGTAGTGAAATTTGAAAAACTAGATCTATTGCATGTTCATTATGCTATACCTCATGCCTATGTTGCTTATTTAACCAAGCAGATGCTTGCAGAGGAAGGTATTAAAATACCTGTTGTAACTACGCTCCATGGAACAGACATTACTTTAGTTGGTAAAAGTCCTGGTTTGGCTCCAGCCGTAAGTTTCTCTATCAATCATTCTGATGTAGTTACAGCAGTATCAGATGATCTTAAGGCTGAAACTTTGGCTTCTTTCGCTATTCGTAAAGAAATTCAGGTGATTCCAAACTTTATTGACTTTAAAATACATCATACTGTATTTGATAAAGATTTGCATAACTATTATGCGCCTTCTGGCGAGAAGATATTAATTCACGTTTCAAACTTTAGACCCGTTAAACGAGTTACCGATGTTATAAAAGTTTTCGCAAATATTAGACAAAAGATGCCTGCTAAATTAGTGATGGTAGGCGATGGTCCAGACAGGGATAATGCTGAGTATTTATGCAGAGAACTAGGCTATTGCGACGATGTAAAGTTTTTAGGTAAATCAAACGATATACCTAAAATATTAGCCATTGCAGATTTATTTATTCTTCCATCTGAAAAAGAAAGTTTTGGATTGGTAGCATTAGAAGCAATGGCGGCACATGTCCCCGTAATTTCAACCAATATTGGTGGTTTATCTGAAGTTAATATTGATGGAGCTACTGGTTTTACATCAGCAGTAGGAGATGTTAAGAAAATGTCTGACGATGCCATCTCGTTATTGTCAAATGAGCCTATGTATAAAGAGTTTGCTCGTAATGCATTTAATGTTTCTAAGCAGTACGATATTGAACGAGTTATGCCTCTTTATGAAAATGCCTATCAAATAGCTTTAAATAAATAATATGTGGGAACTTAAAAACAATCAACTAGTAAGAGCGTATCAATTTAATTCTTTTGAAGATGCTATAGATTTTATAAATCGGATTGCAGCTATCTGTTCTAAAGAGAATCATCATCCAAAAATAGTGAATACTTACACCAGCCTAAGTCTTACTTTTTGTACTCACGATGCAGGGAATACTGTAACCGAATTAGATTATAAATTGACTAAACTTATAGATACGCTAGCGTTATAAATGATGCATAAGGACTAGGTTTTTGTAAAGTTTAGGTGAAAAATTGGAATTTAATTTTATTGATTGAATTGGTTTATGTTAATTATTCCTTTTGCATTATACTCTGCTATTTTCAACATTGTTTTTTTAATCTTTTCAGTTCTTTACAATTCAATAAATAATTGTAAAATTCACTTGTTTTTATGGATGTTCGTTTTATAAATTATAGTAATTTTGAAGCATGCAAGACAAGATTCTAATTCTCGATTTCGGTTCCCAATACACACAGCTTATTGCTCGTAGAGTTAGGGAATTAAACATTTATTGTGAAATTCACCCTTACAATAAGATCCCTGAATTAACAGCGAACCTAAAAGGGGTTATTTTGTCAGGATCACCTCATTCAGTTCGTGAAGAAAATGCGCCAATTCCAAATCTAGAAGCAATTAAAGGTAAAATACCATTATTAGGTATTTGTTACGGAGCTCAACATTTAGCGCATACATATGGAGGTGAAGTACTGCCGTCTAAAATTCGCGAATACGGTCGTGCAAACTTATCTTATGTTGACTCAAATCATCCCTTATTAAAAGGTGTAACGACCAACTCTCAAGTATGGATGAGTCATGGAGATACCATCGCAACACTCCCATCTAATTACAAGGTAATTGCCTCTACAACAGCTGTTAAATGTGCAGGATATTATATAGAGAATGAAGCGACTTACGGCATTCAATTTCACCCCGAAGTTTATCATTCTACTGAAGGTGCTCTGTTATTAAAAAACTACTTAGTAGCTATTTGCAATTGCACACAAGATTGGACTCCAGATTCTTTTGTCGAGACCACTGTTTCAGCTTTAAAAAGTAAACTAGCCAACGATAAAGTGGTGTTAGGTTTGTCCGGTGGCGTCGATTCAACTGTTACTGCTGTATTGCTGCACAAAGCAATTGGAGCAAACCTTCATTGTGTTTTTGTTGACAATGGTTTGCTTCGTAAAGATGAATTCTCGAGTGTTTTAAAACAATACGAGGGAATGGGCTTAAACGTTAAAGGTGTTGATGCTAAAGCTAGATTTTACAAAGATTTAAATGGCTTAGCTGATCCTGAGAAAAAGCGTAAAGTCATAGGAAAGGCATTTGTTGATGTTTTTGATGAAGAATCTCAAAAAATTAAAGAGGTTGTATGGTTAGCTCAAGGCACCATTTATCCTGATGTTATTGAGTCTGTTTCTGCTACTGGAGGTCCATCTGCAACAATAAAGTCTCATCATAATGTGGGTGGTTTGCCTGATTATATGAAATTGAAAATTGTAGAGCCCTTAAATACTTTATTTAAAGATGAAGTACGAAGAGTAGGGAAGTCAATGGGTTTGTCTCAAGATCTTCTTGGTAGACATCCTTTTCCTGGTCCGGGTCTTGCCATTCGTATTTTAGGCGATATAACACCAGAAAAAGTAGCTATTCTTCAAGAAGTCGATTCCATTTTTATACAAGGTTTAAAAGACCATGGATTGTATGACGATGTTTGGCAAGCTGGCGCTATTTTATTACCAGTTCAGTCTGTTGGTGTAATGGGGGATGAGCGAACCTACGAAAAAGTAGTAGCTCTAAGAGCTGTAGAATCTGTTGATGGTATGACAGCAGATTGGGTACACTTACCTTATGAGTTTCTTGCAAAAATCTCTAACGAAATCATCAATAAAGTAAAAGGAGTAAATAGGGTTGTATACGATATTAGTTCCAAACCTCCTGCTACCATCGAATGGGAATAGTAAGTAGGCTCCAGAACAAAGGCTGTTGAATTAAACTAGTTTTCTGATTCTAATAAATTAGAGGTAATTCTGTTTTGGATAATGGTGTTTATTCTTTTAATTACCATTGGTTTAATGCTTAAAAAATGCTTGTATTCTTCAAGGGTGAATAAGCCGATGATTAAACTTCTAAGCTCGGTTTTTAATACTGTATTTGTTTTGAATAATTTTTGAAGGTAAATTTTTTTCTTTTCTTCATTGTATTCGTTAAGCAGTACTTTATTTTGAGCAATAAAATCAGAAAAACAACACATTATCAATTCATGTTGAAGTTTAATAATAGGGCGTAAAACTTTGTTTTGAAATAGTTCTACCTCGCTAGAGCTTCTGTCGAGATTAATTGATGGGATCTCCGGACGCATTTTATGTTTTAAATCAGACATCTTTATCTGAAATTTTGATCCATACTTTTTCGCTATTAATCTTAAAGGATCCTAAATGTTTTTTGCGCCATGTTTTAGGATGAATTAACGATAAAAAGTTTTCATCCTTATCCTCTTTTTCATAGAGATGATATACTTCTCCAATAATTGGTTCAAAGTCGTATTTGGCATTGTACAATAAATCGTTGGTATTGTATTCGTCTACTAGAACACTGTATTCATCTTTAATTTTATCGACCTTACTTTTGAGTACACTTTTGTAACTAGAGATTCCTCTACTTTTCCAAAGGGAAAGGTTGTTTAACTTAATGCTAGGTGCTCCAATATTGCTTCCATAGGGAAGTATATTTGCATTAAAAGATTGGCTTTCCTCGTCAAAAACAATATTGTCTGGCAGTTTTGTTTTTTTAAAATTAGGGATTTCTTGAGTTCTAGCGTACGGGTAGTTTTTGTACTTTTTTACAATTGAATATTGATTTAGCCCAGTAACACAAATGCTGTCTGCTTTTTCAAAATCCAATTGGCCATCCTGTTCGATATATTCTTTATTTATATGTACAAATTGAACTTCTCCTACAATGAGACGGCATTTACTTTCTTTTATCTCAACATCCTCAATCATTTTTAATGCAATTTTTACATTACTTTCTCCTACAAAGGGTGCTGAAAAATTGTTTAGATACTCTTCACTTAGTCCACACTCCTTAAATTCAGATTGAGTGCTCTTAAAATTTGCAGAAGTGTAATGCGCATTTTTAAGAAAAGATTTGTGAATATGATTTATGGTGAAGCAGCCTGTTTGAAGAATATTTTTGTATGTATCTCTGGATACTGTGAGAGGCCTCATTATAAAACCAATTCTTGCAGGATTAGAGCTTATATGCATAACAGAACTGAAGATGCCTAAGTTTTCAATTCCTTCATTAGAGCAAGTGCCTATTAAGTGAACTCCTTTATAACCTGATAAGGAGTTCATGAATTTTAAACGGTATATTTCCTCCCATGAAGTAATCTCTTCCTTATTAACTATCATACAAAGTATTAAAAATGATTAAAATATATTCAAAAATATCTTTTTGTAATTTACAAATACCATGCAAAAAACAATATTAACAACTAATTAAACGAACTTAAAAGTTAACAAAACTTATAATGTTCAATTGATCGCGATTGTACTTCTCAAAAAATTGGTTCATATAACCTATTTCAACACGAATGTTGTTATTTATATTATATCCAATACCACCATAGAGTCTATTTCTATCGAATACGGGTGAGTTTGTGTTCATGAATATTTCGTTGTAAACTGAAAGGTATGTTTGCGTGTTTTTTTTAATTTTTAACGGTATGTTTAAACTCACAAAATACCTGAATCGCTGTTTAAAATCACGTTCAACAAAACGTTGTTCAAACCTATACCTATGTTGAATTTTAATTGAACCTATGGTTTGTAAAGAAGTAAATTGTTGAAATATTCGATGCTCATTAATAGCGTACTTTTCATTTTCATCCTTGTAATTTTCTGATACAATATAACCATATCCAAGAAGTAAATTATAGCTATTGTCTTTAAAGGTATAACCTAAACCTGTTCTCAATAATAATTGCTCAAGATCTCCTATTGCATCGTAATTTCTATACTGGATTTCGTTGTGCAAATTAAACTTAGAATTCACTTTCTTGTTTCCAATATAAATTAACCAATTTCCAACATCCGATTCTTGAGCATGCATTTGAAATGTTAATCCAAATAATAAAAAGAAAATAACAATATAATTTAGCGTCTTATTGAAGATCATGTTCTAAGCTATTATTCGTAAAATGTTACTTTTCCTGATGTTATATCATACATAGCACCAATTACTTTTATGGAGCCTTCACTTTGCATTTCTTTTAAAACTGGGCTGTTTTCTAAAATATAATCAATCGTTAATTCTACATTTTTAGTAGATACATCGTTGACAAATTCTGTATTAGACGAATTTCTTATACTTGCATCTGCGGGTTCAATAGTGGCTTCTACGGCAGGCTTTATTTTAGCTAACATAGAAGTTAAATTACCTAATTTAGCATCATCGCATGCGCCTTTTACAGCACCACAAGCAGTATGACCTAATACAACAAGTAATTTTGTTCCAGCTAATTTACAAGCAAATTCCATGCTACCCAACACATCCGTATTTGCAAAATTACCTGCAATTCTAATACTAAATAAATCTCCAATTCCTTGGTCAAAAATAAGTTCAGATGAAACTCTAGAGTCAATACAACTTAATATGGTGGCAAAAGGAAATTGCCCTGTACTTGTTGTTTTAACTTGTTCAAGTAAATTCCTGTCTGCTCTACGATTTTGCTGAAACCTTGTGTTTCCTTCTACCAAAGATGTTAATGAGCTTTCAGGTGTCATTAGGTTTTGTGATTCTTTACTATGTGCCTTCATTTTATGTATGTTTTTTTTTTATAAAATCTCTATTACATGCTAAGTTTGAAAAACTCGATGTAACTCGTTGGATTCTCAATTTCTTCGTGCTCTGCAACTAATTTAATGTTTATATTTCTTTCTTTTGCTTTAATGGCAAAATCATCAAGAATCTCCACGATATCGTTGTCTATATATCTTGTTTTTCGAACATCAAGTTCTAATTGAGCATTTTCCTCTATATTATTTAACTCGTTTAAAATAGATCCTTTATTGAAAAATGTAACCTCTTCGGCAAGTGTCATTTTAATTTTAACTTCATCACAGTCTTCACATTCTTTATGTAAAAAATGTGAGTTTTGATAACTTTTAATAAGGATAACCACAATTCCTACGCCCAAGCCTAAACCAATTCCGTAAAGTAAATCGATAAAAACAATACCTAATACAGTAATTGTAAACGGAAGGAATTGTTTCCAACCTAGTTTATACATTTTAACGAATAGGGCAGGTTTGGCTAATTTATAACCAACGATTAATAAAATTGCTGCCAAAACGGATAATGGTATTTTATTTAATAGATTAGGAATTAGCATTACAGAAACAAGTAATAAAAATCCATGAAATATAGCTGACATCTTACTTTTACCACCCGACTGAATGTTAGCAGAACTGCGTACAATTACTTGAGTTATTGGCAAACCCCCAATTAAACCTGAGATAATGTTTCCAGTACCTTGTGCCAATAACTCTCTGTTTGTAGGGGTTACATTTTTATGAGGATCTAGTTTATCTGTTGCTTCAACGCACAATAAGGTTTCCAAACTAGCAACCAATGCAATGGTAAATGCTACTACCCAAACTTCTGGATTCGTAATAGCACTAAAATTAGGGAAACTAAACTGACCTATAAATGATGTTAGATCTTTAGGGATGGGAACACTCACTAAATGTGTTTCTGCAATACTAAATAAACCGTTTCCTTTAGTTACTACGTAAAAAACAATCCCCACAACAACGGCTACTAAAGGACCTTGAATTATTTGAAATACTTTAGATTTTTTAGTCAATACAATATCCCAAAGTAAGAGTAGGCCAAGACCAATGAATCCAATTAATGCTGATCCAGGATGTATGTAATTTAATGTTTTTAAAATCTCAGAAAAAGTATTTTCGCCATCTAGCTGAAAAAAAGCAAAATTACCTTCGGGTACTGGGTCGTAACCAAAAAAGTGAGGAATTTGCTTTAAAATAATAATAAGACCAATTCCTGTAAGCATCCCTTTTATAACGGATGATGGAAAATAATATCCAATAATACCTGCTTTTAATAACCCAAATATTAGTTGAATTACACCACCCAAAACTACAGCTACAAGAAAATTTTCATAACTACCAAGACTACTTATGGCAGTGAAAACAATAGCAGCTAACCCTGCTGCGGGTCCACTAACACCAATTTTAGACCCACTTAATGCGCCAACAATTATCCCACCTATTATTCCCGCAATTAAACCAGAAAAAAGAGGAGCACCACTGGCTAATGCTATACCCAAACACAGGGGCAGGGCTACAAAGAAAACAACAATACTTGCTGGTAAATCAGTTTTTAACTTGGAAAATAAACTCATTGTGTATAGTTTTTAATTACTTACTCTATGCAAATATACTAATACTTTATAATAAAATACATAAACTTCTTAAAAAGATAGTAATACTATTATAATATAAGTTTTAATTGTTTATTTTTGGAAAATCAAAAGTAAACTACATACCTAATTTTGACTTAACGTACTTAAAATGAGTGTAGAAATTAAAATAGCTCTTAACGAGGGTTTGTACCTAAAAGAACCACAAGACTCTAAATTAGGTAGAAAAATCATTCAATACAGTATTATTTTAATCGATGAGTTCGGCTTTGAAGCATTTACATTCAAAAAGTTAGCAGAAAAAATCAATTCAACTGAAGCTTCTATTTACCGTTATTTCGAAAATAAACATATTTTGTTAATATTTCTAGTAAACTGGTATTGGGAGTGGGTTAATTACCTCATCAAAATAAACACCACAAATGTAGACGACCCTCATAAGAAACTAAAAATCATTATTCATTCTTTCGTTTCTGCATCTCAGGAAAACCCAACGGTTGATTATGTAAATGAAAGTAAACTCCATAATATAGTTATTGCTGAAGGAGGAAAGGCCTACCACACGAAGGATGTTGACAATGAAAATTCCAAAGGTTTTTTTACCAGCTATAAAGAATTAGCCAATACTGTTTCACAGGTAATTATAGAAATAAGATCAGATTTTAAGTATCCTTATGCTTTAGCAACTAATTTATTCGAAATGTCAAACAATCACATTTATTTTGCTAGGCATTTACCTCGTTTAACCGATATTACTGTTGTTAAGGATGATGTTAAGGAAGTTGAAAATATGTTGAATTATTTTGCTGATAAATTATTGTCATCACATTAAATCTATTCGTACCGTAGTGCTTCTATAGGGTCTAGTTTAGAGGCTTTAATAGCTGGGTATATTCCAGATACCAATCCGACTAAAAGACACAGTACTACTCCAGAAATTAACCAAATCCATGGAACTATAAAGGCTGTAGACATAGTGTAAGAGGTTATATTTCCAATTAAAATCCCCAAAACAATTCCTAATATTCCGCCAATCTGGCATATAACAATTGCTTCTGTTAAAAACTGTTGCCTTATGGTTTTTGAAGTAGCGCCGATTGCTTTTCTTGTCCCTATTTCCTTAGTTCTTTCTGTTACGCTTACCAACA
Organism: Flavobacteriales bacterium; assembly: GCA_028110365.1. GTDB lineage: Bacteria > Bacteroidota > Bacteroidia > Flavobacteriales > UBA7430 > UBA6772. The sequence goes on from JAOGVT010000003.1 coordinate 11,138, forward strand.
TAATATTCATTAGAGCAATGGCAGCTCCAAGTAAAGTTATGAAACCAATTAAGGTTGCAGCGCTTGTCACGTATTTCAAATTATCCATTAACGATTTTGCCAAACTATCGCTTTTTGTAACATCAAAATTTTGTTGTTCTTTTGGTTTTAGTCTTCTGATACTTCTAAACTTACCAATTGCGGAACCAATATTCGATTCTATTTCATAATTATTTGCAGCCATCACACTTATAGCAATAGAGTTGTTGGATGCCATATTACTTCTAAGATAGGTAATAGGTAATAGACAAATTTTATCTCCACCCATACCCATACTGGATCCTTTTTCTTTGAGTACTCCAATAACGGTAGCTCTTTTATTGTTTACGGAAATAACTTTGCCTAGCGCATTTTTTGACGAACTAAATAATTGCTCGAATATATCTTGACCAATTACTACAACATTACTGTTTAAACTAAGATCGTGGTGGTTTATATTACGTCCGTACAGTATTTCATAGCCAGCTACTTTTAAGTAATTTTCATCAATTCCCAAAACCTGAATATTGGGATTACTTTTATTAGATTGATGCTTTACACTAGCCGTTCCAGATGCTCTATAGGATATAGATGTTAAAGCAACCGGGTTATATGTATCCTTGAATTTTAGTGCTTCTTTGTACTCAATTTTTGGATTTGTAGTTTTACGATCTCTTCTTGACCTTGATCTTCTTGCTTGATCTTGAAGGGTGAATGTATTAGCACCCATCATTGCAAAATTATCATTCAGTGCATTGTCTATAGAATCAATTGCTGTTAATATTCCTACTAGTGATGCTATACCTATGGCAATAATAGACACTGTAATACTTGTACGCATTAAATGTCCTTTAATTGACTGTAATGCAATTTTAATATTTTCTAGGAATTGTTTATTCATATTTTCTAGTTATGAAGGCAGCTAGAAAGCTGCCTTCATAACTTATTAATTATAATCTGGTAAGAAACTGTATCGTTTAGCGTACTCCAACATTTGGCTTGTAAAGTCTGCTGCATAGGTAATGTCAAAGGAAGTAATATCTCCTGCATCGTTTGTCACAGGGACTAATTTTGGATTTATAAAACCACCGTAAGGAGGGATGTCTAATTTTTCAACCCTTGCCAAAACTTCTTTATGGATTTCTTTATCAACTTTTACTCCATATCCTTCAACTAGAGCTTGACATGCGTCATAATCTCCTTCTGATTTAATTCTTTGTACTTCTTTTAAAAGATCACCAAAAATAGACTGTAATTTTTTGTAATCGTTTATTTCAAAGTAGGTTTTGCCTTCTTTTGTAACTTTCGAAATCACATCTTCTTCCAGACCTTTTTCGAATGACCATGCAGAGACCCATTGTCTATTTCTCATATGAGATTCTTCAATATCGGCACCAGGCTCAAGTCTTTGCATTTGAGCCATTAATCCGTTACGAATATAGGAGTCGTATTCTGCTTTACCTGTTTCAAGACTTTCCATTAAACCCAATTCAATTAATTTCTCATCCAGTAAGAAGTATAATGCAACTAAATCAGCTCTTCCTTCTTCCAGAGTAGACGCGTAACTTTTAACCGTTTCTTTTGGCGTTCCTACGCCAGGATTTAATTGCCCTGATGCATGACCCAAAACTTCATGTAAAGCAGTATGAAGTTTACCCGCAAGTTTAGCGTGTTCTTTAGCACGTTTGATTTCTTCTTCATCATGACAAAATTCTTCTAACATTCCTTTTCCTCCGGCTTGAGCATAGGCGTAAACAATGTTACCTAAGCTAACAGATTTTGAACCGTGAGTAGCTCTTATCCAATTTGCATTAGGTAAATTTACTCCAATAGGAGTAGAGGGAGAAGAGTCTCCAGCCTCAGAAGCAACAGAAACAACTTTATACGAAACACCTTTGATGTTTTTCTTCTTGTGTTCTTCATTGATAGATGAATTGTCTTCAAACCATTGTGCATTGTCAGAAAGTACTTTCATTTGAGCAGATGCCTCAAAATCTGTAATCTCTACAATAGACTCAAATGATCCGGTGTATCCTTTAGGGTCGTTGTATACTTCTATAAATGAATTGATGTAATCGATATCACCCTCTGTAGCAGCTACCCATGCAATATTGTAGTCATCCCAGGTTTTTAAATCACCCGTTGTATAATAGTCAACAAGGAGTTTTAATGCATCAGCTTGTGCTTGGTTTTCAGCAACAGTAATAGCTTTTTCTAACCAATAAATTATTTTTGCGATTGCATCACCGTACATTCCGTTAAGTTTGTATACTTGTTCTTCAAGTCCCTGTTCACCTCTTATTAGTTTAGAATTTAAACCATAGGATATTGGTGTATTTGTGGTGGTATCTTTTATTGAATTAAAGTACTCATCAACCTCACTTTCATTTATATCCGCGGCGTAAAAATTTACTGCAGAACCTAATACGAGCCCTTTTGAAGGGTCTAAGTTTACTTTCTTACTATCAAAATCCGGATTAAAAATGGCTTTTAAGGCTTCTTCGTTAAGGGTTCCTCCTGTACTGCTTAAAAGTTGCATAAAGTATTCTTTTGTAAACTCAGGGATAAATTTAGCCATAGAGTAGTGGTGGTGAATACCATTTGCAAACCACACTCGTTTGGTGTACGTTATAAAATTAGTCCAGTTCTCAGAAGTTTTGTCACCATCGAATTTTAATACAATATTTTCTAAAGCTCTGCGAATTGATAAATTATGTCGGTAATTCTGATCCCAAATAATATCTCTTCCTGCATAGCCAGCTTCACCTAAAAAATAGACCAACTTTTGCTGTTTCAAATTTAATTTATCAAATCCAGGGATTTGATATTTTAATATTTTCAGGTCTGCAAATGTTTCAGATTGAAATGAGAATTCTTTCGTTTCTTCGTTTTGTTTTTCTGTAGAGCATGATGCAAGAATAATAGCAAAAATGAAACTCAGCTTTTGTAAATTTTTCATGTTATTGTTTGATTATTTGAATTCAAAAATACGGAATAATTTTTCTTTCTTATTTAATGGGTTGTTTTGCACTAAAATGAGATTAAAAAAAACGCTCTCCATTAAAGAGAACGTCTGTATTTTATTGTAGTAGCTTTTCTATTTGATCAGCAAGTTCAGTTCCAATTCTGTCTTGGGCTTCTAATGTTGCAGCTCCAATGTGAGGACTCATAGATATTTGATGAGACATAAGAACTTTCATGCTTGGGGTAGGTTCGTTTACAAACACATCAAGCCCAGCAAATTTCACTTTACCACTTTCTAAAGCATCTAATAGATCTAATTCGTCGATAACTCCGCCTCTTGCAGCGTTTATAAGCCCTACATTGTCTTTCATCATTTCAATTTCCTTTTTAGTAATCAAAGGTTCTCCTTGAAACGGAACGTGAACGGTAATAAAATCAGCATTTTTATAAACTTCTTTCAGGTCAATTGTTTTAATGTTAAAAGATACTTTTTGTCCATCGTAAAAGTCAAGATCAATTTTAGCAGCTTCGCAAAATGGATCGTGAGCCAATACTTCCATTCCTTGCCCTAATGCAATCTTTGCTACCTCTCTTCCGATGCGCCCAAAACCTATAATCCCAATTTTTTTACCTCTTAACTCAATTCCAGCTCCGTAGCTTTTCTTTAGTTCTTTGAAACGTGTATCTCCTTCTAGCGGCATATTTCGGTTGGCGTCAAATAAGAAACGAACCATTCCAAACAGATGTGCAAACACAAGCTCAGCTACAGATGCAGAACTGGCTGCTGGCGTATTGATTACATGCAATCCTTTTTCTCTTGCGTATTCAACATCTATATTATCCATTCCTACACCACCTCTCCCGATTAACTTCAAACTAGCGCAATTGTCTATTAGGTCTTTACGAACGGTAGTTGCAGAGCGAACTAATATGCCTGTTACTTTATTTTCGTTTATAAAGTCGATTAAACGCTCTTGAGCCACCTTGTCTGTAATAACTTCAAATCCTGCACTTTCTAAAGCAATTATTCCGCTTTTTGCAATTCCATCGTTTGCTAATATTTTCATCATTTACTTTTCTATGTCGTTTTCAAATACTTCTATCATACTGGATTTTTTTACTAGGGGAGTCCACTTGGTTTTAAATCGAGTAGCTCTAACAATATGATTGTCTATCCAATGGTAATTTCCTCCTCTAGGTTTGTTCATCAGTAAATTATGAAATTTAAACTGATGTTTATTTAACCACGTTAAAGTAACCTCTCTTGTATCTTCTGTTCTTGAAGTGAAAAAGGTGATAATATGACCTTGATCATACCAATCATTAAGCATTACTCTCGCATCAAGCCATGGTTCGCAAGTAACCATTCTTTCTGGCTCTTCATTGGGTACATCTTCTGTAATAGTACCATCAATATCAATTAAATAATTTTTAACATCATCATTTAACTGCGGGCTTATGGCATTGCCCTCTTTGTCTAAAAGTTGTTTAAGTTTGTAAGACATGCTAAGCTAATTTTTGCATTATATTAACTAATACTTGAACACTTTTAAGTGGAAGCGCATTGTAAATTGAGGCTCTGTAGCCACCAACGGATCTATGTCCTTTGAGACCATTAATTCCTGCATCGTTCCATAGTTTATCAAAAGCACTTTGTTTGCTTTCATCGGTTAAAACGAAAGTTACATTCATTTTTGAACGATCTTCTATTGCTGCGACTCCTCTAAAGTTTGGGTTAGTATCTATTTCATTATACAACAAAGCTGCCTTAGCATTATTTTGTTCTTCAACCCATTCAATTCCTCCATTTTTCTTTAACCATTCCAGCGTTAACATGGAAACGTAAATAGGAAATACAGGGGGTGTATTAAACATTGATTCCTTAGCAATGTGCGTAGAGTAGTCTAACATTGTAGGAATTGATCTTCCTGTTTTATTTAAAATTTCATCTTTCACAATCACTAAAGTGGCACCAGCAGGCCCCATATTTTTTTGAGCTCCAGCGTAAATCAAATCAAACTTAGAAGTATCTATTTTACGTGAAAAAATATCAGATGACATATCACACACCAATAGGGTGTTTCCAGATACCTTTGGGAATTCCTGATATTGAGTTCCGAATATAGTATTGTTAGAGGTGAAGTGTAAATAATCGAAACCTGTACCAACAACGTAATCTTTTGGTATATAGGAATAGTTTTTATCTTTAGAAGAGGCTAATACGTCAACCTCACCAAATTTCTTAGCTTCTTTAATTGCTTTATCTGACCAAGTTCCAGTATTCAAATAGGCAGCTTTTCCATTCGTTTTTAACAGGTTCATAGCACTCATTAGAAATTGAGTACTTGCACCACCTTGTAAAAACAATACTGAATATCCTACAGGCACTTCAAGTAATTCTTTTACTAATGCCACAGCATTGTCCATAACTGCAACAAAGTCTTTACTTCGGTGAGATATTTCAATTAAGGAAAGATTCAAATTATTGAAATTTAAAACAGCTTCTGAAGCTGTTTTAAGTACTTCTTGAGGCAGGATACAAGGACCTGCACTAAAATTGTGTTTCTCCATCTAGAGTATGAATGATTAATTGCTATAAATACAATTAACAAATTTCGTTATTTTTATATTAGTTAGCTAAAATTTAGTAGACTTTTATTGGCAATATCTATTAAATTAATTTTATTGATTGGTTGTTGCAATTAATTTAAAAGTTAATCTTAATATTTGAGCTATTATTTACTTGTATATTTGCTTAAATTAAATGGTTAAAAGGTATGCCAAAACTAAAAGCTGCTAACAACAGCAATTTCGAAATGATTGCCAAAACTTATCACGGTTTGGAAGATGTACTTGCTAAAGAACTTCTTCAATTGGGAGCACAAGATATTAAAACCTTAAGAAGAGCAGTTAAGTTTAAAGGGGATATTGGCTTTATGTACAAAGCGAATTTATCGCTGCGCACAGCGGTTCGTATAATTAAGCCCATAAAAACGTTTAAAGTTTCAAACGAAACAGAATTTTACGATTCTATTCGCACTATAGATTGGAGTCAATACATGACAATTGATGACAAATTTGCTGTTGATGCATTTGTTAATTCCACCTATTTTAACCACTCTTTATACATAGCATTAAAAACAAAAGATGCTATTGTTGATCAATTTAGAGACAATTGCGGCATGCGACCTGATGTAGATTTAGACCATCCAAATCTTAGAATCAACATACATATAAACGAAGATCTTTGCACCGTTTCTTTGGACAGTTCAGGTAAATCTCTACACAAAAGAGGGTACCGGCTAGAAACAAATGAAGCACCAATTTCTGAAGCCTTGGCAGCAGGATTAATTTTAGTAAGTGGTTGGGATAAAAAGTCGCATTTTGTTGATGGTATGTGTGGATCAGGTACTTTTTTAGTTGAGGCCGCGATGATTGCCGCTAACATACCAGCTAATATTAATAGAGCTCATTTTGCCTTTGAGGACTGGCCAGATTTTGACCAAAATCTTTGGGAACTAATCAAAGAAAGTCAACTCAAAAAGTTGAAAGATTGTTACGGGAAAATTATCGGATATGATATAGACCCTCAAACATTAGCCTCTGCAAAAATTAATATACAAAATGCAGGATTAGAAGATTATATTGAATTAAAATGTGAAAACTTTTTTGATACGGTTAAACCTGAAGGTCCTACGCATCTCGTTTTCAATCCACCTTATGGGGTTAGGCTTCAAGCTGACATTCCTCAAATGTATCAAAGTATTGGAGACACATTAAAGAAAAATTATTCTGGAGCCGAAGCTTGGTTTTTGACTTCGCACATGGAGGGCTTAAAACACGTTGGTTTAAGAGCCTCTAGAAAAATTGAAATTTTTCAGGCAAAATTAGAATGTAGATTCGTGAAATACGAAATGTACATGGGTACCAAGAAAGTGAAATCAACTAAAGATTGATTTTTGGGGAAGCAACATACATTGATGTAATTCTTCCTTTACCATTAAAGCAAAAATTCACCTATCAAGTTGGAGACGAACATGTTTCTCTACTTGAAGTTGGGGTTAGAGTTGCTGTACCTTTTGGTCGCTCTAAAATTTACGCTGGTTTAGTGGATGCCATCCATAATACAAAACCTGAATATGAAGTCAAGTTTGTTATTGACGTTCTCGATCAATACCCTATTGCTTCCTCCACTCACTTAAGTTTTTGGCAATGGATAGCAGATTATTATATGTGTTCACTTGGAGAAGTGATGAATTCTGCGCTTCCGTCCTCCTTTAAACTCGCGAATGAAACTTACATTGTTATTCATCCTCTTTGGGATGAAGACACGACTAAATTAAGCGATTCTGAATATTTAATTATGGATGCATTACTGTTGCATAAAAGATTAAAAATTCAAGAAATTACTCAAATACTTCAACGAAAAACCATTCTACCATTTGTAAAAAAAATGCAGGATTTAAAGTTGGTTGAAATTGAAGAAGAAATTCGCGAACGTTTTAAGCCGAAACTCAGAAAAATGATGCGTTTGTGCGATGGCGTCCATCCAAAAAAAGCGCAATTAATTTTTAAATCTCACAGGCATTCGCCTAAACAAGAAGAATTTTTAAACCTTTTTTTAGCTGAATCTAAAGCTGAAATTCCCTTTCATGTTTTCTGCAAGCAACACGGCTTTAGTACCGCTATTGTAAAAGCTTTGGTAGCCAAAGGAATTATTCATCTTTACGATCTTGAAATTAACAGATTGGAACAAGCTGAAATTTCTAGTACTCCTTTAGCTCTTTTAAATGAAGAACAAAATCGGGCTTTAGAAAATTTAAAATCACCTTCCAAACGTGTGAATTTACTTCACGGTGTAACTTCGAGTGGAAAAACAGAAGTCTACATTCATTTGATAAAGCAGGCTATTGATACTGGAAAGCAAGTATTGTTTTTAGTTCCTGAAATAGCTCTAACAACCCAATTAGTTTCAAGATTAAAACATGCGTTTGGCGATTTAATTGGTGTTTATCATTCTCGATTTGGAATGAACGAAAGAGCAGAATTATGGCGTGATGTTAAAAGTAACTTACGTTTTCCAATTATTATAGGTGCTCGTTCTTCCGTTTTCTTGCCGTTTGAAGACTTAGGTTTAATTATCGTAGACGAAGAGCATGAGCCTTCTTTTAAACAGCAAGATCCCGCGCCCAGATATCAGGCCAGAGATGTAGCTGTTTACATGGGGCATCATTACAAGGCTAGTGTTCTTTTAGGTACAGCAACTCCCTCTTTAGAAACGGCATACAATGTGCATAAAGGCAAATACGGAGTTGTTTTTTTAAAAGAAAGATTTGGTGGATTTAGCCTACCTAAAGTTCACATTGTAGACATTGCGCATGCATACAAAAGAAAGCGAATGAATGGCCATTTTTCTGAAGCTCTTCTCACTTCCATGCAAGAAACATTCGATAGAGGTGAACAAGTATTGTTATTTCAAAATAGGAGAGGTTATGCGCCTCAACAAGAATGTCAATCTTGTGGTCATGTTCCGCAATGCAAACATTGTGATGTTAGCTTAACCTACCATAAAAGCTCTAGAAACATTCGCTGTCATTATTGCGGATATTCAGAAAAAGTTACTTCTCATTGTAAAAGTTGTTCTAAGCAAGATGTGAAGTTAAAAGGTTTTGGTACCGAAAAAATTGAAGATGAATTAAAGGAACTATTCCCAGATCGAGTGATTACTCGAATGGATCTTGATACCACACGTAAGAAAAATGCTTACGAGACTATTTTAAATGCTTTTGAAGAGCAAGAAATTGATGTTTTGGTTGGAACCCAAATGATATCTAAAGGTTTAGACTTTAGTTCTGTCGGTTTGGTTGGTGTTTTAAGTGCAGACCAAATGTTAAACTTCCCAGATTTTAGAGCCTTTGAGAGGGCTTTTCAAATGCTTTGTCAAGTTTCGGGTAGAGCGGGTCGTAAAAAAGCTGACAGCGAGGTTATCATTCAAACTTTTCAACCCAATCATGAAGTTTTAAAATTAGTGGAAAATCACGATTACACTAAATTGCTAAAAAGTCAATTAGTAGAGCGGCAGTCGTTTCGATACCCACCTTATTTTAAACTTATTCATATTACTGTAAGGCATCGGAATAGAAGAACCGTAGACCAAGCCTCATTTTTATTAGCGAATTCGTTGCGTAGTGTTTTTGAGCATCGTATTCTGGGTCCGGAATACCCTGCATTAGATAGAATGAAAGGTTATTATCAAAAACAAATTTTAGTAAAAGTTGAGCACAGTCTATCTTACCCAGATTCAAAAGAAAAGCTGAATCGTTTTGTAAATGCTGTATTGTCTCAAGTTTCTTTAAGAGGTACTAAAATCAGAGTAGACGTCGATCCGAATTAAAAATCAATGTTTTTCACACAAAATCAATTTCGGTTTTTCATCAACTAAAGTGGTGGCAAAAATATAATTGATCCCTCCATCTTTCAATTTTAGTTTTCTTTTTAAATCTGCTATTTTTTGAGGGAAATTTCTACAGGCTAAATTGCCTGTTCCAAATTCGTGCTTTTCAAGTGTTTTTCTGTCAGCAGGTATTACTGCCCGTATTTTAAACGTTCGACCTGGAAAGTCTTTTACTAAATGGTTTGATGTATAGAGATGAGAGTTATTATGTAATTTAAATAGCCGGAATTTAACTCCAATAGATTTAAACGCTCCAGCTTTCATTAGGCTAGAATTTGGCTCGTATAAATAGGTAAGAGGAAGCGAGTAATTTACAGAAGAATTTTGCTCGTCTAAATAATTAAAATTAAAAACGGAGTGCAACGAAGTCTTTAAATTTGTAGCTATTATTTTCGCATTTTTAGTATACCCATTTTCAAGTAAATACAAAACTTCTTTACAGTCGTTATTAACCGATAAAACATGAACTTCTTTTACGCAATCTAAATCTTTAAGTGTTTGTTGAATGTCTAATAATGGCGCTGTTTTAATTAAGATCGTATTTGCTTTTTGAAACAATAATTTTTTAAGATCAATAACATTTGGCTCGCAATCTTTCAAACGATAAACGCGCTCACCTTGCTTTCTTCGAGCAGGGTCAATAAAAATCCAATCTAGTTTTTTTTGTTTTTTTAAGCAAGCCAATCCATCTCCCATAAATACCTCAATATTTGAGACTTTAAAGGCGTTAAAATTTTCTTTAGCTAGTTTTGCTAAAGGCGCATTTCTTTCGCAATAAATGACGTGTTTCGCTTTTTTTGAGAATGCAAACGTATCAACACCAAATCCTCCAGTTAGATCAATACCTTTTCCATTTCCAACTAAATTTGATTTGTAGTTTGCTGTATTTTCAGATGAGCATTGCTCTAGTGAAAGACGAACAGGGTATTGAGCTAGGTGGTTGTTAAACCAAGAGGGTAGTTTTTTTTTAGCAATTTGTTTTCCAATAAGTTGTTGCGCAATTAATTTCATATCCCATTGTGGATATTTGGATGCTTGTAACATCAAATCGGCAGCTGTGGAGTGCAGCTGCCGATTTATAAACTCTTGAATTTCCTTTGTAATTACACTCATTAAATACACGCATTAATTAATGTCATTCTCGGCAAAGATAAGTAGCAAAATAATAGCTCCTAAAGATGAAGTTGCACCCTGTACAAGTCGCCTTTTTTTCTTCTTTTTAGCGCCGTATTTAAAACCATTGTAATAGTCTTTATTGGAGTATAAATAATCGTTATTTGGGTTCATTTGTTTCGTTAATCGATAATCTTTAGGATCACACATAAAACTAATTACAGCAGGTATATAATACGTGGGTAAACTAACAAAACCTACTAAGCAATCAGTTGTTCCGTCATAAAATAATTCAGCATCAATAACCCCTTGATTAAAATCCTTGTAAACAATGGAATCGTTAAAAATACGATTGTGATTTCTAATTTGAGAAAAACCTACTAAGGGCCATATAAATAAAAGTAAAATTAGATTTTTCATGCTATTTAGCCATATTAAATCCAACAGTTATTGTAAAACGATGGCCAGACTTTTCAGTCTCAGTAATAGTATTACCTTCATTATCAACATAATCATTCTTTCTTGAATTTGAAGGCACCCATGCAATATTAACTGGGATGTTTATATTTCCAAAATTGAAAGATTTCCCAAATCCAACAACCATGGCAGCTCCATTAACGGATAAATTAGGGCCTACTGCAAGCTCCCATGCAGCTTTATTTCTTACACCAAACATTCCACTTACGCTTGGTAAAAATAAGCCTTGGTCAAGTCCACCTATAAAAAGAATTCCTTCAACAATTCCTGCAATTTCATCATTACCTACAATTTGCTTTTCAAACTGATATCCAAATTGAGAAATCAAATTAGAGGTAACACCTTCTTTTTCTAACTCCTTAGTTAATTTTCCATTTGTAATATAGGTAAGCCCAAACCTAGGGCCTGAATTTTTTTGAACTTGTGAATCATAATTAGCAGCATTAGTACTTGAGTATTGAATTTGGGCCGAACTTTGAAAGGCTGTAAGTACAAGTAATATTAAAAGTAATCTTTTCATGATGTATTTTTTAGTTAGTAAATGCGTATTGCAAAATATTTGCACCCATTTTGAGGGCTAATCTACGAATATTTTGACTATCGTTGTGAACTTCTTCGTCTTCCCATCCATCACCTAAATCACTTTCATAAGAATAGTAACAGATTAACCTACCCTCATGAATTAGACCGTAACCTCTAGAAGGCTGCATGTCGTGTTCATGAATTTTAGGAAGTCCATTTTCAAAATTGTAGGTTTGATGATAGATCGGATGCGAGAAAGGGAGTTCTATAAAGTTAAGTTCAGGGAATACTTTTTTCATTTCGGGTCTTATATAAGAATCCATACCATAATTGTCATCTATATGAAGAAAACCTCCAGCCAATAAATACGATCTTAAGTTTTCAACTTCATCACTAGAAAAAACAACATTTCCATGACCTGTCATATGAACAAAAGGGTATTGGTATAATTCACTACTCGCAACATCTACCACATCGTATGTTGGGTCAATATTTAAATTTAAATTTGAGGAACAAAATTGAATAAGATTGGTGAGGGAACTAGGGTTTGCATACCAATCTCCACCACCATTGTATTTTAGCACTGCAATTTTACAACTGTAATTGGTAAATGCAAAACTCAAAGGGAGTAGAAGTAGGAGTAGGAATTTAATTTTTTTCATAATGCAATGCTATAGTATTGCAGGCTACTAAACCTGCTGTTTCAGTTCTTAATCTTGAATTGCCTAAACTTACCGCTTTGTAATTCTGTTTTAAAGCTAGGTCAATTTCAGTACTCGTAAAATCACCTTCTGGACCAATCAAAACAACATTGTTAGTGGAGATTACATTTTTTAAATAGGTTTTATCTTCCTCTTTACAATGCGCTATAAAACAGCTGGACTCTTGCTTGGTTGAAACAAATTCTTTAAAAGTTTGTATGGGATTCAGTTTAGGTACTTTTGCTTTAAGCGATTGTTTTGTAGCAGAAAGAATAATCTTCATTAAACGTTCGTGTTTTATAATTCTGCGTTCGGAGTTTTGGCATACAATGGGGGTTATTTCAGCCACACCAATTTCAGTCGCTTTCTCCAAAAACCATTCCAAGCGATCATTGTTTTTTGTGGGTGCAATGGCAATATGAAGAGAATAATCGGACTCTTTTTCGCGCCAAGTTTTTTGGATAGTAAAGGAAACTTTCTTTTGAGAAGCTATGGTTATTACAACTTCATAAAACTTGCCCTGACCGTCTATTAAGTTTATAAGGTCTCCTTCTGTTTTTCGGAGAACTTTTATACAATGCTTGCTTTCCTCACTATTTAAATAGCAGGCATCGTTTAAAACATCTGGACAGTAGAATAATTGCATAGCACGAAATTAAAAAAAAGACTTTCAAATGAAAGTCTTTTAGGTTTAATTAATTTTAATGTGCTGCTTTGGAACTGCAGCTAAAATCTCTGGACTGGCATCATCAGCATACTGAGCGAAATTATCATAAAATGCTGTAGCTAATTTATTTGCTTTACGATCGTACGCGTTTTTGTCAATCCAAGTATTCCTTGGGAAAAGCAATTCGGTAGGCACATTTGGACATTCATTTGGCATATTCAAATCAAATACTTCATGCTTTGTATAGTCAACAAAATCTAATTCACCATTTAATGCAGCACTAATCATTGCTCTGGTATATTTTAATTTAATTCGTGAACCTGATCCATATTCACCACCAGACCAACCTGTATTAATCAACCAAAAGTTTACATCATTTTTCGCCATTTTTTCACCAAGCATTTTAGCATAAAAAGTAGGGTGTAATGGCATAAATGGAGCGCCAAAACAAGCCGAAAAAGTTGTTTGAGGCTCTGTAACACCAGCTTCTGTTCCGGCTACTTTAGCTGTGTATCCAGATATAAAATGGAACATAGCTTGCCCAGGGCTTAACTTTGAAATAGGTGGCAATACACCATAGGCATCGCAGGTTAAAAAGAATACATTTTTTGGAGTTGGACCAGTAGACGGGGTTTGTATGTTTCTAATATGATTTATTGGGTAACTTACTCTAGTGTTTTCTGTTTTAGAGCCATCTTTATAATTTGGTTTATTTGTTCCTGGATAAAAAGTTATGTTTTCTAAAAGAGCGCCTTTTTTTATTGCGTTGTAAATATCAGGCTCGTTCTCTTCAGTTAAATTTATGCATTTGGCATAGCAACCACCTTCAAAATTAAAAACTTGCTGATCTGACCATCCATGTTCATCATCACCAATTAAATTTCTTTCTGGATCTGCAGATAATGTTGTTTTTCCCGTTCCGGAAAGACCAAAAAATAGGGCAGTATCTCCCTGTTTACCAACATTTGCTGAGCAGTGCATTGAGAGTACTTGTTTTTGGTAAGGAAGTATAAAGTTTAAGGCAGAAAAAACCCCTTTCTTTATTTCACCTGTATAACCTGTTCCTCCAATTAAAATAATTTTTTTGTTAAAACTTAAAATGGCAAAATTAGGCTGTCTTGTTCCGTCAATTTCAGGATTTGCCTTAAATCCAGGAGCATTTATTACAGTCCATTCAGATTTGAAATTAAGAATTTCTTCATTTGATGGTCTTATAAACATGGTGTCTGAAAATAAATTTGCCCAAGGATGCTCATTTACTACAGTAATTGACAGTCTGTGAGATTCTCCTGCACATGCAAATGCATTCCTTGCGTATATTTCTTTTTCAGATAGGTAATCGGTCACCTTAGAATAAAGAGCGTCAAACTTTGATTCTTGAAAAGGTATGTTAATATCTCCCCACCAAACAGTGTCTTGAGTAGTAGCATCTTTTACAATAAATCTATCTTTGGGTGATCTTCCTGTAAATTCTCCTGTGTCTATGGCTAGAGCTCCTGTGTCAGAATAAATCCCTAGTTTTTTATCTACAGAGATTTTAGCCAATTCTGAGGAGGATAAATTCCATTGAACTTTTGAATTTTTGATTCCAAAATCATTCACTGATTGTTGTGTTGGTTTTTTTCCTAATTCAATATTCATTGTATATTATTTAGTTAAATACTTTATGTGTCAATGTAAAAATGCGTCAGATTAACACTAAATAAAAAACTCTCACAGTTATGTGAGAGTTTAGTTAATTTAATCGGTTATAAGATGTTGTTGTCGTTCCGTAAAGTCTTCAAGAAGTAGCTTTTTACTTTCCGAGTCAAATAGCAGTTTGTATGTGTCTTGTACCACAGCGAATTTCATGTTAGGATCTGTAAACAATTCTAAAAATGAATTCATCTGCTCAGCAGACAAACATTCTCTTTTTGCGTAGGCAAGAACTAATTGATAACGTTGTTGGTCATTTTTCTTAATCGTTAAGGATTTGTATATTAAGTCGAATGTATCTTTTGAAATAGGTTCTTTACAATTTTTAGCTACTAGGGATAAGCTAATTAAAAACATTATTAAAACTCCTAAAATATTTTTCATAAGTTCTGATTTTAATAAATTAATCGTCTACAAATCTATAAAATTTTTACTTTATATTCGCTCTAATTTAATAGAAGAACATGACAAAAATTATTTTTATGATAGGAGCAGGTCGTTCTGCATCCTCATTAATACAGTACTTACTCAATGAAGCTGAATCAAACGACTTTAAATTAATTGTTGGTGATAAAGACTTAACACTAGTTAACGAAAAGATTTTTGGTCATAAAAGAGCAAAGGCGATCAGTTTTGATGTTTTTGATAAACAGCAAAGGGTTGAAGAAATTTTAAAGGCTGATATTGTAATTTCAATGTTGCCAGCAAATTTACATTTTAAAGTAGCTCAAGATTGCGTTAAATATGGAAAGAACCTAGTTACGGCATCTTATGTGTCAGATGAAATAAAGTCTTTAGATAGTGAAGCTAAGCAAAAAGGAGTTTTACTTTTAAATGAGATTGGTCTTGATCCAGGTATCGATCATATGTCTGCCATGAAGATTATTGACTCTATAAAAGCAAAAGGAGGAGAGCTTACCAGTTTTAAGTCTTATTGTGGAGGTCTAGTAGCTCCAGAATTTGATACCAACCCATGGAGCTATAAGTTTACCTGGAATCCTAGAAACGTCGTTTTAGCGGGGCAAGGTACAGCTCAATATATTGAAAGTGGTAAATTTAAATACATTCCCTATGGACAGTTGTTTAAAAGAACCGTCTCTTTAAATGTGTTAGATTATGGTACGTTTGAAGCATACGCTAATCGTGATTCTCTTTCTTACAGAGAAATTTATAAAATTGACAACATACAAACATTGATTAGAGGAACTTTAAGAAGGCCAGGCTATGGAGAGGCCTGGAATGTTTTTGTCCAATTAGGGCTAACCGACGATTCTTTTAAAATGGATGTTTCTGGTATGACTTACAGAGACTTCTTTTGTTCTTTTATGGATAAAACAGACCTCAGTATTGAAGATTATTTAGCGAAACATTTTGGAGCCTCACCCACCGTATTTAAAAAAATTGAATGGTTGGGTATTCTTAATTCAATATCTATTGATCTTGAAATTGCCTCACCTGCAGAAGTTCTTCAGAAACTGTTAGAAGTTAAATGGGTACTTGCAACAGAGGATAAAGATATGATTGTTATGCAACACCAATTTGAATACATGCATAACGGTAAAAAGAAGGAATTACACTCATCCTTTGTCGCATTGGGAGAAGATCAGGTTTATACTGGTATGTCTAAAACTGTAGGTTTGCCTGTAGGAATTGCTGCTAAATTAATCTTAAATGGAACCATTGCCGGAAGCGGTGTAAAAGTTCCTGTGCGTAAAGATATTTACATTCCAGTATTAGATGAATTGGAAAAACATGGAATACAATTTATTGAAAAAGAAATTCAATAGTTTACAAATAGAAATCTTGCGTTAGTTCCGTGAAGGCTTTCGTATAGTCTCTTTTTGAGTTGTATATACAGACTTCAGTCTCTTCTGTAGGAAGTGTTTGTTTTGAGAAAAGTAATAATTTTCTTATTATTTTACTTTGATTATTCGACCGAATTAAGGTTTGTTTTTTCAAATGAAGAGAAGATTCTATACACAGATCTATTAATCTATTTGCTTGATCAGTAGGGAGAACACAAGCATATTCGGCTATGTTTGAGCCAAATTTAAGCCATAGATCAATCAAATTATTTAAACTCAATGTTCCCTGCTGTCTTGCCTTATTTCTTGCCTCATTATTTGAAATTGATGAGGGGGTAAAGTAAGGAGGGTTCGAGATGATTAAATCGAATTTAATTTTTGATTCCCAATGATTTGCATTGATTAAACATAAGTTAATTCTATCGAACCACTTACTGTGTTTAACGTTGTATTTCGCCTGATGGTAAGAATTTTCATCGACTTCTAATCCTGTAACTCTAACTAAATTACTTTTTTGGGCAACCATAAGAGCTAGCAGGCCTGTGCCGGTTCCAATATCTAAAACGGTTTGACATTCTTTGTTTATGGTAAGCCAAGACCCCAAAAGTATACTGTCCGTGCCAACCTTCATTGCCGATTTGTCTTGATGAATTGTGAACTGCTTAAATTTAAAAAAACTCATACTTTTGCCTCTCTGGATTTAAAGAACGCATTTGCAATGATTGTAGATAATATTATAAAAACCCCAATGTAAAACTCCGAAGACATTTCTTCGCCATCTCCAAAAACCCACAAAGCCAATAGTATGCCGTATATGGGTTCAAGGTTTACGGTTATACTAACCGTAAAAGCACTTAACTTTTTAAGTACCTCTGTGCCTAGTAAAAAAGCGATTGCAGTACAAACAACGCCTAAAATCAAAATATAGAGCCAATCTATACCAGATGGAATGATGGTGTAAATACTAAAATTGTCTTGAAAACTAAAGTAAACCAAAACAGAAATAAATCCAGCTAACATTTCATTAAGAGTAATTGAATAAGCAGAATTGTGTTTAATTAGATTTGCATTCCATAAAGAAAAGACAGCCGCCAAAAGTGCCGAAATTACACTCAGTACAATGCCTAAGGTGAAAGTACTCTCAAAACTAAAAATTATATAGATACCTAGAATAACAAAAAGCCCTAAAATAAGCTCATAAATCTTAAGTTTTGAATTGTTAAATAATGGCTGTAATAAGGATATGAAAAAGGAACACGAAGCCAAACAACTTAATGTTAAAGAGACATTAGAAACTTTAAGAGATTCAAAAAAAGTGACCCAATGAGTAGCTGTAATAATTCCAACTAAATACATTTGCCATCTGTACTTCCATTTAATAACCTCTTTTTTTCTAAAGAAGAGTAAACTTGCAAGAGCTATGTAAGCAATAAGCATCCTGTCAATAACAATCGCAAAGGAGGGTAAAGAAATTAATTTACCTAATACACCTGTAATACCCCAAATTAAAACGGTTAAGTGTAGCACGAAGTAATAATGTATTTTTTTCGTTAATTTCATTCAAGTTAAAAAAAAAGCCTCGCTAATTACACGAGACTTTTATGAATAAATGATAATGTTAAACTTAAACGTTAGCAATTTTCTCGGAAATATAAAGACCCCTTGCCAGTTTGTCTTTAATCTCAGAAAATGACTTAATAGTGTAGTCGACCTCTTCTAATGAATGAACTGCGGTAGGGATCAATCGAAGTAAAATAACACCTTTAGGAACAACAGGGTAGGTTACAATGGAGCAAAAAATATTGTAATTTTCTCTTAAATCAAATGTAAGATTTGTTGCTTCACCTACACCCCCAGAAAGATACACTGGTGTTACAGCAGATTGTGTATTACCTAATTCGAATCCTGCATTTCGCAAGCCCGATTGAAGTGCATTTGCAACAGCCCAAAGTTTGTCTTTTTGTTCTGTTCCTCTTCGCATAATTTCCAATCTTTTCATAGCACCAATAACGATAGGCATTGGTAAAGATTTGGCGAAAATTTGAGATCTCATGTTGTAGCGTAAATACTCAACTATATCTGCAGTAGAAGATATAAATGCACCAACAGAGGCAAAAGATTTGGCGAAGGTTCCAAAATAAACATCAATTTCATCTTGACAACCAAGTTCTTCTCCAGCTCCTCGTCCTTGAGCACCCATAGTTCCAATACCATGAGCATCGTCAACAAAAATCCTAAACTCGTGTTTCTTCTTCAGAGCAACAATACTTTTTAAGTCTCCTAAATCACCAGACATTCCAAAAACACCCTCAGTAATCACAAGTATCCCTCCTCCAGTCTGTTCAATTATCTTTTCTGCTCTAACAAGTTGCTTTTCAAGATTCTCAATATCGTTGTGAGGAAACACAAACCTTTTACCTTGATGAAGACGAACGCCATCTATAATACATGCGTGACATTCACCATCGTATACTATCACATCTTTTCTGTCTACCAATGCATCAACAGCAGAAAGCATTCCTTGGTATCCAAAGTTAAGTAATATAGTGTCCTCTTTTTGAACATATTCAGAGAGCCCTTTTTCAAGATCTTCATGGTAATCCGAGTTTCCAGACATCATTCTTGAGCCCATAGGATAACCCAAACCCCAATCTTTAGATGCTTGTTGATCAACTTCACGAACTTCTGGGTGATTGGATAAACCTAAATAGTTGTTAATACTCCAAGTTAAAACCTCTTTACCTCTAAACATCATCTTGCTCGCAATTTCTCCTTCTAGTTTGGGGAAAGTGAAATAACCGTGAGCATCCTTAGCATGTTGACCTAAAGGACCTCTATTATTTCTTAATTTTTCAAATAAATCCATTTTTATCTCGTTAGGAATTTTGGCAAAAATACGAATAGATATTGTTAAGACAAAATTGTGAACGATAAGTAGTTAAATTCTCACTAAATTTTCTATAAAATTATATATTTGCATTATGATAAAAATCAAATTAATATTCATTTTAGGAATTAGTTCAATTCTGTTTAATTCTTGTAGTGAATATCAAAAGGTACTAAAGAGTACTGATTTAGACTATAAGTTTGAACAAGCGGTTAAACTTTTCGATGATGAAGAGTATATAAAGGCATTCCCTTTGTTTGACGAATTGCTTTTATTGTACAGGGGTACAGACAAGGCTGAAGCTGTTTATTATTATTATTGCAAAGCTGAATATGAAAAGGGAAATTTACTTTCCGCAGCGTACCATTTTAAAAATTTTGCTAGTACTTATAAAGACAATCCTAAAGCTGAAGAGTGTTCTTATTTAGCCGTTTACTGTCATTATATGCTATCACCAAAGTATAGTTTAGATCAGGCAAACACTTATAAGGCTTTGGATGAGATGAAAGTGTTTTTTGATAAATACCCAAAAAGCACCTACATAGCGGCGTGTAGTGACCTTAAAGCAAGTCTTTTAGCTAAATTAGAGAAAAAATCTTTTGAAAATGCGAAATTGTATTACACAACAGAAAATTACAAAGCAGCCATACATGCATTTAATTTAGCACTTCAGGAGTATCAAAATTCTTTTTTTAAGGAGGAAATCTTATTTTTGCAGTTGAAAAGTTATTATTTGCTAGCATCAAATAGTGTGTTACGTAAAAAAGAAAAGCGAATTAAAGACACCATTATAGCTTTCAATCAATTTAAAATTGCATTCCCAGAGAGTGAATACAAAGCAGAATCAAAAAAGATTCTCAAAGAAGTTAAATTACTTAGAAATCAAAAATAGTAGATACTTATCTTATGGATTACAAGAAAACAAATGCCACAAAGACAACAGTCACAAATAACACTAAATTATTTGAAGATAAGGTCGGGAATATCTATTCTGCAATTGTAGCTTTAGACAAAAGATCTAACCAAATTAGTTCTGAAATCAAAGAAGAGTTATTAGGTAAGTTAGATGAATTTGCTACACACAACGATAACTTGGATGAAGTTTTTGAAAACAAAGAACAAATTGAAGTTTCAAAGTTTTACGAAAAACTACCTAAGCCAACGTTAATTGCTATTAAAGAATTATTAGACGATGAGCTTTTTGTTAAAACTCCAAAAAAGGAAGATTAACACTGGCTATGATATGTTAAGCGGAAAAAACATCCTAATTGGGATAACAGGTGGTATAGCTGCCTATAAATCTGCGCATATAGTTAGAGAGTTCATTAAAGCTGGAGCAAACGTTAAATGTATTCAAACGCCAGCTTCAAAGAATTTTATTACGCCTCTTACGTTAGCTACTTTATCCAAAAACGATGTTTTATCTGAATTAATAACTGATGAAGATAACCCTCGTTGGAATGATCATGTTAACTTAGGCTTGTGGGCAGATCTCTTTATTATTGCTCCTGCTACGGCCAATACTTTAGGTAAAATGGTTCAGGGCCTATGCGACAATTTGCTTCTGGCAACTTATTTATCCGCAAAGTGTTCTGTATATGTAGCTCCAGCAATGGATTTAGATATGTACAAACACCCAAGTACTCAAGAAAATTTAAACAAACTATTTGAGTTTGGGACTAAAATAATCCTTCCAGAGTTTGGGGAACTTGCAAGCGGTTTAATAGGTCAAGGTAGGATGGCAGAACCCGAAAGTATAGTCGAGTTCATTTTAAAAGATTTGCAAAATCTAGCCCCGTTAAAACACCATTCTATTTTAATCACTGCTGGTCCTACGCATGAAGCTATTGACCCCGTTCGTTTTATAGGAAATAGATCTTCTGGTAAAATGGGGGTAGAACTCGCTCTTAACTTAGCTAATCAAGGTGCAAAAGTAAACCTAATTTTAGGCCCTTCGATCATCAATGTTACACACATTAATATAGTCGTTACAAGAGTTGAGTCTGCAAAAGAAATGTTTAATGCAGCAATACCTTTATTTAAAGATTGTACTATAGCTATTTCAGCTGCTGCTGTAGCAGATTATACTCCAAAAAAATACAGCTCCAAAAAAATAAAGAAGGAAGCAGAAATACATTCCATTGAACTTAGCAAAACCAAGGATATATTGGCTGAAATGGGCGTTTTAAAACAAAATCAATTTTTAGTTGGGTTTGCACTTGAAACTCACAATGAACTTAAGTTTGCTTCTCAAAAACTTGAAAATAAAAATTTAGATATGATTGTACTAAATTCATTAAATGATGAAGGTGCAGGCTTTCAAGTTGACACAAACAAGGTTACCGTTTTAACTAAAAGCAATAAAAAAATTAAATTTGAGTTAAAATCAAAGACAGAAGTTGCAAATGATTTGGTAACTATTATTAGAACAGAAATTGATGCGTAGATTTTACTTAGGAATTTTCATACTCATATTTGGCTTACAATTAAATGCGCAAGAATTAAACTGTAGAATTCAAATCAACTCTCAAAAGATAAAAGGAACGAACAGACAGAAGTTTACTGCTATGAGAACTGCTATTTTTGAATTTATGAATGAAAATAAGTGGACGTCTGACATTTACGCTGTCGAAGAAAAAATTGAGTGCACCATGACGTTAAACTTAACAGATCAAATTGGAGCTAATGGTTACAAAGGTTCTTTAACAATTAAATCTACCAGGCCAATATACAGAGCTTCTTACAACTCTCCGATAATAAACATTGTCGATACTGATTTTAGTTTTGAATACGTTGAGAATCAAACTTTAGAGTTTAACGAACACAATCATACTTCTAATTTAATATCTACGCTTGCATATTATGCCTACATCATTATTGGTATGGATAATGATTCGTTTTCTGCATTAAGTGGAGAAAGCTCTTTTTTAAAAGCGAATAAAGTTGTTACTAATGCTCAAGCGGACAACAAAGTAGTTGGTTGGAAACCTTATGAAGGAACTTTTAATCGTTATTGGTTGATAGAAAACTTACTTCACAACGATTTTAAGCCTTTAAGAAATGGTATGTATAGTTACCATATTGATGGCTTGGATGTGTTAGGAGATCAAGCCGAGGCGGGTAGAGATGAAATAACAGCTGCACTTTACAACGTAAAAACAAGTGCAGATAAAAAACAAAATTCATACTTGGTTAAACTTTTTTTTGATGCCAAGGTAACCGAAATTACAAAGGTCTTTTCAGATGGTTTTATTACCAATAAGAATGAAATCGTACAAATGCTTATGCAGGTTAATCCATCAAATTCCTCCAAGTGGGAAGGGATGCTAAAAGAGCAAGGAAAGTAATGTATGCTTAAACAACTCTCGATAAAAAATTATGCGATTATCGATTTTTTAGAAATCGATTTTAAAAGTGGCTTTTCTGTTCTTACTGGTGAAACGGGCTCAGGTAAATCTATTATACTAGGTGCTTTACACTTATTAATGGGAAACAGAGCAGACACTAAGTCTGTTCTAAACCTTGAAAAGAAATGTATTATTGAAGGAGTGTTTTCTATTGGAAATTACCACTTAAAAGACTTTTTTGAATTAAATGACTTAGACTATGAGCCTAAAGAAACTTATATTAGAAGAGAGATCTCTAAACATGGAAAAACAAGGGCATTTATAAATGATACGCCCGTTAGTTTGTCTGTTTTAAAAGCCTTATCATTTTTCTTAATTGACATTCATTCGCAGCACCAAACGTTACTTTTAAACTCATCCAATGTTCAATTAAATCTTATTGATAGTTTAGCTCAATCTAGCGTTCAATCTCATACAAAACTATTAAAGGAATACCAGGTTGGATATACAGCATTAAAATCCTTAGAAAAAGAGCTTAACATTGCTTTAAATGATGGAGAAGAGTCTAAGACTCAACTAGATTATCTTTCTTTTTTACATAAAGAAATTGAAGAAGCTAATTTACTACCTGATGAAAAAGAGCAGTTAGAAGATCTTGTCAAAGTATCTGAAAATCAAGATGAAGTAAATCAAGTTCTACAAAAGATTAATTATACATTAGATTCAAATCACACGAATTTACCTGTAGTTTCTCAACTACTAGATTTGGTTAAAGATTTAGATAAAATTAGTACTTACAGTGAGCAATATGCTACTATTGCTTCGAGACTTAATAGCTCTATAATTGAATTAAACGATATTGCTAAAGAGAGTGAAATTCTTCTATCGGAAATTGAATTAAATACCAACGATATTGAATTTACCAAAGATCGACTAAATTTAATAAATCAATTGGAGCAAAAGCATCGAGCGCTAAACTTTGATGATCTGTTAGTAAAGTTCGAAGGTATTTCTAAAAGATTGTCTAGTTATTCTACAATAGAAAAAACAGTAGAAAGGTTAGAGAAATCTATAAAAGCACTTCAAGAAGAACTCTTTAAAAAAGCCCAAAAAATATCTTCAAACAGAAAGTTAGTTAAACAAAAAACGGAGAAATTTATTGTTTCTAAACTGATTGATTTAGGGATTAAAAATGGGCGATTTGAAGTTCAGTTTAGTCAAAAAAACGTACTTCAAGAAAATGGAAATGACCAAGTTAGCTTTATGTTTTCGGCTAATAAAGGGGTTTCTTTACAAGAAATGTCTCAAGTTGCATCCGGAGGAGAATCGTCCAGATTAATGTTAGCTGTTAAAGCTTTATTAGCAAAACATTTAGCACTTCCTTGTTTGGTTTTAGATGAAATTGATACGGGTGTTTCAGGAGAAATTGCGAGTAAAATTGGCACTATTCTTAGTGAAATGTCCAAGCAAACTCAACTCATTGTGATCAGTCATTTACCCCAAGTTGCCTCAAAAGCATCTACACATTATAAAGTAGAAAAACTTGACATTAACGAAAAAACTCAAACCAATATAAGATTACTTTCTACAGAGCAACGCACAATCGAACTCGCTAAAATGCTCAGTGGCGAACATGTTAGTAAAGCAGCTTTAGAAAATGCAAAAGCACTTCTTACAAATCAGTAAGAAAAAAAATATTTAAATTATATTTGTAAAAACTTAACAAAATTCGCATGTTATTAAAAGGGAAAAAGGGAATTATATTTGGCGCATTAGATTCTAAGTCAATTGCTTGGAAAGTAGCCGAAGAAGCAAAAAAACAAGGAGCAGAGTTTGTTCTTACAAATGCACCCATTGCAATGCGAATGGGAGCAATTAGCGAGCTCGCTGAAAAGTGCAATGCAGAAGTAATACCCGCAGATGCAACTTCTATGGATGATTTAGAAAATCTTTTCACCAAGGCTCAAGAAGTACTTGGGGGTAAAATTGATTTTGTATTACACTCTATTGGAATGTCCGTAAATGTTCGCAAAGGGAAGCACTACACAAACCTAAGTCATGATTTTATGATGAAAGGTATGGATGTTTCAGCAATGTCTTTTCATAGAGTGATGCAAACAGCTATGAAATTAGATGCAATGAATGAATGGGGGTCTATTGTAGCATTATCTTATATTGCTGCGCAGAGAACTTTTCCAGACTATAATGATATGGCAGATAACAAAGCCTATTTAGAGTCGATTGCTCGAAGTTTTGGATATCATTTTGGGAAGAAAAAGAAAGTTCGTGTAAATACGATTTCTCAATCTCCAACCATGACCACTGCCGGAAGTGGGGTAAAAGGTTTTGATGGCTTCTACAAGTACGCAGATATGATGTCACCATTAGGTAATGCTCCTTCAGAGGACTGTGCTAATTATGTAATTTCGTTATTTTCTGATCTTACTCGTATGGTTACCATGCAAAATTTATTTCACGATGGAGGCTTTTCGTTTACGGGTGTAAGTGAAGAATTGATGGATAATTTTATCTCTAAGGAATCTTAGAAATTCTATTTAAATAAATAAAAAAGGAGCTCTAGAGCTCCTTTTTTATTGGTGTAATCATAAATTATTTTACTTTTTTGGCTCTAGGTTTTGTTATTTTTATTTTTATGGATTCATTCTTTTTATCCATATCTACCAAAAGTTTATCACCTTCAGTAATATTTTTAGCTATAATTTCTTCAGCCAAAATATCTTCTACATATTTCTGAATAGCTCTTTTAAGAGGTCTTGCGCCGTATGCAGCATCAAATCCTTTGTCCGCAATAAAGTCTTTGGCAGCATCCGTTATTTTTGGTGTAAAGCCAATGTTTTTTATACGTAAAAACAGCTTGTTTAATTCTATATCTATAATTTGATGAATGTCATCTTTTGTAAGTGAGTTGAATAAAACAACATCATCAATACGATTTAAGAATTCCGGAGCAAAAGTTTTCTTTAAAGAGCCCTCTAAAACACTTTTAGTATGTTCATCAAGATTGCTTTTTCTCGCAGAAGTACTAAAACCAACACCAGAGCCAAACTCTTTTAATTTTCGAGTTCCAATGTTAGAAGTCATAATGATAATTGTGTTTTTAAAATCAATTTTCCTCCCCAAACTATCGGTAAGAATTCCATCATCAAGTGCTTGCAATAGTAAATTAAAAACATCTGGATGCGCTTTTTCTATTTCATCCAACAATATAACAGAATAAGGTTTCCTTCTAACGCGTTCAGTTAGCTGCCCACCTTCTTCGTATCCAACATAGCCCGGAGGCGCACCAACAAGTCTAGAAATGGAGAACTTTTCCATATACTCACTCATATCAATACGAATCATTGAAGAGTCGTTGTCAAAAAGAAATTTTGACAACTCCTTAGCGAGCTGAGTTTTTCCAACTCCTGTGGGCCCTAAGAAAATAAAAGAACCTATGGGTTTGTTTGGATCCTTAAGGCCAACTCTATTTCTTTGAATTGCAAGAACAATTTTTGCAATGGCATCGTCTTGTCCAATTACATTTTCCTTCAATTGGCTAGTCATACTTGATAACTTCGAGTTCTCTTTCTCGGCAATACGATTAACAGGTATTCCTGTCATCATAGCAATCACTTCTGCCACATCTTGTTCTGTAACCGTTTCACGGTTAGATTTCACCTGTTCTTCCCAAGAAATTTGAGCTTCTAATAATTCATTTTCGGTTTGCTTTTCATTGTCTCTTAGTTGAGCAGCTTTTTCATAACGTTGTTGTTTAACAACATCAACTTTTTGTAAACGTATTTCAGTAAGTTTTGCTTCAAGAGCGATAATTGATTTTGGAACATTAATGTTTGTAATATGCACTCTTGAACCAGCTTCATCTAGAGCATCAATGGCTTTATCAGGAAGATGTCTATCACTTATGTATCTACTCGTTAAATTGACACAAGCATTTATTGCTTCATCAGTATAGGTAACATTATGATGCACTTCGTAGCGATCTTTGATGTTCATTAAAATTTGAACAGATTCTTCATTCGTAGTTGGTTCAACCAATACTTTCTGAAATCTGCGTTCTAATGCACCATCTTTCTCAATATGTTGTCTATACTCATCTAATGTTGTTGCACCTATACATTGAAGCTCTCCTCTTGCGAGAGCGGGTTTAAACATATTTGAGGCATCTAAACTACCGGCAGCTCCGCCAGCTCCAACTATTGTATGAATTTCATCTATAAAAAGGATGATGTTAGGATTCTTTTCCAATTCGTTTAAAACGGCTTTCATACGTTCTTCGAACTGACCACGGTATTTTGTTCCTGCAACTAAAGAAGCCAAGTCGAGCGTTACAATTCTTTTGTCAAACAGTACTCTAGAGACCTTTTTTTGTACGATGCGAAGAGCCAATCCTTCTGCGATAGCAGATTTACCGACACCGGGCTCACCAATTAACATCGGATTGTTCTTTTTACGACGAGATAAAATTTGTGAAACACGTTCAATTTCTTTCTCTCGACCAACAACTGGATCAAGTTTATTGTCTTCAGCAAATTTGGTTAAATCTCTGCCGAAATTATCAAGTACAGGTGTTTTAGATTTTTTAGAATGTGTGCTCTTTTTTTCAGATCTAAAATCGCTTGAATCTCGACTCTCGAATTCATCATCATCATCGTTTTTAGATAAGTTTTCAACTCTAAAGGGTTGCTCAATATTGGAATCAGATGCAAGATCTTCAAATTGAGCTTTTACATTATGATAGTTAACGTTTAATTGCTGGAGTAAATGTGCTGTTGGATCAGCTTCATTTCTTAAAATACAGAGCAGCAGATGAGGCGTTCCAATAACATCACTATTGTAAAGTTTTGCTTCTAAAAAGGTTGTTTTTAAGGCTTTTTCTGCTTGTTTGGTAAGCGGAATATTGGTGTTGCTGTTTTGAGAATTTGAAGTCCCATTAGCGCAAAGATTTTCAACCTTTTTTCTTAGCGATTTTACGTCGAGTCCGAGAATGATTAACAATTCGATGGCAACCCCTTCGCCTTCTCTTAAAATCCCCAATAACAAATGCTCAGTACCAATATAATTATGACCCAAACGAATGGCTTCTTCCTTACTAAACTGAATTACATCTTTAACTCTTGGTGAGAAATTATCGTCCATAATATATCTATTTTCTATCTTATTAATGCTCTACAGTCAAAGATATGCACCTTTTGAATACAAAGTTTATATAGTTGGTAGTTTTTTCAACATTTTAACGATGTAAATTGTTAATTATTTCCATTAGACTTGAGTTAATAAGTAGTCAATTTACACTATATTCGTATGTCTTAAAAAAAATGAAACAGAATACAAATCATAATAGCACAATAAATGTCTGACGGAGAAAAGATTATACCTATAAATATTGAAGAGGAAATGAAATCTGCTTACATCGATTATTCGATGTCTGTTATCGTTTCTCGTGCCTTACCAGATGTAAGAGATGGATTTAAGCCCGTTCACCGAAGAGTACTATTTGGTATGCATGAGTTGGGTATTCGTTCTTCTGGAGCTCACAAAAAATCAGCAAGAATTGTTGGTGAAGTACTAGGTAAGTATCACCCTCATGGAGATTCATCAGTTTACGATTCTATGGTTCGTATGGCTCAAGATTGGTCTTTGCGTTACATGCTTGTAGATGGTCAAGGTAATTTTGGTTCAATCGATGGTGATAGTCCTGCAGCAATGCGTTACACCGAAGCAAGATTGAAAAAGATTTCCGAAGAAATGTTGAAAGATATTGATAAGGAAACCGTTGACTTTAGATTAAATTTTGACGACTCTTTACAAGAACCTACTGTTCTCCCATCTAGAGTGCCAAACTTATTAATAAACGGCGCCTCAGGTATTGCGGTAGGTATGGCAACAAACATGCCTCCTCACAACATTACTGAAGTTATTAATGCGACCACTGCATATATCGAAAACAACGATATAGATACGGAAGGTTTAATGAACTACGTAAAAGCACCGGATTTCCCTACAGGTGGTACCATTTACGGTTACGATGGTGTTAAAAACGCATTCGAAACCGGAAAAGGTAGAATTGTTTTGAGAGCTAAAACTGCTTTTGAGGAAGTTGACGGGAGAGATTGTATTATTGTTACCGAAATACCCTATATGGTTAACAAAGCCGATATGATTAAGAAAACGGCTGACTTGGTAAACGATAAGAAATTGGAAGGAATCTCTGATATACGAGATGAGTCTGACCGTAATGGTATGCGTATAGTCTATATTTTAAAACGCGATGCGATACCCAACATTGTACTAAATAAATTATTTAAATACACTTCTTTACAAAACTCATTTTCAGTAAACAACATAGCGCTTGTTAAAGGCAGACCGATGTTGCTTACGCTAAAAGAGATGATTAAATACTTCGTTGAACACAGACATGAAGTTGTTGTTAGAAGAACAGAATATGAATTAAAACAAGCGAATAAAAGAGCTCATATTTTAGAAGGTTTGTTGATTGCTCTAAATAATCTTGATGAGATTATTGCATTAATAAAAGCCTCTAAAACACCCGAAATTGCAAGAGAAGGACTCATGAATAATTACAGTCTTTCTGAAATTCAAGCTAGAGCTATACTTGATTTGAGACTTCAAAAACTGACAGGCTTAGAGCAAGATAAAATTAAAGAAGAACATCTTGAATTAATGAAACTCATTGCGCACTTAGAAAACATATTAGGTGACGAAGCAATGCGAATGAGCATCATAAAGGATGAGTTGTTAGAAATTCGTGAGAAGTACGGAGATGAAAGAAGAACTGAAATCGAATACGCTGGTGGAGATCTAAACATTGAAGATATGATTCCTAACGCTGAAGTCGTTATTACAATTTCACATTTAGGATACATAAAGCGAACCTTACTATCGGAATATAAAACACAAAGTAGAGGAGGAGTAGGTTCTAAAGGTGCAACGACAAGAGATAAGGACTTTGTGGAACAAATATTTATGGCAACAAACCATAACTATATGTTATTCTTTACCGAAAAAGGAAAATGTTTCTGGTTAAAAGTATACGAAATCCCCGAAGGATCGAAAACAGCTAAAGGTAGAGCCATTCAAAATTTAATTAATTTAGAGCCAGACGATAAAGTAATGGCTTTCTTGAATGTAGATAATCTTAAAGATGAAGATTACATTAACAACCACCACATTATTATGTGTACTAAGCGTGGTGTTATTAAAAAGACAACACTAGAGGCTTATTCACGTCCACGTATTAACGGGATTAATGCAATAGGTATCCGCGAAGACGATCAACTTTTAGAAGCTAAATTAACCACAGGAGATTCATTTATAATGCTTGCTGCTAAATCTGGTAAAGCCATAAGATTCCACGAAGATGCTACACGACCAATGGGTAGAAATGCTTCTGGTGTTAGAGGAATTCGTATTGAAGATACCGATGAAGTAATTGGAATGATATGCGTTAATGACGAAGAATCTAATGTGCTAGTTGTTTCCGAAAATGGTTACGGAAAACGTTCTAAAATAGATGATTATAGAATCACTAATCGTGGTGGTAAAGGGGTAAAAACCATTAGTATTACAGAAAAAACTGGTAATTTAATTGCCATTAAAAACGTTTCAGATGAAAATGATTTAATGATTATTAAAAAATCAGGAGTTGCCATTCGATTAGAGGTAGAAAAAATGCGTGTGATGGGAAGAGCAACCCAAGGTGTACGTTTAATTACCCTTAAAAGCAACGACTATATTGCAGCTGTAGCCAAAGTAAATAAAGACGAGGAAGAGGAGAGTGAGCTAATTGAAAGTGAAGAAAATACCACTAATGAATCCTCAAACGATATAAACCCAGAAGAAAATAATCAAGAAGAATAGTAATGAAAAAAGGAATTTTTATACTCGCAATCACCCTATTTATAGGCGAATCTTATGCGCAAAAATCAGACCTGACTAGCGCAATTTTATCTTATCGAAAACAAGATATGCCAACGGCTAGGAAATACATAGACCAAGCAGATGTTAAACTCGAAGAAGGAGGTACCTTAAAAGCAAAAGATTTAAGTAAGTTCCTTTACCACAAGGGCTTGGTTTATTTTTCTTTATTTGAAGCAACAAAAGAAACACCTTTATTAGATGTAGCAACCAGTGCTTTTAGAGAAGACACCAAAGTAGAAGGTACCGCTTTTTACAAAAAATCTAAAACAGAATTGTTGCGATGTGCCTACTCATATGGAAATATTGCATACGATAAATACGATGCAAAAGAATTTAATGAAGCCTTAGTCTTATTTGAGAAAATAGTAGCTGTTAATGCTTCTAGTGCAATCGCAAAGATAGATACTTCAAACATCTTTAATGCCTCATTAATGGCCATTCAAGCCAAAGATTCTGATAAATCCATAGAACTGATTTTACGCTTATTAGAATTAGATCCTACTAATGGTGAATACCACATGTCTTTAGTAAAAGAATATGGGAAAATTGAAAATACACAAGCTCAATTAAATGCACTCAAAAATGGTAGAAAATTAGCACCTAACCATACAGGGCTTATTTTTGAAGAGGTTAACTACTATTTGGCTCAAAATGATAACGATGCTTTACTAAAAAGTTTAGATGTTGCAATAAAAGCTGCACCAGAAAATAAAATTCTTCAATTTGCCAAAGGCATGGCTCTGGGTAACCTAAAAAAATACAACGAAGCTACATTAGCTTACCAGGAAGCAATAAAAATTGATGCTGATTATTTTGATGCTTACAACAATTTAGCAGGATTGTTTTTAGACCAAACCGTGGCATTGATTGAGAAGATGAATTCATTAGGCTTGAGTCAAGCTGACCAAAAGAAATACGCATCTATTAAAAAGAAACGTAATCTTTTATACATCTCTGCTAAACCACATTTAGAAGAAGCTGTTAGAATAGATGATTCCGCAATTGAAGTATTAACTGCTCTGAAGGAAGTTTGTTATCAAACTGATGATATTGATTGCTGGAAAAGAGTTAACGCTAGAATTAAAGAACTTCAAAAATAATATAGAGGACAAGTTTAAAACCTTGTCTTTCTTTTTAAATTTACAATTTAACATAATATATATTATAAGACAATAGTAAGGAAGGTGAAAATTCTTAGAATTAGATGCAAGAAATAAATCTTATGGGTTTTATCACAATTGGACTAATTACTATATTGATGTTGACCTTCTAAAATTAACTTTGAGAGTTTAACAGTAAATACTTCAGCACCTAATTTGTTCATGTGTTGAGAGTCGTAAAAATAATTTTTATTAAACGAAATTTCTGGATCATGAGAAAAATCCATAAACCTTATGTTGTGTTTCTTTGCTAAATTGGTGTATTCTTGAACCCCGTTATTAATTGCTAAATGATACAAAGGCGGATACACCAAAATTAGATTGATGTTATGGGTGTTACACATAACAATGAATTCTTCAAAAAGATCGAGTAATTCATCGTCAAACTTAAATTCATCAGGGTAATTTAATTTAGTATTTAGCTCGATGAACTTGGCGTAGTTTTCATCAGTCCAATTAAAATCATCTTCTCTATATCCTTTGTAAAGTGGCGATTTAATTAAATGAACGTTAAAAAAACTTAGAAACCCCTCTAAAAGAGCCAAAGGTTTGCCGTTGTATTTAGTAAAAGGTAAATAATTAACAATTTGAGAAATGTTTTTGCCAGAACTATTGAGCATGTTTCTTATTTCAGCATCTTCAAAATAAGGTAGGAACTTTTCGTACAAAAAAATCTCGTCAGTAAACCCTTTTAATGTGTTTGTACTTACTACTTGAACAATCGTTTGTGGTGTAGTATTGTACTGAAGATACTTAGTGATTAATGTATTTTGTGTAAGGAAATTATTGCCATCTAAAGAAATATTGTAACTATTGGTACGTAACAAACTGTCTAAAATTTTTGGAGAAAATTGAACATATCCTTTAGAAGAGCCATTAATGAGTAGATCGGCGTTCATAGATCCGCTAAATATTTTAGAAAAATTATCGTAATGAATACTATTAGATTTACGCAAACCCTTAGTCACAATAAAATCTATTGAGTAAACTGTTAACGCAACAATGGCAGAAAATTTAATAGAATTTTTTAGTAGTTTAGATAACATATCTTAAAAATTAAAATAAATAAATTTTTCATGAGATCCGTGAAAGAAAATAATCATTAATACTAATGATAGGTAAATTACATAACGAATAAAACTATTGGGTTTATGTGATGTCATACATTCTAAAGGATGGCTATATCTTCTAGTGAACCATTCAACAACAATTAACAATACAATTAAAAGCGAAACAATTAGAACTTCTAATTTTTGTTTTCCACCGTTTATAAAATCTAATTTCATGAATAGACTGTCTGAAAATATTCCTCCAACATAGCTAATTGCGTGCTGAATATTTTCAGCTCTAAAAAAGATCCATGCAAACACTGTTAAACTAAACGTTGATAGCATTGCACCAAATTCCTTAATAGATGGTAATAAGCTACCCTCAGCAACAATACCTGTGCTGTTTCTATTAGTATTTGTTAGTAGTAAAGGTAAAAAGTAAAGTGCGTTAAGAAATCCCCAAACAATAAAAGTCCAATTAGCGCCGTGCCAGAATCCACTAACAATAAAAATCACAAAAGTATTTCTCACTTTCACCAATACTCCTCCTCTACTTCCGCCAATTGGTATATACAAGTAATCTCTAAACCAAGTACTTAAAGAAATGTGCCATCGCCTCCAGAATTCTGCAATATCTCTTGAAAAGTATGGTGTAGCGAAATTTTGTTTTAAATTAAATCCAAATAGTCGAGATATTCCAATAGCCATATCTGAGTAACCAGAAAAATCACCGTATATCTGAAAAGTAAAGAAAAACGCACCAAGAACTAAAGAACTCCCATTCAAATCAGCAGAGTTACTAAATACCTGATTGGCAATTTCTGCACAATTATCAGCTATCACTACTTTTTTAAACAACCCCCATACTATTTGACGTAAGCCATCTACAGCCTTATCGTATTTAAAAATTCTTTTTTTATAAAACTGAGGAAGTAGGTTTGTTGCTCTTTCAATAGGTCCAGCTACAAGCTGAGGAAAAAAACAAACAAAGGCTGAAAAAGCTAAAAAATCTTCTGTAGGTTTTAATTTCTTTTTGTAAACATCTATTGTATAACTGAGGGTTTGAAATGTGTAAAAACTAATTCCTACTGGAAGTATGATGTTAAGGCTATTGGCGTTAATTTGCATGCCAAAAAAACTAAAAGCATCAATAAAATTGGTTAAAAAGAAATTGTAATATTTAAAGAATCCTAAAAAGCCTAGATTTACAATAATACTTGAGCCTAACAAAACTTTTCTTTTAAAATGACTTTCTTCTACTTTTAGTAGTTTACCTAGAGAAAAATCTACTAGTGTACTAAAAAATATAAGCGACAAAAACCTCCAATCCCACCAGCCATAAAACACGTAGCTAGAAACGACAATAAGTGTATTTTGGAGTCTCAGATTCTTTTGTGTAACAAACCAATAAAGTAAAAATACAATTGGTATAAATACGGCAAAGTCTAATGAGTTAAAAAGCATAAAAAGCAATTATAATTGATTTGTAAATATATAGTAATTCTGTAATCAAAATCCAGCTTTTAAGATATGATAACGAGTTCAACAAAATATATTAGTTGAAAATCCCCACATTTATCATCCTAATTTCATTATCAAGTAAGTTAACTTAGAAGCAATCTGACACAATACAATTGCTTAATTAAATTGTGTATATTTATTAAAAAAATCAAATGAAAAGTATTTTTACTTCCCTAATTGTTACTTCTATTTTGATACTTTATTCTTGTGAAAAATCTAATTCAATCTCTTGTCCTGACTTAATTAAGAATGTCAATTTACTGGATTACCCGATAGATGTTTATGGTATTAATGAAATTGAAGTGAATGGAAATCAGTTGTTAATAAACGTTTCATATGGTGGCGGTTGTGAAGAACACTATTTTAATCTCATACTAGATAATGCAAGTCCAATAGACGGAGGTGGCCAACAAATAGACGTATTACACCTCAGTCATAATGCAAACAACGACGCTTGCAATTCCCAAATTGTAGAGCATCAGTTGTGTTTTGATATTTCAAACTTAGAAATTGGTTATTTGCTTTATCTTTCTCATCCAGATAGTTTGTATGAATTAAATAAATAATTCGTTTCGTCTAGATTCATTTATAGTGGCTCAACTTGATTTGTATTTCAATTAAAGATACTCATCAGAAAGCTATTTGTATTTACATAAAAAACACTCAAAACATATATTTAAAAGACGAGAGACTCCTTAGATTGAGTGAGGAAAAAGTATCTAGGAATTCTATTAAAATAGATGATTTGGGAAACTTAGCCAATGGTACCAGTACAATTTTATGTAAAATAAACGTTCTACAGTATTCGTTTTAAAGTGCAAAAAGAATAACAGGAAAAAAGAGTATCTCTTTTAATAAATTTTGAATCTAATAAAAAAAGCCCACTTATTAGAGTGGGCTTTTACATTAATGTGAGCCCGGAAGGATTCGAACCTTCGACCGCCTCCTTAGAAGGGAGGTGCTCTATCCAGCTGAGCTACGAGCCCAATTTAATGGGAAGTTCATAACCGAGAACCGACGGGAGTTTAACTCATTAAAAAAAAGAATTTCGTCGGGGTGGCAGGATTCGAACCTGCGACCTCCTCGTCCCAAACGAGGCGCGATAACCGGGCTACGCTACACCCCGAAATTCTTTTTTAAAAACTATTGCGGAGAGACAGGGATTCGAACCCTGGGTACCCGTTGCGGGGTACGACGATTTAGCAAACCGTTCCTTTCGGCCACTCAGGCACCTCTCCTATTCAATGAACTTCCTTAAAATAAGGAGTGCAAATATAGTTTGCTATTTTTTAGTAAACAAGCCTTTAATGAGAGTTTTTTTTAGAGATTTAATAATAGCCTTACTTACAAGTCAATATAAATTAAAGTGAAGGATATTCAATACGCAAATGATGCATACTTAATAGTTTCTTTATAAACGATTTCTTTATTTTACTGATCTCTTTTAAGGTTATTTCTGCATCGTTAAATTGTCCGTTACGCATTTGGTTTTCAATAATTTTATGAACCAAGTCATTTATGTTATCTGCATTTTTATCATTTAAACTTCTTGCCGCAGCTTCAACAGAATCTGCCATCATTAAAATTGCCGTTTCTTTAGAAAATGGTTTAGGACCTGGGTATTTAAATTTCTCCATATCGTTTGTCATATCAGGAAACTTCTTTAAGTGCTCGCTGTAAAAATATTGAACAACACGCTCTCCATGATGCGTTCTTATAAAATCAATAACTTGTTCAGGTAAGTTGTGCTTTTTGGCTTTTTCAACACCTCTTATAACATGAGAAATAATCACTCTAGCACTTTCGTCAGATGAAAGTTCATCGTGGGGGTTTATACCTGCTACTTGGTTTTCTATAAAAAACAATGGGTTGTCTATTTTACCAATGTCATGGTACAATGCTCCTACTCTCATTAAAAGTAAATTACCTTCTACTTCCATTGCTGCATGTTCTGCAAGGTTACATACTTGTAAAGAATGATGAAATGTACCAGGTGCTTTCTCTGACATTTCTTTTAAAAGTGGATGATTGGTGTCTGAGAGCTCAAGCAAGGAAATATCTGATACTAAAGAAAATAGTTTTTCATTTACATAAACTAAAGGATAAGTAAATAGCGTTAAAACAGCACTCACCATTAAGTAAAAATATACCGAATAATCTTGACCAAATATGTCTGCAGTTGTAATTAAAGAAATACCCAAATAACTAAGGAAATAAACCAAGGAAATTTTACCTACAGATATAAACAAATCTGATCTTTTGTATAAATTATTTACCGTTAAAATTGAGAGAATACCAGCCATTAATTGAACAAAAACGAAGTGAAAAGGGTTTGGAGCTAACCAACCAATAAGAACAATAGCAATGGTATAAATAAATAAAGCCAGCCTTAGATCAAAAAAAGATCTAATGACAAGCGGTAGTGCACAAAATGGAACTAAATAAATTAAGTTGTTGTTAGAAAACGATACCGTAAGTCTTGCAAAAGCAACAAACAAAACTATGTTTAACAATAAGAACTTAAGCGCACTAGTATCATTAAAAATAAGTACTCTTTTTGCTCTAATAAATAAAAATACGATTAAAAAACACAAACCTATTAAAAGCAGCTGCCCCAGTAAAATATACTTAGTTGCACTCGAACTAATTTGGTCTCCTTCAAACTCTTTTTTGTAAGAAATTAGTTTTAAATATATTTTTGGAGTAACCATCTCCCCTTTTGAAACAATGAGTTCTCCGATACTGACCTTACCGTTTACTTTAGCTATTTTTTGCTGGTCATATTTTAAACGTTCTTGAGTTTGAATAGGATTAAAAATGTAATTTTCAGTTAGATTCTCTATCAGAATATTGGTCAGTTTCTTGTAGTAATCAATAGATTCAATCGCAATATTTTCAATTTTAATCTTCGCAGTTTCCATGGTGTTAAAATCGCCCAAATAAGCTGATTCTTTTCCTTTACCTCTATCAACTAAAAGTAGATAATTCAATTCCTTACCAACAACATTAGAGTTGTTTTGGAGAACTCCTTTTTTATAAATATCATTCCAAATAGAGCGAGCTTGTTCAACAAGCCTATTTACATATTTATTATGCTCTTTCTGAGATTTTAAAGTTGGTTTGTTTTCTTTAGCAATTTTAGAAAAGTAATCCAACTTGGAGTCCAATTCTTGTCTTGCTTCTTTTAGTTTACTTCGTTCAAATTTAAAAACAAACTTTTGGTTGTCTATTACCTGTTGTTGTTCTATGGCTATTTTCTCAACAGATTTAAGAATAGAAAATTCTAAGTCAGATATTAAATTTTCGTGTGGCCAATACTTCCCTTCTATGGGTTCGTACTTGAAACTTTTTTTACGTGGCATTAAATAAACACATAAAACAATCGCAGTAGCAAATAAACCAATACGGTAAAATAAATTGTGATGATCTCTTACGAGATTAAATACTTTTTTCATCGCTTAAATACATTTCCTACGAACATAAACAAAAAACCAATCTTCACAAAGATAAAAGCAAGACAAAATGAGCGTTCATTTTTTGTAACTTGCAGCTTTAAATATAAAATATATGAAAGAAGTAGTTATAGTAGCTGCAGTAAGAACGCCTATGGGAAGTTTCGGTGGCGTATTGTCTGCTGTAGCAGCTCCAAAACTTGGAGCAGCTGCCATTAGAGGAGCATTAAATAAAATAAATTTAAACCCAGAACTTGTTCAAGAAGTTATAATGGGAAAT
This sequence comes from Flavobacteriales bacterium, assembly GCA_028110365.1. GTDB lineage: Bacteria > Bacteroidota > Bacteroidia > Flavobacteriales > UBA7430 > UBA6772. Next base: position 49,209 of record JAOGVT010000003.1, read on the forward strand.
GTATTGCAAGCAAATATAGGACAAGCTCCAGCTCGTCAAGCTGCGATTGCTGCAGGTTTGTCTAAAAACATACCTTGTACTACCTTAAACAAGGTTTGCGCTTCTGGAATGAAAGCTGTTATTATGGCTGCTCAAAGCATTAAAGCCGGAGACAACGACATTGTTGTTGCTGGTGGTATGGAGAACATGTCAATGGTTCCATACTATATGGATAAAGCTCGTAATGGGTACCGTTTAGGTGACGGAGTTGTAGTAGATGGTTTGGTTAAAGATGGATTAACAGATGTTTACAACAAAGTACATATGGGGGTTTGTGCAGAAATCTGTGCTGATGAAATGAACTTTTCTAGAGAAGCACAAGATCAATTTGCATTAACCTCATACGAACGCTCTGCTCAGGCATGGAAATCAGGTAAATTCTCTGAGGAGATAGTTCCTGTAGAAGTACCACAAAGACGTGGCGATACTATTTTTGTAACTGAAGATGAGGAGTATACCAAAATTAATAAAGAGAAATTCTTAAAATTACGAACTGTATTTAAAAAGGAGGGTACAATAACAGCTGGAAATGCATCTACTATTAATGATGGAGCTTCAGCACTTGTTTTAATGTCTGCTACAAAAGCCTTAGAAATGGGCATCACTCCTTTAGCCAAAATAACATCTTATGCAGATGCCGCTCATGAACCTGAATGGTTTACTACGGCACCAGCAAAAGCGATACCTCTGGCATTAAGTAAAGCGGGATTAACAAGTAATGATATTTCTTACTGGGAATTAAATGAAGCATTTTCTGTAGTTGGACTTGCAAATATTGCCAAACTAAAATTAGACGCTACAAAAGTTAATATTAATGGTGGAGCCGTTTCATTAGGTCATCCTTTGGGTAGTTCTGGTGCTCGTATTTTGGTTACTTTAGTTAACGTATTGAAACAAAATAGCGCAAAGTATGGAGCTGCAGGTATCTGCAATGGAGGCGGAGGTGCTTCCGCAATGGTACTGGAAAATTTATAAGTTAATACACCACTATGGTAAAGCTGTGTTTTAATAAAACACAGCTTTTTTTTGTTAAATTTTGTTTAAAAAGAAGGTCTTTTTTTCTATCAACGTTATTCCTTAAAATGTTCGCTTAAATTCTTATATTTGCTTTCATCAAAAATAATTTTGATCCAAATTATAATGGAAGAAACGAACGTAACGAATCAGGTTGAAGATAAGGAAACTATCGTAACAATCACCCCAGAACAAGCAACTGTTCCTGCTGCTAATACTGAGTTGGAAAATTACATTAAACTTGATACGGAAGAACTAATAGACGCTGTAAAATCTCTTGTAGATACGGCTCCTATTCAAAGTATAAAGGCTCAAATAGATGAGGCGAAAAAAATATTTTACGACAGAAGTAATACGGCTTACAAAGACGCTTTAGAAAAGTTTAAAACTACTCAGGTAGAAGTTGAAGGAGAAGAACCCGAAAATTTTGAGTTCATTTATCCGAATACTGATGCGTTTAAAGCTGTGATGGAAACGTACAAAAAACGCAGAAATGCTTTTTACAGCGACCAAGAAAAAGAAATGAGCAAAAACTTAAAAATTAAGTTAGACTTAATCGAAGAGTTAAAAGGCTTGTTAAATGCTGAGGAGAAGATTAAAGTAACTTTTGAGCATTTTAAAGACATACAAATACGTTGGAAAGCTGTAGGTCAGGTTCCAAAATCTGACTTGAATAATTTGTGGCAAACGTACCACCATCATGTCGAAAAATTCTTTGATTTTTTAAGGATCAATAATGACCTAAGAGATATTGAATTTAAGCGAAATCTTGAACTCAAAAATGCACTATGTGATAAAGCTGACATTGTAGCTCAAGAAGATAATTTAGACGCTGCTTTTACCGTTCTTCAAGAACTTCACGATGCCTGGAAAGAAATAGGTCCGGTTGGAAGAAATGATAGAGAGACGGTGTGGGAACGTTTTCAAGCAGCGACCAAAATAGTACATAAAAAAAGAAATGATTTTTACGAAAAACGTAAAGAATCTTTTCAAGATAATTTTAATGCTAAGATTGTAATTTGTGATCAAATTAAAGCCATTGATTATGCTGAATTAACCCATCATAACAAATGGCAAAAGCAATCAGAAATTATCAACACTTTAAGAGAAGATTGGAAAAAAGTAGGGCCTATCTCTAGAGAGCAAAATGAGGAATCTTGGTCTTTATTTATGGATCTTATAAAAGATTTTAATTCAAAAAAGAATGACTTTTACAGAGCACTCAAGAGTGGTCAAAAAGAAAATTTAGCTATTAAATTAGCCCTAGTGGAAAAAGCTGAAGCATTAGCTGATAGTAACGATTGGGCTGAAACAGCTAATGCTTTGAAGAAACTTCAAAGTGATTGGAAAAAATCTGGAATGGCTCCTAAGAAAGAAGCCGATGCTCTTTGGATAAGATTAAGAACTGCATGCAATTCATTTTTCGAAAATCTCAAAAAACAGAACGAAGAAAAAGATAAAGAATTTGAAGGTAATTTAGAACTTAAGCAGTCGTTCCTGAAAGAAGTTGAGTCTTTTAAAAACTCAGGAGACACAAAAGCTGATGTTCAAACCATAAAAGGTTTTATCAATTCGTGGAAAGAGATGGGCAGAGTTCCGGGTAAAAATGTTAAAGCAATTGAAGGTGCATTTAGAGCTCTTATAGATGGTTATTTTGACCAGCTAGATATGGACAAGGCTGAAAAAAGAGACATTCAGTTTAAAACACGTATTGAGGCGATTGTTGCTACAGGAGACGAAAATAAACTGAACGATGAGTTGTTTAAAATGCAACAAACTTCCAAAAAATGTAAGGAAGAATTAACACTTCTAGAAAACAACATCAGTTTCTTTAAAAATGCGAAAGACGACAATCCTCTTTTAAAAGAAGTCCGTAAGAACATAGAACGACAGAAAGAGAAATTTGAAGAAATAAAATCTCGAATGACTTACTTAAGAAGTTTATAAATCTACTAAAGGCATTCCAAACGGGATGCTTTTTTTTTCATTTCCCTATGAATTTTCAGCTAGAATCAGAATTTAGTCCCACTGGAGATCAACCTCAAGCCATACGAAAAATAGCCGAAGGATTGGAACAAGGTATGCCTTACCAAACTTTACAAGGGGTTACAGGCTCGGGTAAAACTTTTACCATGGCTAATGTAATTAAAGAAGTAAATAAACCAACTTTAATTCTGTGTCATAACAAAACACTTGCAGCACAACTGTACGGAGAGTTTAAACAATTTTTCCCTAACAATGCGGTTGAGTATTTTGTTTCGTATTACGATTACTACCAACCAGAAGCCTACATTCCACATTCAGGATTGTACATAGAAAAAGATTTGTCTGTTAATGAAGAAATTGAAAAGTTAAGATTGAGTACATCTTCATCTCTTCTTTCTGGAAGAAGAGATGTACTTGTTGTTTCTTCGGTCTCTTGTATTTACGGAATTGGAAATCCAGATGAGTTTAGTAAGAATGTGATTGAACTTCAAATTAGTCAAAAGATAAACCGTCAAGAATTATTATTGTCATTGGTTGGCTCATTGTATTCTAGAACTGAAATCCAATTAGAGCGCGGACAATTTAGAGTAAAAGGTGATTGTGTAGAAATATTTCCAGGTTATTCTGATACTGGTTTACGTATTCTATTTTGGGACGATGAGATTGATACCTTAGAATCTTTTGATACGATTACTGGACATCGAATTAGTCAGTTTGAAGATTTGAAAATTTACCCTGCTAATATATTTGTTACTTCAAAAGATAGGCTCGATTTAGCTAAGCATACAATTAAGACTGATTTAATAAAACAAGTAGACTATTTTAAAGAAATAGGTAAGCATTTAGAGGCAAAAAGGTTAGAAGAGCGTGTTAATTTCGATTTAGAAATGATTCAAGAACTAGGCTATTGTTCTGGTATTGAGAATTACTCTAGGTATCTAGATGGTAGAGAGGCGGGAACTAGACCTTTTTGTTTGTTGGATTATTTTCCTGACGATTTCATGCTATTTGTAGATGAAAGTCATGTTACTTTATCGCAAGTAAAGGCGATGTATGGTGGAGATAGGTCTAGAAAAGAAAACCTTGTAGAGTACGGATTTAGATTACCTGCAGCAATGGATAACAGACCTTTAAAATTTGAAGAGTTTGAAGCCATCGTACCCCAAGTAGTATACGTAAGTGCAACACCAGCTGATTATGAATTAGAACAGTCTGAAGGTGTCATTGTGGAACAAATTATTAGACCCACCGGACTTTTAGATCCAATAATTGAAATTAGACCATCGCAAAATCAAATAGACGATCTTTTAGCCGAAATTAATTTAAGAGTTGAAGAAGACGAAAGAATTTTAGTTACCACACTTACGAAAAGAATGGCTGAAGAATTGACCATTTATTTAACTAAATATGGTGTGCGTTGTCGTTATGTTCACTCTGATGTTGACACGCTAGAACGTGTAGAAATTATGCGTGATTTACGATTGGGAATGTTTGATGTTCTTATTGGTGTGAATTTATTGAGAGAAGGATTGGATTTGCCAGAAGTTTCCTTAGTAGCCATTTTAGATGCCGATAAAGAAGGTTTTCTAAGATCTAAACGTTCGCTAACTCAAACGGTTGGTAGAGCTGCTAGACATTTAAAAGGAAAAGCCATTTTTTATGCTGATAAAGTGACCAATTCCATGCAATTGACTATTGATGATACGGATCGTAAGAGAACCATTCAAATGAAATACAATGCGGATCACAATTTAGTTCCTTACGCCAACAAAAAATCTAAAGCCAGCATAATGGAACAAAGCGCTGTGATTGGTAAAAACTACAACCAAGCGGCAGAACCAGATCCTACTCTGGAAGTAACAGAAGAAGAAATTAAATACTTTACAGAGGAGAACAAACGTAAAAAGATTAATGAGCTAAGAAGAGCTATGGAAAAAGCAGCTAAGGATTTAAATTTTATTGAAGCAGCGAGGCTAAGAGATATGCTAAAGAAATTTAACAACTAAAACTACTTGACCCATTTCACTCTATTTAAAAACTTTTGCATTTGCTTTAAATTACCAATTTCGTAACGAAAAGGCCCTGATTCTTTAGTTCCCGAAAGATTGGATAAACGCATGGGTGAGCTCGCAATGTAATTGTTGAATTTTTGATGGCTGCTAATCAGTTTCATAACACCTCGTCGGTAGTTTATGTAGTAGTAATCCTCTGAAGATATTTTAAGATATATATTTATTTCATCGCCTTGTGCATGAGGTCTAAACTCAACAATACCATCGACTATACGATCAATTTTACGTCCGTTAATGTTATTTAGTGGAATTTTAGTACTGGAAATAAATGAGGCAGATTGCCTATTCCATGCCATGTAAAGCTGAGGGAAATAAAATGTATGCTCAAGTTCTGAAGGTAAGAACCTTCTCCCCTTTTTCTTTTTCCGATTGTATTTTTTAAGTTTTCTTTTTCCTAGTAGTTCTTTCAACATTCTTTGATGGAGCGCTGATGATTGATTTGTTTTAACAGTTAATGATGATTTTTTTAGTTGCTTGTACAAAAATTTAGAAGCCTTTTTGTGTAGTAAAAAATCCAAACCAAAATCTAGTTTCCCCGCAATAGATTGTTCTGTGAAATTTGCTGCTAAAAAACCGAAGGCTTCTACTTTTAACAATCCCGCATCTACACCTAAATTGAGTTTCCCTTCTGAATAAAGAGTGCATTCTTCTGGATTGTAAATAGCCACATTACCTGAAGCATTTACATCTTCAATTTTTTCTTTACTCCCTATAATGTATTCCCAATTAGAATCGTCAAAGTGAACAAAACCATCAACGCTTAACGCATCGTAATCGTTTACATGTTTGGGTCCACTTAAGAAAGCCGGATAACATACCGTTGGTGAATGGCTTATCATAATACCTGCATGCCACTGTTGCCTATCAGTTAAACGCATGTCTGGATTTAAATCAATAAATACATCTTCAGGATCAACTTCATCGGTAAAAGGAATCCAAGTTCTGTTCAGTTTATCGCAGGCTAAATAAACCCTTGTAAATCCATCAAATGTCAAAAAGTCCTTTGAGGTGTCTAAAATGACCTTACCTTTAAAACCGAAATATGGATCTAAATGAAAATTATCATCCTCACTTATATAAGCTGTACCTTTTACTATATCGCCATCTTTTTCTAGTGTAGAAAAATAAATGGACTGTATTTCTCCTTCTAAATCTATATAATCAAATAAGGCCGAGCCTTTAAACTTCCCAGCAGAAAGTATATCTAGTTCGGCATTGTAAAATTCATAAGGCGTTAACGTTTGCGTATCTACCCAAAAATTTGCATTTACCAATCGCTCCATTTTACCATTTGCAAGAATTTTAAGACTCGAAGAATCGGGTTCAATAGTTACAGTAGACATTAAGATTTCTGTTACACCAGAAACATCTAATTCATAGTTGTTTAAATCGTAGTGAGCAGCAGATGCATAAAACTGTAATGAATCTTGGTAAGTATCTACAGAAACCAACAATGCGTTATCAGATGAAAATTGAGAAAATTCTATTGTTTTACTTTCACTATCCCATTCCATTAATTCAAAATACAAATCGTATTTATTTTTACGTAGTTCAAAACTTACGGTATCAGAAAGCGTTTCAAAGGAACCAAAACGATCTGAGAAACTCATGGCAGAATACAAGTCCTTTGCCCGAAGTATTTTCGATCCTCCGTCTTGCTCAAACAAATTGAATTCGGAATGATCTGCAGTAAAATCTTGACTCTGTAAAATGAATTCTTTAGAAATTGACAGGGCATTATCGAAGTACAATTCTCCAGAAGCAGTAAGTGCTTTTGGACTTAAAATCATTGTACCATCAAACACATAACTTTGCTTATACATTTCATAAAATGAATCTCTATTCCAAGATTGAAATTGATCGTCAAATGCTCTCCAATCAATACTAGCATCTTCTACTGTACTTTTCGGACAATCTGTAGGTGCTATTTGTTCAGTTATGGAATGAGATTTTGCATGAGCTAAAGCCCTGTATGGATAAAAGAATATGGAGTCTGTTGTAGTTACAGAATTTAAATAATAAATTGTGCCCTCTCCTCTTAATCCCTTGTTATCTAAATATAATTTGTTGGTAAATTCTCCTCTTCCTTCGTAAACAGGGTAGCGGTTTGGAATTGGATGAGAAAAACTAAGCTCTAAATTCTCATTTAAACGCATGGTATCTCTAAATGCTGGAACAATTGTTGGCGCATTTAAATTGCCAGGAAACTCTAAACTTTCTGTGCTTAAAATTGAAAGCGAATCTAATTGAAATGGATCAACTTTAAAAGAAAAAATAGGCCTTTTGTATACGCCATCCTTAACGTTATCGTAATAAATATAAGAATCTTCAAAACTATGGATCTTAGGATAAGCAAGTTCCGATTTGAGTCCAGACTTGTTCCTAGGCGCATCAATATAGAGCTTGCCTACCAAATCGGAAATAACCGTTTTAACAGTCCAATCGACGTCAACATCGTCTTTATTCTTAAAACCAGAAGGAATAGAATATTGCATCGAATCTATTTTTTTGAGAGTTACTTCAAATGGATCGTAAACAAATTCCAGCTGCTTTCCAAATAGGGCAAAATTGCCTGTATGCAAAATGCCATCAAAAGTAAAGTCTCTATTTTTATGAATCACTAAATTACCATCGTAAGGGAAAACTGCCACCTTATTAGAATCGGATAACTCAACCATAGCTACACCAGAAACAAATAAATCTCCTGAAGTAAAATCAAGTTTTGCTGCTGGTAGTATTTCAGCACGAGATATGATTTTTAAACCATCGTAATCTCTTTTTTTCAACCGAGCTTGTAAAAACTCAAATAATTTATCTTTTATCTGTACGCTGTTAGTGGATAAATCAAATCCTACAAAACCTAAAATAGTAAAATCAGTCATCAAGTTTAGGGCATCCAATTCAGAATAACCATAATGTTTGGCAACTTCACTTATATGAAAATTCTTTTCTCCTTGATGCGCTCTAGATAGGGTTTGTAAGATAAAAGCAGGATGCCTTTTAGCCATAGTAGCTATATCTTGGTAGCGTTGTTCGTTAAAAAAATCAAATGATTCTAAAAGAGCCGGAGCTCTGTCTGGACCTTTTGTATTATAAAAGTTAATACTTGCTGAATCTTTATACAATACCATCCGCTCAAAGTAACAGTCTAAATGATGGTAGGAAGAGCGAATTGGACTTAAGCCTAGAGACTTATTTAACCTTTCAAAACTCAATGATTGTAATTTGTCTGAATAAATTAATTTTAGTTGTGGATGAAAAATAGAATCAGACTTCCAAAGTATTTTAACATCAGTTTTAGATGAGTATAACCTTCTGTCTTCCATTCTAATACGATTAGATTTAGCCAACACAAAGGGAACATCGTCTTTGTAAAATGTAATGGTAATCTGTTCTTGATTTTTTCCAAATAGGAAGATTCTTTTACCACGAATTTCCAAACAGCCTTCGACATCAACATCTTTAAATAGGTCGTAAAAGTAGAGTTTAGATTTCGTAGAGATAAATCCTGGATAAATAGCACCATCTCGATTTTGATTCGCACTTAAACCATTAAAATACGTACCCAATAATCGGTCTTCATCATGTTGTAAACGGCCCAATAGTTCGGCATTCGAAGTTTCAAAATAGTTTTTCCGTAAATCAATATTATAATCACCTAATTCAACCCATATAGAGTCTTCTGGGATCTTATGTTTAGTCCAATCACACCTACCTCCTGTTCCATTCCATTTATGTTTTAATAAATCTACTGACCCTTGGGTTAATTCTATAGCTATGGTATCTGTTTTGGAAATACAGTAAAGTTGGCAGTATTTAGCCGTTATTTTAGCAACAGAATCAAAGGTAAAATAAATATCGCCTTCTGCTAGTTTCCATGTAAAGCTCTCGCCCTTGTGTAAAATACTATCTACTAAAGCATCTGAACAATATTTAAGGTATTTTTTAGAATTTTTGTGCTTTAAATTTACAGTGTAATCTACAGAGGTAGCTAAAAAATTATCTAAACTCTCGTCGTTAAGCTCTCCTTTCCCATAATGGTTTAGCAACCTAAAAAGATCAAAATAATCTGCTGCATCATTAAAACGCTTTTTTCTAAGAATGGTTACAAGTCGGTATATATATTCCTCTTGACCTTCATCAAAAACACCGTCGTTAAAATATTTTATAAAAGAATTCCCAGCACGTTTATGGATGGGGTAAATAAAATCATTTACATCCTCTTTTAAATCTTTTGTAAAAGCACTTCTATCCCACTCTTCTTGAGAAAAGGAAATGCTCGAAATTAAAAGAAAAATCAATACCAGTAAACGCAATACCATAAATAATAAACGGATTTATTAAGGACTACAAATTAAAGAAAATGATTAGGCCTAAAAAAATTGTTGTACTATAACATTTAGGTCTCATTTTTTATTTTTAACGATAATGCAATCGATGAACGAAATAGTCACCCCTTTATTAAAATTAAGATTTAATTAATTTACCTGAAATAGTTAATAATGGTTTAATTTTAAAAAATCTAATTGTACTAGTTAAAAACTTCTTAGTAACAGATTAGATTGTATACCTAATTAAATGGAAACTTTTGCAGGAATTAATTGATAAAATAAAAAAAAGCATACACCTCAGTTCTAAAGCTGAAAAGCATCTGTATGCTATTTCAACAGAAAAAACATTTTCAAAGGGTGAAATCTTAATTCGTCAAGGACAGTCTGTTAGGCATACCTATTTTGTTTTAGAAGGCAATTTAAGATCTTTCTGTACCGATAAGAATGGCAAGGAACATACATTGCAGTTTGCCATAAAAGAATGGTGGATTAGTGATTTTATTGCTATTTACACAAATGAACTTGCAAACTTAACTGTTGAGTGTATAACAGATTCTAAAGTTATAATGTTTACCGCTACAGATTTAGATAAAATCCATTCTTTATTTCCAGAATTCGAAGCATTTCAGCGTAAAAATTTAGAGCGGCACGTGGTAAGTTTACACAAAAGAATTTTAAATCAACTCCAATTAACTGCTCTAGAGAGGTATCAATTGTTTTTAAAACAATATCCAGATATTGAGAAATACACACCAAATTACCACATAGCCTCATATCTAGGTATAACCCAACAAAGTTTAAGTCGCATTCGTGTAGAAAAAAGCAAATTATAGGTTTCTTACCATAGGTTAATTTTTGTCTTTAGTAGTTCTGTTATATTTGTTTTTTAACTTTTAAAAAACAAGCATATGCTAAAGAAGATATTGGGTATAGCGCCTCAATTAGAAAAAGATGGGTCTTATATTCCATCAAAAATTGCACTTAAACTAGCCACCGTAAAAAAAACAGATTATAAGAGTGAACCCTACCAAAAATACAAAGGCACAAAATCTAAAATATTGGTATTGTTTACAGAACAACAAAAAATGAAAATGCAAAATGGAACTTTGTTCTCTACGGGTAACCATCCAGTAGAAGCTCTTGTTCCGATGTTGCATTTACAAAATGCTGGTTTTGAGTTCGAAATTTATACGCCAACTGGCAAACCTGTTGTATTTGAGATGTGGGCGTTTCCATCTAAAGACAATGAAGTACTTTCTATTTACAATGAGTTAAAATTAAAGTTTGAGAAACCAAATAGCTTGCACCATTTTGCGACAAACACAGGAAATGTAGCTGCAAATTACGCAGCCGTATTTATACCTGGAGGACACGGAGCAATGCTCGGAATTCCTGAAGATGAAAATGTAGGAAGAACCTTAAATTGGGCGCATGAAAACAATTTGTTTACCATCTCAATATGTCATGGTCCTAGCGCATTATTAGCGACTACTTTAATAAATAAATCATTCATTTACGAAGGCTATAAAATGGCTGTATTTCCAGATTCTGTTGATAAAATGACACCTAAAATAGGTTACTTACCAGGACAAATGCCACACGGCCTAAGTGAAAAACTAAAATCTTTAGGTGCTAATGTAGTGAATACAAAAGCTGACAATACTGTATGTATAGACAGAAAACTAATTACAGGTGCAAGCCCATTAGCCTCAAACCAATTGGGAAAACTAGCTGCAAATACATTGCTAAAAGCGAATTAAAAAGTTAAAAATCCTATTAAATAATACGCATGGAATTAGTTGAGAAATTAAAATGGCGTTATGCCACAAAAGCTATGAATGGCCAAAAGGTATCTAAAGAAAAAATAGATGCAATTATTGAGGCAATATCTTTAGCACCTACCTCAAGTGGCTTACAACCTTTTGAAGTATTTGTGATTACAAATGATAAAGTGAAAGAGAAAATTAAACCAATAGCTTGGAACCAATCTGTAATTACTGATTGTTCTCATTTATTGGTTTTTGCTGCTTGGGATACCTATACTGCAGAAAGAATTAACAAAATGTTTGATTTAACAAACGATGTAAGAGGATTTAAAAACGAAGGCTGGGAAAATTACAGACAAATTCTTTTAGATAACTATCCAAATAAAGATCCGGAAGAAAATTTTAACCACGCAAGTAAACAAGCCTACATAGCATTTACTATGGCTCTAACTGCGGCAGCTTTCGAAAAAGTAGACGCTACTCCTGTGGAAGGATTTAATCCTGCCGAGTTAGATAAAATACTTGACTTAAAAGCAAAAGGGTTGAAAAGTTGTGTACTCCTTCCTTTAGGTTACAGAGATACAGAAAATGATTGGTTGGTAAATCTTACTAAAGTAAGGAAAAGCAAAAAAGATTTAGTGACTGAAATAATTTAAAAGATAAAAAAGCAATTGTAAAACGTTTTGAGTATTTACTCAAAGCGTTTTATTACAACTCAAAATTGGGAAATGTAAAGACTCGTAAACCGTAGGTGTAAAATCAAAAATACACAAACATTACTTCATAGATTTAATCCCTTCATAAACGACTATACTTACAGCATTTGCAAGATTAATACTTCTTATGTGTTCACTAAAAAGAGGTATTTTATAGGTGTTTTCTGAGTTGAGTTCTATAAGCTCTTTTGGTAACCCTTTCGATTCTTTACCAAATATTAAAAACAAATCGTCTTGATAAGTAACGTTCCAATATTCTTTACTTGCATGGCTGGAAAAATAGACCATATTTTTATTCTGATTTTTGAGATAAAAATCATCTATACTTTCGTAAATAGTAAGAGAAATGTGTTTCCAATAATCCAACCCAGCCCTTTTTACTCTTGAGTCGTTAAGTTCAAAACCAAAAGGTTTTACAAGATGTAAGTTTGCCCCTGCAGCCAAACTTAAACGCCCAATGTTACCTGTATTGTTAGGGATTTCAGGCTCAACTAAAACAATGTTAAGTGCCATTACTTACGTCTTTTTTTACTCCTACGATTGGCTATTATATCTCCTTTTGTTTGAGATTTTTTGTACTTTTTAGCTAATTTTGCACGGTACGATCCGCCTGTATTCACTTTTTGATTCTTCTCCTTTTTTTCATGAAAACCAGAGCTTCTAACTTTGGTTTCGGTACTTCTATTTTTACTAATTTTTGCTACGTCTCGCTCTTCTGGTAAAAGCTGTTCATTCTCCTCCACCTCAGTTGGGAAGTCTTGTTGAGGAATCTTATAATCCATTAAAGATTCAATTTCATTTTTAGAAACTTCTTCTTTATCTGTATAAAATAAAATTGAATTCCCTTTCTTTTCTGCCCTCCCAGTTCTACCAATACGATGCATGTAATTTTCTGAAAATACAGGCGTGTTAAAATTAATAACATGAGTGATTTTATCTAAATCTAATCCACGTGCCATTACATCGGTAGAAACTAATATTCTATTAATACCTTCGTCAAATTGTTTAATAGATCGAATGCGGTAATTTTGAGTTTTATTGGAGTGAATTACACACAACTCAGATGCATATTGTTCCTCTAAAAATTCAAAAACCATATCTGCATGTTTCTTGTTGGGTACAAAAACCAATACTTTGCTAAACATTTCTTTGTCTAAAAGCAGATAATTCAATAAGTTTAATTTGGTGTAAAAATTTCGAACGCGGTAACACTGTTGAGAAATGTTATCTAATGGAGTCCCACTTAGCGCAATCGATATTTTTTTTGGTTTAATAAAATACGAATCTATAAGTGCATCTACTTCTACTGTCATTGTTGCAGAAAACATAATGTTCTGTCTTCGCTCAGGTAGAATAGAAAATATATTAGCCAGTTGAATTCTAAAGCCAAGATCTAACATAACATCAACCTCGTCTATAACCAACTGCTTAATCGTTTTTAATTGCAGAGCTCTACAAGCAGCTAAATCATACAACCTACCAGGGGTGGCAACAACAACATCAACACCTAAAGCACAAGCCTTTTTCTGTGTGTTAATGTTTGTTCCGCCGTACACGCCTAAAACGCGTAAATTCATGTATTTAGAAAACTCTTGAACACGTTCCACAACTTGCAACACCAATTCTCTGGTAGGAACAAGAATTAAAACTCGAGGAGTATCAATCTTTTGAAATTTAATATCTTGAAGTATAGGCAGCATATAGGCCAAGGTTTTACCTGTACCCGTTTGTGCTATACCAACCACATCTGAACCAGAGCGAACTACTGGAAACGACTGTTCTTGAATAGGCGTTGGCTTAACAAATCCCAAATCGTCAATTGCATTTCGAAGTTGTTTGTTAAGTGGTAAAATATCAAAAGTGTTCATCAAAAATAATTTTTGTAAAAATAAGGGTAATTAACAGAAAAGCGGTAAAATTAGCAGCTATTGTTAAATTACAGTAAAACTAATATCTAGAAATAGAATCCATTGGTCAGATTAGCGTAATCTATAAACTAAAAAAGCCTCTTGAATAAATTCAAGAGGCTTTACGTTTAGGGTGGATGATGGGATTCGAACCCACGACCCCCGGCACCACAAACCAGTGCTCTAACCAACTGAGCTACAACCACCATTTTAACGACAGCAAATATAATACTATATTTTTTATATAAACAGCATAACAAGACAAAAAAACAATCTGTAATTAAACATTTAAGTAACTGAGAATTCATTGATTTAAGAATCAGATATTTAAATTTAATATTACTTGAATTATGTATTGTAAATAGATTATTATTCGCCTATTTTTGGTTAAAACCAAAAGAATGTCAGTTAGTCACAAATTTATGGTAAAAGGTATTCATTGCATAAATTGTGTTAATGGTATCAAAACTCATTTACAGAAAAAGAACCTTACTAAAGTACACATAGAATTGTCTAATGGACTGGTTACCGTTTATGATAGTTCAATAGAATCCGATACCATACAAAGTTTTATAGAAGAGTTGGGATACACGTCAAAAGTTTACAATCCAAATGAAAATGAGCATTCAAAATTAAATTACTATCTAATCATATCCTCATTTTTAAGTATACCTCTACTTGCTCATATGTTCGTTTCTGAACATAATATCCTTCAGAATCCCTTTTTGCAAGTTGCTCTAGCGACACCTGTATTAATTATCGGATATATTCATTTTTTTAAATCGGCATACCGATCTGTACTTAATTTAAAACCCAACATGAATGTTTTAATTCTCATGGGTGCAACTGCTGCCTATTTGTATAGTATAATTGGGTGGTTGTTAAATTTTAACGCAGTACATCATTACTTATTTTTTGAAACTTCGGCGACTATTATTACATTAGTTCTTTTAGGTAATTATTTTGAAAAAAGAGCGATTAATCAAACAACAACCTCCTTAAAATCGTTACAAAACCTGCAAAGTAAAACCACATTTAAAGAAGTAAATGGCGAACGAATAGCTTGTTTAATAGAAGAGCTAAACATAGGTGATGTTATTGCTGTTAACCTTGGTGATTCAGTTCCTATTGATGGGGAAATTATTTGGGGAAATTGCTCTATTGACGAAAGTATGATCACAGGAGAAAGTTCATCTGTATATAGAAACGTTTCAGACAAAGTTGTAGGTGGAACCCTTATAACTGAGGGAAGTATTAAAATTCGAGTGAGTTCTAAATTAAATGATACGGTACTCTCAACTATTATTGAGCTTGTTCGTTCTGCTCAAGAAAACAAACCTCAAATCCAAAAATTAGGCGATCGGATAAGTAATGTATTTGTACCTATTGTGCTGCTTATTGGTATTGTAAGTTTTGTCCTAAATTATTTAGTCTTTGGAATCGTTCTTCAAGAATCCGTTCTTAGAGCTATTGCTGTTTTGGTTATTTCTTGTCCATGTGCCATGGGTTTGGCCACACCAACAGCTGTTATGGTTGGTGTGGGTAGAGCTGCAAAAAATGGAATACTCATAAAAGGCGGTGCTACTCTAGAACTATTAAGTAAAATCACTACGGTTGTATTTGATAAAACAGGGACCTTAACAAACGGTAAATTTTCCGTTAAGGAGCTATATGTATTGGACGAGTCTTACCCTATTGAAGCCATTATTTATGGTCTTGAAAAACATTCGAATCATCCTATTGCACTGTCACTTTGTAATGAATTTAATTCTTTTAATCAAAATCTGATTTTTGAAGATATTAAAGAAATAAAAGGACAAGGACTTGAGGCTTTAGATAAAGATCAGAATCTATATAAACTTGGCTCTGCCGCTTATTTAAATTTAGTAGATGAAAAATACTATGAGAATTATCAATTATTTCTGTCTGTAAACCACAAACTAGTAGCCTGTATTTTAATACAAGATAAAGTTATGAACGATGCGGTTACTTTAATTTCATTCTTTAACTCTAGCAAGATAAATACCGTTTTACTAAGTGGAGACACACAACTAAAATGCAATGCAATTTCAAAAGAACTAGGGATACAAAAAGTATATGCCGCTCAATCTCCAGAGGATAAAATAGAAAAGATAAAACAATTTACGACCAAAGGAAAAACAGCTATGTTTGGTGACGGTGTAAATGACGCACCAGCTCTAACACAAGCAACTGTAGGAATATCTTACACAAAAGCATCTGAAATTGCCGTAAAATCTGCATCTATTGTACTCTTAAATCATAATTTAAAGAGCGTTAAAATGGCCTATCAAATATGCAAACACACGTATCGTACAATTCAACAAAATTTATTTTGGGCATTTGCTTACAATATTTTAGCAATTCCTTTGGCTGCATCGGGTTATTTAAATCCTATTTTTGCTGCCTTTACAATGGCACTTTCTGATATTGTAGTAATTGGGAACTCTATACGATTAAAGTATAAAAATATCGAATCTTAATGTCAAACAAAAAGATATTACATTTAGCGAAATGGTACCCTAATAAAGAAAAACCTTTGTTAGGTATTTTTGTTCGTAAACAGATTCAATCGATTCAGCACTCTTATGAAAATAAAGTTATAAGCCTTTTTGAAACAGACAAAATGGAAACTTCTATTAACAGAGTAAATTCACGTTTTGAAAACATCCAAGAAGTAACCTATTATTACAAAAGAGGACGTCTAAATAAACTAAAAGTCTTTTATTTCATTTGGAAAGAAATAAAGAACAGTAAATCAGACTGGATTCATGCTCATATTATTAGTTGGGCAAGTACTTTAGCCTTTTTAGCTAAAAAAACCACTAAAACTCCTTATGTAATATCGGAACATTGGAGCGGATACCATACTGGATTATTTAAAAATCAAACTTGGATTATTAAGAAACTCAAGAGATTTATAGCATCAAAAGCTACAAAACTTGCCGTTGTATCTTCTTATTTAAAAATGGACATGTTGGCCTCAGGTATTAAAGCAAATTATACAGTGGTTGGCAATGTTGTTGAAGGAAAACCTGAAAATCTTGAAAAGAATGAACAATTCACATTCATTTTTGTTGGCGACCTAGAACAAAGTCACAAAAATAGTATAGGAATCATTACCTCTTTTGGGTCAGCATTAAAATCAACAAAAAACATTCAGTTAGATATTATTGGCGATGGAACAGACAAAGAAAAATGCATCAAACTTTGTGAGAGTTTAGACCTAACTGCTCATGTAAATTTTAGAGGAAGCCTAAGTAATAAAGATGTATTTAAGGCACTGAGTAAGTCACATGTGTTGATTTTAAATAGTTTTTATGAAACGTTTTCCATTATATGTGCAGAAGCCTTGTTATGTGGTATTCCTGTAATTTCTTCTAGATGTGGAGGCCCAGAAATGTTTTTAAATGAACGGACTGGAATCTTGATTGATACCGATAACAACAAACAACTTACAGATGCAATGTTGTTAATGCAAAAAAAATATGAGAATTATAAATCTGATGAATTAAAAAAAGTTGCAGCGCAATTTGATAGAAATAAAATTGGAGAAGAAATTAAAAGACTTTACGAATTAATCTAATTGTTTAAGGTACCTATAGAAAAGAAGTAAAGATGTAATACCAGAAATCCAAAATAAAGAACTTGTTACAATAGCAGCACCAATGATACCAAAACGAGTAATTGCATAATAATTTAAAATACCGTTTAAAATTAAAATTGCAAAAGCTACGGTTGAATTCCAGCTAGATTTACCAACAGCTGCTAGTAGATTGCCAAATGGAATTCTTAGCACAAAAGCACCAAACATACCAACAATTAACAGTTGAAATAGTGGAGCTGCACTACTGTATGACGCTCCAAATAAAAGCGTAAGTAAAGGTTGAGCAACCAAAAGTAAAGGCGCACTTACACAAATTCCGATCACAGAAAATAGTTTGATGTAATTTTTTGAAAAGGCAACTAAATAGGCTTTGTTGTTGCTGTTTTTTGCCAAATCTGTATAATGCGTAGTTATATAAGAATTGGGAATAAAAAAGAGCGCAATGGGGATAATACTCGCTGTTCTGTAAATAGCTACTTCTGTTGTATCTGAAATCAGTTGTCCGATTAAAAACACATCTAAGGAATACATTAGTTGAGAGGCTATAGAACCAAGACCAACCCAAAACCCGTAAGAATAATACTTGTCTGGAAATTCAAAAGTACTGAGTTTAGGTCTTCGTTTGAGGTAAAATAAAGACAGTATTAAAGGAGAGCAAACAAAAACAAATAAATAACCAAGTGAACTGAAATAATAAGCGGATAGACTCCCAAAAACAAGTAAAGAGATCGAAGAAAAGACATCTAGAGATGAAAACGTTTTATTATCATCAAAAACCCTATAATAGGCTTTCACCATTTCAAC
Source organism: Flavobacteriales bacterium (assembly GCA_028110365.1). Lineage (GTDB taxonomy): Bacteria > Bacteroidota > Bacteroidia > Flavobacteriales > UBA7430 > UBA6772. The sequence goes on from JAOGVT010000003.1 coordinate 67,469, forward strand.
TAAAAAGTATGAAACTAAATAAAAAAATAAAACATAAAAATAAGAAGGTTTAACTGTATTGTTTAAGCTAAAAATGGGAAGTAAAAAAAAAAGTAGTACAACTACAATAAGACTAATAAGGACGCCTTTGAGAAGAGTTGTACTAAATAAAGACTGCTTATTTTGTTTGGATGATACAAGAGAACCAAATCTGAGAAATGAATTGTGTAACCCACCACCTGAAAAAGGAATGAAAAAAGCTAAAGTTGACAATGTGTAAGCTAAAACTCCATACTCTTGAGGCGTAAGAATTCTGATTAAAAGTAACGAGGTAAAGAAGTTACATAATTTAGTAACTAGTGAACCAGACAGAACATAAGCACCATCTCTCTTAATAAATTCTTTTAGCGTTTTGACCATTCCAGATAATGAAAGTTAAATTTGGAGAAAAGCAATCAATAAATGTATTAAAAAATAGATGTTTAAACGAATAAAAGGAGCTATTAGGCTCCTTTTATTCGTTTTGTATTTAAAAATTCTAAGCCAATACTTCAGCTACTTTGTCTGCAGCTTCTTGAAGTAAAATAACAGAATGAACTGCGAGTCCACTTTCGTCAATTAACTTTTTCGCTTCTGTAGCGTTTGTACCTTGTAAACGAACAATTAGAGGGACATTAATTTCTCCGATGTTCTTATAAGCATCAACAATACCTTGAGCTACACGGTCACAACGAACAATACCACCAAATATATTAACCAACAATGCTTTTACATTCTCATCTTTTAAAATGATACGAAAGGCTTGTTCTACACGCGCAGCATCTGCTGTACCCCCAACATCTAAAAAGTTTGCCGGATTTCCTCCTGCATGCTTAATGATGTCCATAGTAGCCATGGCTAAACCAGCACCGTTAACCATACAACCCACATTACCATCTAATTTAACGTAACTCAAACCAAACTCACCAGCTTCAACTTCAGAAGCATCTTCTTCACGAACGTCACGCATTTCTGCATAATCTTTATGACGGTATAGTGCATTGTCGTCTATAGATACTTTAGCATCTACAGCGATAATTCTATTGTCTGAAGTTTTTAAAACTGGATTAATTTCAAAAAGTGAAGCATCAGCGCCGTCGTATGCTTTGTATAAGCAAGAAACAAATTTGGTCATTTCTTTAAATGCTTTACCTTCTAAACCAAGGTTAAAAGCAACTTTACGACATTGAAAAGGCATTAAACCTGTTGATGGGTCAATTTCTTCTGTAAATATAAGATGGGGTGTATTCTCTGCAACTTCTTCTATATCCATACCACCTTCTGTAGAATACATAAGCATATTTCTTCCAGTAGAACGATTTAAAAGAACGGACATATAGATCTCGCTAGTTTCACTCTCGCCAGGGTAATAAACATCTTCTGCAACAAGTATTTGGTGTACCAATTTACCTTCGGCAGATGTTTGAGGAGTTACCAAATGCATTCCTAAAATATTTTCAGCGTGCATTCTTAAATCGTCTAAGTTTTTAGCCAACTTTACACCTCCACCTTTACCACGTCCACCAGCGTGAACTTGTGCTTTGATGACGTGCCAACCTGTACCTGTTTCCTCAGTAAGTTGTTTTGCGGCTGTTACTGCTTCATCTGGCGTTGTGGCAATCATTCCGCGTTGTATACCAACACCGTAACTGCTTAATATTTGTTTCCCTTGAAATTCGTGTAAATTCATAGTTGTTTATTTTGCAATGCAAAAGTAAGTTTTTGGTTTGATTTTTTTGAGATAATGTAAATAAAAAAATAGGATCGAATCTACTCCTTTGATTTAAACTAATATGCACATTAAATTGAAGAATAATGTGTTAACAAATCTATTTATTGAGATTTGATTAAATTAATGATACTCGTGAACCAGTAACTTACCATTTTTATTAAATTCTTTGTATTCATTAATATAATCCCACTCTTCATTTTCTGAATCATACTTCAAAAAATAATGTTTGGATACTTGTGTACCTTGATAAAATTCTTCTATTTCATAAATGACTTTAAAACGATTGATAAGTTTTTTTCTAAGTTTTACATTCCCATTAGGATGGTAGTCATAATGGTACTTTGAAAACCGCATATTTCGAAGCGCTTTGTATCTTTCTTTAACAAGTCCATTAGAAGAAATGAGCATCGATTTTCTAACCTGATTTGGTTCTCTTTTGGAATAATACTTCTTTTCATAAGATACATTGTCGTAATAATAAATCCACTTGCCTATTTTGTATCCATTTTTGTAACGACCCTTGCTTTGTATAGATCCGTTTTCATTGTAATTAACTACAAGTCCATGGTAGGAACCCTTTTTAAAATTTGCTTGTGTTTTAATGGAATTAGACTCGTACTGTAAAGCAAAATTACCCGAATATCTTTTCCCTCCTAGGAAAAAAAACTCATGGGATCCAGGCCCTTCTGTATGCCAACCAAATTTCTTATTTGTTCTTTTTTCTGTATCTAAGCTCGTGTCTAGCGTTTGAGCTGTTAAAGAAATTGTAAGCAAAACTAAAATGTAAAGTAGTCTCATTCAGGATATATTAAATAGTTTAATCTTTGTTCTTTATACAGTTGTAAACCCTCTTGCCAGGTCTCTTTTATTTGTACTTCAGACCAACCGGCTTCTATTAAAACTCGAAGCACATTGGAGCCAGCTAATTTATCAAAAAAGGAATTAAAAAAAGGGATGCCTTTTGAATTGTATTGATTAAAACATTCTATTAAATAACTTAAATTAATCCCTTTATCTATTTTAAATTTTGAAAGATCCCATCCACAACATTTTAAACTTTCGTGTTTTGGATATTTTGCACCACTTTGAGATGATGGTGAAAATGAATAGGAACAAGAATCTAATAGCGGAGAACCAATTATTTGAAATTGAAGATTTGTCCCCCTTCCAACACTAATCGCTGTGCCTTCAAATAAACACAACGACGGATATAAAGATATTGATTGCCTGTTTGGTAAATTTGGAGAGGGTTTTACGGGTAAATCATAAGGTAAACTATGCGTGTAATACTTCATTTCTTGTACCGTTAAATTACATTGAATAGAATCTTTTAACCAAAAAGAACCGTTAATCATTTGAGCATACTCTCCAATGGTAAGGCCATGTACTATTGGTATTGGATGCATACCAACAAATGATTGGTATGCGGTGTCAAGAATTGGTCCATCAACATAATGAGCATTAGGATTAGGCCTGTCTAAAACCAACAATTCAATATTATTTTCTGCACATGCTTCCATAACATAATGAAGGGTGGATATATAGGTGTAGAAACGGGCTCCAACATCTTGAATATCAAATACGATTAAATCAATGCTATTAAGAGCTTCAGCACTAGGTTTTTTGTTTTTACCATAAAGTGAGTGTATAGGTAAGCCGGTTTTAACATCAATCTCATCATTGATTAAAGCACCTGCATCAGATTCGCCCCTAAATCCATGTTCAGGCGCAAACACTTTAACAATGGAGACATTACAAGCCAAAAGAGAATCTACTAGGTGAAAGCCATTAATTAAGGAGGTTTGATTGGCTACTACAGCTATTTGTTTGTTTCTTAATAAGGGTAGATAGTTTTCCAGTTGATTAGCGCCAACGATAAGCTGTTGTTGGCTTTGAGAGGTGCACGAGCTTAAGAAAGTGCAAAAGCACAGTAACAAGAGCTGCATTTTAGTATATTTGAAAATCTTTAAATAAAGCATACAGTAGTGAACTTTGAAAAATTTGTAGCCAAACGTTTGCATGGCGAAAGTAACTTAAAGCATTCCATTTCTAAACCAATTTTAAAAATGGCTATTGCAGCAGTAAGTATAAGCATTACTGTTATGATTTTGTCTATTGCAACCAGTAAAGGTTTGCAAAACAAAATCAGTGCTAAAGTTACCGGATTTACATCAGATATTCAAATAAGTTCGCTGGACCTTAACAATTCATTAGATGCCAATCCTTTTAGTGCAGACAGTACTCTAATTAACAAGCTAGCTAACCTTGAGGGCATAACATACGTACAGACACAAATAACTAAAAATGCGCTTATAAAAACAGCTGAAGATTTTGAAGGTGTTCTAGTTAAAGGAGTTGGTCAAAACTACAATTGGAATTTTATTTCTAATCATCTGGTGGAAGGTGTCGTTCCATCTTTTACTGCACAGGGTAAGTCAAATCAGATGGTAATTTCCAAGGCATTGGCATCAAAACTTCAATTGAAACTTAACGACAATGCTGTTACTTACTTTCAAGGATTAAAAAATAACAATGCCCTAATTCGAAAGTTTGTTATTGTGGGTATTTTCAAAACTGGAATCGATTTTTTTGACAATCAATATATTTTAGCTGACCAAAGTCACCTTCAAAAAATCAATAATTGGACTAACAATCAATTTAGCTCTTTGGAAATTTCGCTCAATTCAAATGCTGATAAAGCTGCGATATACCAAAAAATTGAAACCATTAGCCCTTTCGATTCTAGAGTAAAATCCACTAAAGAATTGTATCCTCAAATATACGATTGGATCAATTTATTTGACCTAAATACGCTTGTAATTTTATTAATTATGCTTATTGTGGCCACAATAAATATGGTAAGTTCCTTACTCATAATTATACTAGAACGTACAAAAATGATTGGCTTACTTAAGGCGCTAGGTGCAAGCCAGTATTCGATTAGAAAAGTCTTTTTATACCATGCATTTTATCTGCTTCGAAAAGGATTGTTTTTAGGAAACATTATTGGACTTACCCTTATTGGAATTCAATATTATTTTGAGCCTTTACAATTAGATCCGACTCATTATTACGTATCGGCAATACCCGTCCTGTTAACCCTTAAAAATTGGATGCTTATTAATAGTGTAACCGTTCTTATTTGTATGGTTATTTTAATAATACCTACTTTACTACTACAAAAAGTCGAACCTGTAAAAGCCTTGCATTACGAATAATTTAAAAGTGCTTTTTTAAGGGTTTTTAACATCACATCGTTAAACTGAAAATGTGTTACAAATCGAATTTGATTGGAACTTATAGCTGAGCATAATATATGTTGAGTCTTCAAATACTCAACCAATTTTAAGGGTTGGTCCATAGAAAAAATAATGATATTTGTTTCTACTGGTGTAACCGATGTTACATAAGGCCTGTCTTTCAATACCGTCTCTATTTCATGAGCTCTTCTATGATCCTCTTTTAATAAATCAATGTGATGCTCAAGCGCATAATCACACGCAGCAGCTAAATAGCCAACTTGACGCATACCACCACCTAATACCTTTCGAATTCTTTTTGCTTGATGAATAAACTTTGTTGTGCCTAGTAATAACGATCCTATAGGAGCGCCTAAACCTTTGGAAATGCAAACAGAAATACTGTCAAAAATACCGCCATAATCTTTGGGCTGCGTATTGGTTTTAACAATGGCGTTAAACAAACGAGCACCATCCATATGAAAGGCAAGATTTTGACTTGAACAAAAAATAGCTAAGTCTTGTAAATCCTTTAAATTATAACACGCTCCACCTCCTTTATTTGTTGTATTCTCAACTGATACTAAACTTGTTCTTGGGAAATGAATATTTTCTTCCTTTAAAGTGTCTTTAACTAGAGCTACAGAAATTTTACCATTCGTTCCTTTTAGTAAATTTACAGATGCAGATGAGTTAAAAGCAATACCGCCACCTTCGTACTGATAAATATGTGAGCTGTAATCACAAACGACTTCATCGCCTGGTTGAGTATGAACTTTAATTGCTATTTGGTTTGCCATGGTTCCAGATGGGCAAAACAAAGCAGCTTCCATACCAAACATTTTAGCAATTTTATTCTCTAAAGTTTTAACTGTTTGATCTTCATCCCAAACATCATCACCAACATTTGCCGAAAACATAAAGTCTAGCATTTCTTTGGTAGGCTTCGTAAAAGTGTCACTTCTTAATTCTATACTATTCATAAGTGAATTTTTAGTAAATCAATTCCGAATCTATTTGTAACTCACGTAAAAATTTAACAGAATTTAAAATATCCTTGTGTAAGTAACGATCTTCGGCTACAAAGGAGACTTCTTGTCTGTAAGAATCGAGAATCATGCGTAAAAACGGAGAAGTTTTTTCGGTTCTAAATTCTATTGCTTGGGCTGCATTCATTAATTCTATTGCTAAAACTTTTTCTAAATTTTCAACAATTTTATACAACTTAGTCGCACTGTTTGCTCCCATACTTACATGGTCCTCTTGCCCGTTAGAGGATACAATTGAATCGGCTGAAGCTGGGGTGCATAAAATTTTAGATTGAGAGACAATACTAGCGGCAGTATATTGAGGAATCATAAAACCTGAGTTTAATCCAGGTTTGGCAACCAAATAGGCGGGTAAACCTCTTAAACCACAAACCAATTGATACGTTCTACGTTCAGATATATTTCCAAGTTCGTGTAATGCAATGGCTAAATAATCCATTGGTATTGCAATGGGTTGTCCATGGAAATTACCACCGGATATTATTTTATCAGCATCAACAAAAATATTTGGATTGTCGGTAACCGAATTAATTTCAGTAGTCAAAACATCTGAAACATGTTTTAAAGCTTGCTTAGAAGCCCCGTGAACTTGGGGTATACATCTAAAAGAATAAGGATCTTGAACGTGAGACTTAGCTCTCAAAATAAGTTCAGAATCTTCTAAGAACTCACGAATACGTTCTGCTGTTTGAATTTGTCCGTTGTGAGGACGAGCAAAATGGATTAACGCATCAAAAGGCTCAATACGCCCGTCAAAGGCATCTAATGAAATAGCCCCAATTAAATCAGCTAAATAAGAAAGTTTGTGTGCTTTTATTGCACACCAAGAACCGTAAGCACTCATAAACTGTGTGCCATTCAACAGCGCCAAACCTTCTTTAGATTTAAGAACAATTGGATCCCAGTTCATTATTTTTAAAACTTCAGAAGCCTCCATTACAGCTCCATCATAAACAACTTCTCCCATACCAATTAAAGGGAGGGAAAGATGCGCAAGCGGAGCTAAATCTCCTGATGCACCAAGTGAACCTTGTTGAAAAACAACGGGAACGATTTTGTTGTTGAACATTTCTACCAAGCGCTGAACTGTAATGAGTTGAACTCCTGAGTTACCGTAGGATAGCGATTGGATTTTTAAAAGCATCATGAGTTTAACTATTTCATCAGGGACTCTATCACCCATACCACAAGCATGAGACATCATTAAGTTAGCTTGTAACTGACTTAAATCATCATCTGATATGCTGTGATTGCATAGAGAGCCAAATCCAGTATTAACTCCGTATATGGGCTGCTTTGTTTCTGAAACTTTTTTATCTAAATAGGCACGACACTTTTGTATTGCCTGAATTGAATTATCAGACAATTGAAGTGCTTTGTCTTCTGAAAGGATGGATTGTAAATCCTCTAATTGAAGGAGTTTATTAGTTATATGATGAATGTTGTCTTGCATCTTATTTCCTTAAATTGCTTACTAAATCTTCTAGTTTCATTGTTGACTGTGTACCATCTGTCATGTTCTTAACAGTCAATAAACCACTACTCATTTCATCTTCACCAACTAAAACAACAAATGGAATGCCTTTTTTGTTGGCATAATTCATCTGTTTTTTCATTTTTGCTGTGTCAGGATACAATTCAGAATTGACACCTTGTTTTCGTAAATATTGGAGTGCCTTTAAACAATAATTTGCCTCTGTCTCTCCAAAGTTTACAAATAAGACTTGTGTGTAATCTGCTTCTAAATTAGGGAACAAGTCTAGTTCTTCGGCAACTAAATAAATTCTATCTAGTCCGAAAGAAATACCAATTCCGGGCATGTCTTTTAATCCAAAAATACCGGTAAGATCATCGTAACGTCCTCCCCCACCAATAGAGCCCATTTGAACTCCTTTAGCTTCCACTTCAAATATAGATCCTGTATAATAATTAAGTCCTCTAGCCAGCGTTAAATCAAAATCTAATTCTGCAGTATCTAAACCTAAAAAGGAAATTTTATCAAATACTTCTTGAATTTCATCAACACCTTCAATACCAATTTTAGAAGGGGCTAACACTTCTCGAATGGTCTCGAGTTTTTGTGTGGGATCGCCAGACATATTTAAAATTGGCTCAAGTTTTTCAATGGCCGCCTCAGATACACCCTTGCTTAGCATTTCTTCTTTTACTTTAACCAAACCTATCTTATCCAATTTGTCAATCGCCACAGTGATGTCAATTAACTTATCTGCCTCGTCAATAACCTCAGCAATACCAGACAATACCTTTCTATTGTTTAATTTTATAACAGCAGGCAGGTTTAGCTTCGTAAAAACAGTATCGTAAAGTTGAATCAGTTCAACTTCATACAATAGAGATGGGGAGCCTACAACATCTGCATCGCATTGAAAAAACTCTCTGAAACGACCTTTTTGAGGTCTATCTGCTCGCCATACAGGTTGAATTTGATAACGTTTAAAAGGAAGAGTAATTTCATTTTGATTTTGAACAACATAACGTGCAAAAGGAACTGTCAAATCATATCTTAAAGCCTTTTCAGAAATTTTTTGTGTTAATTTTCTAGCGTCAAAATCTGAGCTTACGTCTACTTTTTTTAAATAATCTCCAGAATTTAAAATCTTGAAAATGAGTCGATCGCCTTCTTCACCATATTTGCCCATCAATGTAGACAAATTCTCCATAGATGGAGTTTCAATTGGAAGAAAGCCGAACGTTTGAAATGCTTCTTTAATGATACCCATTAAATAATGTCGCTTCAGCATAACTGCTGGAGAAAAATCGCGGGTGCCTTTTGGTATGGTTGGTTTTTGAGCCATTTTTATGCTTTGCAAGTTTACTATTCGAATGTAGTCAATTAACTAATACTAAAAAGGGGATTTATAAATCTGCTTTTAAAAGTCCTTTACATATTTTTTTCACCATTGCGGGTCCTTCATAAACAAAACCAGTGTATACTTGAACTAAGCTAGCACCAGCATTTAATTTTTCAATGGCATCTTTTGCTGTATATATTCCACCAACGCCGACGATTGGAAAAGCTCCATTGGATTTTTGATGTAAATAAGCAATTACCTGAGTAGATCGATTTTTAACGGGTTTTCCGCTTAAACCTCCTGCACCAATAGTTGATGTTTTTTTTTCGCTACTGCTTAGTTTAGATCTGTCTATAGTGGTATTTGTAGCTATGACACCATCTATTTGAACCTCATCAATGATAGTAATTATATCATCTAACTGCGTGTTGGTTAAATCGGGCGCAATTTTTAAAAGAATGGGTTTGGATTGGGGTTTTGTAAGCATTTCATCCTTTAGCATTTGTAAAAGCGCTGTTAAAGGCTTCTTTTCTTGGAGTTCACGTAAATTTGGAGTGTTGGGTGAACTTACATTTACCACAAAATAGTCAACAAAATTATATAAAGCATGAAAGGCATTGTAATAATCGTTATTTGCCTCTTGGTTCGGTGTGTTTTTATTTTTACCAATATTACCCCCAATTACCACCTTAGTTTTTCGCTTTCTAAGTCGCTTAACTGCAGCCTCAACACCCTCATTGTTAAAGCCCATTCTATTGATTAGTGCATTGTCTTGTGGCAAACGGAACAAACGAGGCTTGTCGTTTCCTAACTGACCCTTTGGAGTTAAAGTACCAATTTCAATAAAACCAAAACCAAAGTTGGCAAGTTCATTAAAAAGTTTAGCTTCCTTATCAAATCCAGCAGCTAAGCCAACAGGATTGTCAAAATCTAAACCAAATACAGTTCTTTTTAGTTTTGGATGCTTAACGGTATATAACAATCTAGTTAGCAAGGCAATACCAGGGATTAAATGCACCAATTTTAGTGTGTTAAACACAAAATGGTGAACTTTTTCTGGATCAAAGCAGAACAAAATTGGGCGGAAAATTGCTTTATACATGGTTTAATTTATGGCAAAACAAAAGTAAGTAGAATCTTAGAGCTTACTATACAATTCATTAATAATAATTTAACTAGTAAAGACCAATAAGAAGCGGGTTATGATCAGATGATCTTAGCCAGCTTTCATCAGAATTTTCAAAACGGTAATCAGTCCAATTTGGGTAAGAAGCATTTATATCTAGCACTCTAATACCTTTTACCTGATCCCTAAATTTAGTGGATACAAAAGCATGATCTAAATCGCCTTGCAAACCTTTGTAAACATAAGAAAACTGATTCGTTTGGAGTTTTGAGAAATTTTGTGAATTTAAAACTTGGATTGGATCTTCTTGAGAATAGGCATTAAAATCGCCAACAATAAGTACGTTTTTGTTCGTATACAATGAATCTGTAAGTTGCAATAACACCTCAGCTTGTTTTAAACGTTTGTAATTGTAAGCGCCTTGACCGTCTTTTTGGTCTTTATTTAATCCCTTTGCACCTCTTGAACCTTTAGATTTAAAATGATTTACTGCCACAACAAAAGACAAACTGTCTTGAAAAGTAAATTCTTGGAATATTGGGTTTCGCGAAAATATTGAATCTGCATGATACGATGACTGTTTAGATTGTAGAACTGATGCATCATAGATGATGCCGGTTTTAATTACATCTGAACCAGGAGAAATACGAGTCATAGCAACTTGATAAGTTCCTCGCTTTGAGTTACGATTTAAAAACTGACAGAGTTGAGAAATCGCACTCAGAGAATCTTCACCATCATTTTCCAATTCCATTAGCGCAATTACATCTGGATTAACTTTTGATATAGCAGAATTTAACTTAGTAATTTGCTTTAAGTAATCCTTGTAAGTCTTTGCTCCTCTTTCAGTTGGAAATCCACTCTCATCTCCATTACCATTAAAAAGATTGTGTACATTAAAACTCAATAGTTTTAGTTGACCAGCAACAGCAACGTCACTATTTAATACTGGAGCAACCACCTCAATATCGTCTAATAATCGAACGGAGTACACCCCATTTCTTTGACAGACATACCCTTTAACTCCTTTAATTGTTGCCCCAACAACAACTTTATTTTTAGCACAATACAAATCCTCATTAGATGGGTATTTTACATTTGATAAGTCATCTAACACCAGCGAAGTTGAGAATTGCTTGTCGTTATGTGCTTTAATTTGATTGGACTGATTTTGAGCATCAAACAATTCTGTTGCTTGAACTAATGGAGAAGACGAGACCATTAATTGTCCATACTTTTCAAAGGAATAAGAATCGGAAATTTGAAGCGCATTAGGAATAGCAACCAAACAACCTTCTAAACGTTCTATTTCCTCTCGTGTAAACGGGAAATTTAAGGTATGGGTTGTAAAAGAGTGGTTAGCAGACAATAATTTAATAGATGTAACACTGTCTAATCTTGTTTCATTTCTAACTTCTACCACTGTAGCGTTAATCAAAATTTCATCGCCTACATGTACTTCTTTGGTTGAGTTTACAAAAATACCACTGCTTGAAAATAATGCATCTTCTTGTATAAAAAAACCAGACAAAGCAGCTTTGTCTTGAAAAACACCAGTAACAACGCCTTTAATCTCTACAGGTGTATTTTCAAAAGTCGAATTGATGTCTTGTATTTTATCTAAATCGGATGGATTGGAGCATGAAAAAACAAGAAGAGTTCCTAATAATAATGTGATTTTATTCATTTGGGCTTAGTTCTATAAGTTCGTCGTTCGTTTGGTAAGGCAAATAGGTAATAATTAATTGCAACATCTCGTCGCTCGTTTTCATACTTCCATTTCGGCCGGTTATAAATTGTGGTGGATTAAAAGGATTGTCCATATTATTAAGTGTATTGTCGTAAATCGCTTCTACTCTAATTTGAGTTCCCTGAGGTAAATGCAACATTTTTGGCAATGTATAAAAATATTGCCATCTAAAATTCCAATCCTTAATTCTTACCAATGGTATGGTATCTCCTTGGGGTAAAACAGCAAAGGCTTTAAACTGTTTTCCAATTAAATGCATATGAGGATTTAAGGTTAAAACAGAAATATCTTGGTCAAGTGTGTAGTCTGTACTAAAAGACTTTACCTGGTTAGGCGCAATTACCAAAGGAGGCTCAACTTGCGAAACACCTTGCGTACCCAATATCAATTCCTGCAACGGACGTTTTGGTGCTTGCTCATCAAAATAGATGTTAAAATAAGAATGATCCCAATCGTCTTTAGGCGAGGGTCCGAAATGAAAATCCTTTACTAAAATAGCAGATTGCTTTGCAACCCTTAACCCACCTATACCTTTCGGATAAACAAACGCCTCAACCCCTGGTAAGTAGTTAGATACTGACGGACTCAGTAAAGGAAAACTCCCATTTTCCAAAGGTATATTAAGTGCATAAAAGGCAGATGAGTCTGTGTGATATTCGCTATCAACAATAGGTGTTTCCAACAAATGATTTGCTTTGTAGTTCGTATAACTAATCATGTGGGCATTTATATGGTGAACCAATTGATTGTTGTCTGTCACAAATTCTACCAATCGAATGTTGGTATCTTGTCTCAACTCAAAAGGAAATTTAGCTATCATAAAACGATCTTTATTGTCGCCAGGAATAAGAAATGGCTCAGTTGCTTTAACTACCAAATCTGGTTCTCCTAATGTATTTCTAAGGGAACTAATCGGTTTAAAGTTTACAAAACCAGCAGTATCTCCGGGATGGCTTCCTTGCAAATACCAATCTTGTAGCATAGATTTCTCGGAGTCTGTAAGGGTTTTTTCTCCTATAAAATGACTGTATTCTGTATCTGCTGGCCAAGGAGGCATGTAACCCGATTGCGTTACATGTGCAATCATTTTTGCTCTTTTGGCAACATCTTGGTATTTTACCATAGCAAAGGGTGCTGCACCTCCTTTATGATGGCACGGACTGCAATTGTTGAAAATTACAGGAGCAACATCTTCTGCAAAAGTATACTCTTTAGTTGTTTGTGAACAAGATAAGAGCAATAACAAGCCAAAGTAAAATAGTATGTTATTCAATAAAACAGCCAATTGCTTTGGTTTTTATAATTTCTATAGGGGTGTTTTTCAAATATGCATCTAGCGCATCTTTTAGATAAAACACGTTTACTACTTGCCTTCTTCTACCCAATTCTCCCAACCAATTGTCAAATAAGCCTTGGTAACGAATATTGTTAA
>JAOGVT010000030.1:0-7829 GCA_028110365.1 Flavobacteriales bacterium
ATTCCTTCTCAAAGCAGTCTACTGGTATTTGCTTCAGGAAAGGATACTATAAATGGAGCTGAACTTCACACAAACTTTAAAATATCTTCGCTTGGAGAGGCTCTTTACTTATCAAATCCCTCAGGCGATATAATTGACTCTATAAGACCCGTAATTTTAGAAGAAAATGAAAGTTTCGGTAGACTTCCAGACGGTACAAGTAATTTAGTGAATTTAGACACACCTAGCCCAGGAACTTCAAACAACAATACAAGCCAACTTGTTTTTTCTGAAAATGCTGGCTATTTTGAGCAAGGCTTTAAATTAAATATAAAGTCGCTAAGAAACGACACCATTTACTACACAACAGATGGAAGTATTCCGACAGTAAATTCGCTGGTATTTTCAGATTCCATAACTATTTACAACCGAACAGCTAACCCAAATTACTTTTCAGAATTCCGATCGAGCCCTGAACAATCACTTATCAGCTATAAGGCATGGAAGGCTCCTAGTAAAAACCTAGACAAAGCAACCACACTGAGAAGTGTTAGTATTAAAAATGGACAAAACACGAGTCGGGTCTATACCCAAACCTATTTCATTGATGAAAATATTTTCTCAAAATACAAGCACCCTATTCTGTCAATTGTTACAGAAGAATCTAATTTATTTGACAGCGATAGTGGCATTTACGTTCCTGGAATTAACTTTAAACTAGACAATCCGGAATGGTCAGGTAATTATTTTGAATCGGGAATAGAATGGGAGAAACCAATTCACATAGAGTATTTTAGCGAAGATGGACAAGTGGAATTCCATCAAGATGCAGGAATTAGAATACATGGAGGTAAAACAAGACAGGCGGCTCAAAAATCACTTCGTATATACGCTAGAAAAGAATACGGTAAAGAATATTTTAAATACCGACTATTTCCAGAAAAAGAAACTGTAGAATTCAAAAGATTTTTACTTAGAACAACCATGGGATCGTGGAATGATCAGTCTATAATTAAAGATGTTTTAGCGCATAATATTGCAAAAGATTTGAATATTGAAACCCAAGACTTTCAACCGGTAATTGTTTTTATTAATGGAGAATATTGGGGAATTCATAGCCTCAGAGACCGAATTGACAAACATTACATTAAGTACGAATTCAATATAGACACAGATTCAATAGACCTAATTGGAGGGAACTTTAATTTAGTTTTTGCGGGAGATAATAGTCACTACAGAAGTTTAGTTGAATTTATAGAAAACAATGACTTATCAATACAAAACAATTATGAGTACGTAAAGACCCAAATAGATATTGACAACTTTATAAGTTATCAAATTGCAGAAATGTTCTTTGCAAATAAGGACTGGCCATCTAACAATAGTAAACTATGGAGACCTAAGACTAAAGATGGCAAATGGAGATGGATCTTTTATGATTTAGATGCAGGTTTACTTGATGCTAATAAAAACATGTTTGTACATTGTTTAAATACGGATACTTCAATTACGTGGCCAAATGCTCCAGAATCAACATTCCTATTTAGGAATTTAGTCACGAACAACAACTTTCTCGATAAATTTATAAATCGGTATGCAGAAATACTAAACACAACATTCGCTACCAGCTCTATTTTAGACAAAGTTAAGCCGATTAAAGAGCTTTATAAAAACGAAATAGATTCGCATATTGAACGATGGGAGTACCCAGAAAGTTATTCTAAATGGGAAAGAGATATTGAAGAAAAATTAGTTGGTTTTTTAGCCGATAGGCTCTGTGCGGTAGAAAAAAACATGAATCGCTTTATTTTTCCTGATCATTTCAACTTTGATTGTACAGAAAATTTGGGAACTTCATTCTTAGAGCTATACCCAAATCCAAATACAGGAGAATTCACTTTTGTAAACAACTCAGAGCAAACCATTAAGGGAGACCTCGTTATTTCATCGATTTTCGGAGTAATTGTTTACCAAGAAAATTATGTTTACCTAGACACTAATGAAGAAAAAAAATTGAATTTAAAGCATCTTACTCAAGGAGTATATGCCTTAAATTTTAATGGACTAGGTAACTCTCAGTCCCTATTTTTCGTTATTATACATTAAATCCCAACGAGCGTAATTACTTATAAAATTAATGCACCTATACCGTACGAATTAGTATATTTGCATACTGTAAGTGGATGAATTTGACTGATTGCTACCACTCAAAAAAAGGCTAAAGCAGATTCCTATCGCTACAGCTCATATCAGACTATTTATAAATTACACTAAAGAAAATAGATATGTCTTATTTTTTCACATCTGAATCTGTTTCAGAAGGACACCCAGACAAAGTTGCCGACCAAATATCCGACGCAATATTAGATGCCTATTTGGCACAAGACCCAGAGTCCAAAGTAGCTTGCGAAACACTTGTAACAACAGGATTAACTGTTATAAGTGGAGAGGTAAAATCAACGGCTTCAGTAGACTTACAAAAGCAAGCGCGCAAAGTAATAAAGCGAATTGGCTACACAAAATCAGAGTATAAATTTGATGCAGAATCTTGCGGTATTATATCTGCAGTGCATGAGCAATCCGAAGATATTAGTCAAGGCGTAGAAGCTGGACAAGGTCTTTATGAAGAACAAGGAGCTGGAGACCAAGGAATGATGTTTGGTTACGCTACCAACGAAACAGAGAATTACATGCCTTTGGCCTTAAGTCTTTCGCACTTATTGCTTCAAGAATTAGCAGAAATACGCAGAGAAAACCATTCGGTAATGCACTACTTACGCCCAGATGCTAAGTCTCAAGTAACAATACAGTATTCTGACACAAATGTACCAGAGCGTATAGATACGATTGTTATTTCTACCCAACACGATGACTTTGATCAAGAAGATAAAATGTTGGCAAAAATTAAAGAAGATGTAAAGTCCATTTTAGTTGAAAGAATAAAGAAAAAACTTCCAGCACACATTGTAGGTTTATTTGGCAATGAAAAATACCATGTTAACCCTACAGGAAAGTTTGTAATTGGAGGTCCTCACGGTGACACAGGACTTACAGGAAGAAAAATTATTGTAGACACTTATGGGGGTAAAGGAGCTCATGGTGGAGGTGCTTTCTCAGGAAAAGACCCTTCAAAAGTAGATCGATCTGCCGCTTACGCAACACGTCACATAGCTAAAAACTTAGTTGCTGCAGGTGTATCAGACCAAATACTGGTTCAAGTAGCCTATGCTATTGGTGTTGCAAAACCTATGAACATATTTGTGGATACATACGGAACATCAAAAGTTAAAATGAGCGACAGTAACTTAGCAGAAAAAATTGATGAATTGTTTGACATGCGTCCGGCTGCAATTGTAGAGCGGTTTAAACTTAAAGACCCTATCTACAGTGAAACGGCAGCATACGGACATATGGGAAGAGTTCCAGAAAAGAAAACAAAGCGTTTTGATATAGGAGCAGGTCAACACATTACCAAAGAAATCGAAACATTTCCTTGGGAAAAGTTGGATTTTGTTGAGAGAATAAAAACAGTACTTGAGCTTAACTAAATGAATTATACTTTCAAAGAAAACACCTATACGATTGAACGCTACCCTCTAACACAGAGTAAGTCTTTAAAAGCTTGGAATGCTGCAGATGAGCATATTTTAAACTTCTTAGAAGAAACAAAAACATCAAAAAAAAATACAGTAATATTTAACGATAGATTTGGATTCTTGAGCCTCTTTACAGCACAATATAATCCTCTTGTTGTACTAGATTACAAAAGTCAAGAAAAAGCCCTAGCACTTAATTTTAAAACAAACAACATAACGTTTGATTTGCCAACTAATAACTCTATTAGTAAAAGCGACAAACTTTATGAGTTAGCGCTTATAAAAGTACCTAAATCACTAGATCTATTTCGTTTACAACTTTCACAAATACACCATTCTTTAGCAGAATCAGGTGAAGTAGTATGTGGATTTATGACCAAGTATTTCTCCAAACAATACCTTTCAATAGCTTCCGAATTTTTTGAAGAATGCACACAATCAAAAGCATGGAAAAAATCAAGAGTTCTTGTTCTTAAAAAGAAAAAAGAAATAAAAAATAAAACTTATCTGAATGAGATCTCTTATTCGGGAGAAAAAACTTTTAAGCAACACTTTGGAGTATTTTCTGCCAAAAATATAGATTATGCAACCCAATTTTTCATTGAGAATATGGATGTTAGAATGGACCATAACAAAATTCTAGATCTTGCCTCTGGAAATGGTGTTCTAGCTTATGCAGTCCAAAAAGAAAGACCAAATGCTGAAATTGATCTTTTAGACGACTCTATACTTGCGTTAGAATCCTCTAAAATGAATATCGAAGGGGATAACATTACATTTCATTACAACGACTGTTTAGATAATTTTGAGGATCAAACTTTTGATCTGATTGTCTCAAACCCTCCATTTCATTTTGAACACGAAACAAATATTGAAGTCGCTTTAGAATTATTTAAGGAAGTTAAAAGATGTCTCAAAAAAGGAGGCTCATTTCAGATGGTTACGAGCAATCATCTGAATTCTAAGACACACCTCTACAAACTATTTCACAAGGTAGATATTGTAAGAGAAGATTTAAAATTTGTAGTTTACAATTGTCATTCATGATAAACAAACGCTCTAAAAAAGCAAACTAAAAGATGAGAAGTATATCTGAAAAAATAGCACACCTACTTCTTCGTTTGTTGCCAAAAAAATCAGACGCGGTTAACATTAATGGAACTAATTTGAAACTTTAATGAAATAGCCCGAATTATTTCAAAATAGAATGCAAAACTATTTTTTCTTTTAGATGCCAAGAAAAACACTTTTAAAAAGATTTTTAATTTGGAGACTTAAAACAATCTCCCATAGGCAGTTCATAATGCTATTAAGTCTTCTTGTTGGAGTAGGCTCAGGATTAATAGCTGTTTTTATTAAAAATACCGCACATAGCTTAGGTGATTATTTACGAGATGCATCCAGATCCACTACCTGGGAAAACTACAATTTACTAATACTTCCTTTAATAGGTATTGTAGCATCAGTACTGTGGATCAAATACATCGTACGAAAACCCGAAAGCAATGGGTTTTCTACAATATTGTACGCTATTGCTAAGCGAAGTGGGATTATGAAACGACATCATATGTATTCATCAATAATCTCATCTATTTTAACAGCAGGATTTGGAGGCTCTATAGGACTAGAAGCACCTGCAGCCTCTAGTGCCTCATCACTAAGTTCGAATTTAGCTCGTATGCTACATCTCAATTTTAAAGATAGAATGCTCCTGATTGGATGTGCTACTGCTGGAACGATTGCAAGCATCTTTAATGCCCCTATTGCAGCTTTAGTTTTGGCTATGGAAGTACTAATGCTTGACCTTACAATGGCCTCTATAATACCTTTGCTTATAGCATCAGTTTCAGCAACCATAAGTTCTCGCTTAATTTTGGGCGATGCATTACTCTTACACATAGACCTTGTAGAACAATTTAAAGTAAGTAATCTATACTGGTACATTCTACTCGGAATTTTTTGTGGTTTTCTTTCGGTATTATTCACTAAAGTTTTTTACCAAACCACTCACCTATTAAAAAAAATAAAACACAAAATTAACCGAGCAATTTTGGGCGGATTATTCTTAGGCGTTTTAATTTTTACAATTCCTCCTTTATTTGGAGAAGGTTTTGAAACGATAAATTTACTACTAGCAGACAAAGGGCAAGAAATCATCACAGGAAACTACGTGGAATCTATATGTACGAGTGAAATAGCTTTACTTTTACTTATATTTTCGATGATTTTTTTTAAAATAATAGCCACCTCAGTTACCGTTGGTGTTGGAGGTATTGGAGGTGTTTTTGCTCCAGCACTCTTTTTAGGTTCTGCGCTAGGCTACGTATTTGCAAAGTTTGTCAATCACTTTTTTTTACTGGAATTATCAATCAGCAATTTTAGTCTAGTCTCTATGGCTGGACTTATAGCTGGAGTTTTACACGCTCCTTTAACAGCTATATTTCTGATAGCCGAAATAACAAGTGGATACGAACTATTTATACCTCTAATGACTGTAGCAGCTATTTCTTATGTCTGTTCAAAATACTTCATACCACATTCACTTTTCAATCTTCAATTAGCCTTAAAAGGAGAATTGATGACGCACAATAAAGACAAGGCTGTATTAATGCAGATGCAATTAGAGAAACTGGTAGAAAAAAACTTTTCTACTATACAGCCAGAAATGAATTTAGGAACGCTTGTAAAGGTAGTAGCAGAATCTAAGCGCAATATTTTTCCCGTGGTAAATGAAAACAATATATTTTTAGGGATTATCAATCTGGATGACATTCGTAAAGTAATGTTTGACCAAAGTCTGTATACTAAATTTACAGTGTCAGATTTAATGCACCAACCAATGGGTTCCATTAAGTTGTATGATCCTATGGATAAAGTTATGGCAAAGTTCAAAGAAACTGGAGCCTGGAATCTTGCAGTTACCTGTCAGGGAGAATACATTGGCTTTATTTCAAAATCTAAATTATTTAGCAATTACCGAAGAAAACTAGTAGAATTTTCGGAAGAATAGTGTTTTAAAATCTTAATTATAATACGCATGTTAATACCAATAGGAAGTATTGTTAATGCACTTGCAGTAATTATTGGAAGCCTAATAGGATTAAGACTTGGGTCATTTATTCCAGATCGAGTTCGAAAAAGCATTTTTCAAGTAATTGGTCTGTTTACTCTTATTTTAGGAACTAAAATGGCTTTGGAAACAAATCAGGTATTACTCTTATTAATCAGCCTAGTATTGGGTGTACTCATTGGCGAATTACTAGGTATAGAAAGGATTCTAGACAAAATTAGTCGTCTTATAAAAGAAAAGGTAAAGAGTAAGGATAAATTATTTTCCGAGGGTCTAATAACCGCTTTTTTATTGTATTGCGTCGGTTCTATGACCTTTGTAGGTGCAATTGAAGAAGGAATAAACAATGACAAGACACTCTTATACACAAAAAGTTTAATGGATGGTGTTACTTCTATTTTACTTGCCTCTAGCCTAGGAATAGGAGTACTTGTGTCTGCTTTACCGCTACTTCTCTTTCAATCGATTTTAACTTGGGGTGCTTTTTATTTTGAAGGCTATTTAAAACCAGATATGATTACAGAACTCTCTGCTGTTGGAGGGGTACTTATTATGGCAATAAGCTTAAATATACTTGAAATACTAAAAATTAAAGTAAGCAATTTACTTCCCGCATTACTTTTAATCATTCCCATTTACAACTTATTTAACTAAGTGCGCATCAAAAATCATCTGAAAAGAGCGGTAAAACATGAAGCACTAAGGTGTTATTAACTCTTGAGCAATACTTGAATAGTGGTTCTGTTTTTTTGGCTAAGAAGTATTGTTTTATCCTTTATTAAGTTCTGAATTTGATCATCTTTATAATGACGAATTGTAAGCAGCTCTAGTCCAGTGTTGTATTTAACTTTAAAACAAACCGAAAGATCAGCAATTAGGCTGTCAAAAAGCAAATCGTCAACATCAATAGCGAATGAACAAGAAATAGCCGTATTTTGGAGTAAGTTAACTTTAACATTATACGATGAAAAAGTGGAGAAAATTTGAGAAAGGTTGTTCTCGACAATAAAATCTAAATCGTTCAAAGAAATAGAGAGTAAGGTTTGATTTTTCTTTAAAATATAAAAAGGAGTTTCAGGTTCTATTTCGGGACTGTCAGAAATCCAGGTTCCTAAATCACTTGGCTCTAAAAACGACCTTACCTCTAGAGGTATAGAATTCTTTTTTAAGGGTTGAAGTGTTTT
>JAOGVT010000031.1:0-6855 GCA_028110365.1 Flavobacteriales bacterium
CATTCCTTTAAAGTGATCGCAGCTCTGGAGACGTCAGAAATTATTGAAAATAGTGAAACTGAATTTATAACAGAACATTATTGGGGTTATGCAAAGGTGAGTAATTTTAGAACCAATGAATATGAAGTTACGCATCCTAAATGGAGCCACTACAAGATTGAATCTGCTGAAATACATGTAGACTTTGGTGCTGTTTATGGAGTCGATTTTGAGTTTTTAAGCAGCGTTCAACCCAATTCGGTAATCCTTGCTGAGGGGTCTAAAATAACAGTGGAGCGAAAGCGTTACTGGAATTGGAATCTCACTAAGGCGTGAACGCTAATTCCTTTCTGTTTTTTTTAGAGATGTTTTGTCTTTTTATCAACTATTTTAGCAAATTTTCAAGCCGGTTATAGGTATTAAATTGGGCTATTTTAATTAAAATTAAAACCAATTTTATGAGGCATTTTTTAAACATAAAATGCTTATATTAGGGCAGTTTAAATACAAAAGAACCTGATTTATGTCCTATTCAATCTCGATAAAGCTGTTACTGTATTTTACAAGATTTTTATTTTGGTTCTCTACTTTGTTTGGATTATCCTATTTGCCTTGTATGGTTCAAGGTCTCTTTGGGAATGAAGTAAACTTAATCGTAAATATTGACTCTGGTGATATTTTATGGGAGAAGAAAATTGAATTGTTTGGTTCAGATCATGCTCTAACCAAACCTGATCTTTCTATCGCGTCGCTCTCTTTTAATTTTACAGATGTTTTCTATACGGATTCGATTTCTACAACGACTTTATATGTAAATAGTAAAGAGCGAAGCGATCTAGTTTCCGTTACTCCACATTCGCATTCGAAATTTGTAATGTTTCATTCCTTGCCAATCGCACTTCGTTCGATGATTTTTACAAATGCTATTTTAACGCTTTTATTTTTTGTAATGATAATGTATCACTTAAAAAGTTTTGTTTTTAAAATTTATTCAGGTAGTTATTTTGAATTGCAAACAATAACTAATCTCAAGTATGTATCTTATTATTTAATTCTTATTTGGCTTGTCGATTTTTCTTCAACTTTTATTCTTTCTCCTTTTCAAAGCTCTATGCTAGCTAATAAAGCTGGGATTTTAAGTTTGTCTTTAAACTTTCCAACGATAAACTTGTTATTTGCGGGCTTTATAATTGGTGTTTTAGCCCATGTTTTTTCTCATGGTATTGCATTGAAAGAAGATAACAAATTAACCATTTAATTATGATAGTTGTTAATTTAGATGTTATGCTCGCCAAGCGTAAAATGAGCTTAACTGAACTGTCTGGTAAAGTTGGTATTACCATGTCCAACTTATCTATCCTAAAAAAAGGCAAGGCAAGAGCTATTCGTTTCTCAACTCTCGAGTCCATTTGTCGTGTTTTAGAATGTCAACCTGCAGATATTCTTGAATACAAAGCTGATGTTGATTCTTAATTTTGTGAAATGTTATTGACTTGCAATTTTAGAGCTTGTTTTTTCGCTTTTAGTATTGGATTGTAAGTTTGGTAAGTTAAATGTTATATTAAAAATTGATTACTAGAAAATGAAAATAGGAGTTATCGGCGCTGGCTATTTGGGTTCAATTCATATAAAATTATTAAAAAACCTAAAGGAGTTTCAGCTCATAGGTTTTTTTGATAATAATGCTAAGCAAGCTGACGCTATTCAAAAGGAATTTGGGGTTGAACACTATAAAGATGCTGAGTCTCTAATGGATGCGGTTGATGTAATTGATATTGTATCTCCTACCGTATCTCATTTTGAGTACGCTAAAAAGAGTTTGCTTAAAGGCAAGCACGTTTTTATAGAAAAGCCTGTAACCAGTTCAGTTGCTCAAGCTGAAGCGTTAATTCAGATCGCTACACAAAGATGTCTTAAGGTACAGGTAGGGCATGTAGAGCGATTTAATCCTGCATTTTTAGCCGCTAAAGACTTTCTCGATAAACCACTCTTCATAGAAACACATCGTTTGGCTAAATTCAATCCAAGAGAAACAAGCGTGTCAGTCGTTCTTGATTTGATGATTCATGATATAGATATTGTGTTGTCAATTGTAAATTCTGCGGTAGCCAAAATAAGTGCATCTGGGGTTGCTGTAGTAAGTGAATCTCATGACATCACCAACGCTCGGATAGCGTTTGAAAATGGCGCTGTAGCCAACTTAACGGCTAGTAGAGTCTCTTTAAAGAATATGAGAAAGACAAGGGTCTTTCAAAAAAACGCCTATGTATCTATTGATTTTTTAACTAAAGAAGCAGAGGTTGTTCGTGTTCGTGATGGTAAAAGTTGGAGTCCTTTTGCTGTTAATTTTGAGGTAGACAATAGGGGTACTCAAAAATCCTTAACTTTAAAGAAGCCTAAAATTAAGGATATAAATGCAATTGAAGAAGAATTAAAAGATTTTGCTCGTTGTATCAATGAGAACTCTATTCCAATAGTTTCATTACAAGAAGCAACAAAAGCGTTGCAAGTAGCTCAGCTCGTGTTAGATGAAATTACGAGCAAAACTCCGTAATGTCCAATTATACATTATTCTTAGCCCGATATTAGATGTAAGTAGTCTGTTCGTTTTTATAGGATTTATAGATGTTACATGTTCGTTATTTTATTCAAGTATCCTTTTGTTTTTTAGGTCGTAAAGAAATTTAATAGGTTTCTGTATTTGATAAAAAATGAACAACATCATTAGCAGTTACTTTTATACTGTACCCTCTTCCTGGAATCATATCTCCAATGCCATTAAAATTCCACTCGGGTAGGTATGCATTCCCTATGTAATCTTTAGCAATAAGAAGGTTTTCCGCTAAGTTTAGATCAGCTAAAATAAGATCAATTGGAGCGCCTTCCGTTCTTAAATAGCCAATCAGATTCCAGCCTGCTGTTAAATCAACCGGATGCTCTTCTGGTTTTAAACTTGTACCACAAATCTCAATAGAGAGACTTTCTGTTGTCTTTATTTGGTAGGCCTGCCCAATATCCATCAGGCCAATTCCATTAAACAAGTAATCAGGTAAATAGGCATTTCCAATATTGTCTTTTACAATAATCAACTCGTTTACTATTGGAGCTAATACGGTGTCTATGGAAGGGTTTTCTGGAAGAATAAAAGTGGAGAATATTGACCACCCTATAGGGAGTTCAATCTCTTGGCAATTGTAAAAGTTATCTACTTGCTCACAATTGTAAAAATCAGCAGAGAACAGGTATTCAAATTCACCTCCAGATATTACTTGCTCACCACACAAGTATAAACTGAATTGTCCATTTCCATGTCCGCAACACATTCCGTTACCATAGGAGTCGAAAACATTGAAAGTGATGACTTCATCTTTCGGAACACAAACACTTTCTGTATATAAAATGGTGTCTAGCGAAAAGGTTCCGTTGTAAATGGTTTCACCTGACTGAGAAACTAGGTTCCAAGTGGTTTCTTCTGAATAGCTATCCGATGTAAATTCCAAAACAACAGTATTGAAATTCTCATCGCATAAATAGTTGCAAGATCCGTCTTCTGTTACAGCCGATAGATTAAAGTTTAAGGCAGTTGGGTCCATGCAGCCTGAAGCATTCGGATTGAAAAAACCAAAGTCTACACTGTTGTTGCCATTTGCATCATAATTAAAATAACAATCAAAAGGATCCCCATCTTCCATGGGCTCTTCTCCAGGATTAAGACTTACAATTCCCGACATAATATCCGTAAAGGAGTTCCCAAACCCATTATTGTCAAAATCTTGGTCATTATTAGCATTTGAAATAAAGTTGTTTGTTGATTGAAAGCCTTCTAATGGCTCTCCTTCTCCCCAGTTGTCTACTTGCCAAACAAAAACTGAATAATTCCCTGGAGCTAAGCCCGTAAAATTATAATACCCTTGTTCGTCGGTTATTTGAACACCACCAAACCCTTGCCAATCCGGAAGGTCATCTCCATCAGAATCTGCCCAGATAAGAATTGAAACTCCCGGTATTCCGGGTTCATATGGGTCGTTAATACCGTCCATATTATAATCGTTCCAAACGCGATTACCAATTGATAGAATACCGGGGTCTATTTGATCGCCACAATCTTCATAACAAAAGGCCATGTCGTTTACAGCTTTAATCATTTCAATCCCCATGGATTTACCAATGTTTAAGTAAGAGAGCGCATTGTTGTTGTAGTGGTAAATTGCATTCGAGGGAGATTCAGATGCATTGATGTAGTATTTTTTTGTGTCTACAAAACCGACTTTACCACCGTAAATTGCATCGTTACACCCTACGTTTTCTTGTGCTACAGAAATAATATTTTGCATGCTCTGCACCCATCCATCGCTAATACTTTCAAATCCTCCATGCCCAGAATTAGCAATAATAATAGGTAGGTTTGGACGTTCTAAATCAGTTCTTACGTCGTTTACTAAATGGTAAAGAGTACTTTCGTATTCATTTAAAAAAGCATCTGAAGCTCCGTCATTCCAGCCTTGAAACCAAGTGAAGCCAGAAATTTCAAAGTTACTTGTCCCTAAGTCCGGAAATTTAGTCTCTATGTTTTGAGTTACCTCCTCAATCGTTTCAATCATGGTGTTGTAGTAGGCTCCAGTTGCTCCATCTGCTGAGGGAGGACGAAAATCTTCTGCTAAGTTTTTACCACCCCATGCCGTTTTGATTAGTAAGATAGGGTCTTCGTAATAGCTGTCTAATTGGTGCGCAAACATTAACTCTGCTCCAATTAAATTTGGGCTATTTCCTTGCCCAACGGTAACATTTGTTTCAATAGTATCTCCATTGTTGGCAAAATAGAGGTAGGCTCCTTCTAAAGAATTCCAGTTTCCAACCTCGCCCATTTCAGGCCAAATATTTAAACTGTCATTTTCAATAACATCAATCAAACTTCCTGGGTTATTTTCTGGATCTTCAATGGTTCCAAAACCCTCCATATTTGATTGCCCCGCTAAAATAAATACACGAACTTTAGGTTCTGTTTTTGCTTGTTTGGTCACGATGGGTACATAGCCAATTTCAAATCCTGCAGGAGGAGTTACAATTCCATTAGGGTCTAATGTAGCGATAGATCCAATCTCTGGGTCTGCTATATACGTATCCGTATGACTCCAGTTTGTATGGATGAGTTCCACTCTAGTTTGCAAATTTGTGCGCATTTCATCTGGAAGGTTGGCATGAATAATTGCCGGTTGGTCTATAAAACGGTACCAGTAGTAGGTAAGTGTTGAGCCGTCTTCCATTGCTGCGTAAAAAGGGCCTGCACTTGGGCCAGGATTGTTCCACGGACCCTCAGGGTCTTGGAACTGGCATTCAGGATCTAAAGGTGTTAAATAGGTAATTTGCGATACGGATGAAGGAACCTCAGTCGTAGTTAAATTTGTCGAAGCAGGCACTGTACTTTCTGTAATTGCCTGCCATGTATTTTCTTCATCAAGTTTAAAATATTCGGGCAGTATAAAGTTGTCCTCTTCTTGGTATACAGTTTCTAAATCAAACTCAAAACCCATTATAGATCCATTCAACTGAGTGTTGTCCATGTAATTTAAATCAATGGTATGGTCAAGTCCATTAGAGCTTGTTTCAGCAATTTTACCGAATGAAGAACCCCCATTTTGGGCGAAGGATGCATCGTAAGTTGCCAAAGAATTAATTTCGGGTTGTACAGCGTCTCCGCCGCTAAACCAGTTTTCCATACCGTTCCAAAATGCATTTTCATTGTACACAGAAAATTGATTGAGTAGCATCATGTTGTTTGTTCCGCTGTTTGCTGGAAATTGCAATCGCTCCAACTTAGCGTATGGATTTCCTTCATTGTCAGAAGAAATTAGTGCTGGAGATCCCGCATGCTCAAGTCCTAAAGGTATATTTGGGTCTGAAGGTCTTGAGTCTAAAAAAAGTCCCTCTAGTGAAAAGTCTTCTAACACAGGTTCCGTCCAAAAAGTTGGAAGAAAAAAGGTGGCTGGCCCTTTAAAATTAGTTGTGTTTAAGAACAATGTCCAGCATTGATTTCCAGTTTCTATAGCTTGACCATTTGTTTCAGTCATGGGGTCGGTTAATGGGAGTGGGGTGTAACCATAGCCAAGTAATTCGCCATTTAAGCTTTGGGCTAAATTTAATCCATCTGGCGCCCATAGTAATTTGTTTGACAACTGAGCAATACCATATTTACCTCCAGCAGAACTCCAATCTCTTTGGCCATTTGGTAGCATCTGAGTTTTTCCTGCACCTGGGCCATTTGCCCAGGCATAAAAATTATAGGATACGCCTCCCATAATGTATTTTGGTGTTTTCGTTCCAAATCGAGTGTCGTGCCACCAGCCAATTCCGCCTTCTATAGTGGTGTAAAAATCTTCAGGCTCGTTTCCAGTTCTTTGCGTGGTAAGCCAAGAGCTTCCTAACCCCATTTGGAAGTCTTGTGGCCCCGGGTAGTCTTTTAAGATTGGCCAAGCTGCTGTATACATACTGTAGCCTGATCCGTAATTTAGGTCTGTTATAGCCTCTTTAGTTATCCAGGTAAAACCAGATCTGCTTGCATTAGCTATTTGAGCTTCTAAACTAAAGTTTGATGCAAGTAAAAGTAGGGTAGCTAAGATGATTTTTAGGTTTGGTGTTTTCTGGGGTGAATGATTCATCTTCTTTGAGGTTTTATTTAGGTAATCACACACAAATTTAATCTTTTTTTTGTAGTAATTTTTGAAAAAAATGAAGTTTACGATTTTACATCGCTTCAATCCCTTATGTTATTTGGTGTTGTTTATATGTTGATAAAAATCAAATATTTAGAGTTGATGTTGTGGGTAAAATGTTTGTTTTTTTTTAATTTTGTCAGCACTAACTAACCTATCCCCTTCA
>JAOGVT010000032.1:0-6823 GCA_028110365.1 Flavobacteriales bacterium
GATTCTACATCATGTTCGGCTACAGAGGTCTTGTTGACCATGACTGATTCCGATGGAGATGGTTGGGGCGACGGTAATGCCGTTGTTTCTGATGCTGCTGGGAACGATACTACTATTGCTTTGGCGTCTGGTTCTGCTGAAACTATTACTTTATGTTTGGAAGATGGTATGGCTACTGTAGTTCTTGCAAATGGTGGTATATACGGCTATCAGATGGGTGTTGAGGTTTCAGCTCTTGATGCTTCAGGAGCTGGTTCTTACCAATTTCTTGTTGGAGATTCATTAGGTTGTACCAATCCGGAGGCTACAAATTACGAGCCTATAGCAAACATAGACGATGCGTCTTGTTTACTTGAGGGATGTACTGATCCAGCTGCGCTTAATTATGATTCATTAGCTAATGTGTCTGTTGGTTGTGTTGCTGTTGTTTTAGGTTGTACGGATCTTACTTCTCTAGATTATGACCCGCTTGCAAATTCGGATGATGGGTCTTGTACTTACATTCAGTGCCAAGGCGAAGAGTCAGTTTTTATCTTTGATGCTGGAATTTGGGCGGGTGAAGTTTCTATAGGAGTATTTTCTTCTTCTGGTGATACTTTATTGTATTTCCCATACTCTACATTCTCAAATAACGTTGCTAGTGCCCCTTACGATTTATGCCTTTCCTCTGAGGAAACATACACTTTAATATATTCTGATAGTGAGGATGACGGATGGCATGGTGGTTCTTTGAGTATTACTTCTTGTAATGGTCTTTTCACTATGATTTCTGCGACTATGGAAGATGATCAGTTGGAAACAACGGAAACATTCTCTCCAGTTGCATGTGCCGACATGGTTTTTGGATGTATAAATCCGATTGCAGAAAATTACGATATGTCTGCTACGAATGATGACGGTTCTTGTGAAATAAATGGTTGTATGTCATCAACTACTATAGAGTATTTAGATGTTGCAACGTTTCAATCAGATACTTTACAATGTACTCAGATTGTTTTAGGTTGTACTGATTCTTTAGCTCTTAATTATGCAGAGGCTGCTAACGTAAATGATGCTTCGTGTGTTCTTCCATGTTCTGACGATGAGTCATCTGTAATTTTAGACATAGTTGCTGGTAATTATGCTTATGAGATTAGTTGGAATTTAACTAACAATGCTTCAGGTGATGTTGTGTTAGAGGGTGCTGGCTCTGATTTCTCGAACGAATATCCAATTTGTTTAGAAGCCGGTTCGTTTACATTCAATTCATTTGACTCATATGGAGACGGTTGGACTCAAGGTTCCTATTCTGTTTCTCTTTCATGTGGAGATTCTGCTGTTTATATCCTAGCGAACAACGGAGGCTTATTTCCTAGCGACGGTGTTACTACGTATACTTATAGTCTCGAAACTTCTGAAGTATTTGATGTAGGGTCTTGTGATGATATTGTAATAGGTTGTACAGACGCTCTTGCAACGAACTACAATGCTGATGCAAATATGGAAGCTAACGAAACTTGTGAATACGAATTATCTCTTTCATGTGCTGATGCCATTGCTCTTTCAAGCGGAGACGTTTATCCAGGAACTATTGGACAGCAAGAGTGGTTTACTTTTGATGTGGATTCATCTTCATTAGTGTCTATTGCTCTATTAACTTCTTCTGACATGAGTTCAACTCTTTTAAACTCTTGCGATGGCGATACAATTAGTGCTGACGTATTAGAAGAAGGAACTTATTTTATAAACGTAGTTAAGGTTTTTGGTCAAAATGGCTATGATCTATCTTTATCTATTGAACCTGCTGTTGAGGGTTGTACTGATCCTTTAGCTGGAAATTACAATGCAGCTGCAAACGTAGATGACAATTCTTGTGATTATTCTTGTTATGGTATTGAAGCTGAGTTATCTCTTTACTTTGGTACTTATGCCTCAGAAATTTCTTGGGCCTTTGTAACCTCCGAAGGGATACCTATTGTTGAAGGTGGTGACTATGTTGGAACTTCCACACCAAATTTTGCTGATAACGGAACCACGCGTTCATTCGACTTGTGTTTACAACCTGGTTCTGAATATACTTTTATTGGTTACGACTCCTGGGGAGACGGATGGAATTCAGGAGGGAATTACTCAATTCTTTCCTCTACTTGTATTGACTCCCTTCAACTTGCGGGTGGTGTTGTAGCTGGTGCATCTGTATCAGAAACTTTTACTGCTTTAGCTTGTGATGACATTGTTCTTGGTTGTACTGATGTAACAGCTTTTAACTATAATGATGCTGCTAATTTGTCAGATGGTTCTTGTGTTGAAGTTGTATTTGGTTGTACAGATGCCTCTGCTGCGAATTACAATGCTGCAGCCAATATTGAAGACGGTTCTTGTGTTTCTAGTTGTACTGATGTTTCAGTTACTATTTTTGGGAATCCTTCCATTGATGGATGGACACAATTTAGTATTTACTCTGAAGAGTGGTCTTATTTTATGGATTCTACCTTAGATATTACTGCCGATTCTGTATTCACTTATGTATCTGATAGTGTAATTGACGAAATTGTTGGACTTGTAATCACAATTGATACCACTCTTACAATATCTTTGGATACTTTATTAGTGCAAACTCCAGATTCTGCCTTAGTACAAAATGTATTTTTAAGTGCATCTCCTGATGATATATATTATAACAACTCAAACGACGAACTTTATTCAGTTTCGATTTGTTTACCAGAAGGTTCTTATGTATTTGATCCTTCCACTGCTAATTCTTACTCCAGTTATTGGTATTATGATACCTTTAGTATAGATGTTGTTTGTGAAGATGGTTCTGCTGTTTTAGAAAACAACGGTGGTATATATCCAAATGTAAATGGAGACAATTTTACTTTTGATGTACTACCTTGTAGTGCTATGACTATAGGTTGTAGTGATTCAACTGCATTAAACTTTGATGCTGCTGTAACTCACGACGATGGTTCTTGTGTTCCATTTATTTATGGTTGTACAGACTCGCTTGCTGCTAATTATAATGCAGATGCAAATACCGATGATGGCCTATGTGCTGATGAGTGTTTAGACGTATTTGTTACTATAGATGGTGGTTCTTCCGTAAGTTCTTCTAATAGTTGGACGGTTACTAATGCAGCCAATTCAGTTGTAGCAAATGGTGGTTCTGTTTATAGTTCCGTTGATGTTTTAGATACATTGTGTCTTGCATCTGGATCGTATTCATTCAATTCATATTCATCATCATACTACGGTGACTGGGCTGGAGACGTTTATAGCGTATTCATTCAAGGTTGTGGTAGTTTTGATTCCGCAATGGTTGTATCTTACGATACTGCACTAGTTGTAACTATCGATTCAGCCTTGGTTGATTCAGCTTGGGTATTTACAAGCGATTCTTCAGAGGTTGTATCCGCTGATTCTTCACTTGTAGTAACGGATAACACATTTAATGTAATTCTTGCTAATAATGGCGATGAATCACCAGCAGATGGTAGTATGGAATCCTTTACAGTTGTTTCTTGTGACGATGTTGTATTTGGTTGTAACGACAGTATTGCTGAAAACTACAATGCTGATGCAACTGTAAATGACGGTTCTTGTGAGTTTGTATTTGGATGTCAAATTGATTACGCATCGAACTACGACTCAACAGCAACAGTTTCTAACGATACTTGTTACTTTGACGCATCACTTATTGCACCAGCAGTTGGAGTAACAGTCGACTTGTCTGAAGCAGATTCGTTAACCCTTTCATGGGAGGTTGCTCTTGATTTATTAGGTGATACTGTAGAAGATTACTATGTATTCTTATCATCTAATCCTAATGATTTAGGTTCTAGTGATTTTACTAGTGATGACGATCAATACACTGGATCTGTTCAATACTACCTTGGATCTGTAGATACGACCTCATTGGTTGTTCAATTTGCAGATTTATACGACTGGTTCATTTCTAACGGTAATGGAGTGAATGATGTAGCTACCTTACATTGGTGGGTTTCTGATGTAAGAAATTATTCTTCTTCTGGATCTCCAAATTACAATTCTCAATACACATTGAACGATCAAGCGTATAATTCTCACGCTATCAACCTTACCTTTACGGGTGTATTGGGCTGTACAGATTCAACAGCATTTAACTTTGATCCAGATATTGAAGCAACAATCGACGACGGATCATGTATTCTTCCATGTTCTGCTGAACAATCTGGATTATATGTTACTACCACAGCTGGTTCTTACGCTAGTGAGAATTCGTGGGAGTTACTTGATTCTGATGGAGAGTTGATCTCATCTGGTGCTGGAGCTGGTGTTAATGAATACCCAATTTGTGTTGGTTCTGATTCACTAACGTTCAATACCTATGATG
Source organism: Flavobacteriales bacterium (assembly GCA_028110365.1). Taxonomy (GTDB): domain Bacteria; phylum Bacteroidota; class Bacteroidia; order Flavobacteriales; family UBA7430; genus UBA6772. Next base: position 4,352 of record JAOGVT010000032.1, read on the forward strand.
CTTACGATGACAGTTGGAATGGTGCTACATATGAAATTTCTCTAGCTTGTGATTCCAACCAATATGTTATTGCGAACAACGGAGGCGAAGTTCCTAACAACGGTGTTGATGAAGGAGTTGATGGTAACGAATCTTCTGAAGTATTTGCTGCAGGGTCTTGTGATTCATTTGTACCAGGATGTACAGATTCTGGTTATGAAGAATTCAACCCATTAGCTAATACTGATGACGGTTCATGTGATGTGCTAGCTTGTACAGGAACAACAGTTGTTGTTGAATACAATTCATCATCATATGGTTCTGAAAATGCGTGGTCTATAGATTCAGCTGGTGTAGAAATTTTATCTGGAGAAGGTCAAGGTGGATGGTTTATTGCTTATTCTACTTCGGATCCAATTTGTATGATTGAAGATATTTGTTATACCGTAAACATGACTGACTCTTGGGGAGACGGTTGGGATTCAAATACTTTAAGTATTGGTTCAGTTGTTTATTCTGGTTCTGGTTATTCTTCAACAGAAACATTCTCTCTTAACGATGCTTGTGCGGTGTTAGGATGTACAGACGCAACTGCTGTCAACTACAACGCTGATGCTGATGAAGACGACGGTTCTTGTCTCATTTATGGATGTAACAACCCTATAGCTGACAATTACGATTCAAACGCTACTGTTGACGATGGTTCTTGTGTATTACCTTGTGAGGATGGATTAAGTCAAGTTGATGTGTCGATTATTACCGATAGTTATTCAGGTCAAATTGACTATACCATAGAAGCTACAGATGGATCTAGTTACTCGGTTGATTTAGCAAACAACAACAATACAGTTGTTACTGATAGATACTGTTTCGATAACGGTTCTGACGTATCGTTTGAATTAAACGAAGATGCATACGGAATTATCCAAGGTGGGTATAAGATCTATGTTTGTGGATTACTAGAAATAGTTAATTTAGATGTTAATGAAGCTGGTTCTTACACAGAAGAGTTTATGGTTGCTTGTGGTGATATTACAGGTTGTATGGATTCTACTGCTGTTAACTTCAATGATCTAGCTTCCATTAGCGATGCTGCATCTTGTGTATTCCCTTGTTTAGGTGAAGAGGTTGAAGTATCAATTTCAACTGGTTCATTCGCAGTGGAAATGGATTGGAGTATTACTGACGCTAACGGTGTCGTAGTAGCTAGTAACGTTGATGTCTACAGTGATCTCTCTGACTACGCTACTAACGTATGTTTAGAAGCAGAAGCTGAGTACGACTTCAATGCGATCGACTCTTGGGGAGACGGTTGGAATGGTGGATCATTTGTTCTTAACGGTTCATGTGGTGAATTAGCTTCAGGAACAGCTGCTATTGCAGGTGTTACTACTGGTTCAACAGAAGCCATTGCTTTCTCTACTTGTGCTCCTACTAACGAGGTAACTTGTCAAACTATTGACTTACCACAAGGTTGGTCTATGTTCTCTACATCTATGATGGCAGACGATATGGATCTTGCAGCCGCGTTGGGTTCTATAGTTGATGATGTTATTATTGCTAAAAACAATGCTGGTAATGCTTATTTAGTTGAGTATGCATACAATGGTGTTGGAGATGTACTTATCGGTCAAGGTTACCAAATCAAGACTTCACAAGCTACTTCATTCGACATGTGTGGTATACACCAATTACCTGAAGATAATCCTATAGCATTAGGTGCTGGTTGGAATATGGTTGGTTACTTACGTAATGCACCAGCTGATGCTGCTGCTGTATTTGCCGACATCAATGCCACTGCTAACTTAGTAATTGCTAAAGATTACTCTGGTAATGCATACCTACCTGAGTTTAATTACAACGGTATTGGTGACATGCACCCAGGTCAAGGTTACCAATTGAAAACAGTTGAGGCTGATGTACTTCAGTATAACGCAGACGGTGTGTCTTATAGAGCATCTAACGTTGAAGTAACAAACAATACTGTTTCTCACTTTGCTAAAGTAGCTGCTACAGACAACAACATGACTGTTGTTGTTGAGGATGCTGCGTGGGATGTACTTCCTACAACTGGTGCAGAGATTGCTGCTTTTGATAAGGCTGGAAACCTAATTGGTTCTGCTAGTTACACCTCTCCACTTACAGTTTTAACTGTTTGGGGTGACGATGCTACTACAGAGGCTAAAGAAGGTTCAGTTCTTACGGAAACTGTAACGTTTAAAGTTTGGTCTAACGACTTAACAAGTACTTTCGAAGTAGCTAAATGGACGGAAGGTTCAGCTAACTACGATGTAAATACAATTAACGTTGCTGGTGCTATTGTAACTAACGTACTTACTAGTGCAATCGCTGTAGAGCGTGAATTAGTAAAAGTTATTAATGTACTTGGTCAAGAGGTTGACTCTAATGAGAGATCATTTAGAGGTGAAGTTCTTTTCAATGTATACAATGACGGTACAGTTGAAAAAGTAGTTAAGTAATACAGACTTAATC
>JAOGVT010000033.1:0-6764 GCA_028110365.1 Flavobacteriales bacterium
AAAAATCCGATCTTGAAGCTGCACAAAATCGATTTGAAGAAAACTATCCAAGCTCAAAAGAAGTTCGATTGATTTACCAAAAAGTAGCCAATTATTTGCAGTTGGCTATTGGAGATGGCTTTGAACAAAGTTTTGATTTTTCTTTAGAGGAATTTTGCGAGCACGCGAAGTTGCCAAAAGAAAAGTGCTTAAAAGCCTTTCAAATATTAGAAAAAGAAGACCAGCTGAAATTTGACAGTTACCAGAGCCGACTCGCTACTGTACAAATTATTTGTGCACCATCGGTAGTGCTAAATTACCAAACCAACAACAGTAAAAAAAGAGAGCTGCTGCAATTGATCCTCAGAATATACCCAAACCTATTTGATGAGGCCGCAAACATAAACGAACGCAAGCTGGCCATACAAATTAACAAAGACAGTCAATTCGTTTACAAAGTACTCAGTCAACTTAACCAAGAAAGAATTCTGGAGTACCATCCGCGCAACAACAAAAGTAAACTTCATTTCCTTTCGGCAAGACACGAAAGCAAACACCTCCCGCTATCGAGAGCACATTTCGAAGAAAGAAAAAATTTATTGGCCTCCAAATTGGCCAGTATGAATGACTATTTGGCCAATACAGAAGTTTGTAGGTCAGTTGTATTGTTGGATTATTTTGATGAAAAAGACAGTAAAGACTGCGGTATTTGCGATGTTTGCATTTCCAAACAATCCAACACTACCGATTTTAGAATCGCTTTTAAAGAAGCATTACTACAGCGGTTAAAAGCTAAAAGCATCTTGCTAACTACTTTACTAAAAGAATACAGCAAGCTAGAAGAGAAAGTGATTATTGAAGAACTTAAAAAACTACTTCAAGAAAACATCATCTGCAAAGAAGATGGTAAAATTAAATTAAATGACTAGAGATAAAAGAATTGTATTTATGGGTACGCCTCAATTTGCTGTGGAATCCCTCAAGCATGTTAACGAAAGTGGCTACCATGTAGTGGGCGTTGTTTGCCCTCCAGACAAGCCTGCAGGTAGAGGACACAAACTTCAATCCTGTGAGGTGAAAAAATATGCACTTTCTCAAAACTTAAACGTACTACAACCCCTTAAACTAAAAAATCCCGATTTTTTAGCTGAACTCGAAGCGTTGAAAGCCGATTTATTTATTGTGGTAGCCTTTAGGATGTTGCCCAAAGAAGTGTGGAACCTCCCTAGATACGGCACCTTTAACATACACGGCTCCCTGCTTCCTCAGTACAGAGGAGCTGCACCTATAAACTGGGCACTTATAAATGGCGAAACCAAAACCGGTGTTACTTCTTTTTTTATTGATGAAAAAATTGACACTGGTGCTACCCTTCTGTACAAAGAATGCGCTATTGATAAAGATGATACGGCAGGTATTGTACACGACAAACTCATGCTTTTAGGGGCAGCGCTGGCAACAGAGACCTGTGATGCTATTTTTTCAAATACAATTCAAGCTAAAATTCAAGCTGACAATGGATTCCTAAAGGAAGCGCCAAAACTATTTAAAGCCAACTGTAGAATAGACTGGCACAAAAGTGCTCAAGAAATTCACAATCATATTAGAGGTTTAAGTCCTTACCCAGTAGCCTGGACTCTTTTTAACCAACCAAACTCAACTGAGGTTGTCATCAAGCTCCACAAAAGCTCGTATACCTTGTGTGAACATCAAAACGAACCTGGTTTTATAAAAGCGACAAAATCAGACTTGCAAATTTTCACTAAAGATGGGTTTATTAACGTTCTAGAAATTCAAGCTCCAGGAAAAAAGAAAATGGATTGCCGTTCTTTTTTAAATGGGTTTACGCTTTCAGATGAACACAAAGCGTGTTAAGGCTTAGTACCACTCAGTTATTGATAAACGAGTATTTTACTGTTGTATTTATTAACAATTGGGTGCTTTTATTAACAAACTGCCCGTTTAAGGGGGTGCAAACTTGTGCAATTTCAACAATAGTCTATATTTGTAGAGCATTCAAAAAAATGTATTAACAAAAATTAACCCTAAAAACTGTTTATTATGAACAAGTCAGAATTAATCGACGCTATGGCCAGCGATGCTGGTATCTCTAAAGCTGCTGCTAAACTTGCATTAGATTCTTTTACAGGATCTGTAGCTGGAACTCTTTCTAAAGGTGGTAAAGTTGCCTTAGTTGGTTTTGGATCATTTTCAATTTCAGCTCGTGCTGCTAGAGAAGGTCGTAACCCTCAGACTGGTAAAACAATTCAAATTGCTGCTAAGAACGTTGTTAAGTTCAAAGCTGGTGCTGATTTAAGCGGAAAAGTAAACTAGTTTACTTCCCATCCAGAATAAAAAAACCTCGCATTAGCGAGGTTTTTTTTTGCTTAACAATCTACAACAAGACCATCGTAAGCAATAAAAACATGCGCTGGTAGTAGCTTCGTTATTTCTTCATGCGTGCCCATTAAATGACTCAAATGGGTTAAGTAAGCCCGTTCTGGATTTACAAGCGCTATTATTTCCAAAGCTTCACTCAAGTTAAAATGAGAAATGTGCTCTTGCAAACGCAGTGCATTTAAAACCAATACTTTTGAACCTTTAATTTTTTCTAATTCTTTTACCGCAATCGTTTTAGCATCTGTTATATAAGTAAGATCTAAAATCCTGTAGCCCAACACGGGCAATTTGTAATGCAATACTTCTACAGGAGTAACCAAATGATTGTTTACTGAAAAAGGAGCCTCTTTGGTAATTAAGTGCAACTTAACTTTAGGTACACCCGGATAAGTATTGGCAGCAAAAACATAAGGGTATTCTCTGTGCAATGCTTTTTCAACATTCGCATCGCAATACACATCCATGTCTTTTTTATGCTTAAAATTAAAAGCCCTTACATCATCCATACCGGCCACATGATCTTTGTGCTCATGGGTAAAAAATACAGCAGAAACATCTCTCACCTTTTCGCGCAACATTTGTTGTCTAAAGTCTGGGCCTGTATCAATTACATAATTTTTATGATCTAATGTAATCATTGCAGAAGTCCTCAACCTTTTGTCACGAGAATCCGTTGAAGTACAGACCGAGCAATCGCAAGCAATTACGGGAATGCCTTGAGAAGTTCCGGTACCTAAAAAAGTTAGTTTCATAACTACAAATATATTCGTTTTAATTGAATGAAAAACGGAATAAATACACCATTATTTTTGGCTATGTAAGTTAGGGAATTTACATTTGTGATATGAATTGTACTACATTATGAAAAACGTTGTTTTTACGCCAGCCCAAAAAGCACTGCAAATAAATTTAGATCCAGAACTTTATGGAACCTTTGCAGAAATTGGTGCCGGACAAGAAGTTGTTCGTCATTTTTTTAGAGCTGGTGGGGCTTCTGGAAGTATTGCAAAAACCATGTCGGCTTACGACAAAGATTTTAGCGATGCCATATACGGTAAAGAAGTCAACGGAAGGTATGTTTGCGAGTCGCGTTTAAAGAAAATGATTGAACATGAATACGGTTTAATTACAGAACGTTTGGACCGAGAAAAGCATCCGAGCAAGCGTTTTTTCTCTTTTGCGAACAATGTAGCCACCATCAATTTTTCTAAAACCACCGATGGGCACGGTTGGATGGGACTTCGGTTTCAATTGAATCCGAATTCAGAACCCAACGATGTGGTATTGCATTTTTTAATGCACGAACGAGAAGCTAAACAACAACAAGAAAGTGCGGGTATACTTGGTGTAAACCTCTTGTACGGTTGCATGTTTCATCACGACGACCCAAAAACACTCATCAAACAATTGTTTGACAACATAAGTAAAGGGCATCTAGAAATAGACATGATTCAGATGAATGGCCCAGACTTTGAACATGTAGACAATAGATTACTAAGTCTGTTTTTAGTAAAAGAAAAGATGACCGATGCGGTTATTTTTGGCCCAGATGGCGTTAACCTTCAACCCTCTGAGCTTTTATACAAAAAAAACATACTTGCCATTAGAGGGAGCTTTAGACCGGTTACTAAAGTGAATATCGACATGATTCGAAATGGCTACACTAAATTTGTTCTCGAAAAAAGAGTTAAAAAGGAAAACCTTCAAGTTTTATTTGAAATTACCTTAAGCAACCTAATTGCCGAAGGCGAAATAGATGAGGAAGACTTTTTAGCCAGAGCCGATATACTTTGCTCCATAGGCCAAACGGTATTGATATCTAACTACCAACAATACTACAAACTACTCGATTACTTTGGTAAATTTACCACCAAAAGAATGGGTATTATTTTAGGCGTACCGAACTTAAAACAAATATTTGAAGAGAAATACTACAGACACCTGAGTGGTGGTATTTTAGAGGCATTTGGAAGAATGTTTAACCGAGACTTGAAAGTGTACCTATACCCCTATCAAAAACAAAAGGATGGAGAATTAACAATTTCCACCAACTTGCAAGTTCACCCGAGGTTTAGACCGCTATTTGACTACCTTTTATACAACAACAGAATTGTAGACATAGATTACGATCCAAAAGTACTTCACATCTTTTCGCCAGTTGTATTACGAATGATTAAAAACGGCATAAAAGGTTGGGAAGACCTGGTTCCGGCCTACGTAGATAATGTGATTAAGGATAAAAAATTATTTGGCTACAAATCTTCTGTAAAAGAAGAAGAAAAATCTACTTCTTAAAAGATTAGCAATCGATCGATTTGCTCCTCAAGCAGTTTTACGGTTTCAGGATGTTCTATTTCACCTTGTTCGTTCAGTAATTTATGTACTTGAGACAGCTTTGGTTTAGACGACAAAACTTCGGCTTTAAGATGATGAAACAAAGCCGTTAGATGATCCATACCTCTTAGATTACCTGCTCTACCAGTAGCAACACCCACGAGAGCAACCTTTTTTTCTGCTACACCATTACTTCCGATGCAGTCTACAAAAGCCTTAAAAACACCTGGATAACTGCCGTGGTACTCTGGAGAAATTACGACAAATTTCTCTGCAGATAGCATGTATTTTGCTACCATAGAAGTAAACGCATCTGTGGCGGATCCATAAAAATTTGAAAACAAAAAATCTTTGGGCAGTTCTGCTAAATCGAATACCTGGTTGTCAATTTTTTTTTGCGTTAACAAACGACTGTAAAACTGAGCTACTTTTAAAGTTAAACTGTCTCTTCTATGCGTGGCTGAAATAATGGTAATCATATCGTTGAAAAATTGTGTCTAAAATGTTGATAACATAAGGTAAAACATTGCTAAGTCTACCAATGACTTTACGTAATTTGAAAGTTCAAAAATACAGAAATTTCATTTCATATATGGCAAAAATAATCGCAATAGCAAATCAGAAAGGTGGCGTTGGTAAAACAACAACTACGGTAAACCTTGCTGCCTGCCTTGGAGTGCTGGAAAAGAGGGTATTACTTATAGATGCTGACCCCCAAGCAAATGCGAGTTCGTCTCTTGGAATAGACCCAAATGTAGAACAGAGTGGTACATACGAATGCTTAGAGCATCAAATGAATGCACTGGAATGTATTAAAAAATCGTCGAGTCCGAATGTAGACGTCATGCCATCGCACCTCAATTTAGTAGGTGCAGAGATTGAGTTGGTAGACAAAGAAGCCCGTGAATTTATGTTAAAAACGGCGCTCAAAGACATCAGAGAAGACTACGATTACATTCTTATAGACTGTGCACCTTCACTGGGCTTAATTACCTTAAACGCACTTACCGCAGCAGATTCCATTATTGTTCCGATACAATGTGAGTATTTTGCCCTTGAGGGCTTGGGTAAATTAATGAACACGATAAAAAGTGTGCAAAACATACAAAACCCCGATCTAGACATAGAAGGCTTGTTATTAACCATGTACGACTCGAGGTTACGCCTTTCTAATCTGGTTATAGAAGAAGTAAAAACACATTTTCAAGACATGGTTTTTAAAACCGTTATACAACGCAACGTAAAATTAGGCGAAGCTCCTAGTTATGGCGAGAGCATTATTCAATACGATGCGACTTGTAAAGGGGCTGTAAACTACCTTAACTTGGCTCAAGAATTACTAGAAAAAAACAAATCTTTGCAACACAATGGCTAAACAAAAAAAGGCTTTAGGCAGAGGTTTGTCTGCTATATTAAGCAATCCAAATACCGACATCACACACTCTAAAAACAGCACCGATACCAACACACCACTGGGTAGTATTGGGTCGCTTCTTTTAACTACCATAGAGGTAAACCCCTTTCAGCCACGTAGCCACTTTGACCAAACAGCGCTTCATGAACTGGCAGACTCCATTAAAGAACTCGGTGTTGTACAACCCATTACTGTTCGTAAATTAGGGTACGACAAGTACCAGTTAATCTCTGGTGAAAGAAGATTTAGAGCCAGTAAAATTGCTGGATTAACCAAAATACCAGCTTACGTTAGAATAGCCAACGACCAAGAAATGCTTGAAATGGCCTTGGTAGAAAACATTCAAAGACAAGATTTGGATGCCATTGAAATAGCTTTGAGCTATAAATTACTTCAAGACGAATGCAAACTTACACAAGAAAAATTAAGCGAACGCGTTGGTAAAAAACGCTCAACGGTTAGCAATTATCTTAGGCTTTTAAATTTAAACCCGATTGTACAAGCAGGTATACGAGACAAAATGATTAGCATGGGGCACGCCAGAACACTGGTTGCTATTGAAGATGAAGAGGCACAATTGGAGTTGTACAAAGCTATTTTAACCGATCACCTATCGGTACGGCAAACCGAAGCACTT
>JAOGVT010000034.1:0-6567 GCA_028110365.1 Flavobacteriales bacterium
TTGGAAATGGCCTATAATTCAAACACTAGGCATGACTGCTATTGCATACCTTGGAGCCTTTTTAACTTATACTATATTTAACTAATGGATTTACTTATAATAGCTATCTTATTTATAGGGGCATGCTTTTACATCTACAAGAAAAAAAGTAGCTCATGCGCTGAAACAAAATGTGATGCATGTAAAAAATGTACTATAAAAATTGACGAAAGTTAAATCTTAAGCTACTAACGTATTAAATTAACAACCCCTTTGTTTTCGTATGTATTCTCATCGAACTGCTTGGTGGTTAAAACTTTATAAACATAAGATCCTGCTATCGCTGGCTCTGAATTAAAAGAGCCGTCCCACTTTTGGTTAAAGTCAGCTGAGTAAAAAATTTGATTTCCCCACCTGTCGTATATATAAAGTTCGTAAGATTTAAAACCAACTATTGAGGGTGAGAAAAAATCGTTTACGTTATCGTTATTTGGAGAAAACGAATTGGCAGCATAAAAATAATACAATGGACTTATTTCTACGTCCTGAACAAATTCTTTGTAACATTTATTGATATCGGTGGTAACGCCTAAACTTATTGAATAAACACCCCATTGCTCAAAAAAGTGGCTATTGGGGTCTTGAGAAGTAGAACCAAAACCATCATCAAAATTCCAATTATAAGATAAATTATACATCGTTGGTGTATAATTATTTAATTCTATACCAAAATTTTCATCAGGCATTTGAAAGGTTTCAAAGAATGGATCTGGAGCTTCATCCGATCGAATCTCTCCTTCTGATAGCCCAACAGAACCACATTCATCTGTAACTACAATTTCATATGCACCAGGAAAGTCAAACATACATTCATCCGTGTCACCATTAGACCATAAAAATGTGTAATTCTCATTACCACCTTCCGCGCTAGCGCATAAGTCAATTTCAGATGAATCGCATACATAAACAATTTCTGAGGCAACAACAACTGGAGGAAAGTCTTGAATAGTGACTTCAACACAATCTTCTACTTGCTGGCCACAAACATCTGTTACTAGCACACAAAACTCCGTATCTTCTGTTGCTGTAATTGCTTGAGAACTTTCTACACCTAAACCTTGCCATTGGTAGGTATAAGGAGGTAAAATGTAAGGAGGACTTAATTGAGACCCCATACCTCCTATTGCCTGAACATCGAGGAGCGCAAAATCTCCAGCACATTCTAAAACAATATTTGAAGAGGTTGTAAGCGAAAGATCAGGATAATCTTCGATGATAACCGAGATGCAATCTTGAGCTTGCTGACCGCATACATCAATAACCTCAACGCAATATTCTGTAGATTCTGAAGGATTTACAAGCTGAGTAGCTGAGGTACCTAAATTTTCCCATTGAAATGTGTAAGGAGGAACACTGTAAGGAGGAGTCATTAGGCCTCCTATACCCCCAATGGGAAGAACTTCTAATTCAACTTGATCATCAGAACACAAGGCAGCTAAATCATTTGTTTCAATAGAAAAATTAGGTTGGTCAAAAATGGAGAATTCAATCGTATCTGGCTGAATTTCATAACAACCGTAATCAAGAGGTAAGATTTGGATTAAAACATCTTCATTATTATCCGAAATACCATCGTTAAATGCAGAAACACCAACTATAGCTTGAGATTCGCCGTCAAGAATAGTAACCTGATCATTCGATGTATTGGTTAACGTATAATCTACTCCTAAAACTGAGGTTCCTTCTATAGTATAATTAATAAGTATATCTCCGCCAATGCCATCAGGTCGTTCAAAAATAATACTTGCATCACCACACCCCTCATAAATATTGCTTACAAATGGAGAGTTTGAATTAAAAATATTGGTTGTATTTGATTCTATTGAATATTCTATAGCTGGAAGAGAATTGAATGAATTTTCTTGTAAAAATACAGCAGAATTAAGTGAGCCATCAAAAACATCAGCAATAGCTAACTTCATATGATAAGTAAGACAAGCAGTTACATTTGCAGTTGCATTTAAACTAACAAAACCATTGTAATTTACAGTTGCTAAATTTTCATTTTCGGTAAAAAAAACGGAATAGTCTTGCCAATTAGGATCAATGTTAGTACAAGATGGGTCATCACCAAAAGCACCAACTACACCAGTATTTACAGTGTTTATTACAACAGGAGATGTAGTATATTGAGTAGGATCAGATGGTTCAGGAACTAAGGCAATATTTTCTGCGTTATTGGTAAATGGTCCATTAATACCGGGGCCGGATAAGAAAAAACCAAATATATCATTAAACTGAGAGCAAACATAAGTTGGATATTCGTTGGAAGCAAAAATATAATTAAAAGTTACAGCATCAGAATTCGGAATGAAATCGAATTCCAAAACGATTAGGTTATTTAAATCCGTATTAGTAGCATTCACAATCTGTAATTGCTCTTCTAAATCAGCATCAGTATCCGCTCCTCCTCCTCCAAAACCAAACCCACCTGGAGAAATCGACTCAACTCCATTGGTAGCCAAAACAAGACCTGTTTGAAAATCTAAATTTGAGGTACCATCAAAGTATCCGGCAGAACAATCGAAACCAGAAAAAGTTACATTTGAATATTCAACTCCTTCGCCAACAAGTATTTCTACAAGACTCTCAGGAGTATTGTATGGAGCGTTGCAATTTCCGGATATTTGACTATACAATGATTGAACTGTGAATAAAGAAAGAAGAAAATAAAGTGATTTATTCATAATTCGAGGGGGGTATTTACATGTCTAACTACAATAATTATACCTAAAGTATAAAGTAATCAAAGATATTTACTAATGTATTAAGATAAGTGGTAATTTAGTAAACCTGGGAGAGGAAACTGATTAAATGAAATTTTATTTAAAGCGTATTTTCGACAAAGTACCGTTAAAATATCGGAAAATAAATAAGCAACAGACCCAATAAATGCGATTGGATAGTCGTCTTTACTTTCATTATTTAAAATATGAACGCTAAGATAGTTTTCAAAATGAGTTGATACAAGAGTTTGAATAAACGGATGGTTTTTATGACCCACTAGAAAGGGGACATAAGCTGCAAAAAAACGATTTGGATTTGGGTCAATATAGGTTGCTTTAAGTACACTTTCTTTAGATATGGAATGTGATTTTGAAAAACTAACATACAAGTCTTTTGGCAGTAATTTGTATAAGTAACACTTTAAAAGTTCTTTACCAAGACAAGCCCCACTGCCCTCGTCTCCTAATATAAAACCTAACGACGGAGTGTTTTGGATGAGTAATTGACCATCAAAAAAAGCAGTATTTGAACCTGTACCCAATATCGAAACAAAAAGAGGCTTGCCCGTGAAAACTGATCTTGCAGCTGCTAATAAGTCCGATTGAATTTCAATTTTGGCGTTTTTAAAAGTTAATGCTAAAACTTTTTGTAAAGAATTAGCAGAACCTTCTAGAGAAACTCCCGGAGCATAAAAATAAATTGAACGAATTTTGTTTTTAAAAGAAGTAAGTTGCACCAACTTCTCAAGACGAAACAGCATCTCCTCTTGCTCTAAAAGCATCAAATTCCAGCCTTTGGTTTTAAAAGAAAGCAGGACACCTTTGTAATCCGCAACAACCCAATCTGCTTTAGTTGAGCCACTCTCAACTATTAATATCATCTAATTGGGTTTAAAAAATAATTTTTAAAACGAAAAGGAAGGTATACTATAAACGCATGAAGCAATGTTGCCAATTCTAATCCAACTATATAAAAAGGCCAATCTCCAATTAAAAACGGATTTGAAACTATAGGTTTGCTAGCTAGATACATGTAATTAGCTCCCAATAAATAATCAATACATCCAACACCTAAAACTAATAATTGTAAATAGACAATTGATGTGTACCAAGCCTGCTTTCTAGGCTTCATTCCTAAAACAAATAAACAATATAACGGTACAACAATTAAACCTCCATGCACCAAATAATAATCAAACATTAACACAAGATCTACGCCGTGAGTAAACTCAGGGGTCATTAAAGAATGAAAGCCTCCAATCATTCCAACAAAAAGTAATAACTCAAATGCAATTTGATTTCGGAACAGAATAGCAAATGAAGACACAAGCCACATTAGTCTACACAAATGAAATGGCAAAGAGTCTTGAACAGTCCATATACCAGCATAATAATAATAAAACTGAATAAATAGTATTTCAAGAAAAATGGTTAAAACGAGTAAGTTTGCAATTTTAGTCCTAAAATTAGGATGCGCATTTCTTGAAACAACAAGAACCAAAATGATAAAAAAAAGAGTTGCAGAATTCCAAAGAAACCACTCTTCACTAAATGGACTAATAACAAAATGCTGATTCATTTTTTTTCTTTATATTTAAGAATAATCTAAAATATAAAAAAAATTAACATTCAAATTAAACTATTCCAATTATTAAAATAAAATATGAGATCAGATCAAATTACACCTCACCATTTACTTTGCTTTGTGTGCGTAGGTTTTGCAAACTTAAGTAATCCAAATATGAGCAAAAAAACTTTCGACGAAATAGAAAGTAAAGTTGCAACCTGGATAAATGTAGATCCATCAAACATCGTAAAATTCACCAATCTAATTAACGACACAATCAATTGGTATCAAAGCATTAAAACTAGTGAAAAGCGCAACTATGTTTTAAAAATAGCAAAATCTATAAACACAAAAGGGATTATAACTTTAGAGAGAAAAAAATCATTTTTATCTGATATTCGAGATATAGCAGTTGCCGATGGCGTATTCAATTCTGACGAAAAGAACTTGCACGATAGGATTGCAAAAGAACTAGGTATAAATATGATGACAACTGATAAAGTAATAAGAAAAAAAATAGGCTACTGAAATGATTAAAGATATCCTCAGAGCGATAAGATTCCCTTCATTATTTGTGATAATTTTAGTTCTAGTTCACTTTTATAGTACTTACTATGATATTCAATTGAGTAACTATGGAGTTTACCCAAGAAGAATAGATAGTTTACTAGGAGTAATTACATCTCCATTTATTCATAGTGATTGGAAACACCTGTGTAACAATTCTATTCCCTTAATTTTATTAGGTTCAAGTTTATTTCATTTCTACAATCGATTGGCACTTCGCGTTTGGGGTCTCTCAATTTTGTATACTGGACTACTACTATGGCTCGGAGGTAGACCATCATTTCATATTGGGGCTAGTGGTTTGGTTTATGCATTGGCTTTTTTCATTTTTTTTAGTGGATTGATAAGAAAGCACAAACCTTTAATGGCAATATCCATGATTGTAGTTTTTATTTATGGGGGGCTGGTTTGGGGGATTTTCCCAAGAGAGGCACACATTTCATGGGAAGGACACTTATCTGGAGCGTTTAATGGCTTGTTTTGGGCATTATACTACAAACATGAAGGACCTCAACGAAAAAAATATTCTTGGGAAGTCGAAGAAGAAATCATCAATAGTTTAGACGGTATAGAGGTTGTTTATCAAGAGATTATTCCGAAGAAACAAACACAAGAATCCGTTAAGATTACCTACGATTATGTATTAAAGAAATAAACGTTTCAGGTAAATCAATTTTTCCGTTTTCCAAAAAAAGATTCAAGTACAATAAACAAGCCCTTTACAGATAAATACATGGCAAGTAACATTAAAAATCCAGAAACAATTTTCAGTACTAGATTTTCTTGTTGCACAGAATAAAACAGGAGCATTGGGCCTGCAAAAAAGAAAGGAAATGAGTAAAGCATAAAACTCACACCTTTAACCAATAATTCTTTATTCACCATCTTTAAAAGCTTTTACGGCACTTCTTACAGAACCAAATTCTAATAAATATTTTCTGGCAGCTGTATTAGTTAAACCCGTTTGAGAAGAAACCATCTGTGTTCCTCTTTCAACCAATTTAACATTACTTAACTGCATGTCAACCATCCGATTTCCTTGAACCTTACCCAGTTTTATCATTAATGAAGTAGAAATCATATTTAAAACTAACTTCTGTGCTGTGCCAGACTTCATTCTGGTACTTCCAGTAATGTACTCTGGACCTACAATTACTTCAATAGGGTAATCAGAACATTTACTCAACTCAGAATTTAAATTACAAGTTATACTACCAGTTAAAATTTCATGTTTCTTACAGGATTTTAAAGCTCCTATAACGTATGGTGTACTCCCTGAAGCTGCTATACCAATAACAAAATCATTTTCTGTAATAGTAAAGGATTTTAAATCCTCCCAACCAAGCGATAAATCATCTTCGGCAAATTCAACTGCATTTCTTATTGCTTTGTCACCTCCTGCAATTATACCAATAACCGTAGTAGGGCTGACCCCAAATGTAGGAGGGCATTCAGAAGCATCCAACACCCCCATACGCCCACTGGTTCCGGCTCCAACATAAAAAAGCCGACCTCCATTTTTAATCTTTGGAACGAGTACTTCAACCAAATTTTCGATAGCTGGTAAACTTAAAGCCACAGCTTTAGAAATTTTCTCATCTTCTCGATTAATTTGATGTAAAATAGTTGCTAATGACTGATTTTCTATGTCATTATACAAACTTGATT
>JAOGVT010000035.1:0-6374 GCA_028110365.1 Flavobacteriales bacterium
TAGGATGCAACTCAATTTTAGTTACGAGGCATGTTCATTTGAATTTTATTTTGTAATATTGCACCCTTAAATTCTAACTATTCAACCGCTGGCGTATTGACGTGGATGTTGGGTTTAAAAACAAAAAAAAATGGACTTAGTAAAATTTGTACAAGACGAATTCGTACCAAAAAATGATTTTCCTCAATTTGGAGCTGGTGATACTGTAACGGTATTCTACAAAATTAAGGAAGGAGACAAAGAGCGTACACAGTTCTTTAAAGGTGTTGTTTTGCAACGTCGTGGTGCTGGAATAACTGAAACGTTTACAATTCGTAAAATTGGAGCCAACAGTATTGGTGTGGAACGTATATTCCCAGTTAATTCTCCAATTTTAGAGAAAATTGAAGTTAACAAAAGAGGTATGGTTCGTAGAGCTCGTATCTTTTACCTTAGAGAACTTACTGGTAAGAAAGCTCGTATTAAGGAAAGAAGAATCTAATTTAATTAGGTTACATATTTACAAAGGCACCATTTTGGTGCCTTTTTTTTTGTGCAAGAGTTAGCAATGCATATTTTTACATAAAAATATATAATAATGGCTATAATTAAAGGATTTAAGGCTATTCGCCCTACTAGAGATAAGGCTTGTTTAGTTGCGTCTCGTTCTTATTTAACTTATTCTGAAGAAACGCTACGAGAGAAGTTGCTAAACAATCCGTATACTTTCTTACACATAATTAATCCAGAATACTCCTTAAACACTCCACTTTTGGAGGGGGTAAAGAAATTTGAAAAAGTTAGAGATAAGTACACTGATTTTTTAACGGAGGGTACTTTAGTAGCCGACAAAAAGGAATGTCTATATATATACCAGCAAGTTAAACTAGGAAAAACATACACCGGTATTATTGCCGCTTCGGCTGTTGATGATTATTTGAATGGGGTTATAAAAATTCATGAGCAAACGATTTCTAATCGTGAGGAAATGTTTACGAATTACTTGCATTGTACTGGTTTTAATGCAGAACCTGTTTTGCTTACCTACCCAAAAGTTCCTGCCATCAATAAAATAATTGAGTCCTATTTGATCCAGCGTCCTGAGTACGAATTTACCAGTACAAATAAAGTTCTTCACAACTTGTGGCTTGTTCAAGACGAAAAAAAAATCCAACAATTACAAGCCTTATTTGAGGATGTAGCTCATGTTTATATTGCAGACGGACACCATCGAACGGCCTCTTCTGCTTTGCTCTGTAAATCTAGAAGAGCTTCTATTGAAACGCTAGATTCAAATGGCGCTCACAATTATTTTATGTCTTTTTTAATTGACGACGAGCAACTTTCTATTTTTGATTTTAATCGTTTACTTACAGATTTAAATGGGAACACAGTTGCTCAATATATTCTTGGCATTCGTAAATCGTATAAGGTTACAAAGTTAGACAATAAGCGAAATCCTACGCATAAGGATGAAATATGCATGTATTTAGACAAGAGCTGGTACGGTTTAGTTGCTTTAGAGGGGTCTTTTAAGGCGTCTGACACTGTTGAGTGTTTAGATCCCGCTATCTTATCGAAAAATATTTTACATCCTTTACACGGCATTAAAGACATTAGGAATGACAAGCGAATACATTTTTTAGATGGTCAGCAAGGATTAGAGGGTTTAGAGCATGCAGTAGACTCAGGTAAGTTTCGTGTAGCTTTTGCCTTAAAACCTATAACTGTTGCGCAACTAAAGAGCGTAGCCGACAACAACCGCATCATGCCACCTAAAAGTACTTTTATTGAGCCTAAATTAAGAAGCGGTTTAACTATTTATAAGATTAGTGATGACTAAAATTAAAGGAAAAAGAGTTTTAATAACTGGTGGTGCATCAGGTATTGGTAAGTTAATGGGGGAGTCTTGTTTGCAAAAAGAGGCCTCCGATTTAATTATTTGGGATTCTAATAAAGAAGCAGTTGACATCTGTGAGAAGGAATTTTTAGCAAAAGGGTATAAGGTTACCTCTTATCTTGTGGATGTTTCTAATTTAAATCAAATACAAGAGGCAGCCGCATCAGTTTTAGAAGACGGTGCAGTTGACATACTTATAAACAATGCAGGTATTGTTGCAGGTGTCCCATTCCATCAGCAGAGCGCCCACACAATTTCTAAAACTTTAGCTGTAAATATTGAAGGGGTTATGCAGGTTACAAGAGTATTTTTACCTGCTATGATTGCTAAAAAATCGGGTCATATTGTTACGATTGCCTCTGCATCTGGTATGATGTCGATTCCGAATATGTCTGTTTATGCAGGTTCTAAATGGGCCGTTTTAGGTTGGTCGGAATCCTTGAGGATTGAGTTAGAATCGATGAAAGAAGACCTACAAGTTACTTCAGTTACTCCAGGCTATATAGATACAGGAATGTTTGAAGGTGTAAAGCCACCATTGTTACTACCGCTATTAAAACCAAAAGCTATTGTAGCTTCAATTATAAAAGGGATTGAGTTAAATAAATTGTTTGTACGTAAGCCATTCATGGTAAACTGTTTGCCTTTTGTTAGAGGTGTTTTACCTACCCGAATATTTGACTGGCTCGTCGGCTCTGTTTTAGGTGTGTACAAAAGTATGGACCATTTTACAGGCAGATCGTAGACGCTTTAATCCATTTTACACAACTTAATTTAATTATTTGAAAAGTGATCGAACAGAATTTACAAAAAATAACTTCGCAAATTCCTCCAGACGTTACTCTAGTAGCTGTTTCAAAAACGAAACCAAATTCTCAGATATTGGAAGCATATAACGCAGGTCAACGCGTTTTTGGAGAAAATAAGGTTCAGGACATGGCAGCTAAAGCAGCTCTTTTGCCTAAGGATATCAGTTGGCATATGATAGGCCATTTGCAAACCAACAAAGTAAAGTACATAGCCTCTTTTGTTTCGCTCATTCATGGAATAGACTCTTTAAAGTTGTTAAGAGAAGTGAATAAGCGAGCGGCTCAAAACAATCGAGTTATTGATTGCTTGTTGCAACTTCACATTGCTCAGGAGGAAACCAAGTTTGGTTTAACAACGAATGAGGCAAAAGAAGTTTTAAACGCTTCTATTGATTTAGAAAATATTCGAATTACTGGAGTAATGGGCATGGCTTCAAATACCTCAAATGAAAATCAGGTTGGTGCTGAGTTTAGAGTTTTAAAAGAATTTGCCTTAAACTTAAATAAAACAATGCCTTTAATCACTATTGTATCCATGGGTATGAGTAACGACTATCTAACGGCTATTAAAGCTGGGAGTACAATGGTAAGGATAGGGTCTGCTATTTTTGGAAAAAGAAATTAAACGGCAAAAAAAAACCAACTCAATGAGTTGGTTTTTTTTAATGATTATGAGTAGTTGCTTAGTTTTTTGCAAGATAATCAGCAGTACCTTCATGAGATGGTTTCATCGCTGATTTCCCTTTCACCCAGTTAGCAGGACAAACCTCTCCATTTTCTTCTACAAATGTTAATGCATCAATCATGCGGATTGCTTCATCAACATTTCTTCCCAAAGGAAGGTTATTTACCAATTGGTGTTGTACAACTCCATTTTTATCTATTAAGAACAGACCTCTGTAGGCAACTAATTCTGCATCAGCTTCTAGTTCATCATCTTCATTAATAAAGTAATCTCCAGTAAGTACGTCAAAGTTTTTAGAAATAGTTTTGTTAGTATCTGCTACTAGAGGGTAAGTTATCCCTTTGATACCTCCCTGCGCTTTTTCCATTTGCAACCATCCCCAGTGAGACATCTCTGTATCTGTTGATACACCCACAATAGCTGTATTCCGGCTTTCAAAATCAGTTAGTTTCTCTTGGAAAGCGTGAAGCTCTGTAGGGCAGACAAAAGTGAAGTCTTTTGGGTAAAAGAATAAGACTACATTCTTTTTACCTATGAATTGCTCTAAAGAAAAATCAGCCTCTACTGTAGTACCATTTACAACTGCTTTAGCTGAAAATTGTGGTGCTTTTTTACCTACTAATACTGCCATTTTTGTGTTTTTAAAATGTTTGTGATTATTTGAATTGCAAATATATTCATTTTGATGAGTAAATATGGAATACAATGCGTTTAAAAAATGAGGAATTAAACTTTTTACCATTTAAATGTTACGAAGTTTGATTCATCCGTTGTATTTTTACAAAAAATTACAGTTTACATGTCAGCACAAAAAAAATACGATATTTCAATAATTGGTGGAGGGATTGTCGGTTTGGCTTCGGCTTACAAATTGCAAAAGAAATACCCAACTTTAAAAATAGCTGTATTCGAAAAGGAGTCATCATTAGCTACACATCAAACGGGCCGTAATTCAGGAGTTATTCATTCAGGCTTGTATTATCGACCGGGTTCTTACAGAGCTCTTAATTGTGTGAATGGACGCAAACAAATTGTGGCTTTCGCTAAAAAATATCAAATTTCTCATGAGGTTTGTGGTAAAATCGTTGTGGCAACTCATAAAGATGAATTGAGCCGTTTGGCTAAAATTAGAGACAATGGCATTAAAAATGGACTGGAAGGCATTGAAATTATAAATCGTGCTAAAATTAAAGAAATTGAACCTTATATAGAGGGTTTAAAAGCCCTGTGGGTTCCGGAGTCTGGGATAATTGATTTTGTTGGTGTTACCAATAAGCTAGCCGAATTGATAAAAGAAATTAATCCAGAATCTGCAATTATAACCAATTGTGAGGTAAAGTCTTTTGATAAAAATGAGCTCATCAATATTAAGACTAGCTTAGGAGTTTACAACTCTAGGTTTCTAGTGTTTTGTTGTGGTTTACATTCAGATAGATTAGCCAAAAAGGATAAGGTTGATTTAGACATGCGTATTGTTGGTTTTAGAGGCGACTACTATGATCTTACCGAAGTTGGTATGAAAAAGATTAAAAACCTTGTTTACCCTGTTCCAAATCCAGAATTCCCATTTTTAGGAGTTCATTTTACTAGAATGACCGATGGAACAATCGAGTGTGGACCAAATGCAGTTTTTACCTTTAAACGAGAAGGATATGGTAAAACAGACTTCAACCTAGTTGATACTTTAGAAGCTTTGTTTTACAAAGGGACTTGGAAATTATTTTTTAAACATTGGCAGTTTGGTTTAGAGGAATACAAGCGCGCTTTTTCAAAACGTTTGTTCTTAAAGCAACTTCAACGTATGTGTCCCAGTCTAACAATGGACGATATCAAGCCTGGTAGATCCGGAGTACGAGCTATGGCTTTGGGAGATAACGGTGAAGTTATCGATGATTTTAAAATTGAGTACAAGGAAAGAAGCATACATGTATTGAATGCACCATCTCCTGCTGCTACTGCCTGTTTAGCTATTGGAGATGAGGTGATGAAAACAGCTGAAAAACATTTTGATATTTTCTGATTGCATATTTACAAAAAAAAAGCGAGCTATTTCTTCAGAAATAGCTCGCTTTTTTTAACCAATAATTAAAATAATACTTACATACTAAAGGTGTTTTGACTTTTTCTGTATGACTCTCTACAGTCAAAGCAATAGTAATAAGGCTCTGACCATGTTGTTTCTTCTTCCTTGTTACAGTTGTTACAAGTTCTTAATTGGGCTCTTGTATCATTTTCTCTACACTTAGAACAGTAAAAATCTGTTCCGTGCCAATTGGTCATTTCTTCCGAATCACAACTCATACATTGTCTGTAATGTTCGTGGCGGTCAAGTTTTAACGTTTCTAGATGATCATCAAGGTACAAAACAGGATAATCTAATAGTGCTGTACGGGTTCTTAATCTTGTATCTGGAGTATTTTTAATACCAATGAGTAAGATACGTTTCCCAAGCATTCTAGCTCTTTTTATCATAGATACGTAGTCTGGATCACCTAATGCAATTGCTGCAATATCATACGATGTATTCAGACCTGCGTTGTAAAGTAGGGAAGATGCTAAGGCTACAGGCAAAGCATTTGTTTGTGGCTTAGAAAGCTCATCATCTTGGTAGTCAACCTCAAAAACATCGGTAACGAAATAACATTCTTCTTTAAGGTATTTGTAGAATGCTTTTTGCTTGTTAGGCGAAAATTCTGGTTTATTAACGGGCATTGTTCCATAGAAATAAGTTCTAACAATATCTACATCTATGGTTAAGTTGTTGAGCAAATGCTCTTGTATAATAAGTGGTATTTTTTTGTAATCTACATCATAATCTTCTTCTCCATAGGCTTCAATAAGGTGTTTTTTATTGTGAAACATCCATGAGCCATCTATGTAAACATGCGTTTTAACTGACATAATGCGGGGTTTATTTGATCAATAAATAAAATTAGTATATTCTTGTATTTTGTACACTTAATGCAAAACTAATGATAATTTACCTTTTACAAAAATCTTG
>JAOGVT010000036.1:0-5756 GCA_028110365.1 Flavobacteriales bacterium
CCCGCTCTTTGCCTAGATGGAATTACGCTCGTTGTTTCGCCTTTAATTTCCTTAATGAAGGATCAAGTGCAAGCCCTTCAATCGAACGGGGTTAGTGCTTCTTTTTTTAACAGTAGTTTAAGTCCTTCACAAGAGCAAGAAGTAATTCAACAAGCCATTAGTGGTCAGACCAAGCTCTTGTATCTTTCTCCCGAAAAACTGATTTCTGTACAAGATACTTGGCTGAAAGAGCTTTCCGTTTCTCTAGTTGCTATAGATGAGGCGCACTGCGTAAGTATGTGGGGGCATGATTTTAGAACCGAATACACGCAATTAAAATCATTCCGGAAATCGCTACCCAACACTCCATTTATTGCCTTAACGGCAACCGCAGATAAAGCTACGAGATTAGATATTGAGAGTCAACTCGGTTTACGAGATTCCAAGTTATTCATCTCTTCTTTTGATAGAAGAAACTTAAGTATTGACGTTCGGGGTAATTATTCCAAAAAGGAAAAATTAAATCAAATTGTAGCTTTTATTAAAGACAAACCTCAGGAGAGTGGTATTATTTATTGTTTAAGCAGAAAAAATACGGAAGAAATTTCTGCACACTTAAATTCTTGTGGCATTGCGTCTCGTTTCTACCACGCTGGAATGGACGCTGTTGCGCGAGCTTCCGTTCAAACCAACTTTATAAACGACAGCAGTAAAATTATAGTTGCAACCATTGCTTTTGGTATGGGGATAGACAAATCCAACGTGCGCTGGGTAATTCATACTAATTTGCCGAAAAATTTAGAGGGCTATTATCAAGAAATTGGGCGTGCTGGTAGAGACGGTTTAAATGCTGAAACGCTTTTGTTTTATTCCATGCGTGATGTGGTTTTGTACCGACAATTTGCATTGGACAGTGCCAATAGCGAAATGCAAATAGATAAGCTAGAGCGTATGCTGCAGTTTGCGCAAGCAAAATCGTGTAGAAGAAAAATATTGCTTTCTTACTTTGGCGAGTTTTTACCTCAGGACTGCGGTAATTGTGATGCCTGTAGCAATCCACCACAAAATTTTGATGCCACATTACTTGCACAAAAAGCCCTCTCTGCTGTAGCCAGGGTAAAAGAATCCGAATCTTTAGTGATGGCAGTTAATGTACTTAGAGGTTCTCAAAACGCCAAACTTTACGATAAGCAATACCACCTGTTAAAAACTTACGGCATTGGCAAGGAACTGAGTTTCAAAGATTGGAGCGATTATTTTGTACAATTAACCAATGTGGGTGCGCTAGAAATTGCCTACAATGAAAGTTCGGCTTTAAAAATAACCCCTTTTGGTTGGCGCATCCTTAAAGAAGGTGCTCAAATTCAATTGTCTAAACCTTTGGACAAAAAGAGTAAAACACCAAAGCCTAAAAAAGAAAGTAAAAAAGCAAAGAACTCTTCTTTGTTTGAAAACCTTAGAAGCCTAAGAACACAACTAGCCAAAGCCGAAAATGTGCCGCCTTATATTATTTTTAGCGACAAGTCTTTAAAGGATATGCAAAATCTTATGCCAACTAACAGCACTGCATTTTTAGAAGTGTCTGGTGTTGGTAAAAATAAAGCTCATAAATACGGTCCAAAGTTTATGGAAGTTATCGCACAATTTAAAAGTGTAGACACTAAAGTTAAAAAGTCAACTAAAATGGTTTCGTTTGAGATGTATGCAAGTGGTTTAACCGTACCTGAAATTTCGCTGAGCCGAGGTTTAAAAGATACGACTGTATTGAGTCATTTGGTTGATGCTTATGCCGAAGGGCATCATGTAGACTTGGCTTCCTTTATTACGCAAGCTGTTTTAGATGAGGTTAAAAGAGCTCTTAAGGCATGTGAGAACCCAGAAGGCCTGAAACCCATCTTTGAGTTTTTAAAAGAAGAGGTTTCTTACAACGACATACGAGTTGCCTTAGCCTTACTTAAGCCCACCAGATCTTTGTAAAAGAATTCTAGCAAATTAGATTTTAGTGTTTCTAATTGCCAAAAGTCTATTTACACCTTATATACCAAGACTCTAATTTTATTATTGATTAAGCGATGCATGATCTGCTAAAAATTGCTCAAGTCCTTTTGTGGTAAGTGGGTGGTCAAACAGGTTGTTTAATAAAGCGTAAGGAGCTGTGACCACATCCGCTCCTAATTCTGCACATTTTACAATGTGATTTTGGTTTCTTATAGAAGCTGCTAGTATTTGAGTTTCCAGTTGGTAATTGTCAAATATGGTACGTATGCTTTTAATAAGTTCCAAGCCGTCTTCTTCTACATCTTCAAGTCTACCAATAAAAGGAGACACATAAGTTGCACCAGCTTTTGCAGCTAAAAGAGCCTGGGCAGCAGAAAAAACCAAGGTGCAATTTGTTTTAATTCCCTTACTGGTAAGCTCCTGTATGGTTTGTACGCCATTTTTAGTCATCGGTATTTTTACAACTATGTTTTTATGAAGTTTAGCCAAAGCAAGCCCTTCCTCAAGCATTCCGTTAAAGTCTGTAGCAATAACTTCTGCAGAAACGGGACCGTTTGTTAGTTTGCATATGTGTATATAGTGTGCAATACAAGCTTCGTCCTTTATTCCTTCTTTAGCCATTAGGCTGGGGTTTGTGGTTACCCCATCAATCATATTTAAATCACTTAGTTCTTTTATGAGTGATGTATTTGCGGTATCTATAAAAAATCTCATGTAGTTGTATTTTGTAGTTACTATAATAGTGATGTTGAATTTTAAGCCAATTTAACTAAATATATATTATTTTATTCATTATTACTGCGTTTACTCAAAATCCGTACAAATAGTTTCAATTGTTTTAAAATAAATAAGTATTGTTTGGTGGGCAATAATATTTTTTATAAGTTTGGAACTTAAGAAGATCACAAATAAAACATTACTAACTAAACCCCCCCGTTATGAAGAAAATTTCTTTATTTATTTTATCGGTTTTTGCTGTAGGTGTTACCCTAGCTCAAACTGTTTCAGATTTCAATTTTGTTCCAACAACCACTGATAATAACATGTCTGTTGTGTTTCCAGCAGGTACGTTAAACGATTTTGTTGGTGGAGACTTAATGGCTTTTAAAACTGACGGGACTCCTGTTTCTGCATCCTCTGAGATTGCTGAAGATGGTTCTGGTGGTATTGCTGCTATTGGTACAGATGCTATGTGTGGTTGTGATTACCTTTCTGGTGGTGACCAACTTGCTTTTGCTATTCTATTGGATGGTGATGTAATTGTTATTACCGATGTTGACCCTCCATTAACTTATGCAGCTAACACATTTGAAATGATTTCAGGGTCTTTAGACTTTACAATTGATGGTGCTCCAGTGGTGTCTGGTTGTGCTGATTCAGACTATTTAGAGTATGATGGTGCTAACTTAGATGATGGTTCTTGTGCCACTTTAATTGTCGAAGGTTGTATGGACGATGTTGCATGTAATTTTAATCCTGCTGCAAACGTAGATGATGGCTCTTGTACATATGCTGAAGAAGGTTATGACTGTGACGGTAATTGTTTAAACGATGCAGATGGTGATTTAGTTTGTGATGAAGATGAGGTTGCTGGTTGTGATGACGAAACTGCATTTAATTACAATGCTTTAGCTACAGATAACGACGGTTCTTGTGAAGCAGTTTTAGTTGACTGTATGAACCCAGCAGCTGACAACTATAATGCAGCTGCAAATACTCCAGATAATGATTTATGTGAATATTCTGGAATCAACGCTTGGGGTGTTGGTGGTGGATCTGAAGAAGCTCCTACCTATATAACTTCAAATAACATGTCTGTATTATTCCCTGTAGAAAACTTAGGTGTTTGGGAAGGTGTAGAAATGGTAGAAGGTGATATTATATTTGCGGTTTACGAAACAGCTCGTTTAGAAAATGAATTGGTAGGTTACTCTGCAGTTTCAGGTATTCAATCTGCAGGTGCTGTAGTATGGACTGGCGCTCAAGTAGGTATGCCAGTATTTGGGTCTGACAATAACCTTGACAACGGTTTTCAAGAATTTGAAAGTTTAGTGTGGTTGGTTGAAAGAGCTGACGGTGTTGTTTACAATGCTAACGTTACTACTGCAACTGCTGGTTTTGACGGTAATTATGAAGACGGTGAATTTGTAATTATTAGCTCTGTTTCTATTGGAGCTCCATTGTACGATGGTTGTATGGATGCTGACAATGCTAACTTCAACCCTTTAGCTACTTCTGACGATGGTTCTTGTGCTGTAGCATATTCTATAGGTTGTATGGATGCTGACAAAGTTAACTTTGCTGGTGCAGGTGCAAACCCAACGCATGACAATGCTGAAAACTTTGGTGATGCATTTGGTCAAAACTTAGGGCTTAACTTATTAACAGGTGAAACTTCTCTAAGTGGAGCTGCTGCAAACGTCTCTGACGATTCAATGTGTCAAGATCAAGTAGAAGGTTGTACTGACCCAATGGCATCTAACTACGATCCAATTGCAACGCAAAACGATGCAACTATTTGTGACTGGTCTTTAAACGGAATGGAATTGTACGACGTTGATGAAAATGGAAACATTCAAGCTACAGACTACAACTTTGGTGCGGTTGCACCAGATAACGAAAATGACGGTATTTTAGGATCTGACTTCGATAATGCAAACATCTTATTCCAAGCTGGTGCTTTAGATGTAGATGCACACGTAATCGAAAACTTAGCTTTAGTAATGGAATGGGTTGATGCAGATGAAATTGCAGATGCACAAGAATTGGCTGATACTATCACTGACATGCAAGATCGTTACGATGCAAACGACCTATGGTGGAATACGCGTTACGACGATACTTTAGCTGCTGTTGCTGTATGGTTTGCTGCTGATGAAGCTGCAGATGCTCAAGAATTAGCTGATACTATTACTGATATGCAAGCGCGTTACGATGCAAACGATCTATGGTGGAATACACTTTACGATGCAACTGTTGTAACGTATGACTCGATGTTACTTGTAACTAACGATACGTTAGATTACCACAGAGCTCCAATTGAAATTGACCTACACACACAGTGGAATACAGTAGCTTACTACCTACACCACGAGTCTCCAGTTGTAGCTCAGTTCGAAAACCAATTCGGTTCTGAAACTGCTATTGCAAACAACATAAACATTGTTAAGAACAACGAAGGTTTATTCTACTGGCCAGAGTTTAACTTTGATGGTATTCAAATGTTACAACCAGGTCAAGGTTACCAAGTAAGAGTTAAAGATTCTTCTACAGGTAAATCAGACTTTATTTTCGAGCATGCAATAAATGCAGATGCTTACAGAACGCTTACCGCAACTGTACCAGCATGGGCAATTGAAATGGAAGTTCAAAACCACCCTAATGATGTACGTTCACTTGTAAGAGTGGTTAATATGTTAGGTCAAGAGGTTAAAGCTGCAGAGCAGTTTAGAGGTGAAGTTTTATTGTACATGTACAATGACGGAACTGTTGAAAAGAAAATGGTTAAGTAAACCGTTAAAACATGAAAAAGCCCTCTCAATCGAGGGGGCTTTTTTTTTCTATTTATTAATTAAAATTTTTAACAGATGAAAAAAACTTTATCCATATTATCACTTTTCCTTTTATCCCTTACTACGGTAAGTGCTCAGGATTGTGATTTACCTTCAGCTTTTGAGGGTAATACGGGGGCAAATATGACTGTAATGTTAACACCAGGTTTTGTAAGCTCTTTAAATGTATCCTCTTCAGATGCTTATTTAGTAGCTTTAAGTGCAGAC
>JAOGVT010000037.1:0-4808 GCA_028110365.1 Flavobacteriales bacterium
TTTTGCTATTTCATATGGAGTAAAGTTGTTTTTTTTAACTAAAATTGTAACGACTTAAAATAATTCCCCCATGAAAAAAAATTACTTCTTATTTACGGCTTTAATAATTGGTTCATTTGTTAATGCTCAGTTTCAGTTCTCAGACGATTTCGAAAGTTACACATCAGGAGACTATATTTGTCAAGAATCAGATGTTTGGACTACTTGGAGTGGGACTGAAGGTGGGTCCGAAGACATCCAGGTAACCCTTTCAGACACTCCCGAAACTTCAAATACAATTCATCTAGAAGGAACAGCATCTGGTGGCGGTCCTGTAGATATTATTGCAGATTTTGGAGCGGTTTTTACTTCGGGTGATTTTGTTTTTGAATCTGATTTGTATGTTGCGCAATCTGCAGGTGCTTATTTTAATTTTCAGGCAGAATCTGAAATTGGAGTTACTTGGGCTATGGAGTGTACCATGACAAACGGTGTTATTTCATTTTTGAGTAGTTCTACAGAAATTTTTAGTGGAGTTTATCCTCAAGCTGATTGGTTTACTATAGCAATGGAAATT
Source organism: Flavobacteriales bacterium (assembly GCA_028110365.1). Taxonomy (GTDB): domain Bacteria; phylum Bacteroidota; class Bacteroidia; order Flavobacteriales; family UBA7430; genus UBA6772. Next base: position 557 of record JAOGVT010000037.1, read on the forward strand.
GACCTAACTACGAATAATTGGGAAGCATTTATCAATGGTGAATCTATTGGTACATTCTCTAATGGCATAAACCAAGTTGCTTCTTTAAATATTTTTCCTTCTGAAGGTTCCGACTTTTATGTAGACAATGTGTCCTTAACACATACTCCTTTTGTATTGCCAAATTTTAACGGTGCTATGCTTTCTGTAAATCCTATTGATGGTTTAATTTCGCAAGAGCGCTACCCAATAGTAGAGGTTAAGAACTTAGGAGCTGAAAATATTACATCCTTTGATGTGGTTCTTGATTTTAATTCTTCACAACTTACAGAGTCTGTTGTTGGGGTAAATATGAGTTCTTATGAGTCCATGTTAGTTGAATTTACTTCGCCAATTGTTTTGAATCAGGAACTCGAATTATTAACCGCCACTATTACGGCAATTAACGGTTCTTTAGTAGAAGACGATATTTTAACAGACGATTCTAAAACAATTGAAGTTACGGCACTAAAGCCTGCCGACGGTAAAATTGTAATTGCAGAAGAGGGTACGGGAACCTGGTGTGGTTGGTGTCCTCGTGGTACTGTTGCAATGGATTTTATGGCCCGCGATTTTAAGGGCTATTACCAAGGTATTGCCGTGCACAACGGAGACCCAATGGCTGTTCCTGCTTACGACCAAGATTTACAAGTTTCTGGCTACCCTAGTGCCCTGGTTGATCGTGGAAGTGAGATTGATCCTGGTGATATTAAAGGCGATTTCATGGAGCGTATTTTACTGCCTCCAACAGCTATTATTACAAATGGTGCTCAGCAAGAAGGAGATTCTTTACACGTTTCTTTAACGGTCAATTTTTCTACTCCTGCCAGTGGGAATTGGAAAATTGCATGTGTATTAACTGAGGATGGTGTTTCTGGTACAAGTGGTTCTTATGCACAGTCTAATTCATATTCAGGCGGAGATTCAGGTGACTTGATTGGTTTAGACGGTGTTAATTGGGCTGATTTATCGAGCTCAGTGTCTGCCTCTATGATGGTTTACGATCATGTTGCGAGAGCCATAATGCCTAGCTTCGATGGTTTTGCAGGGTTTCCAAATTCAATACAAGCCGGTAACTCTTTTACATTCAATTTTAAGTTTGGTGTGAAAGCTAATTGGAAGATAGAAGATATGCACATAGTGGGTATGCTAATGGATTCCTCTGGCTCTATAGACAACGGTTCTTCTTCGACAATAGAAAGCGCTATTTCAAACGGATTTACTTCTGGTGAAAATGTATTAGCTACTTCAGCTTTGTCTCACGTTGATGCTTTGTTAAATGTATACCCAAATCCTACATCAGATTACCTTCAGGTTTCTTTAAATATTAAAGAAGCCTCAGATTTGCAATTCAATATTTTTAATACGGCCGGCCAACTCGTGGCTAACCATAAATATGAAAATGTGATAGGCAGTCAAGCATTGCCTTTAAATGTTTCTGGTTTCACAAATGGTTTGTATACTCTAGAGCTCATCATTAATGATGCTGTAGTTACCAAGCAGTTCCTAAAGCATTAATTTTACAGTTACTATTCAGATTAAAATCATGCCTTTCAACCTTTGAGAGGCATTTTTTTATTTCATTTATAGTTTGTCGAGTACTTCAATTTTTTTGTAATTTTACCCCTGTTGTAATAAATTAAAAAAGATTTGAGTCAGCTATTCAATAATTTGACTAAACTCAAATCAAATAGCAATTTTAATTTTCAAAAACCACAACCTATCCTTAAGGATGGGTTTTTTAGTGTCACATATGAAGCAGTTTGATCAGAATATAATAGACGTAATTGGGAATACACCAATTGTAAAACTTAATAAGGTAGCCAATAGTGTTGCCTCATCGATATATGTTAAGTTAGAATACTTAAATCCTGGCGGTTCTATTAAAGACCGTATGGGGGTTTACTTGTGTGAACAAGCGGTAAAACGAGGAGATCTCAAACCCGGAGGAACTATTGTAGAATCTACATCGGGTAACACAGGTGTAGGAATTGCAATTTTCTCGGCCATTAATGGGTACAATTGTGTATTTGTAATGGCAGACAAGCAGTCTCAAGAAAAAATAGACAATCTGAAATCGTACGGAGCAAAAGTGATCGTATGTCCTACGGCTGTTGAACCAGAAGATCCAAGATCGTACTATTCTGTTGCAGCCAGTTTAGCAAAGCTGCCAAATTCGGTTTTTTTAGATCAATACGGTAATATGGACAATGGTGCTTCTCATTACGAGATGATTGGTCCAGAAATATACGAGCAAACCAATGGTGAATTTGATACATTGGTAGCCGGTATTGGTACAGGTGGAACCATTTCAGGTTCGTCTCGATATTTAAAATCTAAAATGCCAAATTTAAAGTCTATTGCTGTAGATTGTGAAGGCTCTATTTTAAAAGAGTACTACGAGACCGGAAAAATGGGTAAAGCCTACAGTTATTTAGTGGAAGGGATTGGCGAAGATTTCATTCCTAAAAATGTACTTTTCGATCAAATTGATGGTTTTGTTAGAGTGAACGACGAAGAGTCGTTTCACATGACCAGACGAATGTTAAAAGAAGAAGGTATTTATGCCGGTGGTTCATGTGGTTCTGCTGTTGTAGGGGCTATTAGGTATGCCGAAGGTTTAGAAAAACCAGAGCGTATTTTAGTTATTCTTCCAGATTCTGGGAACAGGTACGCCTCTAAAATTTACAACGATGCGTGGATGAGAAAAATGGGCTACATTGAAGCTGCTGAGACTAAAGATGAGTTAGATTTACAAATTGAAAATGTTTTAGGAAATGGAAAATAATAAATTACATAAAGGTACCAGAGCTATACATGTTGGAAACAAACCCGATGAAATCACAGGGTCTGTAATACCTCCAATATACCAAACATCCACGTTTGTTCAATCGAGTCCAGGGGTGCATAAGGGGTATGAATATACGCGTTCGCACAACCCAACAAGAACACGTTTAGAGGAGTGTTTGGCTTCTTTAGAAAATGCAAATTATTGCATGGTTACCTCAAGTGGAATGTCTGCTGTGTCCTTAATTTTTCAGTCTTTTCCTCAGGGAACTAAAATTCTTTGTGGCGATGATGTTTATGGAGGTACCTACAGACTGTTAAATACCATTTACAACGATCGATTTGAGATTAAGCATGTTAATACTAGCAATACAGCGTCTGTTCTTAGCGAATTAGCCTCTTTTAAACCCAATTTAGTTTGGTTAGAATCTCCAACGAATCCGATGCTTCAAATAAGCGACATTAAAGCAATTAGTGATGCGTCTCATGCGGTAAACGCCAAAGTGGTTGTTGACAATACCTTTATGAGTCCTTATTTTCAAAACCCATTAGACCTGGGAGCTGATATGGTTTTGCATTCGCTAACCAAATACATTAACGGACACAGTGATGTAGTGGGTGGTGCTGTAATGTTAAACAACAAGGAACAATACGATAAACTTTGGTACCTGCAAAATTCTATAGGTCCAAGCCAATCGCCATTTGACAGTTGGTTGGTGCTAAGAGGAATTAAAACCTTGGCCTTAAGAATGCGAGCTCATGAGGAAAATGCTCAAGAAATTGCTCGTTTTTTAGAAGCTCACCCCAAAGTAGAAAAAGTGATTTACCCTGGTTTAGCCTCTCATCCTCAGCATGAATTAGCCAAGCAGCAAATGTCTGGTTTTGGAGGGATGTTAAGTTTGTACCTTAAAGGCGGAATAAAAGAGAGTACAACTTTCTTAGAAGAAGTAAACTTATTTGTTTTGGCAGAAAGTCTTGGAGGCGTAGAGAGTTTAATAGAGCATCCTGCCATTATGACTCACGCTTCTGTTCCTGCAAAAGAAAGAGCAAAACTTGGAATAGCAGACAATTTTATTCGTATTTCTGTAGGTGTAGAAGCTGTAGAAGACTTAAAGGCTGATTTAGCCAATGCTTTAGAGCAGCTTTAGTATAAATAGTAGGAGTTGTTTACAGAATTTACAGTAGCAAGACTACTTCGGGTTCTTGTACAATCATCTAGTGCATTTTAAATGAAATCTATAGCTGCAAAAAATAGAGGAGAGGTTATATACGAACACACGGGGCTGTCAGTTTTAGTAGCAATTAGCGAACAAGACAGTCTTACAGTCAGAGCGTTTCAAAAGAAACATCCGAAAAATAAAAAGTCTACGGAAAAAATTTCAGGATTTAAATTAGTGGTCGATCAGGAGTTCGGATCCTTAAAAATTGATTTTTCAGAATCGTTTGA
>JAOGVT010000038.1:0-4666 GCA_028110365.1 Flavobacteriales bacterium
AAATTATTCCCGATTTAGTAATTCTCGACATTGATATGCCTCATTTAAATGGGATTCAAATAGCCAATAAATTAGGTAAAAGTCACCCCAAAATCAAGTTTGTTTTCTTGACAATGAATAAAGATGAGTCTATTTTCAATTTTGCTTTTAGGTCTGGAGCTTCTGGTTATGTTCTGAAAGATAATGCTGCAACAGATATTGTTACGTGTATCAATGCTGTATTCTTAGGTAAAATATTTATTTCACCACAAATGAGATCTTTTTACAACCATATGACTACTATAAACTCTACTGTATTTGATTTAATTAATAGACTCACTGATACTGAAAAAGTTGTATTGCATGAGGTTAGTAAAAATAAAAGTTCATCTGATATCGCCTCAAAATTATCTATTACAAATAAAACTGTTCACAACCACAGATTTAATATTTGTAAAAAAATGAATTTAGAAGGCGTAAATTCATTATTGACCTACTCACTTTTAAACAAACAAACAATTGATTTAATTCTATTAGATTAAATTAAATACATGTTATTAAGTTTATTTTTAGTTCAAAAGTGAACCAAACCAAATATTATAATTATGTCATTTGAAAGTCAATGCAAGTTATTAGATGAATTATTGAGTAATACGCGTCAAGTTTTTTTTATTCAAGATGCTTTTACCGAACATTTAAATTTTATTTATGTTAATAATGCTTATGAAATCCTTTGGGGAAGATCTAAAGAAAGTCTTTTGGCTAATCCACTATCTTATATTGACGCTATTCATCCTAATGATAAAAATCAGTTTATTAGTTTATACAGGAGCTTTTTTGATGGTGATTTAGAATACGAAAAAGAATTTACATTTAGAATTATCAAAAATGATGGCACTATTAGGTGGGTTTATACTAAATCTTGGGCTATTTTTAATACGCAAGGACAATTGTATAGACTTGCTGGAGTATCTGAAGATATTACTGATAGAAAGAAAGCTGAAATGGATGTTATTCATCATAATGAAATTCAATCTAATGTAATTAAAATGCTTGCTCATGATTTAAGAACTCCAATTGCAGGTATTAAATTAACGGCCTCCTTATTGACTAATTCAACTGATGCAAATGTGAAGGTTTATCAAAATCAGATTATAGATATGTGTAATAATACCATGCTTATGATGGATGATTTATTATCACATATCCAAATTTCTTCAAATGGATTTAGGCTCAATTTAACAAGATTAAAAATAGAAGATGAATTGCGTGAGGTTTGCATGAGCTTGGAGGTTCAATTTTTAAGTAAAAACATAACAGTTATTCTACCTCAGTCAGAGACATATTTAGAGTTAGACTCTGTTAAGTTTACGCAGATAGTGAGCAATATAGTCACTAATGCAATTAAGTTTAGTTATCCTGATGGAACAATTTCTATGGATGTAAATAATCGTGAGGAATATGTCGATTTGGTTATTAAGGATAACGGTATTGGAATTTCAAAAGAATCCTTACCCGATGTATTTGATGTATTTACCAGCGCAAGAAGAATTGGTACCAACGGAGAGAGTTCAACTGGTTTAGGTTTATCTATTGTTAAGAAACTGGTAGGTATTCTTAATGCAAGTATTTATATAACCAGCGAATCTATTGAAGGGACAGAGGTAAAGGTTGTTTTTAGAAAGAAAATAAATTGAATTTTACTTTGAAAAGTAGATCTCAATTCGATTTGCACCAAGTTTAGCGCCTGCGTTGTTTTGTTCTTGTAGACGTATGATCTCCTTTTGGTTTTCCGTAATTACGTCCCCCCCTTGTAGGTGTTTTTTTAAAAGGTAACTCTTCAACTTCACCTGCAAAAGGATGGTCTGTTACCACAGGAATCTTTTGGCTAATCAGTTTTTCTATATCTTTTAAATAAGGCCGCTCTTCAATATCACAAAAGGAAATGGCTACTCCAGAGTTTTTGGCTCGACCAGTTCTTCCGATACGATGTACATAGGTTTCAGGAACGTTTGGTAAATCTAAATTAATAACAAGCTCTAGCTGGCTTACGTCGATTCCTCTTGCAGCAATGTCAGTAGCAATTAGAACTCTAGTTTCTCTGTTTTTAAAATTCTCTAAAGCTCTTTGTCTTGCCCCTTGAGATTTGTTTCCGTGAATTGCTTCTGCTTTTATTTTAGCTTGGTCAAGTTTTTTTACAATTTTATTTGCGCCATGTTTCGTTCTAGAAAAGACCAACACAGAATCAATCTCATTCTGTTCTATCAAATGAATGAGTAAATTGGTTTTGCTTTTTTTACTAACGTAATAAAGAGCTTGTTCAACTTTTTCCGAAGTTGCTTGTTCAGGTTTTATGGTCACTTTTTCCGGATCACCTAAAATTGATTTGGACAGCTTTAAAATAGATTGAGGCATTGTTGCCGAGAAGAAAAGCGATTGTCTTTTTGAAGGTAAAACAGCAATAAGTTTTTTTATGTCATGAATGAAACCCATGTCTAACATATGGTCTGCCTCATCTAAAACACAGTACTTAATATCTTTTAATGAAACATAGCCTTGGCCCATAAGGTCTAAAAGTCGCCCAGGTGTAGCGACTAAAATATCAACTCCATTACGAAGTGCATTGGTTTGAGAGCTTTGTTTAACACCTCCGAAGATAACTGTGTTTTTCACATCTGCATACTTCCCATATTTCGTACAGTTTTCGCCAATTTGAATCGCAAGTTCTCGAGTTGGAGTTACTATAAGTGCTTGTATTTTGCGTCTTCCGTTGTTTGCAGTCTTCTCATTGTGAATGTGTTGTATGATTGGGATTGAAAAAGCAGCTGTTTTTCCAGTCCCAGTTTGTGCACATCCTAAAAGATCTTTTCTTTGCAAAAGAATAGGAATAGATTGCTCTTGAATTGGTGTTGGCTTTATATATCCTTCAGCATTTAATGCTTTAAGGATGGGTTCGATAATACCGAGTTCTTTAAATGTCATAGTGTATTTATAATTGGTAAATATACAGCAATTGATTTAATTAAAATTATATAAAGTAGGTTGCCTTTTATTCTTAATTTTCATTGTTCCCCCTTATTAAATTAGCATCTTTGAGCCATGAATTTATCATTGAATTATAAATTAGAACTTCAGGCCTATTGTGTTTCTATTGTAAAGAAAAAATGCGATTTATTGAAAAAGCAAATCTTAGCACGTAAGCAAGATTTAGAAACAGCCTCAAAAAGCTCTGCTGGTGACAAACACGAAACCGCTAGAGCTATGATTCACTTAGAGCAAGAGAAGTTAGGCTTCCAATACCAGCAAGTTTTTAAGCAGTTTAAAATGCTTTCTCAATGTGATGTTTACAAACAGGCAACAATCCAATCCGGTTCGCTAATTTTAACCGACAAAGCGCTTATCTATATTTCAGTAGCTTTGGGTAAAATTCACTTTAAAAATCAGCTGGTTTATGTTATTTCTCCTGTTTCACCCTTAGCCCAAGTTTTTTTAAATGCAAACGCTACCCAAACCCTAAGTTTTCAAGGAACTCCTTATGTCGTTTTAGAAATTATGTAATGTTATGACAAAAGCTCAAAAATCCTCCTTAGAGTTTATCGCTCTAATGGCATCTCTTATGGCTATGGCTGCTCTTGCAATTGATGCCATATTACCAGCCATGTCTGTTATTTCCAACGATGTTGGCTCTTTTGACTCAGGGTCAAGTCAACTTTTAATTATTATGGTCTTTTTAGGTCTTGGTTTTGGTCAATTAATTTTTGGTCCTTTATCAGATAGTTTTGGACGTAAACCTCTGGTATTTATTGGTTTTTTCATTTTTATTGTTGCCAGTTTCGTTTGTATTTATGCGACTTCATTTGAAATGATGATTTTTGGTCGAGTATTACAAGGCATTGGTTTGTCTGCACCCCGAACAATTAGTTATTCTATGATCAGAGATTCCTTCGAGGGAAATGATATGGCTCGCATCATGTCTTTTGTGACGGTAGTATTTGTATTGGTGCCCATTTTAGCTCCAGCTATGGGAATGTTTATTCTTGAGTTGTATGGATGGCAGTCTATTTTTTATTTTAAGATGCTCTTTTGTTTTATTGTAGCCGTATGGTTTTACAGTAGACAAAAGGAGACCTTATCTTTTGAAAATAGAATACCTTTTACCTCTAGTTTATTTACCAATGGTTTTTTCGAACTAATTAAGTACAAGTCGTCACTTATTTACACCGCTATTTCAGGCATCGTTATGGGCTCTTTTATGTTGTATTTAAGTGCTTCTCAGCAAATATTTCAAAATCAGTATGGTCTAGTAGATGAATTTCCTCTAATTTTTGCTGGATTAGCTGTAGCATTTGGTGTTTCTACTTTTTTAAATGGGAAGTTGGTTATGTTTTTTGGGATGAAAAAACTTATAAAATTTTCCTTAATTAGCTTCACTTTTTCAGCCTCAGTCTATTTACTATTATTTTTAGCTCAACCTAATCCACCTATAGAGGTATTGTGTTTTTTTCTAGTACTTGAGTTTGTTTCCTTAGGTTTCTTGTTTGGTAACTTAAAGTCTATTAGCCTTCAGCCAATAGGTCATATAGCTGGAATAGGTGCCGCATTAACTGGGTTTATTTCTACTTTATTTGCCGTGCCTATTAGTGCTTTTTTAGGTTCTTTTATTACAGATTCTGTCTACCCAATGTTT
>JAOGVT010000039.1:0-4628 GCA_028110365.1 Flavobacteriales bacterium
TCAGATTGGACAGCCTCTGCTGGAACAAGTGCAGAAGACAGTGAATGGATTGTATTGGATCAAGACGATTGGACTAATTTAGGGTCTCACTCTGCCTTGGTTTCAGGCAATCCTACAGCTCAATTAATCTCATTGCCAGAAGGTTGGTCTATTTTCTCAACTTACATGATGCCTTTAGATTTAGATTTAGCTTCTGTTCTAGACCCTATTTTTGACGTTGTAGCTATTGCAAAAGATTTTCAGGGTAGTGCTTATCTTCCAGAATATGATTTTAATGGCGTAGGTGATATAACGGTTGGTCAAGGTTATCAATTAAAACTAACTTCTGATACTTCTCTTTCGATTTCAGGAGACTATGCAGTTCCTGAAAATAATCCAATTGAATTAGCTTCAGGATGGAACATGGTTGGTTACTTGAGAGTTGATTCTGCAAATGCTCAAGCCGTTTTTGCTGAACTTGACGCTACTGATAATTTAGTTATTGCAAAAGACTTTCAGGGTAGTGCTTATCTTCCAGAATATGATTTTAATGGAATTGGTGATATGTTCCCTGGTCAAGGATATCAGTTAAAGATTGATACTGCAGATGTACTTACCTATTTGTCTAACGAAGAATCTTATCGTTATGCTTCTTTAGAAGTAACAAGTAATGTTTTGAGTCACTTTGCAGCTGTTTCGCCTACAGATCAAAATATGACCATCGTAATAGAAGACGCAGCTTGGGCTAAATTGCCTCATACAGGAGCTGAAATAGCTGTGTATGACCAAGTAGGAAGTCTTGTAGGTTCTGCTGTTTATTCAAGTCCTGTTACAGTGCTAACCGTTTGGGGTGACGATGCAACTACTCGAGCTAAAGATGGTTTGTTTAACTCAGAAGAATTTTCTTTTTATGTTTGGGATGCTTCTAAAACCAGCCCATTAAAAGTAGCTTCTTGGTTAGAAGGTGATGCTTCTTTTGTGGTGAATGCTGTAAATGTAGTTTCATCTATCTCATTCGATTCATCAGTTGCTGAGTCTACTCCTATTAAAAGAGAACTTATTAAAGTGATTAATGTTTTAGGTAGAGAGGTAAACCCTAACAACACTTACTTTGAGGGTACTGTGCTCTTTAGAATTTACAATGACGGAACTGTAGAGAAATTAATTAAATAAGCGTTTTTCAAGTCTTAATTGGCTTTAAAATGAATTGAAATCTAACCCCTGTGTTGAATGAAGCATTCCTATTTATTAGTATCACTACTATTAGTACCTTGTGTAGTATTTGCTCAAGGCTATTACAGTGGTGTGAATACGAATTCGAGCAGCGTACTTAGGACTTCTTTACATGATTTGATAAAAGACCACAATACGGTTTCTTACAATGCATGTAAATACCACCTAGAAAATACAGACGAAGATCCAAACAATTCAGATAACGTTGTTTTAATTTACAAACAAAATAGTATTCCAAAAGATGATTTTGCAAGTAATTCACAATCTAATTTTTGGAATCGAGAACACGTTTGGGCAAAATCACTTGGTGATTTTAGCCCAGATGGCGTTTTTGGGAACAACCCTGCCTACACAGATCTTCACCACTTAAAACCTTCTGATGCAACCGTAAACTCATCAAAAAGCAATAAAAGTTTTGATGAAGGTGGTGAACAGCATTTTGAAGCTTTAGATTGTAACTATACAAATGATACATGGGAACCAGCTGATAATGTAAAAGGTGACGTAGCCCGTATTTTGTTCTATATGGAGTTGCGATATGAAGGTGATGAAGGTGAGCCAGATTTAACCATAGTTGAAGATGTAAATACTTTTCCCAATCCAGAAATAGGGAATATTAGAACCTTGTTGTTGTGGCATCTGCAAGATCCTGTTGATGATTTTGAGCGCAATCGAAACGAATACATATTTGGAGTTCAGGACAATAGAAATCCTTTTATAGATCATCCAGAGTATGTTTCTATTGTATGGGATAGTTATTTTAGCTGTATCAATTTGTCAACAAATAGCTACAACCAACCTTGCAACCCTGAAAGTGGCTGTACTGATACTGCTGCTATAAATTATGATCCTGCTGCAGATGCAGATGATGGTTCATGTGAGTATGATGTTGTTGTTCCGCCAGATTCAAGTCCTCTTTTTTTCTCTGAATATGCCGAAGGCTCTAGTAATAACAAATACTTAGAAATTTACAATCCTACAGAATCCACAGTAAGTCTAGCTGGCTATGCTTTTCCTAGTGTTTCAAATGCTCCATCAATTCCCGGTGAATTCGAGTATTGGAATACATTTACGGAAGGTGCAAGTGTCGCTCCCGGAGGTGTTTACATAATCGCTCATGGGAGTTCAGATCCTTTTATTATAGAACAAGCAGACCAAATTCATGACTTTTTAAGCAATGGAGACGATGGCTACGCTTTAGCTTTTGGAACAGAAGTTTCCTATGAAATTATTGATTGGATGGGAGATTTTAACGGAGATCCCGGAGAAGCTTGGAGTGTTTGTGATGTCGATAACGCAACTAAAGACCATGTTTTGGTAAGAGATTGTACTGTTCTTAACGGATCAGAATGGAATGTGTCATCCTCTCAAGAAAGCTGCCAATGGTCTGTGTTAGCTATTGATACTTGGGATAATCTTGGTGGGCACCAAGTATGTGAAGATGGGGTTTATGGCTGCACAGATGCCGATGCAAACAACTACAACCCATTAGCAACAATAGACGACAACTCTTGTGTATACAATTCCTCAGGTTGTACAGATCTTAATGCGTGTAACTATGATGCTTCTGCTAGTTTAAATGACAATAGCTGTATCTATCCATCTAATTATTTGGATTGCCTAGGTGCCTGCTTAAATGACTTGGATTTAGACAATGTATGCGATGAATTAGAAGTGTTTGGTTGTACAGATCCGCTAGCTTACAATTACAATTCCATTGCAACAGAAGACGATTCTAGTTGTGATTATGAGTTTGTTAGTACAGCAGCTTTAAGTTTACAAGGGGTGTTGGATTTAGATATACCCTCAGGTGGAGTTAGAGGAAAAGCATTGCATTTTAGAGCACTTGAAGATATAAGTGATTTGAGTATTTTTAGTGTAGGTGTCGCAAATAATGGTGGCGGCTCAGATAGTGTAGAGTTTAGTTTCGAGGCGTTATCTGTTTCAGCTGGTGAAGATGTCCTTGTGGTTAGAGCCATTGAAGAATTGAGTTTGTATTTTTCTGATTGTTTTTCTGAATTTGAATACATTGTACTAGGAAATTCTTCTATTGATCAAAATGGTAACGATGCAATCGAACTTTTTGAACAAAATCAATTACTAGAGACTTTTGGATCTGTGAACGTTGATGGTTCAGGAGAGGCCTGGGAGTATTTAGATTCTTGGGCTTATAAAATTGATGGAAACTGGACGTATGGAGGTGTAAATTGTTCTGATAATTCAGAGTCTTCTACATCTTCTAGTTGTCCTTACCCTATCTGTAGTTCTGTGGTAGAAAGCCCTGCATCTCAATCTATAGCCATACTAGAGGGCTGGAGTATTATTTCAACGTATATTTTTCCAGATAACCCTGCTTTAGATCAAGTTCTTAGTCCTATTGTTACTGACTTAGCTATTGCAAAAGACTTTTTAGGTAATGCATACTTACCAGAATACAGCTTTAATGGTATTGGAGATCTGCAAATTGGTCAAGGCTATTTCCTTAAAATGAATTCGGAATCGAATCTTGTTTTGGAAGGTGTTTATACAAATCCACAGGACAATCCAATAAATTTTGAAAGTGGCTGGAGTGTTATGGGTTATCTTAGAGAAGAATCAAGTCCTTTGGATACCATTGTTCAGTTGTTTGACAACACTAATGCAATTGTCATTATTAAAGATTATGCCGGAGCTGCTTACATTTCAGAATTTCAGTTTAATGGAATTGGAGACTTAAACCCCGGACAAGGCTATCAAATAAAAACAAATGTACCTTGTGTCTTGCAATACTAGTCTGTATACAGTTTACTTTTTATAACTTTAAGCTTCACAATTTTAAAATGTGAACCTTTTTTTTGTGCTCTTACTCAGTATATTTTTACAGAACTTTAGTGTATGCTCGAGATGAATTGCTACTTGTAAATTAGGTAAGCTATTTTATCTTTTGACTATGTTCTAGTGCCTGTTTTTTTGACCTACCTTTGGTTTGAAATGACCTAATTTACCTAATTCCCCCTAATTTTATTGAGTGCACTCCTAAGCCTTAAAGCAGTTGTTCTATTGTACATAAAGTGAAGTTATTTGTACCACTGAAAATGTCTCAACATGCTTGCAATCCCAAGATGCAGGAGCCGTAGTTTTTGGAAACATTTTTAGGGAGAATTTAAATGACTGATTTTTGAATCTTGGTCAAAAAAAATCTCAATAAACCAAAGCAATGTGTACTTCGATTTATTGAGATTAATTAGGTAAGAGTTTTCGTTTTAGTTTACTTTTTTCGCTACTGAACCATCGTTATACAAATAATAGAGAATACGACCTTCAAATTCATTTTCTGGTTGTACTTCTTGTCCTAGAGTATTTACAACACGAACAAGAGTTTTAACATCATTCGGATGAACTGCTGCTTCCATTTCAATAGCCCATTGCGGAATAGT
>JAOGVT010000004.1:0-73679 GCA_028110365.1 Flavobacteriales bacterium
GTGTAATTAAAGCAAGGCCATTAGAAATTACATTTAATGAAAATTGAAAGTTTGGTTAGTAAAATTAATTCCATGTTAAAGAATCAAAAATTTAAGACTAATTAAATGATTTGATTGTTACTCGTTGATAATTTTTTATTCCTAATCTTTTCCTATGTTTCATCAAACTTTTTTTGATACATCAATAGTGATGTTATGTAAAAAATGAGTTTTACTGATAATGTGAAAATAGTTCTAATCTCTAATGAATCATGTGGTGTAAATAATTCATAATCATCAAAATTATTATACTGCCATATTTCCCAAGTTATAAATCGATTCGATTTTCTAATAATTCCAATAATTCCAAGTATAATAGGAATTATAGAAAGTTTATTTTTTCTAACAACTAGAAAGAATGTAAGTAAAACTAAACAGTAAGGTTTAGTAAACAACCAAAGGGACTCTAGTAATGTATAATTGGTGTTATTTATCCAATAGCCGAGGTTTCTACATGCTAACTCTCTTTCAAAGTAGAGTGCTACTAAACATATAATTAATATTATTTTTTTATGTTTTATCATTTGATTTATTCAGAGGTAGTAATATTTTTTGTTGCCCCCCAGAATAGCCAATAAACACATACTAGTGCCATCATGACCCCAAGAAGATTTTGATCGAAGTAGCTTATAGGAATTAATGAACCAAATGATAAAATCAATAAGCTTAGTAAAATTTTAAATCCAGTTCTAAAATTTCTAATTTTTGTTAAGGTCTTTTGTAGTCTTTTTTTCATTGTTATAATTTATTTAGGAATTGTGTCAATTTTAATCGTATCACCGATAGCATTTTCATATATATGGAGGTAGTATTTTTCTCCTTTATAACCGGCATTGAATTCAAAACTTTGATAAAACTCAATAGAATCTTGGTGAATAACGTAAGCATGAAATATCATATACCATTGCATCCCATTAGCATAGGTATAAACAATGATTTTATCATCTTGGCATTCATATTTTATTGGTCTATAGCTTGTATAATCTCTTTGAAAAGTTTGTTTTATTGGATTGTATATAAAATAAATTTTATTACAACTTTTACCACAGCCTTCTGTTATTCCAATATCTAGATATGAATCCAGATTTAAGTCTGTTAAGTAAATTGTTTTATGTGGTATATCTTTCACCTCTCCATTTTCCTTAATGTACATTTCTGCTTCAATATTAATTAAGTCCTCCAAGTCAATTTTATCGTTTCTTTTGTTGTCTTTAATTATTTCAAAAGATTCAACTCCAATAGAATTGTAATCTGTATCTGCTGAAATATTGTAACCTTCAAATACCCAATTAAATTTTAATTTAAGTGGAACTCTAGAGTCAATATTACGGAAATCAATTATTGAGTCACTAAAAATAATCAGGTCTTCAGCACTAGGGGCTTTTGCTAAAATTTCATCGCAACCAGAATAAGAAACTTCATCACTGTAGGGAGGAAAATCCAATATTTCAGTAGTGTCATTTTGTGCTGATGTATATCCAAAAATAAATGATAAAATTAATATTAAGTAGTGCGATTTCATATAGTGGTGTTTCTTAAATTATTAAAGATTATTTCTTGGGTATATATGCGTAATGTGATTTTAAAAAGTCATTTAAATTAGAGTAATCACATGGTTCAATATGAGATTCATTTAATTTAGTATGAGAAAAGTCAATGATCTTGGATTTGTTGAATTTCATTTTTGCTCGGTCAATTGTAAATTGATTTATTATCGAAACACTACAAGTCCCAGTTCTATAATAATCCTTTGTTACAAAAACCCCTTTTTCTATATTTGATTTTTCAACATCAAGAAAGCCTCTTATTTCATCTAATTCAATATAGTACCCATCAACTGGTTTAATTAAATAACTAGAGCAGCAGCTATATGAACTTGCCCCGCAATAATCTAATGTTTTTGGGTATAGTAAGTAGAGACTATCCTCGAGGCTATATAGATGGTAATTCCCAATGCGGCAATCGGGGAGAGGTCCATGGAATTCATCATTTAAATTATTGAATTTAACATCATTACCAAAAGTGCATACACCCAATTCTTTTAGTTTGATACTGTCATTTAATGAGTAACTAATCTGTCCCATGATTATCATTGGAAACAGCATAAAAAGTAAAATGATAAAGCCCTGTTTATTAAATCTCATAAATTTATTTTATCTGCTGGAATGTTTCTCCATTCCATTTTAATATTTCATCACACTCAAGAACAATATCATGAACATCATTTGTTGTTGATTTCATAATTCCAATTCTTTTAGGTGATGAATACTCCTCACAATAATAAGTAGACCCATTTCCAAAATTGATTTTCCACCATGACAATCTTCCCCATCGCCACCAATATGACGCTGATATTGTGTCTATTTTGTCGTCATTATCAATGTCGAAAGTCAATGAAATTCTATTATCAACAATCCCTAAGTCATCAGGATATGTTTTTTCAAAATCTTCCGATGTTAATTGAACTATAGCAGGTATCTGTTGGTCAGTAATTTCATTTATGAGTTCAAATTTGTGTTCTATAAGTTTATACACCAGGACTCTATCATTACAAATAGATGTGTTACCTGCTCCTTCATGAACATCATCAATAACAAATGAAAATCCAAGTTCTTTTTGTACAATTTCAATACCGTCCCAATCGTATCCTACAATATCACTTTTATGAAACTTATTTCCATCGAAAGAGAATACTTGATAACTGTTTGCACAGCAATTTCCACCACATGCAGTAACATGTTGTATAACTAAATCTTTGTATTGATCATTGTTAAAGTCATCACTTCTAACTATATGAAGACATAATTCTTCTTCATGGGAGATTAGAATATATTCTTTGTTATTAATAACAGCTTTAATCTGATCATGATAATCTTCATTTTCTGTTAATGAGTATTCTATATTATTTTGGGCTTGAAAGTTTTGGATTACAAATCCAATAAGAATAAATATGATGTTGATAGCTTTTTTCATAAAATAATTTTCATCAAAAGTATTTTGTAAATATGCATTCTATCTGCGTTGTTTGATTTATATGAAATAGAAATAACTAGTTTAAAGAATTCACCTTTTATTTTAAAATTTCTCATCTTAGCTAAGATTTACCTACAACAGAATTAAATTTTTAGTAATGAAGAAAATTATTATTGTCTCTATTATTTGTTTTACTCTTTATAAGTCATTGGTTTTTATCTATTATAACTCAGGTTTTTATTTAAACTCTTTTGAGCACTACTTAAATAATGATAGTACCATCAAAAGTTTATTACTCGTTGATGCTGGAATAGATTATCAATATCGTGGTAATGCTAAAAAAGCAATTGAGGCATTTTCTTTGGCTATTAAAATAGATTCATTAAATGATAAAGCATTCGCAGAAAGAGGTTATTCTTACTATTCACTTTTAAATGATTCATTAGCAAAAGAAGATTTTTCAAAAGCATTAAGTATCAATGAGTTTTGTGGATCGGCTGTTTTTTATTTGGGTGAATTATACATGGAACTAGGACAGAGTGAAAATGCAATTGAACAGTTTACAAAAAGAATTGAGTTAGATACTTTGATTTCTGATCCTAGTGATGAAGTAATTGCATCTATATTCAATAGAGCTCTGTGTTATGGGACATTGTTTGATTTAGAGTCTGCCTGTGAAGATTTTAAAAAAGCTAAGATGTTGGGAGATGACCAAGCTGCAAGGTATTTTGAAGTAAATAATTGTTCAGATCAATAAAGTAATCATCAAAATGAATAATTAGAAACATAGTTGGGTTCAGAATCCGATAGATGTATTAGTTTATCAATGTACTTTCTTCTCAAGAAAAAATTAGCATAATTACTTCGGTGAAATAAATAATCAAAAGTTATTTTACTTCCATCTAATATGTCAAAATCTTTATTGAAAATATTAAAACCTTGTCCTCTTTCAATAAGATAGTAGTTTGTCATTAACATTCTATCATGTTCAAGCCAAAAAAAATCATCTCGATTTTCACATAATGCTTTATAAGATATCACACAAATAGATAAATTAATATTATCAAATTGCTTTTTAAATTGATCAAAAATATATTTTATTTTTTTGTCAGTATTTTTTTCGAAGGGATAGGTTTTTGATTTGTTTTTATGGTCAGTACAAATATTTTCCTCTAGAGTAAATATTTTAATTTTCACTTCATTGTCTGAGAATGTACCCAGCTGTGATAACATTGGTATCAAATTATTTTTGATAGATTGATTTTTAGTGTCAACTAATAAATATTTATCATAAATATATATATCAGATATAGGGTGATTCCATCTACTAAGATTATTCCAATCTGAGAACCTCTCTTCTGGGTCAAGATCATAATCATTAGATGTTGGTAATGAATAATCAGTTCTCAATGTGGAATATTTGATCCATTTATCTTTAATATTTTGAGAATTGAAATACTCAATAGATGTGTTATTTATCTTGGTAATAGAATTATTTACTAAGAGTATTTTATGGATTGATGAGTCATCATTTACTACTTTATTAATAGATGTCTCGTATTCGATTGATTTGCAATCATCTATCAAGAGACGAATTATTGGGTCTTGTATTTTTACTAATAAATTTTCAACTTCTAATTCAGTTAGAGATGTTACTAAATTATATCCTTTACTTTTTATGAATATTTGGGTGATAAAGTCCTCAACAATTTTATGATTGTGGTCTATTTTTATGATCTCTTTTGAGAATTTATCATCAATGAAAATAAGCATCAGTTCAGATTATTTTTCTTTTTCAAATTTAAAAGATCTAACATCAGTTTTGGGGCATGGTCAATAAATCCTTCTCCTAAATTATCACTTAGGTTACCTGTTTTATCAATTGTGATTTGATTAATTTTAATTGTTTTTTTTAATTGATCTTTGTCAAAATAATTTAAAATTGTTTGTTCAGGATTTATCTTACCAATTGAAGTCCAATACTGTAATTTTCTGATTAGATATTCGCTATGTGTCTCAATAATAAATTGTATAGAAAATTTGTTATTGGCATCGATAATTAAGTCTGCAAGTTTTGATTGAAGATCGGGATGTAGATTTGATTCTGGTTCAATTAATATTAGAATTGAACTAGAGTAATGAGGAGATTTGATACTCCGCCCAAAATTATCTTCAGCTTTAGATGTGATACTAATAAGTGTTTTTAGTAAAGATTGAAGCCCTCGACCGAATGAATCAATTCTTTTATTTTCATTAAATAATATACTAATTTTTTTATCTTCTTCTATTAATTTGAAGCTACTCCCATAACCAAACTCATTTAACCAAAAATTTAAAAAGGAATACTCTATTGATTCTTTATGAAGATTTTTATTGTAAAGAGATTTTAATAAAAAATCTAAATTATTATCTCTAGTAATATCTACTATAGTAGGCTTCTGAGAATTATTATTGTATATGATAAGTGGTTTTATAAACTCCACAACAATTGATTCAAAAATCAATTTGCCAAAAAGTGATTTTGGAGAATGATCAATAAAATGAATTTTAGTGAGACCTTCTTCATCTAATTTATTATTTAAGTGATCCCAAAATTCATGAATAACAGAATGAGAAGCTAATGATTCAAAATTAATGTCATTTACTCTGTAATGCATTGTCCCAGATAGATTAAAGCTTCCTTCAAGTTCTTGATGTCTTTTTTGGGCTATTTTGTCAAAATACTCATTGTTGCTCTCATATATATTTTTATAGTCATAGATAGAAAATCCATATTCTTTATCATCTTTCATGTGCTCATTGATAAATACGCCATAGTCATAATAATCTATTGTCTGGGATGTACTGTTAAAAAATTCTACATTTTCGTATTTGTCATCATAAAATTCTGTTTTGTAATCATTATAAGTTGGTAAGCTTGCCATAAGTTCATGGAACCTCTCTTGATTTTCAATTTTTTCTTCGCTGTCCTTTTCTACATAAACTACCTTTCCGCCTATTGTCACTTCTTTCCATTTTGTTGGGTCTAGATCATCTTTTTTCTTGTCAAATGAGGATTTTAATTGTTGTCTAACATGATTAAAAATGAAGGGTAAATTACAAAAGAATTTTGCGGTAGGTAATTCCCCACCTTCTTGTTCTTCTTCTCTAGGGGACTTTATAATTTGATTATCTTTTATCTCAAATATTAGTTCTTCATTCTCTTTATTTTTAGAGTCAATCGTAATATGTAAATACTTAATAGATTTCAGAAAACCATCTAGAGGATTAATAATTGATTTTTCAAAGGTAAATCGGATATGAAACAAATTTTCTTTACCAAAATATTTTAACGTACTTGGAAAAGTTAATACTATTTCTTTAGTTTTTGACTCATAATTTAGCGCCTTATCAAAAGAGAGGAATTTTTGTAAGCTAGAGAATTTTAACTTAGTAATTCCATTATTGCTCATTGATAATGAAAGAATTTCTATTAATTCAATTAAAGAAGACTTGCCGGCATTATTTTTACCAGTTAAGAGGTTGATGTCAGCAATTTTTATTGCAGTACTCTCTCTAAATCCTTTAAAATTTTTAATATATAAGTTTTCAAATATATATCCCATAAAAATTCGACTTTACCCTTTTAATAGTTTTTGAATTCCTGAGTCACAACAAATAAATTTTGGGTGATTTTTAATTGCCGATTTCATTAACGAATCTAACATTATTTTTGCAGTTTCTCCAGTTGTTATTTTTAAATTTGAATAATCACTTCCGGCGTAAATAGCTTTATTTAAAGCTCCTGCTTTTGGAAGGGCAATAATTTTCTGCTCATTGTTTTTAAAGAATGCAAAATATAATCTATTGCCATCCTCCTTTACTTCTAATAGTTTTTTGTATCTCATAATTTATCTATATCCAGATTTCCAACATGCGTAACAATTCTTTTTTGATCTATTTCCTCTGAGTTTTTTATTACATCGATTGCAGTAACCGTAAGAGCTTGAATATCCAATTGATTTGGTGTTATTTGAATATCCAACGTAATGTTTTTGTTTTATTCTTCTATTTGCCTCAGCCATTGATATTCGTTCTATCTCCATTTTGTCTATCCCAACCCAAACTCTTCGGTCTTTACATCCATGTTTCGGGAATCCAAATGTGTATTGTACTCCATTGACGTAGTGATTTTCAAAAGTTCTGTATTGACCATCAATTAAGCTTAATCTAATGCTCGGTTTACTAGATATCGATCTTGGTGAAACTGAAATTGATGATGGACTGTATTGACTCTTTCTATTTATTGAAGTAGTTGTTGAATTATATGTCGGTGTTACCTTATATGATGATGAAGTGCTGCTATAATTTGACGTACTATGAGTTGTAGAATTTAAGGATCCTATTATTGCAAAAATTATTATGAAAAAAATGATGCCACCCATTATATCTGTAAAGTTTTTTACAAATATTAGATGTTGTTACGCACTCATAATGCGTAATAGAGAATTTAGTAGGAAAATTTATCAGAGTAAATAAATTCTTTTGTTTCTTCAATGCTTGAGTTTAGATTATTTAAAAGTTGGTCTACACTATATGGGTGTTCTATTGCGTGTGCAACAATAATTCTAATTTTATTTATCTTTTTAAATAAATTTACATAACCACTAAAAGTTGCTCTCTTTTTTAAAATTATTGGTATTTCATCGATAAGATCTTTTCTGCCCTTGAACTCAAGATATTTTTTTAACTCGTTTTGAACTTTATTTTGTTTTTCCTTATTGAATACTTTTTTCGCAAGTGATCTACTGAATTCATCTTTAGAATCTATGTTTAGACACTCACAAACTTTTGACACTATTGATTCACTCAGGCCAATTGCAGCATAACCATATGAGTGATTTTTTAAGTTCCAAACTGCAATTTCAAATTGAAAATGAGAATCATCTTTTGCATTTTTAAATAAATCAATAAATGATTTTATTGTTTTAGGAATAGTTAGTGATTGAAGAGGAGTGAGGTTATTTAACTGGATTCCTTTAAGTTTAATAATTGATTGTTTTAGATTGTAAATATGGTTTAGTGACTTAGTGTTTGAAAAATCTTTAAGTAAGACACTAGCACTTTTACTTTCTTTTATTTCAGATAATATTTTTGAAAATAGATAAGCATTTCCATATTCAATGAATTCATGTGATGCTTTGATAGAATTATTTAAATCTTTGAGAACACCTAAGCTAACTATTGGGCTTATTCCATCGAGTTCATTACTAACTTCATGCATACCATATGTAATATCTTCAACACTAATGTTCTTTTTAATATGATCAACAATAAAGTTAAGTACGTTTGTTAAGATTAGAGGTAGTGATCGAAATCCATGGGTAATATCTAGATAAAGTTGATCTCCACTTTGGATGTGATTTTCTATCTCAAAAAGTTGTTGAATATTGAATTGGTGCTCTTGGTTATTTAAACCGTATTTGATGATTACTGGCGCAATTTTTGAATTTTTAAATACTTCCTTAATAAAATCTCCTTTATTTATATCTGTATTATGATTTGCTTGTTCAACATCATTTGATAATTTTTCCCAAACCTCTGATGATGGATTTTCAGTGTAAGAGTCGTAGACCACATCCCACATTGCTTTTAGTGTTCCAATGTAAATAATCTTATCCGCTGAGTGGTGTTCCATTAAAGCGGTAGCGATAAATTCAGTCTCATACTTTCTATTGTCAATCGAGTATAGAGTTTTTCTGTATTCACCTCTTGACTTATTAGATCGGTCAGCATATCCTCCGGTACCAATGAAGCTGATTATAATTTTTGCCATTATTTTATGTTTAGAGAATAAATCTAATAAAAAATATGGCAATCAATATTAATCACATGACTTGTTTGGATCTTTTAAACTTTTGCGATTATATTTTTTTTTATTCACATGGATATTTGTGCTATTTCTTACTGCATTAAATATTTCTTGCTGTTTGATTTTGATTTTTCTAAGTGACTTTTGATTCATGATACTATATGTCTAAGGTAATCTGAGTATTAGTATATCCAATATTATCGTATTTGTCAACACCTTGTTGAATGCTTTTAAAAACATTAACATCTTTGACGGCTTTATCAATAAGATTTGCTTTGCAAAGACTAATAAATAAAGCACATGCTTTTGCTTGACAATTAACTGATTTTGTCGGGTTGTATTCAATGTCTGAAAAAGCTGAGAATTTTAATAATTCTTCTCTTAATAATTTGTTTTCATTTAGAGCTTTTATGTAAATCCAATTATAAAAAAGTCCAGTTGGATTAATATCAAACTCTTGACTATCAAATTCAAAACCTATGATTCGTCCTGATTCTTTTAATCTTATATCTTTTTTTATTTTGTAAGGATTCATAGAATACATATTGATAAACTGTCCACTTCTTTCAAATATCTTCCCTCCTTGATATGCACATTCTATCGGCATCATTCCATATTTTGAATGATTGATTTTCAAGTTAAATGCACTAAGTGAAACACCTAAAGGATTTTCAGATTTAGTAGAAATTTCAAGTACATTTTTTTCAGGGAATTCGGAGATAAAATTTTTGTGCAATGAATCAATTGATTTTCTTTTTTGAGATACTGCAAACCCAGGATGCCAATTAAATTCAACCATTTTAGAATTGAAAAATTGGTGATCTCTATTAATGTCACTACTTATAAATATTGGTCTTTTAGCCATAATTTTTAATTAAAAATTTTAATGTAATTAGGTGATATCTTTTGTGGTATTAGTATTTCGGCTTGATCGTCTCCATTATTAAATGCATTCCTCCAGTCATAATTAATAGTTGCTCTATTCGCTGCTGCATTTGTATCAGAATATAACACTCCATTATTATTAAGTATTGAATCATCTATTTGTAGCCAAACCAATTCCTGAATTGTTCCATCGTTTAAAACTCGATTAAGCATTTTATGTGAAGGTTTTAGAGCTAATCTCACATATGGTCCCAATCCTTTGTTGCTATCAAGATTTCTTGACAACTCATTTGAGCTTAGAATAGCATCAATATCATATTTAAATATGAGAGGCCAGGACAATAATCCATGTCTCATAATAGAATTTACATTTCTTGAATCGGTAAAATGATATAATGCCATCTTTTGCTTTTTGAATTATTATACAAAGCAAAATGGCTGTCACGCATTGAATTTGCGTGTTAGGAATTTATTCTTTTTTGGTACTATTAATTATTGATTCGTATGAGTCTTTTGATAATTTAATTCTTTCAAAGAGTCGGTCCCTAAGATGAGTGGGCTCAATTACTTGAACTCTTTCTCCATATTGGAGAAGATGATTTTCAAGTTCGAAATTTATTTTAAGTTTTAATTTAACAATGGTTTCTCCTTGATTGTCAATGTAATATTTTTGAGAAGGATGAATAGGTTTTGTTTTTATATAGTTTAGCTGACTTTCATGAACTTTAAGTTTTATGATTTCTGATTCTGTATCTACTAAACTAACTCCTACGATTTCATAGAAATATTCTTCAAAGTCAATATTTGACTCAATAAATTTAATATCAATTTCATCAAATTCAGTAATTCTATCAAGAGGAAAAATACTAATCTCTCTTATATGTTGTTCACATTTTCCAATTAAAAACCAACGGTTATTATATTGTTTTAAAAAATAAGGATGACAAGTTAGTTGTTCAATTTTTTTAAAGCTGATGTTATACTTAATTGTAATAGGTCTCTTATTTACTATCTTATAATATAAGTCAGTGATTAAGTTAATATTATGTAAATCTATATTTTGTTCAAACCCAATAATGTTATTTGCATTGTCATTTAAATTAAAAGTAGAATCAATTTTAACTATCATATCTTGTACCCACTCAAACTGCGGCAAGCCTTTAATTCTATTGAGTGTATGGAGACATTCTTTTAACTGGTCTTTTTCAAGTTCAGTGATAGGCTTTATATATATCGACATGCCTTTTTTCGCATATCTAAAGGTTTTTTTATTTCTCTTAGTATAATTATCTAGTTTTTTGTCTTCAATTAGCTCGATTTCATAGTAACTCTTCATGTATTTTATGTCATCTTGTAATTGACGCAGTTTTACTTGGTGGCCATATTCACCCAGCACATTATTTAACTTTTCAAGTAAATCATCGTATGAATATTTTACATTGAAATTAGAAAAACATTCATCAAGTATTTTGTATCTGAGCTGTGCATTTTTATTTGTAGCCATTTGATATATGTTAAATTATAAGGCAATACTACTATAAATTTATTTAAGAATTATAGAATAAAATAAAGTATGCAGATTTAGTGCATACTTGAATATAATATTTGCAGAGTTGTTAATCAAAATCTCAACTCGATGAATAAAACTTATATATATATGTTGCCTTCAATTAGCCAAAATATAGTTGGCGCTGTAAAATCTTGTTATATATATGATAAAAACTATCCGCATTATAATAAGCACATATTTGTTGTATATGAAAACAATCACTTTATAGATGACTCTGATGATTTGGTTTTTAATTACACGTCAGGTTTTAATGAAATTGTTCATGTGTATAGAATTCCTGAAAAATATTATAATGAATTTGAAAAATTCAAATTGGGTAAATATTCTGAGTTTAATTACAATTATAAGATCCAAATATTTGCATTCCATCAAATTACTGATTCTAAATGTAGGTTAGCTAAAGTACTTTTTAAGCATCCTGATATGCGACTAGAATTAGAACAGGTATTAGATTGTAAAATTCCTAGCCACCAAGAATTATCTTCTATACCAGATGATAGAATGGAATCATACCCCAAAAGTATTAATGATCTAGAATATTCAACTAATATTATTGAAATAAAAAAAAGCTATTTAGTCAAAATATCCATATACCCAAAACACCACTTCGAAAGTCAAATATTGATTCGGAAATTATAATTACCAAAAATGGCAAAATGATTGGTAAAAACAACAAAAAAGAGGTTGTAGGATTATCAATGCATCAGGCTAGAAATATTATCGTATATCTCACTAAATAAGTGTCACTAAGTGTCACAATCATTTTATTTATTGATCAATGAAAAGTCTCCACATTATTGTTTCATCTTTTTTACTAATAATAATTTCTTTAACAGTTATTTCACACATATCTAACAAATTTAATCCAGAACATAATTTTAAAACCACTTTAACTATGAAAAACAACAATTTATTTTTAAAAGACCATACAGAATTATTAAATATTCAAAATCAAGGAAATATTACCGTAGCTCAAATTAGTTATGATACAGCTGTTTTAGATAGTATTATTAGTCTTCATGAAGCATTTGATGAAAACTTAATTATTGTCAAAGAATTAGAAGAAAGTGAACGTGTAAATACGATTGAACTTGAAAATTTAAGTGAGAGTTACATATTCATACTTGATGGAGACATATTAAAGGGTGCTAAGCAAAATAGAGTAGTTAATACATCTGTTTTGGTTGCTCCAAAATCAAAAATAATTCTGCCTGTTAGCTGCGTTGAAGAGGGACGATGGGAATATAAAAGTTCAAGGTTTAAACCTTCAGATGAAATCGCCCATAGATCAATTAGATACTCTAAAGCAAACTATATTAGTGAATCCAAAAAGCTAAATAGAGTAGACTTTGTTGCAGACCAATCTACTGTTTGGAATAAAGTTGCATCTGTATCTGATTCATTAGAATTTCACTCAAAGACCATGTCTCATTCAGATTTGTTTGAGAATTATAAAGAAGAACTAGAAGATATTTCAAAAAAATTTAAAATGCAGCCTAAAGCAAATGGACTTTTAATTTTTGTCGGAAACCAGATGGTTGCATGTGATATTTTCAATAATAATAAAATTTACAGAGATTACTTTAATAAGATTATAAAAACTTCAGCAATTGATTCTAAAATTAAAAAAGATAATGATCATCTAATATCATTGGATAAAGCAATCATAATGCAGTCATTGAATGATATTTTCGATCAGTTTGAAAAGTCAAAAGAAAATGCAAGTTTCACTCCAGGTGTCTCGGAGGGAGTAGAAACAAGACTTAATCTAGATGACAATACCTTTTATGGACTTAGTCATAAAGGAGAGTCGGTTCATCAATCAATATTGTCATCTAGTTCTAAGTAATTATTTAAATGGTAAAATGTATGAAGCAATATCAAGATTATATAAATAATTTAATAAACGAATATATACTTAAAAGTTATAAATATTTATGGCGGCAAAATAAATATCATGATCAAATTAATTGATGTTAAATGGATAGGTACGTTTTAGAGTTTGAAAAGATAACAGATTTGATTAAATCTGTTGATTTTTACTGCGAGTTATATAGGTGTAATGAAGACCACTGGTTGAAAGTGAAGCTTAAGGGAAATGACCATATTTTTTATCATATATATGAAAAGGGATTACTAGATTTTCTTTCAGGAAAAGTTAATATGGCGGGACTATTTAATAATTCTCCCGGAAGTGAGTTTTTTTTATATGTTGAAAATAAAGGTGTTAAGGTTCGTGAAAAATTTTCTTTTGACTATAAAAATATTACTAGTTGGGATAAATTTTATACTGATTTCTATACAAAAGAGCTAGATGAATTTAATCAGTTTATTAAAGACATTAAGAACAGTTAATTATAAATTACCCTATATTTGATAATATTTATAAAAATATTGTTTGGGTTTGTTTTCAATTTTCAAAAAATTTCAAAAAGTAAAAGTTGGATCTGTTTGGGCAGCGCCTAATTATATTTGGTTAAATAGTTTTGCTAAAAATAAAAAAGGAATAGGTTATCATCCGGCTATCGTCGAAAGGTTGAAAACTGATCAAATCACTGCTATTCTTACCCCCGGCACAACAAAAGCATATAAAATTGGTAGTTGCGTCTTTACTACCAAAATTTCCCCTTTATATAATGTTAAATCTCATTTTCTTTTAAAGTTATCGATGCCTTATTTAATCGATGAATTACAAAATCATCAAAATAATTGGAGTGGAGTTCAGTGTTTGTCTGAAAAACAAAAAAAAGAACTTCAACAGCAAATCACTTGGTGTAAAGGAACAAGAAATTAATCAGGACTATGTTGATGAACCTAAATAAAATAAACAAAAACGAAATATGGCTTACTAAGAAGTCCTTTATCGATATTAATGGTAATGAGGTCAATAGTGAGCATGAGTTTATTATTTTTATAGTTCTAGCACCTGAAAGTATAAACGATGAGGAATTCGTTCGTGTACAACCAATATCGAAACAAATAGAAAGTCGAACTGATGAAGATATATTTATTGATGATGAGTCTATTTTAGGTTATCCGTTTATTATTGAGACATGGAATGAGCAACCTATTTTAACAAAACTACTTCATAAAAAACTTGGTTCCATAAGTAATCTATCAGTCGATGTTATTGAGCCAAATGAGTTTTCTGAAAATCAACTATCATTCAGGAAAAGTGAAATTAAAAGAACTGCCTTTTTAAGACAATCAGTACTTTCAAATATAGTTGACCCTTTAAATAGTTATAAACAAGTAGCGCAAGTTGCAAACTATGCTTCATGGACAAAGTCGCCAGTATTTGCCTATGCTGCTATTATTATAGGAGTTGTTTTTATTTTATGGCAACCACATAAATATTCAAATGAGGAGTTCTTGGCATTTTATCTCGAAAAAACACCAATGGAGTTAAGCTTTAATGCTCAAAATCAATTGGTTCGAGGAGATGGTATTAGTATTGAAGGATTTTCATTAACTGAAAGTGATATTATTCAATTAGCTTTAATAAAATATAATGATGGAGACTATCTAGCTTCTTCAGAATTATTTTCACAAGTCCCTGATTTATTTAATCATAATATTGATATTTATTTTTATGCTGGATTATCAGATTTATATGCAAATAACACAGCTAGAGCCATAATTTCATTTGAAAAACTTGCCCTTGAGAAAAGAGAGTTCACTAAAAAATCACGAATTTCAAATGATGATGTTTTATATTTTCTAGCATTAGCATATGTTCAAAATGGTGCTATAAGCAATGCAAGATCGCTATTAAATAAAATAACTTCTAATAGTCCCGATTATCTTAAGGATAAGCCAAATATTCTAGGAAATTTACGTTGGTTTTAAAGTTTTTAAATTAAAAATATGTTTGCTCAACTAAGGTCTATTCTAAATTTCTTAATTCCAGCTACCTGTTTGGCTGCTTCAGTTTATATTTTTTTAAATCTCATTCTATTATATTGGTTTATAGTAGATCCTCAAAGTTATTGGGATATTTGTTCATTTACTTTTGTCATGGCTTTTGTCATGTCAATTATTTTACCAACGTTTGGTATTTATCTAGCATCACTTTCTAAGCTGGGTGAAGACTCAATATTTTATGGAATTCCAATCGGGGTGTTTCTGTTTTCTTATGTTCTAATAAATATTCCTCCCACCATATTTTTTCCAAATTCAGCAAGAGAGATGTTTGAGTCTTTAGATAAGATAGAAGAGTATATTGATGAAGCTAATCATGAAAAATCCATTGATGCCCTAACGGAATTAAACAATAAATATACTAACTATCAAACAAGTAAAATTTGGTTTGTGAAAGATAAGTTTCTCAAATCAGAGGAAGGATTGCTTATTATAAAAAATAGGGAGTATCAAATTAAAAAATTATATGGGACTTTACTGATGCTTACTGGCGATAAAACTATAGCTGAAGAGCCTTTGACTGAAGCTGTATTAATTGCCGAAAATTATTTTTACGATGATAAGAGAGATTTTTTAGCGTTAGCTTATCAATCGCTTTCACAGTATTATAGAATGATTGGGGACATATATAAATCTGAAGAGATTTATAATAAAGTAAGGCCTATAGATGGGGATCAACATGATGTAATTGATATTGTACAAATGCTTGTAGATAGAACTTTATATTATTATCGATTTGGTGATACTCAAAGTGCATTGGATGTTTATAAAATAGCTTATGATATATATGGTAAATCAGCTGAATCAAAGGAGAATTTTTTTTATAAAGAGTTTCTTTTAGGATATATAAAAGCACATCTTCAAAATAGAAGTTTAGATGCCTTAGGAGATTTATTTAATGAAATCGAAGATCTTGTTGGATCCGATAAAAAAAGTACTAATTACATAGATTTTATTTGTCATAAAGCAGAGTATGAAAGTTATTTAGGAAACCTTAATGTATCAGAGGAGTTATATAATAAAGTAATAGATAAGATTAGACCAAGTAGTAGCTTATTTAATTTTTTTAAATCAACTAAAACACCCCTTGAGCTAATTCCTAACCTTCGAAGCTATGCTAAATTTATTTTAAAAAAAGGCAAATTTAAAGAGGCTCAAAAACTCTATAATGAATTACTAGAAATGTATTCTTTAATAGGAACTGCTTCCCCAGAATTTTTTTCGAATTTTATCAAAATACAACTAGGTCTTCACAATAAAAATACTGCAGTTAGACTATCGTTAAAAGGAGATTCATTATTTTTAAACACATCTGTACCTCAAATATTTAAAGTAGCCTCTATAAGAGAAAAAGAAAGTATCTCTAGAGCTTTGGAAAATTACTTTTTAACAACAAATTCAGTATACTTATTAACTGATCTAGATGAAAGATTAGGTTCTATTTATAACAATGTTTTGGCAACAAAAAGCATCTCTTTATTGTCCCAAAATTATATCGAAGAATTTCTGATTTCCAATGACGATAATACTTTATTATCTTCCTACAAATATTTAAAAAGAGAGAAGGAAAGATTAGATAATTCTCTTTTCTCAATGAATGATTTAAATATAGATTATCAAACCCAATTTGATAGGATTTCTTTCAAAGAAAAAGAATTGTATAATAAAATCAACAATATTGATGGGTTTTCACCATACGATTTAACAGCTGTTGATTGGGGAATGATACAATCAAATTTAAGTGAAAATGAACTTGCAATTGAATTTGTTGCTTTGCTCCGTGATCCTAATAATTCAGATTCACTGAGTTATTTTGCTTTAATCATTGACTCAAATTCTAAGTTCCCAAAAATTATTGAGCTATGTTCTCAAAAGGATATTAACCAGATACTAAACAGTAAAAATAATTTAATAGATAGGGTGAATTCTATCTATTCAGATGTTTCCAATTCAGATCTATATAATAAGATTTGGGCACCTTTAGATTCATGTTTAAAAAATAAGAGTCATGTATATGTTTCATTAAGTGGTATTTTAAATTCTATATCAATTCCTGCGCTTACCATTGATGAGCCATATTCAGTAAAAGTTCTTAGTAGTACTCGTCAAATAATTGAAATTAAAAGTGCTAAGCATAATATAATTAAAAAGTCACTTGTGTTTGGGGGTGTAGACTTTGATTTATCTTTAGATGATTCATTAATGTCTAGAAGTCAAATAAATCATCAAGATAGATTCTTATATAGAAATATTGCAGATTTAAATTTTGAAAAATTACCTGGAACTATTTCAGAAACTCAGTCCATTGAAAATCTATTGGATAATAATAATATCAATAAAATAATTAGAACTGGTGCATCAGCAAGTGAACTTTCATTTAGACACTTAGTAGAATCTGAAAAACCTAATCATATACATATAGCTTCACATGGATTTTATTTTCCCAAAAAAAGAAGTGTTGTAATGAAGAATAATATATTTAAAATTCAAAATGATTATTCTGTTATTAATAATCCACTATTTAGATCTGGTTTATTATTTGCCGGGGCAAATAATAAAAATAAATCATCTCTTTCAAATGATGGTGTTTTAACTGCCAATGAAATTGCAACTTTTGATCTTTCTCAAGTCGACTTAGTAGTTCTTTCAGCATGTGAAACCGGGTTAGGAGATGTAATAGGAAATGAAGGTGTTTTTGGATTACAAAGGGCTTTTAAAATGGCTGGTGCCGATAAATTACTTATGAGTCTTTGGAAAGTTCCTGATAGAGAAACTTCAATTTTAATGTCAGAATTTTATAAATACTTGTTTGATGGGTATAATGCTCATGCAGCTCTGAAAAAAGCTCAAAATAAGATGAGGGAAGATTATCCAGAGCCATTTAATTGGGCTGGGTTCTTTGTGTTGGAGTAATTATTATTTCTGACACAATAATTATATTTTTTATGTTAAAAAAAATAACTTTAGATAATGTTTAGGCTTATTTATATTCTTTTAACGCTTTTAGAAATACCATTTGTAATTCTAACTTGGTTGGATTATTATCTTAATTTATTGTGTAAAAATCTATCTAGAATATCATTCATTTTTGCTCTTCCATCTATTGTAACTTGGCCTTTTAGTTTTATTAATGGGATGGTTTTATCTTCGATTATTTACATGAGGTATAATGTAATTGGTGAGAAAATGTCTTTTGCAGAGGCTATAGAAAAAAACCTGAGTCGTTTCCCAAGTTTATAATTTTTTCATGTCATAGCATATTTGCATACCATGAATAGATGTTTTTAATATCGTTATCAAAAATATTTTGATAGGGTTTTGATTGATTATTATATTTTAAACCAAATCTTGATACATCTATAATTTTTGATCCACCTAATTTATTTGAGTTACTAGTGTCAAATGTCATTAGTATTAGTGGCCTATTTAATTTCTCTGATAGCTCAAATAATATTTTCCATGAAGGATAATCACCAGATCTACTTCTAGTTCCTTTAAAAAATCTATTAGGATCATAGGTTTCTACACTATACGGTGGCTTATAAGTGCAAATTCTTTTTTCAATTATAGCTGAAATTTGTTTAGTGTCTTTATCAAGAGTAAATCCATCAATATTAACTCCCCAAGCCAAATTATTTGAAAATAAGTCATTGTCTATAATGCTATTTTGTATTCGACTTTTTGCATTATACATTTGTTTTTTTTGAGTGAAACTTTGGTTAGTTCTCCACCAATCAAGAAATTCTATTTTATTAAAATCAGATTTTAGATGATATGTACATTTGTTTAATACAAGCTCAGCCTCATAAATTCTGTATCTAAAACTCTCTTCAGATACAATGATCACATAGTAAGGCATACTTAAGTTTTTACAGAACAAATACCTACCTAGTTCTTCATTATAATTAAGGCTCTCAAAATCAATAAATTGAAAGCTTTTAACTTGATATGATTCTATACCACAATTTAAAGTATCACCCTCTTTTAAAACTCCTTGAAGATCGAAGATGTTTAATTTATTAAAAATTAAATTTGAAAAATTATGTATTCTTTCAGTATCTCTTCTTTGCATTAATCTAGCTTATAATTAATTTAATGCAACAAATGTATTTTCTATTTATGCATTGAATCTGCATATTACAATAGATTTTCATTTATTAGTTTTATGTATATAATCCAGAAATTAATTTAAGAAATTCAATGTCTTTGCTTTGATCATGCTTTCTAGATATTAATATTTTCTTTGGAGAAGTATTGTTGAAGTAGATCCTACCTGATGGGTCTCCTGATCCACTTGAATCTTGTGTCATTTTATATCTACACTCATGATAATTTCTTGCTTTTTTTATTTTTTTCCTACCCTCTAGTAGTTCTTGATTCTTTTGAATATTAATAATTGTTTTGAAGATTATTATCTTTTCTTTTTCATCACATTCACATGCAAATTTTATTGAGTCTCCAAGGAATTCTATATTATTACAAACCCCTTTAATTGTAGTTTCAAATTGTGAGACAATTTTCTTTTTTAATTTTTCTCGTTCTTTTTTAAATTCTCTTTCTATTACCTGTTTCTCATCTTTTAATAACAGCGTTTCTTTTTTTATTTGATTGTCTTTCGATTTTAATGCACTATCATGTTCTTTAATAATACTGTCAAACTCCTCATCTCGATCATATATTCCGAATTTGTTTTTTATGAGTTCATAGATTCTATCTGTACTATTGTACTTATCTTCAGAGAATTCAATTTTTATTAACCAATAATACTGTACACCGGAATTAGATGGCATTGTCGGAAATGAAACATCTAAAACTTTAACCTCAATATCTTCTAAATAATTTACTATGTCATCTTTAATTTTATCGTTTGAGTTTAAATATAAATAGTAATTATTATTAGATCTTTCAAAATGACAAACAATAGGCATCTCTTGATGGCTTATGTTGATAGAT
Source organism: Flavobacteriales bacterium (assembly GCA_028110365.1). Lineage (GTDB taxonomy): Bacteria > Bacteroidota > Bacteroidia > Flavobacteriales > UBA7430 > UBA6772. The sequence goes on from JAOGVT010000004.1 coordinate 20,193, forward strand.
TCATCATGCTTTATAATAATTGATAAGCCAAATATCTTTCCATATAAATCTGTGTTTATTTTACATATTTTCGCTTTACAACTACATTTATTGTCTCTTAATTCTGGGGCTAATTTTTGAGCTATATTTTTTGGTATATATCCAAGTGATTTATCATTATTTCTTTTAACATGAATTGCATTTTTATCATGAATATTATTTTCTTCTATACTTAAATATACAGTTTCATTTATCCTGCATAGTTTTATGTTATCACCTCTTCTATTATGTTGAGTTCCAATAATATTAATTGGAGTTGATACATAATTTGACTTATCTTCTTTATAAAAGTATTTAGTAATCAGTCTATATATCTTTTTAAACATAATGCAGGGAATAAGATGACTATAATGTACTTGTTTTCATTTGGTAATCACAATACTTACAAGTCTTTGAATGTTCTGGAATATGATCTTGATTGAGAAGTGAATGAATTTCATTAAGAGTACTTTCTACCCAATTATCATTTCCTATGTATGGAATTAAACTTATTTTAAAATCCATTTTTTTGTCAAAGCGGGGTTTGTTATTTATTCCATTACAGTAGACAAAATACCCAGTATCAGAAACTTTAAATCCATTACGACGAAGCAGATGTTGGTAAAATTCCATTTGACGTTTATATCCAATTTGCCAGTCGGCATCTAGAGTAACCTCTCCTGCTTTTGAAGTCGATTTATAGTCAACTACAATAAGTTCATTATTATCAAGATTGATCCATAAATCATCAACTGCCCCAAATACATGAAATTTCAAAGATTCATGATTATATGAAACACCTTTGAAGTTGAAGCGCCATTCTTCTATTTTTTCATGTTTAAATGGCACAGCATTAATACCTATTTTTTTAATGTATGGGTGAGGCTTTTGAGTTTCTCGGTATTGGTCAAATTCGTTTTTCAGAAGGCTGTCAACTGCAGAATTAAGATTAAATGGGAACCCAGGAGGTTGTCCTATTCCTAATTTTCGATCTAGAAAAAAACAACGTTTACAATTCAGGTAAAATTCAACTTTAGAACGGCTAATTTTAAAGTACTCAGGTCTATTAGGGTTATATTTCCCTCTATAAGTTTTAATCATATTAATCTACTTGAATCACTCCTTGAATGACCTTTCTTACATCAAATCCATTGAGTTTAAATTTAACTTGTTGTTCCTTCCAAGTCTCATTTTTCCGAATTTCTGGAACTAAGGTCATATCCATTTTAACATTGTCAAGACCAATAAAATATTCTACATTTTGTTTGGCTGTTCGGTCAATCAAAATTCCATTTTCAACAGGTTTTGCTGAAACGATTTTAGAAAGAGCAACATCTAATGATTTTTTATTCCCAGAGAAAATAAGCCGCTTGTTAGTTAGGATAAAATGCCCAACATCAAGAGGCGTTACTCTTTTTTCCGATGCTGCTTCAAAATCTCCAAATCGATAAGAAACTCCTCTCATCACTCTTATGGAAAATCCACTATGACTTCCTTTTGTTTTAATGGTTTTCTCTTCACATATTTGAATACCAGGAATATCAAAGATTAGTTTTTCACCTTTCTTTAAAAATACATCTGTTGGAAAATGGTTGGCTAAATCTCCAGAAATAAATTGCTCAATCAATTGGTTTCTATGGAATTCGATGGTCTCATCTGGAATACCGCTAAATAGTTTTTTACCGGAGCCAAAATTTCCAAATTTCTTATGAGGTTTTAGAACAATAAGTATGGCTAAAACTAAACCTATAAACATCGATAGGTTTTTTTTGTCTAAAAAAATATTAATTAAGGCCGAGCCTATAAAAAAGACAACAATAACTAGAAAGGTGTTTTTTATAAAGTTCATTAAATATAGATTTGTTATATGCTAATATAACTAAAAAGTAAAAATATATGTCTCATAACCTACCAAATGGTATAATGGGATTATAAAATTTTTTAAGTTATAGTAAACCCATACAGGTAGTATAATTTCGCTTCAAATAGTATAAATTAACATAATATCTTTGTGTAAAATTATACCATTAAGCATAATTTACTTATTTTTGAAATGCATTAAGAGTTACTATAAAGTATGCCAACCGATCTTTAACCAAGGCGCGGTGGAAATTATGTGAGACAACCGTCTAAAAATTAAATTGGTTATCCATAATTTATATTGACGCAATGTTTTTGACATAAACTGTCACAAACGTTTTATTTATTTGTACAACAATACATCAAGAGTTACTCTGAGTATGCCAACCGATCCTTTCCGGGCACGGTGGATTGAATGTGAAGCAATCTGCTTAAAAACAAAGGAATTCCTTTCACATTGTTCTTGGTGTTTAAATTTATTTAAACATGAATGAGATGAAATCAGAAATCAAAGAAATTAGAACCATTAGTGGTGAACTTATCGATTTTGTATGGGGCCTAGATGATCATACCCCAATCGAAATTTTTTACCGTGATGGAAGTCGTGAACTCAATTGTACTCCGTTTAAGTTAAAAGAGCCTGCTCGGTTTTATACAAATCGTGCAGCTGTTGTTCATAGAGCATGGCGAGAAAAAATGGATAAAAAGAGAGAATTTATGGATCGATATGAATCGGTTTATTTTCAGAAGTTCCCTCGCAAGTATTATGAGCGTAAAATTGCTTTAACCATGCAAGAACGCAATCAAGAAAACAAACGATTTGCTTTAAATATAGAAAGTCTAAAGGAGAATTCCGATGTAATACGATTTGCTATGCCAAGTATGTGTGCAGCTAGCTTCAGTGTAGAAAAAGAATGGCTTCAAAAAAAATCAGGATGGAACTATAGAGTAAAAATTAATGCTGAAATTTTAAAAGATGGAAAAATCCAAAAGTCAATTTAAAGTAGGGGATAAGGTGCTTTGTATGAACGATGCATTTAGTGTTAAAGACCCGCAAGTGATGTTTATGAATTTTCCTAAAAAGGGTCGTGAATATACGATTCGTGGTTTTTGTGGTCTTGGAATATCTATGTGGTTAGAAGAAATAGTAAACCAACCCTTACCTGGACGAAATGAAATATGGTTTTACAATTGGCATTTCAGGAAAAAAGAAAATTTGCTGATTAAAATTAAAGCATCTAAAACGAAAGTCAAAGAATTAGAATTAGTCTAGATGTCATTTATTAAAAACCTTAAAATTAAAATTATGAAATTTAAAAAAGGTGATAAGGTATTGTGCTTGAATTCAGATTTCGAGAAAAAAGTACCAAATGCAAAATTTCCTTCAGGAGCTAAAGTTTATATTGTAAGGTCATATTCAGAAGAATGGGACACGTTATACTTGGAGCATATTTATAACCCAAAATTATATACAAAAAAAGGGATGTGTGAAATTGGTTTTGCTTCCTGGCGCTTTGCTTTATTAAAAGACGATATTAATTATCAAAAATTTGACAATCCAGGTAAATGGAGAAAAATTAGATTTTAAGTTAAATACTAAGCTATGAGTTTTACAGAGATTTCTAATCTTACTGTTGGTGTTCTTTTTCTATTTTGGTTTATAAGACGAATGTTTAATGATTTAAAATAATTTCATGAAAGAACTCTCTTTAATAGAACTTGTGGAGTCTGATAATTTTTCTTCAATTTCAAGTGAGTATATGTGTTTTCAAAAATCAGTCAAAGGTGTTTTCCCAAGCAATGTAATAGCATCTAGATTATTTAGAGAATTAATAGATCATTACAGCTTGTCAAAATTAACTGATAATCAATTAATTGAAGGGTTAAACCTATTTGTTAAAACTCCAAATTTAACTAGTGATAGACAAAAAATACTTTTAAAGGAATTTAAATATAGACGTATAGATTTTAGTGATATTTTCAATGAAGGTAGATTAATGCATTACAAAGTTCGACTTGAAGGAAAGAATATTGTAATTGCTGGAGATGTATCGGCTATTTATAAAGCTAAGATTTATGATCAAGCTGCACGAATGAATAATGATATAGATAAAGCTATCCATTATTCAACTAAGGCAATAGAATTAGATTCAACTAAATTTGCTTATTGGTTTTTTAGAGGTATTTTACATACAAGAATACCCCCATCACAAAGGTGGTATTACTATGAAGATAACCCTAATGAGTTTAAAATTAGAATGCAAAATGCGTTAGATGATTTTGATAGATCTATTAGTCTTGTAGACTCTAAAAAGTTTCATGCAATAGCTCATGCAAGAAAAGCCGAAGTCCTCCATAGATTGGAAAAAAAACAAAAAACTATTGAGGAAATTACAAAATCATTAAAAGCTGATTACTCAAATAAAGGCATCGACTTTATTTTAAATAAATTGAAAATTTCAAGACAAAAAATATTGATTGTTAAATAAATGCTATTGAAAATTAACTGCAATTTTAAGAGGTTAATACAAATTGTGAATCGGTTAGAAAAATCTATGAAAACTGATTAAGTTTCATTAGATGATGTGTTTGTAAACTCTTTATATTCGATTCATGTTTTTTACTATAGTTTCAATAAGCGATTTATTCTGTAGGCATCTAGTCCAATTATCTGGAATTGAATCAAAACCATAAAATAAACCGGCTAAACTACCAGTAATTGCTCCGTTTGTATCTGTGTCTTCACCAAGGTTTATTGCCTTGAGAACTGCATTTTTATAGGAAGATGTTGTTAGAAATGACCAGATAGAACATTCAAGACTATGAATTACATAGCCACTTGATTTTATAGAGTCTTCATTAAGTTTTGTAATGTCATGATTTAAAATTCTATCAAAATGGACTCGCTCATTTGTGAAATTCTGATTTTTATTAAAAAAATCATTCATTCTTTTCTTCAATTTAGAATAAGCCTCGGATTTAGTTAATTGATTTGTCAATTCATTGCAAAAAATTAAATATGTCAAACATGAAATAGAAGAACGAATGTGACCATGAGTAAGTGCTGAAATATCGTTTATTAAATCAAAGTTATCTTCTTCTTTTTTTTTGCTATTTTTAAAATAAAACAAAAGTGGCAGAATCCGCATCAATGAACCATTTCCATTTTGTTTCTCATCAATTGAATAACGAGGTATTTTAAGATTATTTTGTATTGCATTTTTTAAATAGATGAGTGAATTTCGGGTTGTAAAACCAATGTCAAAAACTTCACCATTAGCAGTGTAACTTGAATTATCCATCCAGCTGATCATCTTTTTAGAAATATCAATGAGATCTAATTCATCTCCTATTGCATCTAATAAACACAGCATTAAACTTGTATCATCAGACCATGTTCCTTTTGGTTGATCATGAGTTCCATAGGATAGCATTCCTTCAAGAGGTTCTATTCTTAATGTACTCCTTGAGCAAAACTCAACCGGAACTCCTAGTGCATCTCCAACAATGAAACCATAAATACTGCCTGTAATTTGATTTTTATCCATTTTGTTTCTTAAAATTCAATTATATATAACCAAACTATTGATTGTTTTATTTGTTTTAAAGATGAAAATCTTTTAATTTAAGATAAATTTTTACACTAATATAAACTTAAAAATTATGAACAAAAATAATTTATTTCTCGAGCAGGATATACCTATTTTTGATATGGATGAGATAGATGTAAGTACCGATGAATTAAATAAAATTATTAAATCAAAAGCACTTTCTGTATTTGTTGATGATTTACCTGCTCATATTTTTATTCGACAGCGGAAAGGATTTATGTCAAATGAAAAAGTGGTAATAATTTTCGAAGAAAAAAATGAAAGATGGCCTGATGGATTTCATACAAAATATTATATGATTAATACACCTGGAGTTCTCGAATGGGGTCATAACGGTGAAAAGATGTCTATTGTTAGACGAACTTAAAAACTTAAGTGCTTATTTAGAAAACAATTATTGATATTAGAAGTAAATGAGTTATCATTCCAATAAAAAAGAAGAGTATTTCCATAAAGCAATTAAAAATTTTGAGATTTCGTATCTCTGCTAAAGAACTTAAGCACGGTATAACAGATCCAAATCATAAGGAAAATTGGCAATTGTTTGAACCCTCAAAGTTTATATATTCATTTTTTGCATTTGATATGATTTGTTCTATTGATTGGGCGAAGTCAATTATGAAAAAGAACTTAGTTTACTTAAATGGAGGTATATTTAAAAATAAACTTAATAATTTACTGGATTTCCTTCATGCTAATAATTGTATTGATTTTAGAGAATGTTATTCCCAATTTGATCCTAGATTCAAATTATTAGAAAATTCAAAAAAAATTCAACTTGATTTTAATATTAGAAAATATGATAATTCTAAATATGGACAAGGGAACACCATAATGTCAAATTATATAACATCTGCTGATAATTTAGCAGAAGGCAATTTTGAAATCGATTCTCATTATAAATTACTTTTTTTTACATATCAGATTAGAAATAATATTTTTCATGGTACGAAGACTATAAGCCACATGTTACTAGACGAACAAAGAGAGAGACTTATTGACTATACAAATATATTATTATCAACTCTAGAGCAGCTATTTAACATACTAGAAAAGGAAATTGATTATTATCGCTCTGATTCATCTGATATAGTAGAAAATTTACCTAGCACATATCGAAGTTTAATGATATAATATATTTATTTTGAGTTGAATTAGTCTGTTCCAACGGACTTCTATTTTGTCAATACAAAAATCTTATCGATTTAGAGTAAAGTAAATTGCAATTGCTATATTTTTTGCCATCATTGGTGGAACTGCATTGCCGATCATTTTATAATTATAACCCATTCTTTCTTTAAAAATAAAATCCTCAGGAAAAGATTGAAGAGATGCTGCTTCTCTAACTGTAATTGATCTTGATTGTTTTTCATCGGGATGAATAAACATCAACCCATCTTTGTATAGATGTGCTACAATAGTAGGGGAGGGCTTATTCCAATCAAGACTTCTGTATTTTCCGTGTGAAGATTTTTTCCCTACTAAATCATTATAGAATTTAATTTTTACATCAGAATTCCAACTATTCATATTGTTTTTTAGCCAATTTGAAAAGACTTTTATATCACGCTGATTTTGATATCTTGGAATTAGGTCATCGCTAAGATCAATATTCTCTATAGCCTTATATGAAGTCTTTCGACCATATATTTTTTCAGTTTTATTTGAGGGCTTAAATTTTGGTAAATGAGATATAGCGTGGTGAACAGTGGAGTGCTTTTTTACAAATTGTTTTTTAATTTCATTGTAAATTGAGTGTAGCTTTAGATCACTAGAATTCGCTGTTTTAATTCCAATAATAATAACTCTATTTCTTTTTTGAGGAACTCCTAAATCAGCTGCAGAGAATACAGCATTTTTAAGATCTTTAGAAGGAGGAATTTCGTAGCCTATTTTTTTAAATGCTTCATAAATTCGTTCTGTTACAGGTTTTCCTCCAGGCTGGGCACTTAACATTCCGGGTACATTTTCAAAGACAAATACAGTTGGTCTAAATTCATCAACTACTTTAACAAAACTCTCAAACAAGTAGTTTCTGTAGTCATCTTTCATGGAGTTTTTATCCTGAGCTCTTCCTGCAATCGAATAGGCTTGACATGGAGGACCTCCAATGATTAGATCAACCTTTTTATTGCCAACTAAAGAGCGAAGACCACCATTTATTATTTGCTTGTGATTTGTTGCTCCATAATTTTTTAAAGTTCCCTTTCCCCAATTTCCATTAATTAATTCCTTTGTCTTTTGAATGTCAAAATGAATAACTCGTTTAAGAGAATCTTCATTGGAGTGTTTCCAACGATCTGTTAGACGATGACGAAGCGTTCTAACCATTGGTATTTCCCATTCAACATGAGCCAACCCTTCATACTTATTAGAAGATAAAAACCCTTCGGAGAGACCTCCGCAACCTGCAAATAAATCAATGAAAGTCAATTTCTTCATTGTGTCATTTTATTTAGTGTGTCAATGAATTGCTCTGCAATAATACTAGCAAGAGCTGGAGGTACCGCATTGCCTATTTGCTTGAATTGGTTTCGAGTGCTTCCAGTGAAAAAATACCAATCTGGAAATGATTGAATTCTAGCAGCTTCTCTAGGTGTAATACTTCTAGGCTTTTCTCCAGGATGAACATAAGAGTTTCCATCTGTCTCAAGATGTGCTATTATTGTCTTTGACACTGAGTTTGGATTTAGTTTAAAGTATTTGTCTCCAAATCCTTTTACTTGTTTTTCACCTTTTTCATTTATGTGAACTCCATAGGTGACTTTAGACAGTGCTTTTTTGTTCACAGGATCATTTAGGTACTTCCCTGGAACTAAATTCTTGTATATAAATAAATCTCTTTTGTTATGATATCTTGATTTGTGATTAAATAGGAAGGGTGTTTTTATTTTTTTACCCTTGTAATTATTAATCAATTTTAGGTATTTCTTGTTGCTATTAGACAGGAGTTTATTGTATGTAATCTCTGAGATGTTCTTTCCAAAACACTTAGAATTTGAATAAGATACTTCACTTTCTTCTTTGTAATTATTAGGTTTTGGATTTGCAGAAATTTTAGGCAAGTCACCAATCACATCATTAACACATAAGTTGCTTGTTTTTTGATCTAATATTGCCTTAAAAACATCTACTGCTTTTATGCTATTATTTTCAGCTAGATCTTTTCTGATTCCTATGAAAAATATTCTTTCTCTATGTTGAGCTAATCCAAAATCTTTCGCATTTAAAACCTCAGATGATACATCATATCCGAACTCTCCGGTATTCTTAAGAGCTATTTCAATTAAGTCTCTATAACCTGATGCTGAAACCAAACCTTTTACATTTTCAATCAACACAATTTTTGGATTTAATTTCTCAGCAAACTTTAGATAGTACTTGAAAAGTTGATTTCTAGGATCGTCAATAAATCCTTTAGCTCTTTCTTCGGCTGTCATCTTTTTTGATCTCCCAATCATAGAAAAGCCTTGACAGGGGGGGCCACCAACTAATACATCTGTTGACTTAATGTTATGAAGTATGTTCTGTACGTCTATATTCTCTTTTAGTGAATCAGTCTTTCTTTTTAGCTCTTCCTCTCTGTTGGTTTTAACTACTGCATGACCAACAACTTCTTTTTTTACTTTTTCTAATCCAAGAAACTCATAAAGTTCAATGATATCTCCTAGTACAACTTTACTTTTATCTGTCTTAGGATGAGTTTGCTTTAAATTGTGTTTTAATGTGTTTAGTGCAGGTCTTGAAATATCATTTGCCAAGTCAAGGTGAAAACCTTTATTACCAAAGCCAACTGTAAGTCCGCCAGCTCCGCAAAACATGTCTATATATGAGTAATTTTTCATTATCGCTAATATACATTTCTGCCTAAATTTAATTCACGTTTTCATAAAATAATTGCTAACAAATTATTTAAGCATGTTGACAATTGTCCGTTGTACAATTGTCATCATTTAGATTACTTTGAATATGACAAAAATAAAGGCACTAATTGGTTTAAAAATCAAAGAATTAAGACAAAAGGAATCATTGTCTCAGGAGAAGCTTGCTGAGTTAGCAAATATTGATAGAACATATATTCATGATATAGAAAAGGGCTCTAGAAACATTTCCGTTTTTGTACTTGAGAAATTATGTAGTGCACTGAAAATTAAATTGTCAGATTTATTTAATCAAATAGAATCTAATGAAAAGACTTATTAAAGAAATTATTCAATTCAGGGATGAAAGAGATTGGAAGCAATTCCATACTCCTAAGAATTTAGCTTTAGCTATTTCAATCGAAGCAGCTGAATTAAATGAATTATTTCTATGGAAAAGTGATAATGAATCAACTCATGTTGATTCAAATAAAATTTCAGATGAGCTTGCCGATGTACTTATTTATTCAATATTAATGGCTGATTCTATGGACTTTGATCTTGATGAAATTATTTTGTCAAAGTTAAAAAAGAATTGAATTAATTATCCCATTGAAAAATCTAAAGGATGTAGCAAAAAATACACTGATCTATGAAAAAGACGGCAATTTATAACATCTCAAAAAATAAACTAGCTCAACAAAATTATAGAGTCCTTATGAAAAAGGACGGGTTTTTCTATTGGGATTGTAAAGCGATTAGTAACGTAAAAAAAGGTGATAAAGTTTTTATACTAAATCGGAGTTTGAATCAGTATTTATTTACAGAAGTTGAAGATGTTAATATTAAGGTTGAGAAAAATTACAATACTGGCAAAACAATATTTAGTGATAAGCAAGTTTCTTTTGAAATATCATCATCAGGACACAGTGATTCGAATTTTTTAAGAATGAAAATTATTGACTTTTCATTTGTAGATCCTAGAATATCAGATCTAGGAAGTGGGAATTATACGTTTGTATTTAATGAGTCACTTAATAATAAGAATAATAGAGTTGATAAATTACTCACATCTTTCAACAGTAATGATTGTTCTAATGCCTTTAATCATTTATTATCAATGTTGGGAAAAGAGTCTATCGATAAAGAAATTAATAGGAACCTATTTAAATATTATTTATTCAAAGTTAAAAATCAAGATTTAGAAAGAAATCCTACGATTAATTTAGCTGCATCCACCGATTTTTTTGGACTTAATTTAGATCATGGTGAAAAAAATGAAATTCCTTTTTTAGATCAAGCAACAGTCTCAAATATTTCTTTTCAAAAAAGAGAAACAAGAAATGAAGTCAGATTTTTTTTCGATGATATTTTAGAAAAATATGAAGTAAAGGAAAATGATATTATAGTATTTAGTAGAGAAAATGATCTCTTTGGATTTGTTATAGTAAGGATTTCAATGAAAGAGTATCCAACATTAAATGCTATAATGGAAGGTGAAAATCATAAGTTAACAAATAGTCTAGAATCCATTGATGGGATTAAAATAAAATCACAAAATAGCTTGAATATGAGTGAATCTAAAAATATTATTTTGTTTGGTCCTCCAGGGACTGGTAAGACTTTCACAACAAAGAAAAGATCAGTCAAAATTATTAATGGAAATGAGAATAATGCAGATGAGATTTTCTATAAAGAGATCAAAAAACCTGATGGCAGAATTAAATTTGTAACAATGCATCAGAGCTTTTCTTATGAGGATTTTATGATTGGTTTAAAGCCAGTAATAGAGGACGACTCAGAAGAGTCAATGAAATTTGATTATGTGCCTGGTGTATTTATGGAAATATGTAAAAATGCATCTCAAAATATAGATCAGAATTATGTGCTAGTCATAGATGAGATTAACAGATGTAATGTTTCCAAAGTTTTTGGAGAATTAATTACTCTAATAGAAGAAGATAAAAGAGGGAAATTTTTTACCACATTAATTAATGGTGAGCCATTTACTGTGCCTTCTAATTTATTCATTTTAGGTACAATGAATACGGCTGACAAATCAATTGCAATGATAGATATAGCTCTTAGAAGAAGATTTGAATTTGAAGCAATGTATCCAAATTTGGAATTAGTAAAAGATCTAGAGAAGAGAGGATTTATGAAGAAGTTAAATGAGGAGATACTAATGAATAATAAAACGGTTGATTTTTTAGTTGGGCATTCAGATTTCATGAAAGATTTAGAGCTCGTAGATATTATTAATAAAAAAACTATTCCATTATTAAATGAATATTTTAGGGGTGATATGAATGTTGTAGAGAATATTTTGACTTCTTGTCTCACTGCAATTAATAATACAATTTCAATTGATAAAGAGTGGAAGGATAACATGAGATTACTAAAAGTTAAACAAAAATATAAAGAATCATCTAAGTCTTCAACTTCTATTTCTCATAAACCTGAAAATCCCAGTGACGAAGAAGAAATTATAAAGATCGAAAAAAGAATTCCCAAATGGTTTAGAAATTCGAACCAAAAAAATCATAAAATATTAGTTAATGCCATTAAATTAATGGGTAATGATAATAAATTTATTCGTAAAGAATTAAACGATTACCTAATTGATAAAAATCTTGATGTCGGAGATTTTTCTATTAATTTTCGTCATATGAGTATCATTCAATTTAATAATCATGCCAAGGTATTTAACAAATTAGAAGATGATTACTATGAATTATGGGAGCCGGTAAAAGACTTCATTTTATCTGAGTATAAAAAAACACAGGATTAACATCTATGTATAACTCAATAAACATTTTTGAGCTACAAAAAAACAAACCTATAGGTGATGATGTCAATTTTGATGTCAATGAAATTAACCATGCTCTCCAAAATATATGGGATAATAAATATGCCTTTCATAGTTTGTCAGATAATTTCTCAAGTGAATCAAAAGATCAAAAATTTCTGACTATTAATGAAAATTCAATAGAAGCCGGAAAATATATTGGCGTTATTAAAACCAAGAGTGCTACAATTAATATTTTTCCAAAAATATTTGATACTGAAGAAAACAGAACTCGAATAAATGATAGAGATTTTCATCAATATGTTTTTTCTCATTTAATATGGTGGATGTCTTTTTCAGATAAAATTAGATTTCCAAAAGTATACTCTTCTTTTGATTCTACAACAAATACTGATTTACTCGAATTATTGGTGTATAACTTTGCTTATTATACAGAAGAACTCATTAATACTTATTCTTATAGTTCTTATGAACTAGTTTCTGAAAATCTTTCTCAGGTAAAGGGGAAAATTAATTTTAATCAATATATTTCAAACATTGCTTCTGGTAATTGGCATCAGATTCCTTGCGAGTTTGATGAGTTTAGATTTGATAATCAGTTAAATAGGATTATAAAATATGTTTGTAAAGAACTTTTGCTTCCATATATTCAAAATTCAAATACTAAAAATTTATTAACTTCAATCATTCATTCCTTAGATGAAGTCCAGGATGAATTTGTGACTCTTGAAGATTGTGATAAGGTTATGCTTAACCCATTATATGAAGAGTATGTTTTAGTTCTTGACTATTGCAAAATGTTTCTATCAAATAGCATTGTAAGTGCTGATTCAAAAGACAATACTATTTTCTCATTTGTTATAGAGTCCTCAAAATTATTCGAAAACTTTATTGAAGGATTTATTAAAAAGAATAAGGCAAGTGTCGGTGTTAAAAAAATTCACACCCAAAAAGGAAAATATATTGGAAAGGATCTTGAAACTAAACAATCTATTTTTAAAACTTCAATTGATTTCTTGATAGAAAAAGATGATACAGAAAAAGTTTTAGTTGATGCAAAATACAAGCGTGTTTGGGCGGAAAAAGGAGAGGGCAAAAAAAGAAATTATGGAATAGAAAGTGCTGACATATATCAGATGCTGGCTTATTCAAATCTTCATAAAATTCCTAAGGTGATTTTATTTTATCCTTTATATTTTGATGAGGACGATAATATCTCGCACGCATTTGAATTTGATAATCAGGCAAATAAATTAAATAAAGTAAATATTGAGGCTAGAACACTTCCATTAATTAATCACGATGAAAATAAATTCAAAGGGTCACATTTTAAATTAAATGATATTTTTTCATCTAATAATGATGAAATATGTAAATTGTTAAGTGGCCTATATCAGAAATAATTTTTAATGATTTAAAATGAAAAAAGAAATAATCCCAGCATCAGCAAGTCGAGTAGTTCAAGCATTATCTAATATTGGCTACTCGCTCCAATCTTCTATTTGTGATATTATAGATAATTCTATTTCTCATGGTGTAGCGAATAATATTTATATCTGTTTTGATTATTTAGAACCTAAAGCTAAGTTCTATTTTATGATTTATGATGATGGAAAATCTATGTCTGAATCAAAACTAAAAGATGCAATAAGATTAGGTAGTTCCAAAGAAAATTATTTGGATGATGATCTAGGGAAATTTGGAATGGGTTTAAAAACTGCATCTTTAGCTCATTGTAATACTTTGTCAGTGATTGCTAAACAAAAAAAATCAAAAAAATCAAGTTGTGTTATTTTAGATAAGATTTTAATTCAGTCAGAGGATAAATGGGTTTATTCCATTTTAAATGATGAGGAAATTAATGAAAAATATTTAGAGTTAAAACAAATTTTAAAAAGATGTTACACCAAAGAGAAGTTTTTTTTAAGTGACACTTCATATACTTTTTTAGTTTGGGAAGATCTTTTTTTAATGAAAAACAAAAGTGATAAAGCATCATCAGGTGCTCAGATATCTAGACAAATCACTAAAGAACAATTAATAGTTGAAGCTCATTTAAGAATGGTATTTCATAGATTTTTAAATGAAGAAAATGGAGCTAGAAAAGTAAATATATATTTTAATGGTTCAAAATTAAATGGATGGAATCCCTGCTTACCGAATTTAAAAAACACTGTTAAATACACTGATAAAAATCAGGCTAATAAAGAATATTTGGGCTTTAAGTTTGATCCACATAAATCAGAAGTAAAGATAAAAAGATACATTCTCCCTAAGAAAAGTGAAATAGAGAAATATTCTGATAAAGAAGATTTGATAATAACAGAAAAATCTCATACAAACAAAGTTATGAAAATTGATAAATGGCAAGGCCTATATTTTTATAGAAATAACAGGTTAATTGATTATGGAGGATGGTATGATGGGACAGGTACAGAGCCACATATAACATATGCAAGAGCTTCAGTTGATTTAACTTCAGATCATGATCAATATTTCAGTCTAAATATTAATAAATCAAAAATTAGTATTGATAATTCTTTTAAAACTTTCCTAAAAGAAAACATGCCAAAGTTTAGGCAAAAAGCAAAAGAGCTTTATGGCAAAAAGAAAGTAGAAACCAAAAACTCAGTTAGAGATAGTTCTGATAAGTTAAAAGAAATTATAAAAGTTGAGGGAGATAAAAATGAAATAGAAATTAAAGGTCCAAACCGAAATAATGATAAAACTAATGTTGTTGAAGTTTCTAATATTATTGGAAAGTTTGTTGATCACGATAAAAAATATTTAAAACAATCAAGTGAGTTACTGAAAAAGAAAATAATTTCTGAAGAACTCTCTGATGACCAACTTCTATGGGAAGTAATTCCTGACCCACATAATGTTATGCTTGTTAAAATTAATTCTCTCCACGAAATTTATAAATTATATTATGAAGACGAGAATAAAAAAAATGAAAAGATCACAGCAGTAATTGACTCGATTATAATTTCATTAGCATTCACTGAATTGTGTTACAAAACAGAAAAAACAGAACAACTTTTTGAAGATATAAATAGAACAACTGGAAAATTATTGAATAAGCTAGTTGATAATAAAATTGTTAAAAAATGAAAAATATTGAAGATCAGTTACTCTATACATTTAGTTATTTGAAATTAAGTGATGAAATTAAAAATGACGCTATAATAAGTAAGTCTTCTATTAAATCTTGTGTTCAAGAATTTCATAAAACAATGTTCTCAGATGAACCTAAATCTTTGATAGATGAAGTTATTTTAATGCTTGAGGAAAAATTCGAGTATGACATAAATAAAAATTCGTTAAGTGTTGAAACAGGAATTACCCTTTCGAATCCAAAAAAACATGTAGAGTGGTCTCCCAAAAATGGTTTTTATTGGGAAACTCACAAAAAATTTATAACAGAAGTTTATAAAGAGAAGGACCCTGAAAATTGGTCAAAAATATTAAAATCGATAGATCAAGAAACAGACATTCTTCTTTCTTTAATGGAGAACCCCATCAGAGATGAATTTGATTCAAAAGGACTTGTAATTGGTTATGTTCAAAGTGGTAAAACTGCAAATTTTACTGCGCTATTAAGTAAAGCAATGGATTCAGGCTATAAGCTAATCATTGTCCTTGCAGGGATGCACAATTCATTGAGAGTTCAAACACAGTCAAGATTAGATACTGAATTATTTGGTTATAATGATTTAGATAATGAAGATAATAATATTTCAAAGTTTTATTTTGATAATGATGAAGTACACAGAAATAGAAGGCCAATTAGAGTTACAAAAACCGCATATATTGATGTGTTTGATGATACTATCAATGATGGAGAATTTAGAGATAACATTGAAAAATTAAGTGATCTTATTGAAATTCATGAAAAATACAATAAAGTTGTAGCAGTAGTTAAAAAAAATGTTACTGTATTGAAAAAGTTTAATAAGTGGTTAGAAAGATGTCCAGAAGATCTTAGGCGTAAGATTCCACTACTAATAATAGATGATGAAGCTGATCAGGCATCTATTGATGGTAATTATGTCAGTAATGTTAGAAAAGGAAATGACATTGAATCAAATGTAACCGAAACAAATAATCAAATTCTTAGCATAATAGAAAAATTTTTAAAAAGTAGTTTTATTGGATATACAGCAACACCATTTGCTAATTGTTTTATACATCCTAATTTCAGAGGGCTTTATCCCCATAACTTTATACATTTTTTGCCTAAACCAGAACAATATTTTGGTGCTGAAAAGATATTTGGTGATGAAGAATTAAAAGATGCCTATGTGGTGTCCAAAGAAATTGAAACAAAAAAAATAGCAACTGATAAGTTATTAAATGAAGAACTGCCTGATTCACTCAATAGGGCAATTATGAGTTTTTTAATCACAATCGGAATTAGGATTTTGAGAGGAGACATCAATCAACCTATGTCTATGCTTATTCATATTGATCATTTAATTACCACTCAACAAAATACATTTATAGCAGTAGATGCAAGGCTTAAAGAGACTGTCAGTATAATCAATAAAAATACTCCTTCATCACAAAAGTTTATTGCTGATTTACAAACAGAATATAATTTCATTAAAGAAAAATCAATTATTTTGTCTAAAAGAGATAAAGTAAAAAGAGAATTATTTTCTTTTGAAGAAGTCCTTAAAATATTAAAATCACATCTTAACAGCATCCAAGTAAAACAGGTTCATAGTAGATCTGAAGATGATTTAAATTACATTGCAAATCCAAATCAAAAGGTTATAGCAATAGGTGGTAATAAGTTATCAAGAGGATTAACACTAGAAGGATTAGTAACAACATATTTTTTACGAAATACAATGCTTGCTGATACCCTGATGCAAATGGGTAGATTTTTTGGTTACAGAGGAAAATATAGTGACCTAATGAAAATTTTCTGTCATGAAAATATTTTAGATTCCTTTGAATATTTAATTGATCTAGAAACGGATCTTAGATTAGAGGTTAGTCGATATGAATCAGAAGGTAAAACACCTGAAGATTTTTCTCCAAGCGTAAGATCTCATGTTAAAATGAAGCCATCAGGAAAAATGGGGAATGCTCAAAGATTTAAGCATGCATTTGGGTCTAGTATTATTCAAACAAAGTATTTTGATTTACATAATAAATCTAGTCTTGAAAGTAACCTTGACCTTACCATTAACCTTTTGAATGATTTAGATAAAAATCACACACTCGAATCTCCAAAAAATAAAAAGAAGAATGGTAAATTATTTTACTCTATAACGTCAGACCATATTATAAATTATTTAGAAAATTTCATAATAAAAGATTATGATATTAACACAAGTGATGTAATAAACTATTTAAAAAACAATAATATTGAACATTTCAATTTAGGTGTTTCTGATTTGAAAAATTCAAACAAGAAACCTTTTGGTAACATTGGGGAATTTAGCTTAGTTAGTAGAAGTAGAAAGAAGAATATACACCAAAATGGTCAATACAATATTGGTGTTTTAAGTGCTCCTGAACTAGTTGACTTTGATCTAGCAGAGGATGAAGAGAGAGAACTTCCCTTAATAGTAATTTATAGGATTGATAAAAATAGTAAGCCAAAGAATCCAAACTCTACTAATAGAGAAGATTTATTTAAAGGGTTTTCTGATAATGATAAGACTGATATGGTTGGATTTACAATAACTTTTCCATCTTCAAAACAAAAAGAGTTTGATGTGTGGGGGCAATTATTTGACAAATGAAAATAGATTGGAATATTAATTATGCCGGAAATGCTGAACCTATTGCCACATACAAGGCAGATAAACTATACGAAAGAGTTTATTATTACCAAGATGAGAATAGTTTTAGATCTTTTTTCATCATTTGTGATGAATCTAAATTTCAAGATTTTATAAAATTAAAATCCCTTGAAATTAAATATGAAGAATCAGAATCAAGGTATCAAATAACCTCAGTCGATCATGACTTTAACGATACTTTTGAAAGATTATTTCTAGAAATGTTTGATTTAATGATAAGTGAAGACATTATATTTTTAAATGCTTATAATCATATTATTGAAAAATATAAATCTTTCTTAATGAAAGATATATTACTATCAAAAGAAAAACAAATTGGTTTACTTGGTGAGCTAAATCTACTTAGAGATATATTGAAAATCGATAGTAAAAAGATTGAATGTTGGATTGATTCTAATGAGGATTTTCGTATAAATAATACATATATTGAAGTAAAATCATCCAGGTCTAAAGAACATAAACACATAATTAATGGCCTTGCTCAATTAACAGTAATTCCTAACACAACTAAATTTTTATTTTCGAGTTTAGTAACTGATTATGATAAATATAAATGTAAAAGTTCTTTCAACCTTTTTGAGGTAGCTGAAAAAATCCTTGATATTATTGATTTAAGTGACAAAAATAATTTTTTAGATAAATTACGTAAAAGAGGATATTATCACATTGAATCAGGCGAGGCATATAAAGATTTTAATTATGTTTTTTATGAGACAAAGGTCATAGAGATTTATAAAGGTTTTCCTTGTCTAAATCTAAATACTTTTGAAGAGTCAATTTATTCTAATGTAAATCCTGAATCTATTAAATATGAACTTCGTCTTTCAAATCTTTTGAGTAAGTCAATTTCATATGATATAAGATTTATTGAGAATTTATTTAATTAGTGTGTTTTACATAAAAAAAATAACCAAACAAGACGAAACAAGGACTCCGCTTGTTTCAAAAAGAGCAGTTAGTATTTTTTTTAATAAAAATCTATTTGATAGAAATGATTCTGTATATATTCAATTAACTTATACTAATACTAAAAAAGAGATTCTTACTCAAATTAAAAAGAAACAAGATTATAGAATATATTTAGAAAAAGATTACTTAGAATTTTTTTTTGAAGGCAATATTTTAGTTTATAATAAAAAAGAAGCTGAGTTTACTTTAACATGTTTTAATAGGTATCATGAAGAGTATAAGTTTTTTGATTCATTAATTACAAGTAAAGGTAATAACCTCTTATTAGAAAAATTAACCTTATAGTATATATGTCTTCACAATCTTTAAGTATTGTTTCAAATATATTTATTAAATCTTACATCTTTTTTAAAGGGATTTTCTCATTCAATAGAATTTCATTAATTTGTAATTAGTACATTAAGAGTTACTTTAAAGTATGCCAACTGATCTTTAGCCAAGGCTCGGTGGAAAATTATGTGAGACAACCGTCTAAAAATTTAATAGGTTATCCCTAAATTATATCAATGCAAAGTTTTTGACATAAACTGTCACAAACGGTTTATTTATTTGTATAACCAATACATCAAGAGTTACTCTGAGTATGCCAACCGATCCTTTCCGGGCACGGTGGATTGAATGTGAAGCAATCTGCTTACAAACAAAGGAATTCCTTTCACATTATTCTTGGTGTTTAAATTAATTTAAAACATTGAAGAGATGAAATCAGAAATTAAAGAAATAAAGACCATTAGTGGTGAACTTATTGATTTTGTATGGGGCCTAGATGATCATATCCCAATCGAAGTTATTTACCAGGACGGAAGTCGTGAACTCAATTGCACTCCGTTTAAATTAAAATAGTCTGCTCAATTTTATACAAATCGTGCAGCTTTTGTTCATAGGGCATGGCGAGAAAAAATGGATATAAAGAGAGCGTTTATGGATCGATTTATTTTCAGAAGTTTCCTCGCAAGTATTATGAGCGTAAAATTGCTTTTAACCATACAAGAACGCAATCAATAAAAAAAACAAGCATGCAAAAATCAAAAAAAATTGGCAAGTTAGTACTTGCATTATCAAAGGTCCAAGCACAATTAGGTCAGAATGCTAATGTCGTTTTAAGTAATAACCGAATTGAACAAGAATTGCAAGATCTTTGGAGTTCTACAAGAGATTTATTAGCTCAAAATGAGTTGGCAGTCATTCAAATGCCTACAGATGTTGCTGGATTAACTACTGTTTTGGCTCATTCAAGTGGAGAGTATTTGGCTTCGACTTGTTATATACCTGCAAAAGAAGATGCTGAAGATGTTAAGCATGCAGTTAACTATGCAAGAATCATTGCTTTAGCATCTTTTATCGGTTTGGTTGTCGATTAATATTAGGTCTAAGCCGATAATAATCTAATCAAGTATCTAAGCTGAAAATTAGTAAAACAGTTTATTATTTAGGCTTATTTTAATGTACTTACTAGTTTTCTGAAATTTAGATTAAATTGTGAATAGCATTATATTTCCCTAAATACAGAAGATGAATTAGTTATAGATATTACTAATTTGATTGTTAATTAGCTTTCACATCCCATCAAAAGTATAAAACTAGCCTAAACTTATACCAACTTATATCAAACCCCATTATAGGTCATTACTTTATATCAACAGAGTATAAAATAGCATAAAGTTGTAGGGCAATTTATACTATAAAACATATAAAGTTATTTTTAAAAACAACCAGTTCATCTAGACTGGGTTCGTATTATTCGCGCTATTTAAACTCTTAATTATTTAATGCTAACTCAAATCGGTAGAATTTATATTCGGAGTTAAAACTCTTTCCCTTCTTCCATCATCTGATCTATATCAGATAGCTTATAATAATAAGTTCCTTGAATCAGACTGCAAGGAAGAATCCCTTCTGTTCGAAGTCTAAATAAAGTAGCTGGGGAGCAAGACAACATCTCTGACACCTCAGAAGACTTTACCCACTTTCGTTCTACTTCTTTGTTGTTGAACTCTTGTAGGTGCTGATCTATTTTTTCGATCAGTTGCTCTTCCATTTCGACAAATAATTGAATCAATGAATTTCTCATAGTTAGATTTTTAAAATTAATAAATCCAAAGGTTCAATTATCATGTCAATATACCTGTCAAGTATTCAAACTTGACAAGTATTAAATATAAAAATCTTTGTCTAGCGAGAGCCTTCTTCTAACATCAATAAGGGTTTGCTCTGTATTTCTATCAGATCTCCTGATCTTAGAAATTAATGATTCAGCACTTTTAATCTTTTCTTTTCCATTGCATCTAAAGTGTTTTTTTATAATTCTTGCTAGTTGGCTTTTAGATTCCACATTGAAAAGACCATTTTCGATTAGTTGGAGTAGGGTAGTAATAACATGTGTGGCTGAGTGATTTGAACAGATAGCATATGCATCATCAATATTTTCAAAATTATCTTGCTCTAACTCTTTACATTCTTCAAGAAAAACAAGGTATTTATTAATAGCGAAGAACCGCTCTCTTTGTAGTTTCTTTTTTTCGCCCCATTTTATGATTTCCAGGCATTGGTCTGTTTCTTTTTCTATAAAATTTATTACTTCTGCTTCTGGATATTCTTTTAAATACTCTTGTTCTCTTTGCTCATAACTATCAATCATGCTTTTTGAACTTTTATCCAGAGTATCATTCATTTCTTTATCCCTTTGCTCTTGTAATTTTTCAATAAAATTATTTTGGATTTCTCCCCTCTCTTTTATTTTCTTCAACCTTTCTTTATGGGAAGGGCTTAAAAAGTCGTCTAAATTCATAATATCTGTATTGTTTGTTATAAAGTTAAGTACTTATTTGTGCAATTTAATGAAACAATTTTTTTCGGGCTATTTACCTGTAAATACTCTTTAAGGCTTGCATTTCATCTTGCACCCTTGTGTTTACTAATTTGGCATAATGCTGAGTATGTTTTACACTTTTGTGACCTAGCATTTTACTAACCACCTCAAGTGATACTCCCTTGGCAAGGGTAATTGTTGTTGCAAAGGTATGACGTGCTATATGGAAGGTTAGTGTTTTTTTAATTCCTGCGGCATTAGCAATTGACTTAAGATGACGATTAACTTTCTGATTACTGAGCATCGGTATAACCATTTGCCCTAGTTCTACTCGCGGGTCATCTTTGTACTTCTTGATGATTCTTTTTGCCGGCTCTAGTAGCATTATACTAGACCTAACTTTTGATTTTTGCCGGTATATTTTAATCCACAGTTCTCCATTGTCAAAATAGATATTGTCTTGTTTCATTCGCTTAAGGTCTACATATGCAAGACCTGTGTAACATGCTATAATAAAAGCATCTCTGTTTTCACTGAGTCTTTTATTTAGTTTCAGGTTTTGTATTCTGTAGATCTCATCATCAGTAAGAAACTCCCTTTCTACTATTTCTAGTTTAAACCTGTATTCTGCAAATGGGTTAATTAATATATATCCCTTGGCTAGGGCTATTTTTATTATTTTTTTAAACGACTGCATGTACTTCACAGCAGTGTTGTTTGAGAGACCATTTATTCTAAGGAAGTGATCTAGCTCTATGATAAAATCATAATTTATTTTCCTTACGTCATAATCTTCACAATTGTATTTGTGCTTTACAAATTTGAGTACATATCTAAAACAACTATCAAATTTCTCCATCGATCGTGGGGCTCTTTGATTTACTTGAACAAGCTCTTTAAACTGCTTTTGGTGGTAATTAAATAATTCTACTACACCTATGTAATTTGTATCTATTCCTCTGTGGTAATTAAATATATCATGAACACTGTATCCTGCTTTGTACTTTAAACACTGTAGCTCACTATCGTATAGACTGTGTTCAATGCTTTTCATATAGTCGTAGAGTCGTTTGAGTTCTAGATAAGAGGTTTTAGGATACTGCTTTTTGTCATCCCACTTTTCCATCTCAATCCATTTAAATATGCTAAAGTCCTTTCTTTTGCCATTCATTTGTAAACGGCAATAGATAGGAACCTTCCCTTGATTGTTTTTCTTTCTTCTTATGAAGTAGTACACTTTTAGGTAGCCCATAGCATTATGTTTAGCATAAATTTGAGAACTAATAACCAGGTGAGGTGTCAAGTTTCTATACTTGACACGAAAAAAGTGTTGAGATGAATTGGGATTTTGTCTAAAAAAAAGACAAACACCAGTTATACACTGAGATATGCAAAAAAAGGCCATTTTTGAAAAATTGCCTTTTAGTGAAACGTCTGAAAATCAATGATTTGAAAAAATTGATACCCTTTGAAAAGGGCTTTTGCAGAGAGGAAGGGATTCGAACCCCCGATACATTGCTGTATACACGCTTTCCAAGCGTGCGCCTTAAGCCACTCGGCCACCTCTCTAAATTTCTGCTAAAATATACTTTTTTTCTAGAACGACACTTTATTTACGCTGCTTTTGCTTGCGTAAGTTTGCAAAACAAAGTGGCTAGTAGCATTCCTACAATTGGCGCAGCACTGTAAAGACTTAAATACTGCAGTTCTCCAGAGAATAGTGCTGGCCCAATAGAGCGAGCCGGATTCATGGAAGCGCCCGTAATGGGTCCGGCAAAAAGAGCCTCCAAAGCCACCACACCTCCAATGGCAATACCTGCCATTTTACCGGTTTCTTTAGAACCTTCAGAAACGTTAACAATCACAAACATTAAAATAAAACTCAACAATACCTCTATAACAAAGGCTTGGCTGTAAGAGTTTAAAGGCAGAGTAGCGCCTTGTGTGGCATGCTCCGGAAATAAACAATACAGAACGGTAGAGGCCAGTACAGCGCCTGTAATTTGTGCTGCTACGTAGGGAAATACGTCTTTTTTATCGAATGTACCCGAAGCCCAAAAAGCAATGGTAACGGCAGGGTTAATATGAGCGCCCGATTGCGCTCCAATGGAATAAATCATGGCCATAACAATTAGGCCAAAAGTTAAGGCAATACCCACATGTGTTACAGCTCCACCACTGGCATCGTTCATAACAATAGCTCCGGCACCGCAAAACACCAGCGCAAAAGTTCCAAAGAGTTCTAAAAAATAACGTTTCATAAATCAGTTCCTTAAGCGTGTAAAAATACTAAATTTAAGGCATTGACCTTAAAAATTACACGGCATTAAAATGCCCTGTTTTACGCTTTTACTTCGTCTTACTTTAGCCCGTGTTCTTTTAGAAATAAAAAAACCAAAAAATTCTTACATTGTACCCATGAATAAAAGTGAGCTTTTAAAGGAATTGCACGAATTTTTAAATCCATCGCGGATCCAACGCTTTGAAGAAGTGTTGGTCAACAGAACGAGGCATTTTACGGTGGCTGTAGAAAATATTTTTCAATCGCACAACGCCAGTGCGGTACTGCGTACCTGCGATTGTTTTGGACTGCAAGACCTGCATGTAATTGCCAACGAAAACAAATACAATCTTTCCAAAGACGTAGCCATGGGTGCCGAAAAATGGGTAGATCTGCACAGTTATTACCAGAAGGAAAACAATACCCAAGACTGTATAGATGCACTGCGCAAGCAAGGCTACCAAATAGTAGCCACCACTCCTCACAGTAATGATGTAATGCTTCCGGATTTTGACGTAAATCAGAAATCCGCTTTCTTTTTTGGAACAGAAATAAGCGGACTCTCGGATTTGGTGCTCGAGCAGGCAGACTCCTATGTGCGCATACCCATGTATGGATTTACCGAAAGCTACAATATTTCTGTTTCGGCTGCTTTGGTTTTACACGATGTGGTTACTCGGCTTAAAAAATCTGAAGTAAACTGGATGTTATCCGAGGGAGAGTTGCAAGACAAAAGAATTGATTGGGCCGTAAAATCGCTCAAAAGTGGCCCGCAAATACTCAAGCAGCTTTTAAGTAAATAACCTCGTATGACTCTTGAAATTTGTTACCAAGATGACTACTTGATTGCTGTTAATAAGCCTTGTAATATGCTGGTACATCGCTCTTACATGGCTCGTAATATGGATGCCGAAGCTACCTTATTAGACTTGCTAGAGGCGCAGCTTACTCAAAAGCTGTATCCATTACATCGCCTAGATCGCAAAACCTCAGGTGTGCTTTTATTGGCTAAAAATCGCCACGAGGTAGCTGTTTTTCAAAGCCTGTTTGTGCAAAATAAAATACAGAAAACCTATCATGCCATCGTTCGTGGGCATGCGCCTGAGTCTGGAGTAATCGATTCTCCGGTTAAAGGAAGAGATGCCAATGCATACAAAGAAGCCTGTACGGTTTATAAAAAATTAAAAGAGATTACGTTGCCTATTCCTGTGCATCCCTATCAAAACGCACGCTACAGTTTGCTGGAGTTAAAACCAACAACAGGTCGTTTGCATCAACTCAGGATTCATTTGAATAAAATAAGCCATCCCATCGTAGGCGACCCTAAATACGGTGATCGTTTTCACAACCGCATGTTTGCTTCAGATTTTAAAACACCTCAATTGTTTTTACATGCACTAAGTCTTGAGTTTATCCATCCAATTACCAAGGGGCTTGTTGTTGTTAAGGCTTCTTTTCCTTCACATTATACGATTCTTCTTAACTTATTTAATTGATCATAATTTTACCGAATCGATTGTATATATTAATTGTTAATGTTTTCAAAATAGGTGCTTTGGCATAACTATTGCTAATATTTTTGCATAACTTTTTTACCAATTATCATGAAAAAAACTATACTTTTATTTTCTTTAGTGTTGAGCCAATTGGCCTTTGCACAATTTCCTGGCTCAGAAAACATTATGTATGTTGAGTGCAATGGTGACTCTATTGCAGTTGATATTACTGATTTTCAAAATTTGCCCATAGAAATTCTTGCCAACCTTTTTGATTGTGATAATCAAGATGATTGGGCCTGGGACAACGATGATTGGGATCCAACTGATCCAGGAATTGATAGTCCAGGTATGGGTTGGGACGATTCAACTGATGTTGAGAACTCCGTAATCGAAATTTTATGCAGCAATGGAGAAACTGTTGAAGTTAATTTATTTGAGATGGTAAATATGCCAACAGAAGAATTCATCTATTCCATCTGTGGAGAAGAGGGTATTGACGAAGATTGGAATGGGCCTGGTTGGGACGACGACTTTTGGGATTTTGACTCAACAGATGTAGACAATCCTTGGGGAGATGAAGAAGATATACAAGCGCTTTTAGCCGAATTGGAAATGGCATGTGCTTCTGGAGATTGGATGGCTTGTGGAGCATTAGAATTGTATACAGAATGCACGAATGGGAATACAGAAGCTTGTGAAGAGCTCATTGGTATTTACGAAGCGAATGAAGAAGAGGACGATGATGACGACAACGAATGGCCTTGGGACAATGATGATTGGGACGATTCAACGGATGTAGAAAACTCCGTAATCGAAATATTATGCAGCAATGGTGAAATGGTTGAAGTTAATTTATTTGAGATAATAAATATCCCAACAGAAGAATTCATCTATTCCATCTGTGGAGAAGAAGGTATTGACGAAGATTGGAATGGACCTGGTTGGAACGACGATTTTTGGGATTTTGACTCAACAGATGTGAACAATCCTTGGGAAGATGATGAAGATACTCAAGAGCTTTTGGCCGAATTGGAAATGGCATGTGCTTCTGGAGATTGGATGGCTTGTGGAGCTCTAGAATTGTTTGCAGAATGTACAAATGGAAATTCTGAAGCATGTGAAGAGCTCATTGGTATTTACGAAGCGAATGAAGAAGACGATGACGACGACAACGAATGGCCATGGGACAACGACGGTTGGGACGATTCAACTGATTTTGACTGTCCTTGGGAAGATGGTTTCCCAGGTTCTGAAAATAACGAAGGATTTGATTCAGCTATATTTGACAACATGATGTCGCTTTTTGTTAGCATGGATATGGAAGAAGATCAGATGGTTCTTATTTTGGAACAATCTGATGTATTGATTTCTATTATCGATGCAAGTGGTTTTGAATTTACACCTACTTTAGTTGACGGTTACCTTGTGTTTGGTCCATTTAACATTGAAGACCTTTACTCCATATTTACGGGCGATATGGATGGCAATGGAATTGGCTGGGGTTTACTTCGTCCTTCAGGAGCAGAAGTAGTTGCCGACGGTGTTATGAGTGGACCTTCAGAATTATTAAACGGAATGTTTACCATAAGTGCTTCGCTTTCATTAGAAGAACAATCAACACCTCTTGAAGTATACAATACTACATACTTTAATCTATTAGGTGAAGAAGTTAAAACGCTTGACAAGGGTTTGTTTATTAAAGTAATGCAAACCAATAAAGGACAAGTTGCTGAAAAGGTTTATTTTAGAGATTGATGCTGGTTTAAAATTATAAACAAAAAAGCCATCCCACACAGCGGGATGGCTTTTTTTATTGTGTGACTTTTTAGATTCATTAAACTTGCTTCGTGATTTTTAGTAGTAACCTATTTCTTTTATACTTTTTGCCAATTTTTTTATTGGTCTATTATTTTGTTGGTACAAAATTTAAAAACTTCGTCATTTTAGGAGCAAGTATTTTCTTTTACAGCTGGGGAGCTCCTAAATTCATTTTTGTAATTCTAGCATCTACTATCATTGATTTTTACATTGTAAAAAGGCTCTATTTGAGTCAGTCAATTACTCAGAAAAGGCTTTTGTTGGCATCATCCGTATTTATCAATTTAGGATTGCTGCTTTACTTCAAGTATGCTAACTTTTTTGTAGCTAATCTAAATGTTTCGCTCGAAATACTTGGTTTTAGTCAAGTAAAATGGACAGCCATTGCTTTGCCAATAGGTATTTCTTTTTACACGTTCCAAACGTTAACGTATTCTATCGATGTTTACCGAAAAGTTCATACACCTCTTGAAAAAGTAAGCGATTATTTACTCTATATTATGTCTTTTCCTCAGATGATAGCAGGACCGATTGTTCGATTCAACTCCATTGCAGATCAGATTACTCAAAGAAGAGAATCCATAGATGACAAACTAATTGGTTTTTATCGTTTTTCAATTGGTTTAGCTAAAAAAGTGTTGATTGCTAATGTTATGGCGGAGCAAGCTGACCTTATCTTTAATAGCAATTTGTCTCAATTAAATCCTGGGAGTGCATGGTTGGGTATGTTAGCCTATACGTTTCAAATTTATTTTGATTTCTCGGGCTATTCAGATATGGCTATTGGTTTGGGTAGAATGATGGGCTTTAGGTTTCCTGAAAATTTTGATTCTCCTTACATATCTCAGAGTATAAGTGAGTTTTGGAGGAGGTGGCATATTACCCTAGGTAGTTTTATGAGAGATTATTTATATATACCCTTAGGTGGTAATAGAGTAGCTTCAAAGTATCGCCTCTTTTTTAATCTGTGGGTTGTTTTTCTTTTGTCAGGTTTATGGCACGGCGCTTCTTGGAATTTTCTGATTTGGGGAGCTTATCATGGTTTTTTTCTGATTTTAGACCGCCTATTTCTCCTAAAAATCTTAAATCGAATGGGGCAAATACCCTCAATCATCATAACTTTTTTACTCGTAATGGTTGGTTGGGTTGTCTTTAGATTGGAACGTGTTGCCAAAATAAAAATCTATTTATCTAAATTATTCTCGCTTAATTCTTCAATAGAGTTTGAAACTATTCCTGCTTTTGGACTCATTTCTATCTTAGCTGTTATATTCTCATTCTTGGTAATTTTTAAACAAGGGAAAAAATTAGAGAAATTCGTATTTTATACAGAACACTATTCATTAAAATACCATTTCATTTTTACCATTTTATCCATTCTGTTATTGATGCTATCAATTAGCTCAATCAGCTCTTCTGACTTTAATCCATTTATTTATTTTAGGTTTTAATACATGGCACTAAACAAACAAAATAGAACCGTGAAAAACATACTGTTTGCCAGTGTTATTTCTTTGTTGTTTTTACCGATGATTCAACAAAAGACAAAGTTGATCGATTTAAAACCTTTGAGTGGCTCTTTTGAAACCTTAAAAAATCCTTATTTCTCATCTCATGATTGGTTTGAAGGAAAATATCAAACAGAACAGCAAAATTATTTAAATCAAAGTATTGGGTTTAGAAACTTCTTTGTTAGGTTATACAATCAACTACACTACACACTATACAATCAAGCAAAAGCAAATGGGGTTGTCATAGGTAAAGAGGGGTACCTATATGAAGAGAATTATATTAAAGCTCATTTAGGTATCGATTTTATTGGGGAAGATAAAATAAGAGAAAAAACAGGAAAATTAAAAAGAATCAGTGCCACACTGAAAGACAAAGGTATAGACTTAATTATCCTCTTAGCTCCTGGTAAAGGAAGTTTTTATCCTGAATTTATTCCGAAATATTACCATCCAAAAAGTCGATCTACAACGAATTATGAAGTATATAAAAGAGCGCTATCAGAGGCAGAAGTACATCTTTTAGACTTTCATAGTTGGTTTAATAAACTAAAAAACACCGCTCCATACCCTCTTTTCCCAAAAACAGGAATTCACTGGAGTAAATACGGAGAAGTACTAGCAGCCGATTCTTTAATCAATTACATTAACTCTATTCGAAAAGAGAAATCTATACCACAATTACGAATAAACGATATTGTAACTTCTACAACAATTCGGGATTCAGATGATGATATTGAGAAAGGTATGAATCTGTTGTTTGGAATAGAGGATTTGCCAATGGGATACCCTCATTTTCAAATTCAACAAAATAATAGTTCAAATAAAGTAAAAGTGTTGACGGTAGCAGACAGTTATTATTGGGGAATGTTTAACTGGGGGTGTTCAAGAGATGCATTTAATGAAGGTCAGTTTTGGTTCTACAATAAACAAATATATCCTGATAGTTACACAACTCCTGTTAATGTAGATGCTATTAATATTGTTGAACAAGTCGAAAAAAATGATGTAGTCCTTTTATTATCTACAGATGCAAACTTGTACAAGTTTGCCTTTGGATTTATCGATCAATTATATGATGGCTACTTTAATTCAAATCAAAATGCACACAGTAAGAAAGGTGCTAAAGAAGAAAGAATACAATTTTACATTAACGCTATAAAAGAAACTCCAGAGTGGATTGAATCGATTAAGAAAAAAGCGAGTGTGGAAAATATTCCTCTCGATGAGGCAATAAGAAAAGATGCTGAATATATGGTGTGGAGTGAGGAGAATGGTCAATAATTACCCCTCCAAATCCCTAAACTTTTTTAGAATATCTTATTGGTATTGGTTTGGGCTTAATCGTTCATCATCAACACCTCTTAAAGTATACAACACTACTTACTTTACTCTGTTAGGTAAAAAAGTAAAAACGCTTGACAAGGGTTTGTATATTAAAGTAATGCAAACCAATAAAGGACAAGTTGCTGAGAAAGTTTACCACTCGAAATAATTTGTTTTTACTAAATTAAAAAGGCTTCCGTTATGGAAGCCTTTTTTTATTTTTTTATTTTTTTCAATTTCTGAATTTTGCCTTTTTTCTTTTTAGAAACAAAGTTTAGCATGAGATTGTATTTGTCCCAATTCCACTTTTCTGGCATAAGTAGACGATCGTTTAGCCGCTCCATATCTGCTATAGATTTGTTGTTCGGATGCAAAGTTATTGCCGCAATGTCTTGCACCTCATTTTCCATAGAAATTACGTAATAAGGATTGGTCCAAGCCCAATCTCTCAGTTGTACAACTTCAGTATCCAATGCTTTTTCTCCTCGCATTAAAACGGTTGGAATGTAGTAGTTCAGCTTAGTTCCATCTTTTAATTGTACTTCGACTTCAATGGGCATCGGCATTTCTCCCTTCTTCAACACAACGTTGGTCCCATTTTCGGTTTTGGCAACTTCTTCGATCGCATAATCTATTGTTTTGGTCGTATTCACAAAATAATCGAAATACCAGTCTAACTCAATACCACTTTCTTTTTCTACAATTCTTTTAAAATCACTTGCAGTAGGGTGTTTGTAGCTCCACTCTTTAAAGTAGCGCAACAGCGAACGGTCTACAGCATTTTGTCCTACAATATGACTAAGTTGGTCTAGTATAACTACTCCTTTTGAATAGGAGGCCGTACCATAGGCCCAATTCGTATTGAAATGATCTGCATGCGTACACAAGGGCTCTTCATAAGCACTGTCTGCTATTCTTTTGTAGCCTTTGTAGGAGCTATTGTGCGCATCTTTCCAATCTTCTGGGAACAATTGTTGCTCAATTCTGTTAGATGCATAAGAAGTGAAGCCTTCGTCCATCCAAGAGAACAGGCTTTCGTTTGTGGCAAGTAAACCTTGGTACCAACTGTGCATAGCCTCATGAACACATACGCCAACCAAACTTTTTAGATTCCTGTTTCCAGTGATCAAAGTTGCCATTGGGTATTCCATACCACCATCGCCCCCTTGAATTATGGAGTAGTGTGGGTAAGGATATTTCCCGAAATTTTCATCTGCATAGGCAAAAGTGCGAACCATATAGTCGCCCAAATTGTCCCATTCTTTCGTTTTATCTCCTTTCAAGTAAAAAAGATGAAAGTCTGGTCCATTTTCATTTGTTACAATATCGTGCGTATACTCTGGGTCAGCTGCCCAAACAAAATCGTGTACATTTTCAGCCTTAAAATTCCAGGTAAGCCTTTCAGGTATCGTGTCAATTGGAGGAGGAGTAGTTGCGTAACCATGCCCAATTTGTTGTGCGTTTTGTAACACACCTGTTGCCGCAATTGTATAGGCAGCATCCATAGTAATGTTAACTTCAAACGAACCCCAAATACCATAAAATTCTCTTCCCACATAAGGGTTTGTATGCCAACCCTCTTTATCGTATTCACACATTTTTGGGTACCACTGAGACATAGAGTAATCGATGCCTTCTTTGTTCATTCTTCCCGAACGACGAATTTGTAGGGGAACTTGCGCCTTAAAAACCATAGAGAATACAGTTGTGTCTCCAGGTAAGAGGGGCTTCGCTAAATCAACATCCAAAATGGTTCCATCGTGCTTAAAATTCAGTTCAGTGCCGTTTTGTTGTAAACTCAACACCTGTTGAATACCTACTTCTTTTTCATTTAACTTGGCTATTCGATCTCCTACACGTCTGTCAGGATCTAAAATGGTTCGAGATCTTACATCCATCATGCTTCCGGGTTGAAAGGCATTAAAGTAGAGGTGGTAAAACACCTTGTTTAAGGTGTCTGGTGAGTGGTTGGTAAAGATCAATTCTTGCGCTCCATCAAATTGATGATTTTCAGAATCGAAGTCGATATCCATTTGGTAGTGCGCTTCTTGTTGCCAGTAAGATTGACCACAAACGACTGAAGTGAAGCCAAAGCAGATAAGTATTGGTAAAAGCCTTTTCATTCGAATAGAATTTAATTAATTTAGGCGTAAATCTACAAACTATATTTTGCTTAGAGGTAATGGCTGAACAAAGAAAAATATTACGAATATTTAAGCTGATAAGCTTGTTGAAAGGGGCTAGGCGTCGAACTCCAACTGAGTTGGCATCCATCCTCGAGATTTCTAAGCGAACCGTGTATCGGTATTTTATTCTTTTAGAGGAATTGGGTTTTGTGTTAGATGTTGACTTTGAGAATCGGTATTTTATTCCAACCGACGAAGGCGAAGAGTATCAGTTTGCGTTTAATGCCGAAGAATCTTTATTGATTAAACAATCGATTAAAAGTTTGTCTGCCGGTCATAATTTAGCTGAGCACATTCTTAAAAAACTCCATATGATGAGCGAGCAAGCTCAAATAGGCGAAAATATTTTGAATGCGAGTAATGGTCTTAAAATTGAGAAGCTGTCTAAGGCGATTAGTGCTAAGGTTCAAGTTAAATTAATGAACTATTCCTCTTTAAATTCTAATTCAGACACCAACCGTTTGTTTGAGCCCATTTCTTTTACAACAAATTACACGGGTGTGGTTGGGGTAGATGTGGAAAATGCGCCCACAGAATCTAGAATATTTAACATCAATCGTATTGGACAAGTAGACGTTTTGCAAAAGTCGCAGCGGTTTGCGCCTTCAATTGCTGTTCAAATCATAGATTGTTTTGGTTTTAAAGGGACAACTCATTACCATGTAGAGTTGCACCTTCAGCGAAAAGCCTATGCACAGTTAATTCAATTTTACCCTCAAACTAAAGTACTTATGAGTGGTAAAACCAATCGTTATGTTTTTAAAGGTAAAGTTTGTTTTTCCGAAAATCTATTTCGTTTTTTACTTTCTTTTCCCGATCAAGTGGTGGTGGTAAAGCCCGCTGCTTTGCTTGACGAATTGGAGGCTTTTAAGCAGACTTTTTAAGTTTTATTGCCAGTTCGTTTAAGCTCACGTAAAGCTCTTCTAAAGCATTGATCACAAAGTATTTTTCTTGTATTACATCGGTATGAAACGCACTTTGCATAACTTCGTAAATATTGTAGTTGAGGTGTTTTATTTTGGGGTCAAATACGTGGTTTGTTTCACCGTAAGATGACGCAATGCCCGCGCCGTAAACTTTTGTTTTACCCTCTTCTTTAATAAGTCCAAACTCTATGGTAAACCAGTAAATACGTTGCAGCTTTTCGAGCATTTCTATATCTCCTTTAAATTGTTGTCCCAATTTCCCAAATGCTTGCGCAAACTTTGAGAAGGTAGGGTTTATTAAAAGCGGAATATGACCAAAAACATCATGAAACATATCGGGCTCTTCTAAGTAGTCTATTTGACTTCTTTTGCGAAGCCAGGTAGAGGAACAGAATTTTTTTTCTGCCAATAAATCAAAAAAATCATCTACTGGAATTAATCCCGGAACTACATGAATTTGCCAACCCGTTTGGGTTTTGAAAAAGGCATTCATCTCCTCAAAATTGGGAATAGCTGTTGCATTTAAGCAAGGTGCAAGTTTTTCCAGACACGCATTGTATTCTTTGCTTCCCTTTGTTGCCAGGTTTTCTTTCTGACGATTGAAAAGAAGTTTCCAAACTTCTTGATCTTCCGAAGTGTATTCCTTGTAAAGCTGTTTCATAATTTGGAGTATAAAAAAACACCTACTCTTGTAAAGAATAGGTGTTGGTTATAATTGCATACGACCATTGTCCGATTCCTTATGGAGTGGAGTTTAAATAATAATAGTATGTGTTTTTTCTTTTCATTTAATTCAAATATACAAATGTTTTCTTGTAATCCAAATTATTATTTGTGACACTAATTGTCTCAGTCATGTCTTTCATTTGTACTGTAGAAATTAAAACACAAAGCTATGACAACTACTTACGCACTTAGACAAAGCACACATCAGTTTTTGCCTTTTGGAACGAATTTTTCTCAAAAGGACGATCATTTAGGCGTGTGCAATACTCAAATTTTAGAGGATTTAGTCGATGGAGAATACCAGAGAGAATGTTATTTTCAAACCCGAAAGTTTGGTTCAGTTTATTTATCTGTGGTTAGTAAACTTGTTATTTCTGATCAAACATGGAATGCTTTTATGGGTACGTTTACCCTAGATAAAGATATTGAAGGATTTATTGATCAGATGATTAATACGCAGAATGATCAAGATTTGTTGGGTTTGATAGGTAATAATTTACCAAAATATCCAGATGTTTTAGGTCTTGTACTCATGGGAGAAGCGGTTTACAATTCGTAAAAAAAAAACGAGCGCTAGCTCGTTTTAATTCTTACGGTAACTAGTCTTCTAGTTCTTCGTATCGGTCAATTTCTCTTTGGTAAAATTCATCAGCAAGAGCTAGGAGTTCACTAATTGCAGTAGTTAATTCTGCTTCGTCTGCTGTTCCTAATAATTCTGGTAAATCATCATCCATCCACATCACATCATCTGTATCTAGGTTAAGTACAAATTTGGGAGATTCGGTATGAACGATAAAAACAGTGTCTTGACTGTCGGTGTTGTCTCCAACTAAAAACTTTGGTATTTTCATGTTTATTCTTTTCCTGCAAATGATTTTACATCTTTTTTACTAACCGTGTCTGAGCATAAAATAATCAAACGTTCAATTACATTTCTAAATTCTCTGATATTCCCAGACCAAGAATAGCTTTGCAGGGTTTTAAGCGCATCTGGACTAAAGGTTTTTTCAGCAATCCCATGTTCTTCACAAATTTGTTTGTTAAAATGTTCTGTAAGAACAGGTATGTCTTCTTTCCGTTCGTCTAAGGAAGGGTTATTTATTAATATAACGCCTAATCGATGGTAAAGATCTTCTCTAAAGTTTCCTTCTTTTATTTCTTTTTGTAAATCTTTATTGGTTGCCGCGAGTACACGCACATTTACTTTTATCTCTTTGTCGCTTCCAACTCGGGTAATTTTATGCTCTTGCAATGCGCGTAGTACTTTTGCTTGTGCTTTTAGGCTCATGTCACCAACTTCATCAAGAAAAAGGGTGCCAGTATCTGCTGTTTCAAATTTTCCTTTTCTTTGTTTTATGGCCGAGGTAAATGCTCCTTTTTCATGTCCAAACAATTCCGACTCTATAAGTTCCGAAGGTATTGCAGCACAGTTTACCTCAATCATTGGCGATTTACTACGCTCACTCTTCTCATGTATTGCATGGGCTATAAGTTCTTTTCCAGTTCCGTTTGCGCCGGTAATTAAAACTCGCGCATCTGTTGGTGCTACAAGTTCTATCATTTGATGTATTTTACTAAGCTCAGGAGAGTTGCCAATCATTTGGTATTTTTTACTCACCTTCTTCTTAAGAACTTTGTTTTGTACCACTAAGTTTTTTCTATCTAAACCATTTCTAATGGTATTTAATAAGCGGTTTAAATCTGGCGGTTTAGAGATGTAATCGAAAGCACCTTTTTTAATGCAGTCTACTGCTGTGTCAATGTCGCCATGGCCAGAAATCATGATAAGGGTGAGTTCTGGTTGAATTTCCATAGCCTTGGTCAGCAGATCTATTCCGTCCATCTTAGGCATTTTAATGTCGCACAGAACCAAATCAAAGCTGTTGTTTGTAATCTTTTCTAATCCTTCAATACCATTTTCAGCTAATTCAACTTCATAACTTGAGTCTTCTTCTTGTATGATGTTCGAAAGTACATTCCGAATCGCTAGTTCATCTTCTATAATGAGGATTTTTGCCATAGTGTAGGTTTTGTTACGAGGCTTTGAAGTAAACCTTCTTTAAGCGCAAAGTTAGACAGTCGTAAATCGTGTATAATAAGTCGGTTTAATATGAAATTGATCACAACAACAGCGATAACAATCATGTCTGCCCTCATAGGAATTAAGCCTTCCATTTTGAGCCTTTCGGCTAAAGTTGCTTCAGAAATAACGCGTTGTATTTGGTTGTAATCGGCCATTAAAAAAGTGTAATTTTTTTTCTTTTTCCACAAGTTGCAATCTCCGTTTTTACAAGAAATCATCTCTGCCAGGGTATCAAACGATCCCGATGATCCTATCAAACAATTAATTTCATAGACTTCGGCCATTTCTATCATTTCAGCAAGTGTTTCCTCTAAATGTGAGTCAATTGCAGCTATGTCTGTTAGTTCAATAGGGTCAGCTGGATTAAATTTTTCCAATAACCTTGCTGCGCCAAGTTTGTAGCTTTTTTTCCAAAAGGTTTCTTGCTGGTTTGCAATGATAAATTCTGTGCTTCCGCCACCAATATCAATTATTAATTTTGGTGTTTCTTCTAAATCTAAGGCTTGGATGACTCCCTTGTATATCAAGTCAGCTTCGGTGTCTCCATCGATTACCTGAATCGAAATACCCAGTTTTTCTTTTACTTCTTTAACAAATTCCGGACCGTTGTCTGCACTTCGAATTGCGGAGGTTGCCACGGCGTAAAATTCTGTAATACCTTCCTCTTTTAGTTTTGCTTTGTGTTGCGTAAGTGCATCTAATCCTCTTTGGTAAGGCGTTTGGGCAATAAAGTTTTTTGTTATCCCACCTTGTCCTAACTTAACAACAATCTTTGTTTTGTAAAACACCCTGTACTTTTGATCTTCTACTTCTGCAAGTAGTAAATTAAAAGTGTTTGTCCCTAAGTCTATGATGCCTATTTTTCTCATTTTTAGCTTTGTTTAATCCACTTCCACAAAGTTTTGTAGTTTACTTTTTGTCCGTACATTAAAATTCCTACTCGGTATATTCTGCCTGCAATCCAGCTTGTAAATATAAAACCAATAATTAATAAAACCATCGATAAAGCGATTTCCCAAATAGGTGGGTCAAAAGGCAACCTTCCCATCATTACAATTGGAGAAGTGAGTGGGAATATTGAGGCCCAAAAAGCTAGCGAACTGTCGGGGTTTTCTAGAATCATTTGCAAGCTGAAAAATGCAAATAGAAGAGGTATGGTAATCGGCATAATAAATTGTTGTGTGTCTGTTTCTGATTCTACCGAGGCTCCAATTGCTGCAAATAAGGAACCATACATTAAGTAGCCACCCACAAAATAAAACAGAAACATACCTAGTAATAAAGGGATGTTAAAGCTACTAAGTTGCGTTAAAATAATAGACATATCACTGCCTTGTGTAATTTCAGGCGAAAGTGACGCTTCAGAGACCTCAATAAGCTCCGTAGGGTTTAGCTCAGCAGGGTTTACAAGTAATCTTGTAGCTACAGTGCTTAGTGCAAAAGTTAATAAAATCCACAATGCAAACTGCGTAAAACCCACAAGAGCTACGCCAATTATTTTACCCATCATAAGTTGAAATGGTTTGACGGATGAGATTATTATTTCCACAATTCTACTTGTTTTTTCTTCCATTACACCGCGCATAACCATAGCACCGTATAAGAATATGAAAATATAGATTAAAAAACCACCAAACATACTTAAGCCCATGGCAATTTCCGTAGACCCAATTTGTTCTGAGCCACTCTCGCTCATAATGATGGTATTTAAGTTAACATCGGCCCTTGTTTTGTTTATGGTTTCTCTTGTGAGTCCTTCGTTTTTTAATTTAATGGATTCGATAACAGCTTCTATGTTTCTAGAAATCATTTTTTTAGTTGTCATACTAATGGGTTTGTGGGCAAACACATTGACATTGTTTTCTAGTTCTTTTAACGTTATTCCACTCGTGTCTGGAATGTGAACGAATGCTACCGCATCACTCTCCTTAAACAGCAGCTTCACTTCTTCAACCGATTGCTTAAGAATTTGAGTGTTTATGGCTTCTAATTTTTCAAATTTAGATTCAAATAACCCACTATCATCACATACCCATAGTGTTTGTTGATCGGTGTCTGGCGATTCTATTAAAAGAGGCGCTAGAATGAGTCCAGCCATTAAAATGGGGCCTAAGATAGTCATGATTAGGAACGACTTTTTTCGAACTCTAGAAAGGTATTCTCTCTTTATGATTAATATTATTTTATTCATGCTAAATTTCCTTTTACTGTTCTAATAAATATTTCATTTATGTTGGGTACTTTTTCTTCAAATCCTTTTATATCGGATTGGTCAATTAAAAATCGAATAAGGTCTGAGGCTGAACTTTCGTTAACAATTTGTATTTCTGCCTGATGTTTGTTTTTACTAATTAGTTGCAGGTGCTGTGGTAAATTCTCCAAAAAAGTAAGGTCAGTAGATGCAAAGTCTACTTTGTAAATTTGTTGTTTGTATTGCTCTTTTATTTGATTTATGGGGCCGTCAAGAATTTTTTTAGACTGATCTATCAGTGCGATATGGTCGCAAAGCTCTTCGACGGATTCCATACGATGGGTAGAAAAAATAATGGAGGTTCCTTGGGCTTTCAGACCCAGTATTTCATCTTTTATTAAGGTTGCATTTATTGGGTCGAAGCCAGAAAAAGGTTCGTCAAAAATAAGAAGTTTCGGTTGGTGTAAAACAGTGGTTATAAATTGAATTTTTTGCGCCATTCCTTTGGATAATTCTTCTACTTTTTTATTCCACCAGGGTGTGATTTCAAAGCGTTCAAACCAAATTTTTAATGCTTTTTTTGCTTCTTTTTCTGAGAGTCCTTTTAATTGTGCAAGGTAAAGGGCTTGCTCGCCCACTTTCATCTTTTTATACAACCCTCGTTCTTCTGGGAGGTATCCAATTTGGCTAATGTGATTGCTGTTTAGTGGTTGTCCGTTAAAAAGAAGTGCTCCTTTATCGGGCATGGTAATTTGGTTAATAATTCGAATTAAACTTGTTTTACCCGCCCCATTTGGGCCTAAAAGCCCAAAAATCTGTCCTTCTGGTACGGCTAGGCTAACATCATCAAGGGCAAGGTGATTGCTGTACGATTTACTGACCGAATTAATTTCGAGTACATTCATTTTAAAATTGGATCTATTAAATTATGTTAAGCCTTAAATATAGTATTTTTAGATAGATTGCATTGTTTCTAATCTAAGAATTTAAATGTTTCTGATAGGACGCAAACTAATGCATAAATCTTTACTTTTGAACTTGTAATTTTAGAAGTTAGTTTATGCTACATTATACTTTTTCATACGCTCAACCGCACCGTCATTTTATTGACATCGAATTTCAAATAACTGAACATACTGGCGCAGTACTTATTTTACAATTGCCTGCCTGGAGACCAGGGCGCTATGAGCTGGGTAATTTTGCAAAAAACATTCAAAAGCTAGCTGTTTCAGATGCGAATGGATTTCCGTTAAAATATGAGAAAATGACGAAGGATGCCTGGAAAGTTTCTACACCAAATTGCAGTACCATTAAGGTGTCTTATACGTACTATGCAAATGAGTTAAATGCAGGCTCTACTTATTTAGATGAGCAACAGTTGTATGTAAATCCTGTGAATTGTTGCTTGTTTGTTCCAGACCGTATGGATGAGGCATGTTCGGTTCGTTTGGATGTTCCAGAAGCTTATAAAGTTGCTTGCTCTTTAGGTTCTTCAAAGCAGCAACTAATAGCGCGTAATTTTGATGAATTAGCCGAGAGTCCTTTTATAGCATCTGCGAGTCTTCAACACAATAGTTACCAAGTAGCTGGTGTCCAGTTTCATGTATGGTTTCAAGGCGTTTGTCAGCCAAATTGGTCTAGAATTCTAAAAGATTTTGAAGCATTTACCCTTCAACAACTAAATGATTTTACAGCTTTTCCGGTTTCCGAATACCATTTTATCAATCAAATTTTACCTTACAAGGCCTACCATGGTGTTGAGCATACAGCTAACACTGTCATTTCTTTAGGTCCGGGTGAGGAGTTGATGAGCCAAAAGATGTACGCATCTTTATTGGGGGTTTCTTCTCACGAACTTTACCATACTTGGAATGTTAAACAGATAAGACCCAAGGAGCTTTTGCCTTATGATTACACCAAAGAAAACTATTCTCGAATGGGGTACTTGTACGAGGGCGTTACCACTTATATGGGCGATTTGTACTTAAAGCGTTCTGACGTTTTTTCGGATGAAGTCTTTTTTAAAACACAAGAAGAAAATCTTCAAAAACATTTTCATAACGGGGGCAGACATAACCTGTCTGTTGCCGATTCTAGTTTCGATACTTGGCTAGATGGTTATGTAATGGGTGTTCCAAGCCGAAAGGTTTCCATTTATACCGAAGGTGCCTTATGTGCTTTCATGCTCGATGTTTGTTTTTTAGAAAAGAGTGCAGGTCAGGTTTCTTTACGGTCTTTAATGACCAAGTTATACAAAGAGTACGCTTCTAAAGGCAAGTTCTTAACCGAAGAGGATTACATTCATGAACTCGTGCAATTTGGAGGTGAAAAGGCATTTGCGATTGTCGAGAATCATCTTTACGGGACCAAGGATTTTAGAAGCTCCCTAGATCAGGCCTATGCTTCCTTGGGCTTGCAGATCGAAGAAGTTGAAAACACCAATGTACTTGCCGCAAAACTTGGTGTAAAAGGAGTGTTTCAAAAAGAGGGTTTGCAGCTCACACATATACAAACAGACGCAGTTGCAGACTGTGCTAAAGTTGCTGTTGGAGATGTAATTATGGCCATCAATGGAGAAAAAATATCCAAAGACTCCGTTCGCAGTCTAAACATCAAAGAATCCCTTGTGCTTCAAGTAAAAAGACGTTTTGAAACCCTTGATGTAAAAATTTCGATAGCTGCTCAATTGCATTACCCGCTGTTTAAAATTATTCCGGTAGAAAAGCCAAATGCGCAACAAAGCCATTTGTATAAAAAATGGATTAATGCCTGATTTTTTATTTCACAGCAATCATACTAATTTCTACATTAACATCTTTGGGTAAGCGGGCAACTTCTACGGTTTCTCTAGCCGGAAAATTTGCCGTAAAATACTGCGCATAAACCTCGTTAATACGAGAGAAGTTATCCATATCAGAGATGAATATTGACGTTTTAATAACGTTGTCGAAAGTCATACCAGCTTCAGCTAGTACTGCGCTCATATTACTCATTACTTGTTGTGTTTCATTTTCTATGGTGTCTAGTACAAGTTCTCCGGTTTCGGGTTTAAAAGCGACTTGTCCAGATGTGTAGAGTGTGTTTCCAGATAATACTGCTTGAGAGTAGGGGCCTATTGGAGCAGGAGCATTTTTTGTTTCTATTACAATTTTCATATTATTGTTTAGTTTTGCAGTTATTATTATTAAGCTAAGATATGAAAGTCCTTATTATAGACAATTACGATTCTTTTACTTTTAACTTAGTCCATCTGCTGGAAAGTTTTACTGAGGATTTTGAAGTTTGGAGAAACGATGAAATAGACTTTAAGCGCGTGCCGGAATTCGATAAAATAGTATTGTCTCCTGGGCCAGGTTTACCATCTGATGCAGGGCAAATGCCAGACTTGATAAAACGCTTTGCCGCTTCTATTCCTATGTTAGGTGTTTGTTTGGGTTGCCAAGCCTTGGGTGTTTATTTTGGGGCCGAACTCTACAATTTAGAAAAAGTTCAGCACGGTGTTCAAACGCCAATAAGTGTACTTGATTCAAGCGTTTTGTACAAAAACTTGCCCAAAGAAATTGAAGTAGGTCGCTACCATTCTTGGGCCATTCAGCTCAAAGCAAACAGTGTGTTAATTCCTACAGCGTACGATAAAACTGGAGTGCTTATGTCATTCCGACACAAATCTTTGTCTATTTTTGGTATACAATACCATCCAGAATCGATAATGACTGAAGCTGGAAAGACTTTACTATTTAATTGGATTACTTCTTAAACTCGTGTCCCATTTTATCTTTTTTGGTTTTCAGATAAAATGCATTGTGCTTGTTAGCAGTAATTTCTAGCGGAACATTTTCAACAATTTCCAGTCCATAGCCAATTAAACCAGCTCTTTTTTTAGGGTTGTTGGTCATGAGTCTTAATTTGTTTGCACCCAGGTCGTGCAGTATTTGTGCGCCAACGCCGTAGTCTCTTTCGTCTGGTTTAAAGCCCAGTTTTTCGTTGGCTTCTACCGTATCAAAACCTTGTTCTTGAAGATTGTAAGCCTTTAGTTTGTTAATAAAGCCTATCCCTCTTCCTTCTTGGTTCATGTATACAATAACACCCTTTCCTTCTTTTTCTACCATTTGCATAGCATGGGCAAGTTGTGGGCCACAATCGCACTTGCATGAGCCAAATATATCACCTGTAATACAAGAAGAGTG
The DNA here is from genome assembly GCA_028110365.1 of Flavobacteriales bacterium. GTDB lineage: Bacteria > Bacteroidota > Bacteroidia > Flavobacteriales > UBA7430 > UBA6772. The sequence continues at coordinate 62,679 of JAOGVT010000004.1, forward strand.
CACGCGAACCAAAACAGGTTCATCTTTTTTCCATTCGCCTTTGTGTAAGGCAATGTGGTGTCTGCCCGTATTTACTTGCTTGTAGGCTGTTAGTATAAAATCACCATGTTCGGTGGGTAAATTTATGGTTTCAACTTTCTCAATCAAACTTTCTTTTTGCATTCGGTAGGCAACCAAATCTTCAATAGAAATGAGTTTTAAGTTGTGTTTTTTAGCAATTTCTTTTAATTCCGGAAGACGCGCCATCGTTCCGTCTTCATTCATTATTTCTACAATAACTCCAGCTGGTTTTAGGCCTGCCAATCGAGCCAAATCCACCGAGGCCTCAGTATGACCTGTTCGTCTTAAAACACCGCCTTTTTTCGCTTTTAGTGGAAAGATGTGCCCTGGTCTTCCTAAATCTTCGGGTTTCGTTTTTTCGTCTATTAAAGCAAGTACTGTTTTTGCTCTGTCGCTAGCCGAAATTCCTGTGGTGCATCCAGCGCCAATTAAATCTACAGAAACCGTAAATTGAGTTTGATTGGGATCGGTATTTTTACCTACCATCATCTCTAAATTCAACGCATCAGCTCTTTCCTCAAGAATAGGTGTGCATATTAAGCCCCGCCCATGAGTTGCCATAAAGTTGATCATTTCTGGGGTAGTCATTTCAGCAGCAGCCACAAAATCGCCTTCATTCTCACGATCCTCGTCGTCCACAACAATCACTACTTTTCCCTTGCGAATATCTTCTAAGGCTTCTTCTATGGTGTTAAGCTTACTCAGCATAGTTGTTTTTTTTGCAAAGATACTAATTACTGTAGAACAATTTGTTTAGTTCCTCTGTGGTTTTAGACCATTCGAAGGTGTTTTTAACAAATTCATGTCCGTTGGTAGAAACCTGTGTTCTTTTTGCCTCATTTTGTAAAAGCTCAAGACATAAAGCGGCGAGTTCTTCTTTTGTGTTTCCTACAAGGAGTGCCTGTTCAGGCGCGTTAATCGGATTTGCCGCCAGGCTAGTACTTATACACGGTTTATTCATAGCCATCGCTTCGAGCAATTTGTTTTGTAATCCAGTTCCTATTCTCATGGGCGCAATAAATAGGGTAGAGCTCGCATAGGCTTTTCTTATGTCTTGCATCCATCCACTTACTGTAACCGAATTGGATTGAAGTTTAAGTACAGCTTTGGAGGGCTGTGTACCGGCCAAAAGAATTTTTATTTTAGGGATTTCCTTTTGTAAAATAGGCAGAAGATCTTTGCATAAAAATTCTGCAGCATCAATGTTAGGTGCATATCCCATATTTCCTACAAAAACGATGTCGTATTTTATTTCGGTCTTTTGAGGCTTGAAATGAGCGAAGTCAACCCCGTTTTTTATAATTTTTATCTCTAAATTTTTAGGGTGGTTGACAAACGCTCTGTCTTCTTTTGTAATAATGGTGTGGTTGTTAAACTTCCCAAACAAACTACGTTCATAGTTTCTTTGTTTAGAAGCCTCCCATAGGTAGAGCCATTTGAGGTATAATGGCGCTTTATGAGCGCGTCTTTCCATTCCCTTAGAAAACACATCCATATAGTCTATAGTTTTTGGCTCCTTAGCGTTTTTTACATATTCTGCAGCTCTGGTAAGTTGGCAATAAATGTGCTCAGGTTTTACTTTTTGTACTAAATTATGTACGGTTTTTTTGGCTGTTTTAGTGGTAAATAATGCTGTTTGAAATGGTGTTTTTGTGGCTAGGGCTTTTGTTAAGCTCAAGAGTATTTGAAGTGCCGATAATTTAAGGATGAATACTTCCTTACAGAAGGCCTTTAGTTCTTGATAGGCGGCAGGGTTTTGTTTAGAAAAGGGCAACTGAAGGGCGCACAAATAAACATCATGGTCTTTCGCTAAGGATTTCATTTGGTGGTAAATTCTTAGTTTGTCTCCTTTGTCTAAAGGGAACGGTATGCGAGATGTTATGATAAATAACTTCATTTAAAACAAAGCCTTTAGTTCTTCTTTAACTGCGGATTTAGAGAAATTGGCTTTGGCAAACCTGCGCGCACTTTCTCCAATTTCTGCTACTCTTTTTGGTTGGTCCATGCAAAATTTCATTTGTTCAGCAAATTCTTTTGTTGTGTCGGCAATAAGAATGTTTTCTCTGTGCTTTACAGAAATGCCATCTGCACCTATGCTTGTAGTGATAATGCACTTGCCTAGCGCCAATCCTTCTATAATTTTAACACGAATGCCAGAGCCAGAAAATAGGGGGATAAGCATAACTTTGTGCGAGTTCATAAAGTCGGTTGCATCAAGAACTTCCATATGGTTGTATACGCCAAAGCCTAAACTTTTAGTAAAACTCTCCGTCATGCTTTTTCCTGCAAGGTGCAGTTCGGCTGCAGAGTTACTGGCTACAAATTCATCCCAAACTTCATCTAACAGCCACGCAATGCCAAATTGATTTGGTTTCCAGTTCATTGCTCCAATATGAAAAAAGTCTATGCGATCACTAGAGTCTTTTTGTAGCAAGTGCTTTTCATTTAAATGCAAGCCTATGGTCTTCGTTTTTTCAGCATTGTATTCGCTTATTTTTTTAGAGTCTTTCTCAGATATGGCGGCAATGGTATCTACCTCATTCCAGAATTTTAGTTCTTCTTTTTTTAAGCGTTTTACCTGCAATTTTAAATATGCGCTACGCAGAGCTGTGTCTTCTTTTTCGATTTGAGTTTCCCAAATCTTGTGTTCTATATTATGCGATCGGTAAACCAGTTTAGCGGCAGTTCGTTTTCGAACTGTTTTGAGGTAATGTTTCGTAAAAAGACTCTCGAATACAATAAGGTCAAAGGAATTGTTATTTAGTGTTTGTGTTACTTCTCTTTTAAAATCTGGATGGTTAAATCGAGAGGTAAAATAAGAAGTTGTTTGCAAGCATAGATTTTTTAAAGCTGCCCAAATACTAAGTTTAGTATCTATAAGGATGCTTTTGTAGGTTAAATTAGGGTGTTCTTTAACATTTTTGGATGGGTGCTTTTGTGTTTCAAAACAAATAAAGTGAACGCTTACACCTATGTCCAGAAACGCTTCTAATATTTGTGCAATAGCAATGCAACCTCCATCTGCTTTAGGGTAGGGAGGCTTGTGGGCAAGAATCAATACTTTTTTTGCTTCCATAATTGCTTAATTTTAATGAGTAAAACAGACAGTTTACTTGTGTTTATTAAGTTAGCGTCGTTTGCAGCTTTGTAACTAAAGAAGAGTCCCAAAGGGGTTAGTATCATTGAGGAAAGCCACATTCCTTCTTTGATGGTTAACACGTCTTGAAGTGCGCTTTTCTCTCCGGTTATAGAGGATATGTGGTAAATTAAAAAGAAAATAATAGAGACAAGAACGGGCATGCCCATACCTCCTTTTCTAATGATTGCGCCAAGAGGTGCTCCAATTAAAAAAAGAATTATGCAGGCAAAAGCCAACGAAAACTTTCGATGCCACTCGATGTGTGCTTTTTTTAGTTTTTTCTTTTTGAATTTGAGTTCTCTTTGAGTATTGTAAACATAAGACTTACTGCTTCTAACCATATTTGCAGCTGCCTTATGGAGTCTGTTCTTTTTATAAGGACTTAGGTTTGTTAAGTTCTTTTTAAACGATACAACGGTGTCTTTGCTTAGCGAGTCCAAAGCAGCAAATTTGTAATAAGAATGGAGTTTGCTTTGGTAGGTTTCCAGTCTCGTTTTAATCGAGTTTTTAAGTGAGTCGGAAGTTTCATTAAGTTGCGACAGGTTCATAAATTGAGCTGCGCTAGAGTAGCGTTCTTCATCCGATCGCTCTAGCTGAAATGAGGCCATGTCAAAGCGAATTTTTTGTTTTTTAAAGCTCGATCGTGCAAAAGGTAGGTTTACTCTTTTTTTTGGGTCTCTTGGGTCAACTTCCTCATAACTATAGCCGTTAAATAACTCTAGGTACAAGTACCTGTTGTTTTGGCTGGTGTACATTAGGCCACTTTTGGCTTTTATAACTTTGGTGTTCCCCATTTTTTCACTGTGGTCGTATATCAGTAAGCCTTCGAGGGTTTTTCCGTCTTCATTTTTCTTGTTTACTTTTATGCTGTAGCCCTCTATGTCGTTAAAAAACACGCCTTCTCTCATATTTAAAGAGAGTTTTTTATTCATAATATCGTACAAAAGTGTTTTAAACTTCATGTTAGAATACGGAATCACATGATTGGAAAATAAAAATGCGGCAATGGCTAGCATGCTAATGGCAACAAACAGCGGTTGCATAATTTTGTAAAGCGAAATGCCAGAAGATTTTAAAGCAGTGAGCTCATAGTTCTCGCCGAGTTTTCCAAACGTCATTAAAGAGGAGAGGAGGATGGCTAAAGGGAGTGCAAGTGGAACAAGGGTGGGTATGCTGTAAAAAGCAAGTTCAACAATAACGGTCCATTCCAGTCCTTTGCCAATAAGGTCGTCTATGTATTTCCAAACACTTTGCATGAGTAAAACAAAGAGCATGGTGAAAAATGTGCCTGAAAAAGGCGCTAAAAAAGATTTTAATACGAGCTTGTGTAGGGTTTTCAATCCAGGTGTTTTGCTGTTGCGCAGTTGAGAAAGTTTAGGATCCTATGCTTTGTCTCAGCTTTTCAATTTGTTTTTCCCAAAGTAATTTCACTTCTTCTTCATCTTCTTCATCTTCTGCGAAGTCGGTTACCATTAAAGAAATGTCTTGTGTAATTTCGTCTACTTCAATCCTTAATTCAAAATAGGTATCTGCGGGTTCGTCTAGCCACCTAAATTTAATGTTTTGGTTGTTTTTTTTGGTTAACAACTCAGCTTCTTGTTCATCTCCATCCCAAAAAAATGTGTACATCTTGCCTCTTAAGTTTACATTGTCGGCAAACCATTCAGAAAGCCCGTCTGGAGAGCTTATTTGGTTGTACAAAATTCTTAGTGATGACCGAATTGGAAATTCCATTTGGAACTGATTCTTAGATGCCATAGCTTATATTTAGTAAAAATTCTTTAGCTGCAATATACTTAAAAATTGACTTTAGTAAAGGTTCTTTTATCATATATTAAAATTTAACCCGGCTAGATCGCTCGATTAACTAAAAATAATGAAAAAGTATTTGTTTAAAAGGGTTTAAAAACTATATATTTGCAGCCCTTAACAGGAATGGCGAGGTAGCTCAGTTGGTTAGAGCGTCGGATTCATAACCCGGAGGCCACGAGTTCAAATCTCGTTCTCGCTACTAAAACAATAAAACGGTTATACTATTATAGTGTAACCGTTTTTTTATTAAACAAGACTTCTGAAAAAATTGAATATACTTCTCGATGCCCTATATCCACTCCATTCTCTTGCCTTAAAAACAGTATCTAATTCTGTTTTGAAAACATGGTTGGTGTAATTACTAATCGTTTTTACAGAGATAGCCAAAATGACATCTAATATATTACCCTCTGTATACCCTAAATTTAGGAACGCTTGAACTTCATTTTCATCAGGCAAACCCCTTTTATTTACCATAGTGCTTACAAACCCTGATAGGCCTCTTAGTTTATCATCAGAAATTTTTGTGTGATTCCTTATGGATTCTGTCACTTCAAGTGGAACTTTAGATACAGTATCCGCTAACATACTATGGGCTGCCATACAATAGGAGCAACTATTTTCAGCGCTGATAGTTAGTAATACCACTTCTTGCTCTGTTGAAGTAAAACCACTTTCTATTCTAAATTTTTTATATCCGTGCATATAACTATCTAATAATCCAGGTGAGTTAACCATAGCTTGGTACATATTAGGAATCATTCTATTTTCTTTTTTGGTGAGCATGAGAAGATCCTTTTGCTTGTCATTGGCATCAGATAAATTAACCAATGACATTTTCATCTTATATGAATTCATAATAATTAAAGTTTTTATAATTTCTTTTGTAAATTTACTTCCTTTAAGTAACTAAAACAATAAGTTTCCATGAAGAACCTTAATAACCCAGAAGAAACAAATATTGATAATCAGATAGTTAGAGTTAAAAATAAATTAAAAATAATTTTTAATCATGATATAAACTTACCTGTTGAGACATGTCCTATAAAAGATATTTTGTCTGCGGCATCTGATAAATGGAGTATTTTAATTATTTTATTTTTAGGCGGAAATGAAGTTTTGAGGTTCGGAGAACTTAAAAATCGTGTTAATGGGATTTCTTCCAAAATTCTAACAGAAAGGTTGAAAAGACTTGAACGAGATGGTTATTTGACCAGAAAGTTATATGCGGAAGTTCCTGTTCGAGTTGAATATAAATTAACAAAATTTGGTTTGAGTTATTTAGAAAAACTTTTGGATATTTCAGAATGGGCTCAAGATGAAATGAATATTATTTTAAGCTCAAGAGCTGAATATGATAATAGGTCTCAATAAAATCTCTTGGTGTAAAACTAATGTTCGATATTTCAATGGAGTTGTCTACTAAAGCGAGGCTTGATAACTTAATGTTATTGAGCCTTTTTTAGTTTTAGCTTACTTCTTAGATGACTTCAAATTTAAATTTCTGACCTGTTTGTTGTTGTAGAAACTTAGTGAGTCTATGTAAATTTGATTTAAGCTGAGCGTAATTTCTTGTACAACTGCTAAACAACTAATAGCCTCACTTAAATCTTAATTTTTGACACCCAAGCCCTAGTTTCAAGAATCTGCTATTTAAACTGAATCAGTAACTCAACACGACAAAAGTATAATTACAGTTTCAATACAATACTTTAAAGTAGTCTGTTCGTTTCCTCTAGCTGTTGTTTGGTGGTTATTTACCTATTAACCTATTTAACGCTACCGCGCAGCGGTCAAGTTTTGAAATTAGCAAAAGCCACTCTTAGTAGAGTGGCTTTTTTGTTAACGTTTTGTTATTAGATAAAATGGACTAATAATTGGCAAGATTGTGGCGTTAAGCCTTAGTAGATTATTCATAATCCTGAGGGGGGTTAGTAGAGAAGCCATTCGAGAGAGTGGCTTTTTTTTGTTTTATACTAAAGTAAATGAGGTGGTTTTTAACAATATTGAGTTGACAACTATTTGCCTATACTGGTCTTGTTTTTTTCTTTAAATAGTACATTTGAATATAGTATTCTAAAAACAGCTCCCCGATGAAAAGATTTGCGCTCGTTTCTGCTTTGTTCTTGTTTGCTTTTTCTGTAAAAGCACAAAACGATTCTCAAGATCAAAAGTCTTATGCTTTATTAGATCTTGGTTTTAATGCTAAAATGCTCAACTTGGCTGTTGGCAATCCTTTGTTGGTTCCAAAAGAAGAGGAAGTTGTTAAAAAGTCTCCTCGGTCTTTGTCTGATATATTAGGCAAATCAAAGTCTTCGTCAAAAAAAGCGAGTGCTGCTGAGTACCATTTGGTGGCGGGGTGTTTTTCTAATTTTAAAAATGCAGAACGTTTGGTTGCGCAGCTTAAAAAAGAAGGGTACAAGGCCTCGCTAATTGGCAAGTCAAACAACTTGCATTTGGTTTCTTTTACCAGTTTTAACTCTTATGATGCTGCCCAAGTAGGTTTGTCTGAACTCGATTCGAAAGGAATTGACAGTTGGATTCGGAAATATTAAATTGCACCAATAAAAGGTTTAAATCGATTCATTTTTGAATAAAAAAAAGCCACTCATTTGAGTGGCTTTTTTTTGTGCTTGTATTTTTAGTTGTTAAGCATTACCGGCATAACCAACATTAAAATATTTTCTCCATCCATAGAGTTGCCTTCTGGGAGTAAGATCCCGGCACGATTTGGTGCCGACATTTCCAAGTGCACTTGGTCGGTTTCTAAATTCGAAATCATCTCCATTAAAAAACGTGAGTTAAAACCAATTTCTATATCAGACCCCTCGTATTGGCAAGACAAGCGTTCGTCTGCTTTGTTAGAAAAGTCAATATCTTCTGCAGAAATATGCATTTCGTTGCCTGCAATTTTCAAACGAATTTGGTGTGTGGTTTTGTTCGAAAAGATTGAAACTCTTTTTACGGAGTTTAAGAAAGACAAGCGGTTTACGGAAAGTTTATTTGGATTTTCTTGCGGAATAACGGCATTGTAGTTCGGGTATTTTCCGTCTATTAACCGGCAGGTAAGAACAATAGCGCCAAAGCTAAATTTAGCGTTGGTTTCGTTGTACTCAATTTTAACCTCGTCGTTTGCAGCAGCTAGAATTCCTTTTAAAATATTTAAAGGCTTTTTGGGTAAAATAAATTCTGCGCTTTGCTCACTTTTCACGTCATGACGAGAATACCGAACAAGTTTGTGAGCGTCTGTAGCAACTAAGGTTAAGCCAGTTTCGCTAAACTGACAAAATACACCAGACATTACGGGTCTTAGATCATCGTTTCCGGTAGCAAAAATTGTTTTGTTTATTCCCGTTGCAATAATTTCGGAATGAATTAAGGTTGTGCTAGCCGCTTCTATACCGGGTGCTTTAGGAAATTCGTCTCCGTTTTGAAAAGCCAGGGCGTATTTACCTTGGTCAGAGCTAATTTCTATATTGTTTTTATCCTTATCTATTAAAAAGGTAAGTGGCTGCTCTGGAAACGTTTTTAACGTGTCTAGTAAGAGTTTTGCAGGAATTGCTGCATTGCCTTTAGAATCTGACTCCACCTCTAAGGTTGTAGACATGGTCGTTTCCAAGTCTGAAGCAGAAATGTTTAGCGTTTTGTGGTCTATCTCAAATAAAATATTGTCGAGTATAGGGAGCGTATTGCTTGAGTTAATGACACCACTAATGGTTTGCAATTGCTTTAAAAGTTTTGAGCTGGATACAATAAACTTCATTCGGTCTTTCGTTTAATTACATTTATCAAATATAGACTATAGCGTAAATTCAAACTCTATTCTATACTTACGTTTATTCACAATTGGATAGGACTTTTTAACAAATGGTCTGGCTTGTGCTTATCTTTTTAAATCGCTCATTCCCTTCATTACTTTGTTAAAAGTGTTGCGCTGAATTAAAACCCAGTCTGTTTTGTTTACATGAGCATACATGCGTTCGGGATCTTTCATGGTAACATCTCCGTCTGCTCGAGCTTCATCTTTCGCTTTTTTGAAGTAGGCAGTTACCTGTGTTTGTTCTTGGTTTTTGTTTTGAACAATTAGGTCGAATATTGGCTGAGTTTTAACGAGCGAATCCACATTTAAAGAACCCGAAATATAACCCTCTGAGCTCAATTTTCTAAAAGAGGCTAAGTAGGGTTGTAATTTTGCTGGATCAATTTCCTGTGTTCCTGTTCCCGTATAGTCGGTTAGCGTAAACTTTTGGTTTACTTTATTTAGTACAAAAGACTCTTCGATCATTTTAGGTGCAAAGTACTGTAGGCTTATCGACTCGATGTCTAGATTGTCGTATTTGAGTACTGTTTTGTCTCTCCAGATAGACTCTTGCGTAAAGAAACGAGTTGACAAATACCCTTTAAAACCAGGTATGTGCACTGCGTAAGGATCCGTAGCATCTTGAAGCATCATGAAACTTGCGCTTAGCTCTTGGTTTTCGCCTCCAACATAAAATGTTTTGTTTGTTCCATCGTTAAGAAAAACTTCGACTTTTATGCCGTGAACCGCCAAATTACCCAAAACATTGTTTCGCATTGAGCGTTGTACAGGGTGGGCAATTTCCATTCTTTGTAGTGTTTTTAAGAGGTAAAACACGGCAGATTTTCGAGCTTTGTAATTTTCATTTACGGTCCATTCGCTTTCATTTACTCTCTGAAGTACGGCTGTTTCCGGTAGTTTAGAGCTTATAATTACTTTAACCACAGTACTTGTGTCGTTTACTGCAAAATCTCTTCTGTCGGTTCGAGTAACGTCTTGCTCGTTGTTGAGTAGGAGGTAACTTAGGAGTCCTAAACAAAAAAGGATACTGAGGTATATTCCGTTGTTAGTTTTCATTTGCATACTTTTTCTTTCTGGCGTATTGTTTTAGAAGCCCAAATATAAGGATGATTAAAATGGGGAGTACCAAGTTTATGCCTTGCCAAAACTCGCGTTCCTTGTTTACTTTTTTAGTGTCTAAGAGTCTTATTTTTAGTTCTCTATTTCTTACCTGAATTAGGTCGTCGTCTTCTAAAAGAAAATCGATGGCATTGCGAATAAAATCTTTATTTCCGTACTGTCTCTTTTCGTAATTGTCGTAGCCCAAAGGCATAACTGCACCTCTTATGATTTGGTTTTGGGCTAGATCTCCATCAGAAATTAATAGCATTTTAGTTTCTTTACTTTGGGCTTTAAATGGGAGCTTGTCGCTTAAGGCGTTGATTCTATTTTTGAATACAGATTCAAACACTCCTTCGAGTAAAACGGCTGTAGCTCTTGCACCAGCATTAAATTGCTCTTGTATAGGTTGGTCAAGCGCATTTTGTAAACTTATTTCGTAAGGCGTGTTTGCTATTTTAGTGTACGGTGACGAATGCAAGAGCACTGTTTTTTTAATTGGTGTATTGGTTTTAACCGTGTCTATTGTACTTGCAAAATCCAGTTTTACTGCGTTTAAATTGCTTGTAATGGGATGGTTTGAGGTAGGAATACATATTGGGAAGTATCGCCAAGGTCTTAGTTCCCATTGCGGCATGTCGTTTATAAAGTTAACAGGAACAGGTATTTTTGAGGAGGATATGTCTTCAATTAAGTCGCTGTTCAGTCTAGCTCCGTATTTAAAAAGTTGCTCTCCAAGGTTTAAATCTCTATGAGGTAGTGCCAAAAACGAACCTTTGTTTGCCAGAGAATCCATGTCTGCATTTGTGGCATCAAGCATCCAAATTACCTTACCACCAGCCATTATGTACTGGTCAATAAAATATTGGTCTAGATTTTGAAAACCATATTTTGGTTTGGCAATTAAAAGTAGTTTTTTACGCTTCAGTTCATTCAGTTTTAGCTTTAGGTTGGCCTCTCCAAGGCTGTCCATTTCAAATTCGCGTAAGTTTATTTTGTCAACAGAATATTGGTTGGACAGGCTTTTCGTAAGGTCTTCCAATTCTCGATCTTCCAATTCGCCATGCCCAGT
>JAOGVT010000040.1:0-4561 GCA_028110365.1 Flavobacteriales bacterium
GAAGAGATAGAGGGTTTACAATATTTTACATTGGAATTAATATTGGTGCTTTCCTATCGAGTTTAATCGTTGGATATATTGGTGAGGTTCACGGATGGCATTATGGATTTGGTTTAGCAGGTATAGGTATGTTGTTAGGTCAAGTTGTTTACATGGCCGGTCAAAAGCACCTAATAGAAGTTGGTAATTTGTTAAAAGACACAGCTAACCTAGAGGACAAAGCAAAATATGATCAACCCTTAACTCATATCGAAAAAGATAGAATAAAAGTTTTATTGCTTTCATTCTTAATCGTTATTGTTTTCTGGGGAGCTTTTGAACAAGCAGGTGGATTGATGAATATCTACACACTTGAAAAGACAAATAGAGTGATTGCTGGAATGACAATTCCTGCTTCTGTATTTCAATCTTTAAATGCTGCATTTATCATTTTATTGGGTACAACAGTAGCTGGATATTGGGTTAAACGATCAAGTAAAAACAAAGAAGCATCATCTCTATTTAAGATGGCTGTTGGTACTATGATCATGGGATTGGGATTTTTATTTATGACGGGAGCTGCTGCACAATTTGAAGCTAATGGTTCATCTGCAATGTACTGGTTGGTATTTGCTTATTTATTCCATACAATTGGAGAACTTTGCGCTTCTCCTGTTGCTCTTTCATTTATTACTAAACTTGCCCCTGTAAAATACGGATCGATCATGATGGGTACCTATTTTGCTATGACAGGTTTTGGTAACAAACTGGCTGGGTTTCTTGGCGAATCTGCTTCTGAACTAGGAGAATATGTAATTTTTACGGGAATTGCTATCTTCTGTGTTATATTTGGATTATTGATACTATCGCTTCTCAAAAAACTCAAAAAATTGACGCATGGAGCTGAAGACAATGAAACTGAATTAGCTTAATAAAAATAAAACAATTAAAAGCCTCTCCAAAATTACCGGAGAGGCTTTTCTATTTTTAACTACCTATTATGAAAACAACAACACAAAACGAATTCTTCAACTCCAATATACTAGGGCATCCTGCCGGGTTATTTGTATTGTTCTTTACAGAAATGTGGGAGCGTTTCTCTTTCTATGGAATGCGAATTCTATTGGTTATTTTCCTTACTGCAGCAATAGGAGCCGACAATGCTGGTTTTGGAATGCCCATTGAGCATGCTGCTGCAGTTTATGGTACCTATGCAATGCTCTTGTACCTTACCCCTATATTAGGTGGTTTAATTGCCGATAAGTTTTTAGGCTACAGATGGGCCGTTGTAATAGGTGCTATTATTATGACTCTTGGGCACGCAGCTATGGCCGTTGAAACTCATTTTTGGGTGTACGTTGGGCTTGGTTTATTAGTATTAGGTACAGGTTTTTTTAAACCAAACATGACCTCTATATTGTCTGAAATGTACAAAGATGTACCAGAGAAAAAAGACGGTGCCTACACCATTTTTTATATGGGCGTAAATGCCGGAGCTTTCTTTGGAATGATGCTTTGCGGATACCTTGGTGAAAAAATTGGTTGGGCTTATGGCTTTGGTTTAGCTGGGATTTTTATGCTATTAGGAACCCTACAATTTTGGTTGGCAAAACCTCTTTTTGGTTCCATTGGTGAGGTACCTTCAGAAACTACCTCTTCATTTATCGAAGCGCGTACAGTAATTAAAACGGAAGATACAGACACGAGAAACCCCTTTACGCTTTTAGATAAAATATTGATAGGTTTTTCGTCTGTTATGGGACTTGGTTATGCCATAAATGACCCCATGTCTAAAATTGCGAACATTGATTTATTTTCGTTTGCGAACACGGATTTACTTGAAGGTCAATACCTAATGGTATTACTAGCACTTGTTGCTTTTTTATTCATGGTTATTAGTAGAATATCAAGATACGACGCAGTGGTAAGAGACCGTATGATTGCGGTTATTATCTTCGCCTTTTTCACCGTCTTTTTCTGGCTTTCTTTTGAACAAGGAGCCTCCTCTTTGGTTTTATTTGCCCGAGATTCGGTAGACAGAACCTTAACCGGAGATGCCGCAATGATTTTTAACGTCGTAAACACATTACTAACCATTATTCCGTTGGTTATCATTTCTTATGTACTGTTTTTATTAGGGAAGCAAACCTGGAAAAAAATACCCGCCTCAAACATCGTTTTAATCATCACTTTTTTAGGTGTTTGGGCTGTAGCCTTGTGGATGCTAAATAGAGATTTTAATGCAGCAACCACCGAAATTCCTGTTTCATGGTTTAGTATTTTAAACTCCTTTTTCATCATTGCATTTGCTTCATCAGTCTCAAAGTGGTGGGAGTCTAAATACAACCCATCTGCAGCAGTAAAATATGGATTGGGATTGATTATTATGGCCGCTGGTTTTGGCTTTTTAGCCTATGGTGCTTCTGGTATAGAAGCGGGCGTTAAAGTGAGTATGCTTTGGTTAATTTTGGCTTACTTATTCCATACCTTGGGAGAGCTGTGTTTGTCTCCAGTTGGCTTGTCCTACGTATCTAAACTTGTACCTGCTCGTATGATTGCTTTTATGTTTGGTATGTGGTATTTAGCCATTGCAATTGGAAATAAATTAGCCGCTGTATTAGGCGGGCAAATTGAAAACATTACCAATGAATATAGCTTGTCTACCTTTTTCTTAATATTTACTATTGTTCCGACTGTAGCAGGTATTGCAGTGATGTTTTTAAACCCATTGCTCAAAAGATTAATGCACGGTGTAAAATAATTTAAAAAGAGAGCGTAAAAACCCACACTAAAAAAATTATTTATTACTATTTTTACTAAATCTGCAATGGAATACTTATTGTGGTTAATTGTTTAAGAAAATTATAAAATGAAAAACATACGCAACATACTTATTTTTGCAATTGGTTTAACAACTACTGTTTTTGCTCAAGTAGACAAAATAAACTGGCTAACGATTGAAGAAGTAGAAATACTCCAGCAAAAAAATCCTCGAAAAGTTCTTATGGATGTTTACACCACTTGGTGTGGTCCATGTAAAATGATGATGAAGAATACATTTACCAACAAGAATGTTATTGAGTATATAAACGCAAATTATTATGCGGTTAAGTTTGATGCGGAGAGTGGCAGAAATGTACGTTTTAAAGGAAATACGTATACGAACCCAACTTATGTTGAAGGGCAACGAGGACGGAATGGACAGCACGAATTTGCCAAAGCACTGAGCGTAAACTCTTATCCAACCATTATATATATGGATGAAGAGTTAAATGTTATTGCTCCAATTAAAGGCTACCAAACACCAGATAAAATTGAGTTGTATTTAAAATTATTTGCTGATAACATTTACAAAACAGTAGAATCACAAGAAGATTTTCAAAAATTTCAGGCTGATTTTAAACCTACTTTTCACTTGGCAAACTAATTTCTACTAAACCTTTGTAATTAACAAAGGACTCCTTGCCTTTTGTTGGTTTAGTCATCATATCAATACTGTCTGCTAAACCAACACCCGCATACAACAAGCGCGCTTTCTTATCGATAGCGTGCTTTTTCATTTTTCGCATCCAGGCAGCATCGTACTTATCGGGGTTGTCTGGAAATGTAACGGTTCGAACCAACACAAAAAACAACTCCTTTTCATTTTTCAAACAAACAAACTGAGGAGAATGCCCCAGTTCACTTTTAACTGCCAGAAACTCGAAACCATTTTCCACTAGGTGTTTGCCAACATGGTTCATGCCCAATTGATGAATTTCTTTAGCACTTAATTCGATGCTAGCCATTTTGCCTGAATTTTATTTTCTTAAATACGTTTTATCGATATAGAAAGTACCAAAAGGGACCACCGAAGCTAAAAGAATAATAAGAGTTGATTTGAGCGTCCACTTTTGTTGAACCTTATAGAACAAGGCAAAACCAATATAGGCCATGAACAGAACTCCATGAGGCATACCCAATAACTTAACGAAAGTGGGGTCTCCTGAAAAATATTTTAGAGGAGAAGCAATGAACAATAAAAGAAGGTAAGAGAGGCCTTCTAAAAAAGCAATAAATCGGAATAGTTTCATGATGGCTTGTTTAGCAGACAAAGGTAAACATCTTTGGCATGAGTAAAAAAATCATTTCAAGAATTCAATACATTTTTGAAACTATAAAAAGTTTACACCTACTTAAAAATCTAAACTTAACTCCACTCCTACGCCCGACTCATTTTCGTCTGCACAAAACTCCAAAACATACGCTTGGTGTTTGCGCATATTTAATACCTGACCGCCTTCAAAAAGTAAATACTGTCCTTTTATACCCATTAATCTTCCTTCAATAACAGGGGTTTTATCAAAACTCAGACTCTTTACTTTTACAGGATATTCATTTACAGGAAAATTAATGTGTAAAATCTCCTCATCACTTAAAACATATTGCTGATATTCTTCAGGTATTAATTGAATGATCTCATCTCGCTTCGCAGCCAAATCAATATGTGCAATCTCATTTTTTAACATACGTTGCCAAGCGGTTCTGTCGGACAAATAGGCTTTTAAAGCAACTTCAATAACACCACATAAGTAACGATTTG
>JAOGVT010000041.1:0-4162 GCA_028110365.1 Flavobacteriales bacterium
GTTGTCGTTTCTCTTGTAGTCATTTTCCTTTTTTAACACATAGTCTGGTACTTGGCTTACGTATCCTAAAATATGTGCTGCAGATTTTTGCGGATATTCTCGCATGGTTCTTTCTTGAAGGTAAAACCCAGGAAATTCGAAGAGTTTTTCTTGCAATTGAGCTGCTGTTTGTTTCGATATTTCTTTTACAAATATAGAGGGTCTGTGTCGGGAGTATTTTAGTGCCCTGGAAAACTGTTTGTCAAAATAAGTCTTGTCAATATCGATCATATTGCAAAGTTCTAAGGTGTCCATTTGCTTAACCTGTCTCGGCGTTACCATAAGGTCGTAGGCTCTTTGGTTGGTTACTAAAAGAACATTGTTTCTATCGAATATATAGCCTCTCTCTGGGTAGAGCGTAAGCGATTTTATGACATTGTTATTTGCCGATAATTTGTAGGAGTCGTCCAGTACTTGAATTCCAAAAAGGTTGATGAGGATAAGCAGTGCGCTTAAACCAAATAGAAAGTAGAAAAAGAGTCTGCGCTCAGCGAATTTATTTCTGCTCATCTTTTTTTAGGATTAGAGCGTATAGATTCGGTAATAAATATTAACAGTAAAGTTACCATTGTGCTAATTAATGCTCTTCCAAAGGTATCGATGAATTCATTTAATCGAAATGCTTCGAGGTAGAATAATGTAAAATGATGAATGAAACATAAAAACCCTGTATAGGTGAAAAATCGTCCAAGTTTTAGTTGTTTGATGCTAATTGCATCTAAATCTTCTCCTCCTTTTACAGAAACAAGCGATAAAATGAGCGGTCTTGCATAGCCTAGCAGAACAGTTGCTGCTGTGTGTAAGCCATAACTATCTGAAAAAACATCTATTACAAAACCCATAATAAATGCCGTAGATAGTACCGCTACTTTAGGAAGTTTTGGGGGCAAAAACATGACAAATAAAATATAAATGTACGGGTTTATATACCCACTTATTTGTAGGTTGTTTAGGAACAAGACCTGAACTGCAATCAGTAAAAAGAATCGAATAATATGTTGAAATGTTCTAGTCACTTTTTTTAGATTCTAATTGAACTCGTTCTGCTTTTAGTGCATCTTTAATCACATATACAAAGTGAAGTTTTGTATAGTCAACACTTAAATTTACTTCAATAGCGTAAAAGTTTGCGGTTTCTTCTCTTTCAAATCTGTTTACAGTACCTATAGAAATTCCTTCTGGAAAAATACTTGAATAGCTATTGGTTACTAAGCTGTCTCCAACCGAAATGGGCACGTATTTTTCAACGGATTTAAGTTGGGCGAAATCTTTTGATTTTCCATCCCAATGAAGTTCTCCAAAATGATTTGATTTACTTAATCGTGTACTTATTACTGTATTTCTATTTAATACACTCATGACTGTTGAGAAGTGTTTGCTAACGTCTCTCACAATACCAACTACGCCGTCTTTGGTGCAAACGCCCATGCCATTTTCTATACCGTGTACAGAACCTTTATTGAGCGTAATAAAGTTGTTTCGTTTGTTGTACGAGTTTTTTATAACTCTGGCAGATATGAACTGGTATTTATTGTTTGGTGTCTGATGAATTGTATGTTGACTTGCTTGCAAGTTTTTAAGCGAAGCGTTTTCTTCTGCCAGAAAACCATTTATTTCTTTGAGTGAAAAATATTCTTTTGAGTTATTGAGTCCATTGAGTAATTTGCCAGACCAATTTGAAGCGGAATGAGCCATTCGAGACGATTGGTAGTAATGACTTTGAATGAGCATACTCATGGCTATAGTCTCCAAAATAATAAATACAAAAAGTACGTGATGCCTTAGGAAGAATGCTATTAAATTACGCATGTGATCATAGGTGTTCTACTTCATTAAGAAACTAAAAGATTCTATATTTTTAAGGGCAATACCAGTCCCTCGAACAACAGCCCTTAATGGGTCTTCTGCAACGTATACCGGTAGCTCCGTTTTTTTAGAAATACGATCGTCTAAGCCTCTAAGCATGGAGCCTCCTCCGGCTAAGTAAATTCCTGTATTGTAGATGTCTGCAGCCAATTCCGGTGGCGTCATAGCCAAGGCTTGCATTACTGCATCTTCTACCTGAATGATGGATTTGTTTAGCGCTTTGGCGATTTCTTTACTCGATACGGTAATTTGTTTAGGTTTCCCTGTCATTAAATCACGTCCTTGCACCGGGTAGTCTTCGGGTGGTGTTTCTAATTCCTCAACTGCAGAGCCCACGTGTATTTTAATTTTTTCTGCAGTCCTTTCTCCAACAAATAAGTTGTGCTGGGTTCTCATGTAGTAAACAATGTCGCTGGTAAAGACATCTCCAGCTACTTTAATAGATTTGTCGCATACAATTCCTCCAAGTGCTAATACGGCAATCTCGGTGGTTCCTCCACCTATGTCAATAATCATGTTTCCTTTGGGTTCCAAAACGTCTATTCCAATACCAATTGCGGCAGCCATCGGTTCGTGAATTAGGTATACTTCTTTGGCGCCAATTTGTTCTGCAGAGTCTTTTACGGCTCTTTCTTCAACTTGTGTTATTCCAGAGGGGATGCAAATAACCATTCGAAGCGAAGGAGAAAAAAACCGACTCTTTAGATTGGGAATGGTGCGAACCAACTCACGAATCATCTGTTCGGATGCACCAAAATCGGCAATAACACCGTCTTTTAATGGACGTATTGTTTTAATACCCTCGTGAGATTTACCGTGCATTTGTTGAGCCCTTGATCCAACTGCAATAATTTTTTCAGTTTTACGATTAATCGCTACGATTGATGGTTGGTCTACAACAACCTTATCGTTGTGGATGATCAGTGTATTTGCAGTTCCAAGATCAATAGCAATGTCCTGTATCATGAAGTCGAAAAGTCCCATGAGCTCTTTTTGTTTTTGGTTTTTAGTAAATATAATTGAGTGTTTACAAAATTATATCAATCGTCAATTCTAATGTTTAAAGTGTCTTGTACCTGTAAATACCATAGCCATTTGGTTTTCATTACAATAGTCAATAGACAGCTGATCTTTTATAGATCCTCCTGGTTGTATGACTGCTTTTATACCTTCTTTGTCTGCAATTTCTACGCAATCAGGAAAAGGGAAAAAAGCATCAGAAGCCATAACAGCGCCATGTAAATCAAATCCAAATGTTTTAGCTTTCACAATGGCTTGTTTTAAAGCATCTACACGAGACGTTTGCCCAACACCACTAGAGATTAATTGCTTGTTTTTAGCAAAAATAATGGTGTTTGATTTGGTGTTTTTACAAAGTTTAGAGGCAAATGCTAAGTCAGATTTTTGAGCCTCAGTAGTCAGTACATTACAAACATCTTTCATGGATGCAATGGCATCTGTTTTTAAATCTTTGTCTTGCGCTAGAATACCATTCAAAATAGTTCGAACTGTTTTGGGCGGCATGCTGACCTCTTTTTGTACAAGAACTACGCGATTTTTCTTCGACTTAAATAAGTCTAAGACAGCCTCATCGTAAGCTGGAGCAATTATTACTTCGAAGAACAATTTATGAATTTCT
Organism: Flavobacteriales bacterium; assembly: GCA_028110365.1. Taxonomy (GTDB): domain Bacteria; phylum Bacteroidota; class Bacteroidia; order Flavobacteriales; family UBA7430; genus UBA6772. Next base: position 3,545 of record JAOGVT010000041.1, read on the forward strand.
TGGGCAGTTTCAATATCTACTTTTCGATTAGTTATTAACACTCCCCCAAATGCTGATACTGGGTCTGCAGCAAGCGCATCTTTCCAGGCTTCTGTAAGATTTTCTCTTGAAGCTAAGCCACAGGCATTGTTGTGTTTTAAAATGGCAAAAGTAGTTTCGTTAAATTCGGCCATTAGGTTTACGGCTGCATCAACGTCTAGTAGGTTGTTGTACGATAATTCTTTACCGTTTACTTGCGTAAACATCTCCTCTAAATTTCCGTAAAATGTACCTTCTTGGTGAGGGTTTTCTCCGTAACGAAGTGTTTTAGATTGTTGTATGCTTTGTTTTAAGACTTTGATCGAGCCGTCGTTAAAATAGTTGAAGATTGCGGTATCGTAGTGCGATGAAATATTGAATGCCTTTCGGGCAAAGTCTTTTCTTTGCGATAGAGTAGAGGCGCCTTCTTGCGCTTTTAAAATTGCCAAGGCAATTGGGTAATCTTCTCTTGAAGGTACAATAAGTGTGTCTCTAAAATTTTTTGCTGCAGCACGAATTAATGAAATACCGCCTATGTCAATTTTCTCAACAATTGCTTGTTCTTCTGCTCCCGAGGCAACGGTATCTTCAAAAGGGTAG
>JAOGVT010000043.1:0-3781 GCA_028110365.1 Flavobacteriales bacterium
GGTTAGAAAATCTTAACATTGCTTTTGATTTAGAAATTCCACATATCTCATCGTATGCTTTAACGGTTGAGCCAAATACAGAATTACATCATCAAATTTTACATCAAAAAGTTTCCAACGTAGACGAGAATCAAAGTGCAGCTCAGTTCGAACTATTAACCAGCCAAATGAAACGTAATGGTTACGAGCAATACGAAATTTCAAATTTTTGCAAACCTGGAGCTTACAGTAAGCACAACAGTTCGTATTGGAAGAAAGATATGTATTTGGGCTTAGGGCCTTCTGCCCACTCGTTTTACGACAATAAAAGACTTTGGAATGTTTCCAATAATACAAAGTATGTTAAGTCATTAGCTCAAAATTTATTGCCACTGCAAGAAGAAGTCTTGTCTTTAGAGGATCGATACAATGAATATGTAATGACCTCGCTGCGCACTAAGTGGGGTTGCAGTATTGCAGAAATTGAAACTAATTTCTCAAGTGAACTAGCGGCCTATTTTCGAAATGAAATTGAGCGATACGTATTTTCACAAAATGTATTGGTAAAAAACGAAGTGTATTACCTGTCTGAAAAAGGAAAATTACTTGCCGATAAAATAGCTTCTGATTTATTTAAAGTTACTTAGAGAAATAGTTGCTATAGTATTTATATATTTTGTCTTTTTTACTCATTTTCACATTCTTTATGTTCAGTTTAGCTGTTTTATTCAGCATGTTTTTTAGAAAATTAACAGGCCACTTATAAAAATAAACCCTCCTAGAATCATTAGTAGTAGAGTGTAAGGTAAAATTTCTTTAGCTTTTAAGCCAGTTATTCCTAGTAGAGGTAAAGCCCAAAAGGGTTGCAGCATATTTGTTAGCTGATCTCCGTAGGCTAGTGCCATAATGTTTTTGGATAAACTAATGCCCAATTGTTGTGAGGTTTCTATAATAATTGGGCCTTGTATGGCCCATTGCCCTCCTCCACTTGGAACAAAAATATTGACGATACCTGCGCTCAAGAAGGTAAGTATAGGGAAACTTGTTTCATTTGAAATACTCACAAAGAAATCTGACATCTGCATGATCATTCCAGAGTGTTTCATTAAGCCCATAATTCCGAAATACAAAGGAAACTGGATGAGTATGCCCGAAGCGCCTCCTATGGCACTATCGAGTGCTTTTAAAAAGTGTTTAAAATTTCCATGAGTAATAATTCCTAAACCTAAAAGACTAAAGTTTATAAAGTTTGGGCTTATAAAATCGAGACTAAAATTTTCGGGAAGTACGAGCGCTTTATATCCTGCATACAGTAATATTATACCTCCAAATATAAAAGCTATCGTTTTATTTTCATCTAATTTTTCTGATCCTTTAGTTTCTGTTTTATCTGTTTCATCTGTTTCCGCTGTTGGTTTCGATAATTTGTATTTTTTAGATTTTATCTTTGTACCTAAATAATACATAAAGCTGGGCAATAAAATAAGTAAAGCGAGCGTAATAGTGAGGTTCATTGAAGAGAAAACGGTATCGGTAAAGCTAATTTGGGTTGGCATAAGTGCCAATTCTTGGTTGTCGTAAATCCCTGTCATTAAAGATTGTAAATGCCCCGGTTCTGCAACTTTTATTGGAGCAGATCCACTTATTCCTCCGTGCCATACCATAAGACCAGAATAAGCGCTAGCTCCAATAATAGGGTAGTGGATTTTCCAGGAATTTTTTTGTGCATTTTCTGCCACTTTTCGAGCAAAAATAGCTCCAAATATTAAGCCTAAACCCCAGTTAAATAAACTCACACATAAGGTGAGTAGGCAAACCCAAAAAGCAGCATTTGATGTAGTATTACAATAGTTTGTCATGCTTGAGATTAAGCGATCTATAGGTCTGCTTAAAGCCAATGCATGCCCAAGTACCAACATTAACATCATTTGAAAAGCAAAAACTAATAATGAAGTGTTCCAAAGTTCCGACTCCCAATAATTGAGTAGTTCTAAGCTCAGGGCTTTTAAACTAATCGCGGAATTGTTGGTTAGGAATAAGGCAAGTGTAAATGCTATAAAAGTGAGTAGTACGGCAATGGTGAATGGACTTGGTAGGTATTTTTTAAAAAGACGTTCTATCTTATCGGCAGTATTCATAGTTTTGCTAATTACTTGGTAAATAATTCTTTTTAAAATAGCGATTTTTACTTTAGCCCTGGCTCTGTTTTTAACTTCCAGTATTAAATTCTATACAATTTCTCCAAGTTAGAGTTGCGAAGCCTAAACCAATCAAAAAAGCAAGCTATTAGCTTTTATACTTACCTGAATTTGGGTGCATTTGGATCAATAGAAAAAAACAAACTAAGATGCTTTTTTGTTTTCGTGCTTTATTTAGTTTACGCTGCTCTGTTTAGGTCAAAAAAAACTCTTCAAATTTGAAGAGTTTTTTTTAATTTTAATAAGTTACTAAAATGGAAGATCGTCTTCTGGAGAAGCCGGCGCAACAGGTTCTGCACTTGGCATTGCCTCAGCTGACATGCCTTCAACTTTTTGAATTCTCCAAGCATCCAATGTATTAAATACTTTAATTTCGGAAGAAGGGTCTTTTTGCCATTCTCTGCCTCTTAAGTTAAAGAATACTTCTACTTTATCGCCTGTTTTAACTTGGTCGATTAAGTTGGTTTTATCTTGTACCAATTGAAACATTAAAAACTGAGGGTATTGTTCCTCTGTTTCAATGACAAATTCTCTTTTCTTAAAACGATCGCTGATTACTTGTTCGTCGTGAATACGCTTTACTTTTCCTTCTACAGATAAATTACTCATTTTTATAGTCTATTTAGTTTGTCAATTAATAAGGTTTTCCATGCGGCTTCAACTTCATTATTTTCAAGTAGATGCTTGGCATGCTTGTGAAGTTCCTCTCTTGTTTCTTCGTCATCAAAACCTGCATGTAATACTTTTGCAATATCCGTATTTTCTTTGAATATTTCAACTAATTCTTCAGAAGGAATTTTTTCAAAATTCGCCAATTTTGCTAAATCATTACCGCTTAGAATAAAACTATTACGAACCCGAATAGGTAATTGGTCGTAACCAATTCCAATTTTTGAGTTTGGCTTTTGTACTTCAAAGATGGCTTCGCCAGAAGCTCTGCAATACCAATTTGCCCCCATACGGCCAACTAAATCTATTTTATGAGGGTCAATTTGTTGTTGTTCGTCTAAAATATGTTCTGAAACATGTATTTTTACGATCTCGCAGATTACTAAATTTCCTGCGCCACCTTCCGTGCCTAAAGAGACAATTTCTTTAACAACACACTCCATTTGAACGGGAGATTCTTTTACTCTAAAAGGTTTTACTATATCTGAAGGAATTGGCGTGAAACCGGCTTTTACAAACTCATCTATTCCTGCTTCGAATTCTGAACTCGAAAGCGAAGTTTGCTCCACTATGGAATGAGATACTACATTAATAACAACTTCTTTGGTAAGAGCTACATTTTCTAAGGTGTGCTTGGTTGTATTATTTCTAACTCGACGCGCAGGAGAAAATATTGCTATTGGTGGGTTGGCACTAAAGACGTTGAAAAATGAATAGGGACTTAAATTAGGTCTACCGTTTTCATCAACAGTACTTGCTAAAGCTATTGGTCTTGGACCTACTGATGATAGTAAGTATCCGTGTAAGTCTTTCGTTGCTAATTCTTTTGGGTTTAGTGTAAGCATAGATTTTATGTATAAAACAAATGTAAGTATTCGTTTTACGCTACCCATCATAAACTAATAATAAATATGATTTTTTTAGTTGTTAAAATG
>JAOGVT010000044.1:0-3560 GCA_028110365.1 Flavobacteriales bacterium
TTCTGTTTGAATTGTAAGATTTACAACATTCTCCTCAGCATTGAAAAGCTCGTATTGTAGGCTTTCATTCATGCTACTCATTTCAGAATTTGTATTTTCTAGTTCAGTCATTCCAACTTCCATTTCACTATTTATTGAGCTGAGGCTGTCCATCGAATTCGTCATATTATTTATGGTTTCATTCGCTATTGACATACCTTCTTGCATTTCACTATTTACTGAGCTGAGGCTGTCTACTGCATTCGTCATATTACTTATGGTTTGATTTGCAGTTGCCATTTCTACTTGCATTTCTGTGTTTGCAGCATTTAGGTTTTCCATTGAGGTAGTCATCTCATCAATAGTCAAATTTGCATCCACCATGTCTGCTTGAACTTCGCTCATTTCACCTTCCATAGAAAGTAAAGCATCGTTTGCTTGGTTCAGTAAATTAGTTAGGTTGGTATTTGCTTCTTCTAGTGCTTCATTAACCATCTCTAAATTAGCGTTATTGGCTGCAGCTTCTTCCAGGTTTTCAGTAAGCTCAGTCATGTTTTGGTTCGCTTGGGCTAAACTCAACGTAATAGCTGCCATTTCGATTTCTAAATTAGTAGAGAGCTCTAGTTGGTTTTCTAGCGCAGCGCTCAAATCTTCGTTTGAGCTAATTGTAGAGTCTAATGCTGCCATTACTTCTTGGTAATCACTTTCCATTACCAGAAGATGATCGTGCCATGTATCTGCACACATGTCTTGATTGTGGCATGAGGCATCTGAACTATAGTCTACATACATTTGCTCCATACATCCATAAGATCCTTCACAAGAGCCATCATCTACTTCAGCATAATAATTGTAATTACACGATGCAGCGTTTGTACATCCATATACGGTTACTTCTAAATTAACTGCAGAATAAGCTGTTAGTCCATTTGGGGTAAAGGCAAAGTTTTCTGGAGAAAAATCAAAAGCTATTACCGACTGGTTTGGAAGTAAAAAGGCAAACAGTACATCTTCTGCATTTCCAGGAACTCCATCTACTTCATCAGAGAAAGCGTCATCGCCCCATATTGCCATCGTAAAGAAGTTGTTTTGAAAATCTGTAAGCCCAACACATTCGAAGTAAACTTCATCCATAGAATTAATAGAAGGACTTCCACCAATTTGTCCATCGTTGTTTAAGTCGTAAAACGCTCCAACTACGGTTCCTTCTGGTAAGTATAAAGACGATGCTAAATCAAATCCTATAGTAGAATTTAGAGCTGTATTTAATGGGTTATTGAAGTGGTCACTTGTAATTCCATTTGCTTGAACAGGTGTTTCGCATGATCCATTGTCACATTCTGCAAGATATCCTTGTGTAAAATATTCTATGTACGTTGCATCCATACATCCGCAGTTTTCTTGGTTGTAGGTACAAGAATTGTCTTCTACATTTGCATTGGAGTTGAAGTTGTTCGCTTCTGCATCAATACAACCGTATACATCGTAGGTACAAGAATTGTCGTCTAGGTTAGCATTGGAGTTGAAGTTGTTCGCTTCTGCATCTATACAACCGTATACATCGTAGGTACAAGAATTGTCTTCTACATTTGCATTTGAGTTGAAGTTATTCGCGTCTGCATCTGTACAACCGAATACATCGTAGGTACAAGAATTGTCGTCTAGGTTAGCATTTGAGTTGAAGTTATTCGCGTCTGCATCTGTACAACCGAATACATCGTAGGTACAAGAATTGTCGTCTACATTTGCATTGGAGTTGAAGTTGTTTGCGTCTGCATCTGTACATCCCGCTATTTCAGCTGTATCGTTGCAATATTCTACAGCTTCAAAATGGTCTACATAATAGATGTCATTCACTAGAAAGCTTTTACTAGGGTAAGCTGTTAATTTATATGAAGTTCCTTGCTCGTTTGTAAATAATAGAAGTAAATCTTGATTATTAATCAGTCCGTCTTGCTCATCTGTTGTAGCGTCGTCACCCATGATTGGGAATACCGTTTCTTGCCCGGTAATTAAACTTGATCCTGCACAAATAAGTTCTCCTTCATCGTTCGTGTAAAAAGCTCCTAAATGACCATTCCCTAAATTAGCGATTGAGGAAATAGCGGGAGATGCGAGTGCACAAGTCATGTTGGTACCCGTGTTGATGTAATCGAAGTTTAAGGTTTCACAATCGTCTTGATCATCATCTTCGTCTTCATCACATACACCATCATTGTCCGCGTCGTTGAGGCAATTTCCGTTACAATCGTAATTAAGTTCGCTCTGTAGGCAAGAGTCATCTGCATCGGTTGCAGCGCTGTTGTAGTTGCAGGCTTCATTGTCCATGCAGCCTTCTATTTCATCTTCGTCACAAATACCATCTTGGTCTTCATCATTTACGCAGTTACCGTTACAATCAAAAGGGGTTGATGTAAGTGATAAATTGTGTTCTTGAAGCTGTGCGCTGTAAGAGTTATTGTCCTCTAGCCAAGCAGCTAGATCACTTCCGTTAGCTCCATTCATTGCGTAAACAGGAATGTGAATTTCAGCTGCGTAATCACCTGATGCCATAGCTAAGTTTCCGTAACTGTTGTTGTAAATAACAACAGCAGAAGCTCCTGCATTCTGAGCGTTCAGTGCTTTCTGACTAAATTGGCATTCCCCCCTTTTTATAAGTGCAATAGCTCCATTAAAATCAAGTTCTAAAGTATGACAGCCCAAATCATTCGACTCGTTAATTACGACTAAAGAGCTGTTGTTTATGTTTGCTAGGTCTCCTCCCCAATCTGCTGGAGTTACCGGAAAATCTTGGGCTATTGGAGTATTTACATACAAACACGAGCCATCGTCTGTCACAGCTTCTGGGTTGTAGTTACAAGAACCACTATCGGTACAGCCAGTAATGTCGTAAGTACAAGAGTTGTCTTCTACGTTAGCATTGGTATTGTAATTATTTGCAGCTGCATCCATACAGCCGGGTATTTCAGCTGTATCGTTACAGTATTCTTCAGCTTCAAAATGATCCACGTAATAGATGTCATTCACTAAAAAGATTTTACTCGGATAGGGTGTTAATTTGTATATTGTTCCTTCTTCGTTTGTAAGTAGTAAAAGTAATTCTTGATTAATCGTTAATCCATCTTGTTCATCTGTTGTAGTATCATCACCCATAATAGGAAAAACAGTTTCTTGTCCTGTTATTGAAGTTGATCCTGCACAAATTAATTCGCCCTGGTTGTTCGCGTAAAAAGCACCTAAATCTCCATTTCCTAAATTAGTAATAGATGAAATAGAGGAGTGTGCAAGTGCGCAAGTCATGTTGGTGCCCGTGTTAATGTAATTGTAGTCTAAAGTTTCACAAGAATTGTCTTCCTGATCATCTCCACAATCAAGTTCATTAACTTCAAGCTCGGTAACTATCATTATAGCATTCAGTTGATAGGTGTCTGTTGGATGCATTTCCATTGAATGCATTGTTCCGTCAGTTGATTGAAAAAACCAGAAAATAGTTTCTCCTGTTACAAACCCATCTTTTTCTGGTGTAGTAGCATCGTCTGCCATTACAGATAATTGGGTTTGAAGTCCATGAAAGCTCGCCG
>JAOGVT010000045.1:0-3293 GCA_028110365.1 Flavobacteriales bacterium
ATTCTATGGCAATGAACTACGATTCCATTGCAAATACAGACGACGGAACTTGTTACTATCTAGATTGTATGGATGAAGATGCAGACAACTTTAATGTTAATGCAGTTGTAGAAGGTTATTGTGTATACTTAGGCTGTACCGATGCTGCTTCATCTAGTTTTGATGAAGATGCAAATACAGACGACGGAACTTGTGAATATTTAGGATGTATAGATGCTTCAGCATTTAATTATAATGAAGCTGCAAACACAGACGATGGGTCTTGTTACCCTGTTATTGAGGGTTGTACAGATGAATTGGCTTATAACTATGTAGCTGCTTCTGGAGATGTCTTAACTGATGTGAATACTACAAACAACGAACTGTGTGAATATTTAGGATGTATTTACGATAACATGTTTAATTACGATGAAGCTGCAACGATAGACGATGGAACTTGTATCGATGTGGCTTATGGTTGTACAGATGGTACAGCTACAAACTATAGCGCAAATGCTAATACCGATAACGGATCTTGTATTCCTGTAATAGAAGGTTGTATGGACGAAACAGCTGATAGCTTTGTAGCTGCTATTGGAGATGTTCAAGTTGATGTAAATACTGCAGACAATACAACTTGTATTTATTATGGTTGTATTAACGAGTTGGCATTTAACTACGACTCTTTAGCCAATACAAACGACAATTCTTGTTATGCTGTAATTAAAGGTTGTATGGATGTGCAAGCAGATAACTTCAACGATTATGACGGTGATGGATATTCAAATGTACTTACTGGATTAGTTACTACAGATATTAACACAGCACTCGAAGATGCTTGTATTTACTATGGTTGTACAGATGCAGCAGCATTTAATACAACTGAAGGTGCCAATACAGACGATGGTTCTTGTGTAGATGTGCTTAATGGATGTATGAATTCTGATTATGTAGAATTCAATTCTGAAGCAAATACCGATACAGGAGAGTGTTTGACATTAGTTGTTGAAGGATGTACTGATGAGGCAGCATTTAACTACAATACTGAAGCAAATACTAATGATGGTACTTGTTATGCTGTAATTGAAGGTTGTTTAGATGAAGAAGCAATTAACTACAACGATTACGACAATGATTTAGCTTCAAATATTTTAACAAACAATATTCTTATTGATATCAATACAAATGTTGATGAATTATGTGAATATTTAGGATGTACTTCTGACTGGGCTAACAATTATATGGCTACGGCTACTATAGACGATGGTTCATGTTTTAAAGAAGGATGTATGTCTGTTTGGGCTACTAACTACGATGCTGAAGCTACTAAAGATGATGCCTCTTGTTACTTAAATGGTTGTATGTCTGAGTGGGCTGATAACTATAATGAATTGGCTACAGTAGATGATTCAACTTGTGTAAGATTGGGATGTATTTCTGACTGGGCTGATAATTATGATGCTCTTGCTACATTAGATGATGAGACTTGTGATAGAGTTGGTTGTACTGCAATTTGGGCTGATAACTTAGATACGCTAGCAACTACAGATAATGGCTTATGTTTTAGAGAAGGTTGTACGTACGAATTCATGTTTAACTACGATGCTTTAGCCACGGTAGATAATGACTCTTGTATTTCATTTAGTTATGGTTGTACCGACTCATTAGCCTTAAACTTTAATGAACTTGCAAATACAAATGATAATACTTGTATTGCTGTAGTTAATGGTTGTATGGATGCTTTAGCTAACAACTTTAATGCACTTGCAAATGTTGCAGACTCATGTGTATACTATGGCTGTATGGACGATACAATGTTTAACTATGTGTCGTATGCTAATATTGATACCGATCCTTCAAGTTGTGAACCATTTGTATACGGTTGTATGATAGATACCATGTTTAATTATAGTGCAACTGCTAATACAGAAGATAATACTTGTGTTGAAATACTAACTGGTTGTATGGATACTCTAGCATTTAACTATAGTGCTTTAGCAAATACACCAGACGATTCATGTATTGATGTTGTGACTGGCTGTTTAGATACTTTAGCTTTCAATTATAATGCAGCAGCCAATACTTCAAACGATTCTTGTATAGCAGTAGTAACTGGTTGTATGGATGCAGTAGCATTTAATTACGACTCACTTGCAAATACCGCCTCAGAATGTTTTGCAATAGTTGAAGGTTGTATGGATGAAGCAGCATTTAACTTCAATGCTATAGCAAATACAAATACCAATACTTGTATTGATGTTGTTACTGGATGTATGGACTCTGGATTTATGGAATTTGACTCAAATGTTAATACACACATTCAAAGTACTTGTATAACAGTAATTACATACGGTTGTATGTTAGTTGACTATGTTGAATACAATCCTCAAGCGAATGTTTCAGATAACTCATGTAATTTATATGCTCAACCTGGTTGTACTGATGAAACTGCATTAAATTATGAGTATTTAGCAAACCAAAATGATGGTTCTTGTTATCCTTATATTTATGGGTGTATGGATACACTCGCAGATAATTATGTTGCTGTTATTGGAAATCTTAATATAGATATTAACAGCAACGATGCAACTGCTTGTATTTACTACGGTTGTACTTATGAGTCTATGTTTAACTACGATGAAAATGCAAACACAGACGATGAGTCCTGTATTGCTTTCGCATACGGCTGTATAGATACGCTAGCTTGTAACTTCAGTGCTGACGCTAATACTACAGATGGTTCTTGTACATATGCTGCTGAGAATCTCGACTGTGATGGAGTTTGTTTAACCGATGAAGACCAAGATGGAGTTTGTGATGAACTTGAGCTTGAAGGTTGTACAGATGCTTCTGCTTGTAACTATTCAGATACAGCTACAAACGATGACGGAACTTGTACTTACCCAAGTGAAACTTATTTAGATTGTGATTCTGTTTGTTTATCTGATGTTGATGAAGATGGAGTTTGCGACGAGAATGAAATTGCAGGTTGTACAGATGCTACTGCTTGCAATTATACTGAAACTGCTACCGAAGATGATTTATCTTGTGAGTTCGCCGTAGAGTATTACGACTGTAATGATAGTTGCTTAGTTGATACAGATGGGGACTTTATATGTGACGAGAATGAAATTGCAGGTTGTACAGATAATACTGCATGTAACTTCAATGAAAATGCAACTGATACTAACAATACTTTATGCGAATATGCAGCTACAAACTTAGACTGTAATGGTGTTTGTTTAAATGACTCAGATGGTGACCAGGTTTGTGATGAAAATGAGATTGCTGGTTGTATGGATGTAACTGCCGAT
>JAOGVT010000046.1:0-3036 GCA_028110365.1 Flavobacteriales bacterium
GAGCAAAATAGTGCTCCAGAAATTCTTCTGACTCCACCAGTAATAGAATTCGTAAATGGAGAAACCGTTGACTTATCTTCAGCATTAGAGTTGTGGGAGATCGGTGTGTTTGTCGATGCTGACAATACCTTTGATGAACTTAGCTTTTCACTTACGGGAGATGAAAATGCAATTAGTATTGATTGGGACGGCTCTGCAACCAGTAATCCGATACTAGCAGCTGTTCCTGGATTTTATGGAAGTACACAAATTCAATTTTGCGTGTCTGACTTTGAAGAAACTACCTGTGCTTCAAATACGGTTCTTGTTTATGAAACAGCCCCGCCTAATCAAATGCAGGTAACAGCAGACCTGTTTGTTGAGCCCGAAAACACAGGACATAACATGACTTTTGGGGTAAATTCATCTCAAATGGATGCTTATGCTGGAGCTATGCTGGGTATCTTTTACGATTTTGATACTGATGGAGAGCTAGAGTGTATAGGAATGTATGAGATCGTTGAAGGCTTTTTTGGTTTCCCAATTTGGGGAGACGATTCCTCAACAGATGAGGTAGAAGGTTTATTGCCAGGTCAAGTACCTACTTTTGCTATTCTATCAGATGGAGAAGTGGAGGTGATCTCTCCTTTCCCAAATTTTGAGACCTACTCTGACAATGGGATTCATTATTTAGAAAACTTTTACAAACCAATTGAATATACCTTAACCGCAGGGTGGAACATGGTTGGTTACGTTGGCTCAGCTCAAAACAATGGTATTGAGGAACAAATTAATAACAGCCTTACCAGTGGCGCTTTAATTGAAGAAACATTTCAGGTCATAAAAAACGTGTCGGGACAATTTTGGTCTCCTCAATTTGCGCAGATTAATGAGTTTACTCAAGGAGAGGGTTACATGATGTATGTTTCTGGTGAGCCTAGCAGTCTAAATTTTCAGAGCCCTTCTGCCTATCAACATGGAATTGAGTATCCTTTAAGTGCGGGTTGGAATATGGTTGCTTATACAGGCGATGCTTTTGCAGACAACTCTATTATAACCTCTGTAAATGGAGCACTTGGAGATGGACTTCAAATAGAAGAAACGTTTCAAGTTATTAAAAATGTGTCGGGACAGTTCTGGTCTGCCCTGTTTGCCCAAATAAATTCTTTTGTACCTGGAGAGGCTTATATGATGTATAACACAGGTGCGCCTACCACAATTAACTTTCAGAGATAATTAAGATGAAGAAATTACTTTACACATTATTTATAATACCCCTAATAGCATTAGGACAAGTTCCACAGGGAGTTAACTACCAAGCTGTAGCTTATGATAGTGATGGTTTTGAACTCTCTAATAAAGAGGTAGGGGTTCGTATTTCCATTGTTGAAGGTAGTGCTTTTGGAACACCACAACTGGTAGAAGAGCACGATGTGACGACAACAGAGCAAGGACTCTTTTCCATTATCATTGGGCAAGGTGCATTACTTGGTGGAGAAGTTGCATCCCTTTTAGATATTCCATGGGGATCTAATACTTACTTTTTAAAAATAGAATTAGATACAGAGAACAATGGTTCTTATATGGACTTTGGAACACAACAGTTTATGAGTGTTCCTTATGCCCTTTATGCAGAAAGTTCTGGCACACCAGGTCCTGAAGGTCCAGAGGGACCTCAAGGTATACAAGGGGAGTCAGGTGAAGTTGGACCTGAAGGTCCACAAGGAATACAAGGAGAAACTGGAGAGCAAGGTATTCAAGGTGAAATAGGTCCTCAAGGTGAGCAAGGTGAAACTGGAGAGCAAGGCCCTCAAGGTGAAGAAGCTGATCCTGTGGATTATGATTCATTAGCTAATATTATTTCTATGGATTCCACTTTTATTGCAAGCATTGGAGATGAAATAAGTGAAAATTTAAATAGTAATTCATCATTTGAGATATTACCTGATTTCTTGCAAGATGTTGGAAATGGTTTAACAGACTTCAATAGTAACACTCAAACAACACTTATTTCAGGTGAGTATGATGATTTATTTATATATGACGGAGATATTGTTGAGATAACCCCTAATCAAACTACTGTAATACAAGTTAGAGACACTTGTCTAATTAGTGGTGTAATATTTGGTAACGGTGGAGATGGAGAAGGAAGTAGTTCTAATACTAGTGGTGACATTCATTTTATGGCAAATGGTGGTGGTTCTGGTAGTGGAGGTTATGAAAATAATTGTAACGAGTCTGCTGAGACGGGGTCTATTAATTTAAGTGTACTTGATTTTTTTCCCATCAATGAAATAGGGGCAACTATAAACGCATCTTTTAATAATTTAGCAGATGCTATTTTTGTATTTCCTTACTTGCATGGTGGTAATGGTGGGACAAGTTACTATTGGAGTGACGGGAGTATTAGTTGTGGTAAACAAGGTGGACAAGGTGGTGCTGGTATTTATATTATTTGTAAGACATTAATTTTTGATGGAGAAATTCAATTATCAGGAGGTGATGGAAGTAATTGTTGGCAGTATCAATATGGTTATCATGCAACAGGAGGCGGTGGGTCTGGCTCAATTGTTATTTCATCAGATAATATAATAAGTCAAACAGGAATAATTACTCAAGATATTGGACTAGGTGGTAATTGTTCAAATACTAATCCCTATGCTATGACCCCTGCAGGTGATGGACAACAAGGTGCTATATATATTGTTGAATATTAATTTTATCAAATTTATATGATTAAACTTATCATGAAAAAACTACTCACATACAGCATCCTAGCACTATCGATTGGTGCTACTGCGCAGACCCTTCAAAGGGACGTTGTTGCCTCTATGGGGGACACACAAACTAATGGTAACGTAACTCTTAGCTACACTGTAGGACAACCTATATCTGGCTTTATTGGGGAAACCAACAAACTCTCTCAAGGCTTCCAACAGAATACGGTTGCCTATCAGGACATTGAACTTAGAGAAGGTTGGGGAATGGCCTCAGCTCGAGTTCGTCCTTATGATAGTGAACTAACAGAAGTTTATGCTGATGTAACTGCTAACTTAT
>JAOGVT010000047.1:0-2971 GCA_028110365.1 Flavobacteriales bacterium
TGCCTATGAAAAAAGCGATTGGGACTTCTCTTATGATCATTGCTATTAAATCGTTAATTGGTTTTACTGGCGACTTATCTGCAGGCTTACCAATAGAATGGGATTTCTTACTCTTATTTTCATTATTATCTGTTTTAGGAATAGCTCTAGGTAGCTATTTATCAAAGTTTATTGAAGGAGGTGTGTTGAAAAAAGCCTTTGGTTTTTTTGTGTTAATTATGGCACTATTAATAGTAGTAAAGGAATTGGTTTAATGAGTTTTGTAAAGAAAGGCACCAAGGTATATAGCATTTTCTATAATAAGTGCCCTAGATGCAATGAAGGAGATTTCTTTTATTCGCATCCTTATCATTTAAAAAAATTTGGTCTGAAGCATTTTAACTGCGAGATTTGCCATTTGAAATTTGAAAAAGAACCTGGTTTCTTTTTTGGTTCAATGTATGTATCTTACGCATTAGGTGTGGGCTTATTTGTGGTTTGGTGGGTTATTCAGTCTATCTTTTTTCCAGAAATGCAAGCTGGGCAAATGGTGCTTATAATGACGGTTTTACAAATAGGAATAGCGCCTATTAATTTATACGTATCGAAATTAACTTGGCTCAATTTATTTGTTAATTTTAATAAGGAATACACCACAGAAAAGTAACGAATGTTAACTTGAGAATTACAGAAAAAAGTTAATCAGTATAAAATTTAGGAATGAGAGTAGAACAAATATATACAAAGTGCTTGGCTGAAGCAGCTTATTACATTGAGTCTAACGGAGAGGCTGTTGTAATTGATCCACTTAGAGAAACAGCCCCTTACCTTGAACGCTCCAAGCAAGGAAATGCTAAAATTAAGTACGTTTTAGAAACCCATTTTCACGCTGATTTTGTTTCTGGCCATTTAGACTTAGCTAAAAAAACCGGTGCCCAAATTGTATTTGGTCCAACAGCAACCGCAGCTTTCGATTTTAAATCTGCTCGTGATGGTGAGTTTTTAACTTTTGGAAATGCAAAAATTAAGGTACTCCACACGCCAGGGCATACTATGGAGTCTACCTGTTTTTTATTGATTGATGAACAGGGTAATGAAACGGCCTTATTTACTGGAGACACCCTTTTTATAGGTGATGTTGGAAGGCCAGACTTAGCCCTTAAAAGCAATTTATCTAAAGAGGACTTAGCGGGGCTTTTATTTGATTCCTTACGAACTAAAATTGTACCTCTAGACGATCGTATTACTATTTACCCAGCTCACGGTGCGGGCTCTGCTTGTGGTAAAAACATGAGCAAGGAAACGTTTGATACCTTAGGTAATCAAAAGTTAACAAACTATGCGCTTAGGCAAGATATATCTAAAGATGCGTTTATTAAAGAATTACTTGAAGGCATGTTACCGGCCCCACAGTATTTCCCTAAAAACGCCTTAATGAATAAGTCTGCAGAGAATAAGCCTTTTGATACAATACTTGCTGATGGTGTTCGTCCACTAAATTTAAAGGAGTTCCAAGTGGTTGTTGATTCTGGTGCTTTAATATTAGATGTGCGACATCAAAATGATTTTTGTAAGGGCTTCATTCCCAATGCTTGGTTTATAGGCATCGATGGTGGTTTTGCGCCATGGGTCGGTAATTTGGTGTCAGATATAAATCAAAAAATTGTTTTGGTGTGCCCCGAGGGTAGAGCGGATGAAGTAGTTAAACGATTAGCTAGAGTGGGTTATGACAATACTGTAGGGTTTTTACAAGGAGGTTTTTCTACCTGGAAAGAGGCAGGTCTTACGGTAGATACAATAGCTCAAGAATCTGCCGAAGATTTTGAAAAGGCATTTGTTGATGGAATAGATGTTTTGGATGTAAGAAAACCGGGCGAATATTCTGCTGAACATGTAGAAGATGTAAACCACATTCCACTCGATTATGTGTTTAATCATCTTGATAAAGTAGATTCAAATAAAACGTATCATGTACATTGTGCTGGCGGTTACCGTTCGGTTATCTTTATTTCTATTTTAAAAGCCAAAGGCTTTACCAACCTAATTGATATTGTTGGTGGTTACGGTGCAATAAAGAGAACCAATGTCCCCAAAACAGACTTCGTTTGTTCAAGTCAAATAAAGGAGCGCTAAACAAAATGCAACGATCAAAAAAAAACGCCATTCAAATAGAATGGCGTTTTTTTTATTTAACGACTTCAAGTCGTTTGGTGATTTGTTTTTTATCAGATTGTAATTTGTAGAAGTAAGTTCCGGGAGCCAAAACCCCAACGTTAACTTCCGATGCGTGGTATCCGTTAGATTTTAAACCTTCATCAATTTGAAGTATTTCCTCACCTAATAAATTGTACAGTCGCAAGGACATATACTTTTCTTCGGGCACGAAATAACGTATCTCTGTTACTTGGTTCGATGGGTTTGGTACTGCATTAAATAAAATGAAACTAGATGCATCTAACTTTTTGTTTACTTCATTAGCAATTAACAGTGCATCTTGTTCAAAAGTTGCTTTTCCATTTTTTATGCTGCACTCTAATTTTGTTTGTACTTGAGTTAGATTTGAGTACAATTCTAGTGTCCATTCCTCACCACTGTACAAACCATCTTTAGCTGTACTTAGTTCGTCGTTACCCCAAATTGTAATTAAGGTATTGGGTAATGTTACTTTTGCGGCACCTACCATATCTCCTGAGCTGTCGTATACATAAACTTCATCAGCATTAGTAACAGTTACTTTAAAGGCTAAAGTGGGCACGACTAAATGCATATTACTGCCTGTGTTTTTTTCGAATGCTAATCGGCTGATTTTGTTGTTTACAATTTCGGTAGTTTCTGTTTTGTACTCAATAGAATTGGCATTGTAAATAAGCACTCTTTCCGTTGCCATTTTTACCTGATAGGCTTTGCCTTTTTCCATTTGTCCAATGCCATTAAACCCCCAATCTGGAAGATAAGCCAATCCCTCACCATTTTTCACAATAACCAAGTCTTG
>JAOGVT010000048.1:0-2958 GCA_028110365.1 Flavobacteriales bacterium
TCTTGTACTCTAAAGTCACCAGATTTGGCTTTTTTTAGCACCGCATGGGTGTAGATTCCATTCATCATCATCAGACTTATTTCGCCTTGAGAAATAATATGGTCTTGAAACTCTTGAAATAATAGTGCCTCTTGCGCTAGGAGTTTTTCAAAATGAACTTGGTGTTCTGTAGTATTGTGTTTGGTTATTTTAAACGTTTCTCTACCGCCACCTCCAATAGCGGGTTTTAAGACTGCTTTTTGCCAACCTTTTTTTTCTAAAAGAGTTTTTAAATTCTCTTGGGTTCCTTTTTCAAGAAATACGGTGGGCGGTATGTTTATCTGTTGTTGTTTTAAGTCTGTTAAGTAATGTTTGTCTAAATTCCAATAGATTAATTCGGGTGCATTTATGAAATGGAGTATTTTTTGAGTCTTTTCAAACCAAGAAAAAAATTCTGCATACCGATCGAAGTAATCCCAGGTAGTTCTAAAAATGGCATAATCACAAGAGGCCCAATCAAAGTCTTGAGCGTTCCATGCTTTTCTTATAACTGTACAGCCCTTTTCTTTTAGTGCTTCTAAAAGTAAGGTGTCCTCCAATATTACTTGGTTTATATACCAGTCGGTTGTCTCGGGTTTTTCGTAGCGAGAATCAGTTAAAATAACAATGTCGTACATTATCTATCCTTGTAAAATGAATTTTTTTATCCGGTTAGGCTAGTCAACTAAAAAAAAGAGCTTACTCAAACAAGCAAGCTCCTTGAGCGTTCTTAATTCGTCTTGTAAAAGACGTTTGCGCTAGTCTAGATTGAGGATGGTAGTTTCTGATCGTTTACCTGTATTTAAATGAATCAGATAGGTTCCTTTTGCCTGTTTAGAGAGGTCTAAATCAACAGTTGTGTTTGTATTTGGGGTGTACTGATTTAGTTTTAAGCTGCTTACTTTTTCGCCTAATACTGTGAATACTTCTAGCGTTGCATTTGTATTTTCATCTAAATAAAACTGTATTGTAGTTAAACCTTTGCTAGGATTAGGGAAACTAGTAATGGATTTTTGGGTTTCTTCTGTTTCCATAACAGCTAAGGTTAGCGCAGCATTAATTGCATTTTTAACGCCTTGTTCGCTAATTGCTCCATTGTTTTTGTTGTACAATATTTGATGTGTATTTCCCGCCAAAACTACCACTTTAGGCATGCCATCCTCTCCGTAATCTTCCATACTTATAGTGCTTGAAGAAAAAGCAGTATGATTTTCCATAGCATTGTTGTTTCCCCAAGAGCTAAGGTTAGAGCAGTTTGTATTTGCATAATCATCTACTAAAAAAAACTGAACCTTATCGGGGTGAGATTCTGAAAATGAACCTACAGCATCGTAAGCTCTTGATCCGAAGTAGGCACAAGAGCCACAAGGCATTACCCAGGCCAAAACAATAATTTTCCCAGCGTCTAACTCATCGTATAATGTATGAGAAACACCATTACAATCATCTTCATTAAAGTTGGTTGCGGTGGTTTGAGCCTTGGAACAAAGACTAAAAGTAAAAAGACTCATTAGGATAATAATACAATGTTTTTTCATGGGAGGAGTTTTTTTCGTTTTAGTTCAATAATTTTATAAAATTAAGTCAAAACGGACTATTTTTCCGTCTTTTTGTCTTAAAAACTATAAAAATAGGTTTTTTTAATAAGCCATTGTTACAATTTTCTCTACATCTACAGGAGTCAACTTACCGTGTTCGCCAATAGCAGTCATTCCTCTATCTTTTAGGCGTTTTGCAATTTCCGTTGCCGTTCCATTGAAGTCTTTTGTGTATTCAGAAAGTTTTGTTTTGATACCTATACTGTGGAAAAAACCAACTGTTTTAGCAATACCTACTTCTGCTTTTTCATCAATAGTACCCTCTGTAACACCCCAAACGCGCTCGGCATATTGCGCAAGTTTTTCTTTTTTTGTTTCGATGTTGTAGGTATAATGAGACCCTGTTAAAATGGCCAGTGTTCTGGCGTGATCTATTCCGTATAGAGCGGTTAATTCGTGTCCCATCATATGAATTGCCCAATCTGTAGGAACTCCTTTTTGAATAAGTCCGTTAAGTGCCATCGTACAACACCACATAAAGTTTGAGGCTGTTTTATAGTCGCTCTGGTTTTTTAGAATAGTTGGCGCAATTTCAATCAGTGTTTGGAAAATACTCTCTGCAATTCGATCTTGCAGAAGGGCTCCAACCGGATAGGTCATGTATTGCTCTAAAACATGCGTAAACGCATCTGCCAGTCCATTGGCTATTTGTCGCTCAGGGATGGACGATACGACATTCGGATCAAGAATTGAAAATACAGGAAACAAACCAGGGCCACCCATGGTTAGCTTTTGTTTGGTTTCTGCTCGGGTAATTACTGCTCCAGAGTTCATTTCAGAACCCGTGGCTGGTAAGGTAAGTACAGTGCCAAATGGCATTCCTTTTTGAGTCGGTATTTTATTTTGTAAAATAGCCCAAGGATCTTCACCTTTGTACAAAGCGGCTGACGAAAGAAATTTAGTTCCGTCTATTACAGAGCCTCCCCCTACAGCAAGCAAAAAAGTAATATTTTTTGCCTTTATTACCTGCAATGCTTTTTCGAGTACCGCAAACTCAGGGTTGGCAGGTATGCCGCCAAATTCCTCAATAGTATACTCCTTAAGAGCGGTTTTAACTTGGGCATAAATGCCGTTTTTTTTAATGCTCCCGCCACCATACAAAAGGAGTATATTCGCCTCTTTTGGGATTTCATTCGCCATTTTGGAGATCTGTCCTTCACCAAATATAATTTTGGTAGGATTTTTAAATTCGAAATTTTTCATACTAATGAGTTCAAAGACAAATTAACGTGTTCAAATTTAGGAAAAAATAGACTTTAAAAACAGATCTATTGTACAGGATTTTGCTCGCTTTATTTATTTATGTTTTTGTCTTTTTTGTGTGGTCATCAAAGGTGTACAA
>JAOGVT010000049.1:0-2870 GCA_028110365.1 Flavobacteriales bacterium
CTAATTTTGAATACGAATTATTCAGCTACTTTAAGAATTGAGCAGACAACTTCTTGTTTTTTGGGCCTTCAGAGTAATCATAAAAACCTTCGCCAGACTTGAGACCCAATTTACCAGCCGTAACCATATTGACTAATAACGGACAGGGAGCATATTTTGGGTTCCCAAAACCAGTGTGAAGTACTTCTAAAATGGACAAACAAACATCTAAACCTATAAAATCTGCTAGATGCAATGGTCCCATGGGATGCGCCATACCGAGCATCATAACAGTGTCAATTTCTTCAACTCCTGCAACACCCTCATAAAGCGTATAAACAGCTTCATTAATCATGGGCATAAGAATGCGGTTGGCAACAAAGCCAGGATAGTCGTTAACCTCAACAGGCGATTTTTTTAAATCCTTTGACAATTGCATAATTCGGTTGGTAACCTCATCTGAAGTAGCGTAACCTCTAATAATCTCTACCAACTTCATTACTGGAACTGGATTCATAAAATGCATTCCGATCACTTTATCGGCCCGATTAGTGGCTGCTCCGATTTTAGTAATCGAAATAGACGAAGTGTTAGAAGCTAATAGTACATGAGGAGCACAAATCTCGTCTAATTCACTAAATATCTTGAGCTTAACATCCATGTTTTCAGTTGCTGCTTCAACAACTAAATCAACACCTAAAACACCAGACTTCATGTCTGTAAAAGTGGAAATATTTGAAAGGGTTTCACTCTTTTCTTGCTGAGAAATCTTCTCTTTCTTCAACATTCTGTTTAGGTTCTTCTCTATGGTTTGTAGACCCGTATCTAGAGCGTCTTGTGAGAGGTCTATTAACGAAACCTGAAACCCACATTGAGCGAATGTGTGAGCGATTCCATTGCCCATAGTACCTGCTCCAATAACTGCAATTTTTTTCATCCTTATCTTCTATTTACCTCTTCCTTGGAAGACTATTTTAAACGTATAAATTAAAACTTTTAAATCATTAAATATCGACATATTCTCGATATAGATGACATCGAATTTTAGGCGATCGATCATTTCATCTGTAGTACTTGCATAACCATATTTGACCATACCCCAAGAAGTAATACCCGGTTTTACTTTGTGTATGTGCTTGTAATGAGGTGCTTTTAATATGAGTTTATCGGCATAAAATGGGCGTTCAGGTCTTGGACCTACAATAGACATATCACCTACTAAAACATTCAAAAACTGAGGCAACTCATCAATTCTATATTGACGCATAATTCGGCCCCATTTTGTAATTCTAATATCATTGTCTTGAGAAAGTTGCGGACCTAACTTCTCTGCATCTACATACATAGATCTGAACTTTATAATGTTGAATAAATTTCGGTGAATACCTAATCTTTCTTGGTAATAAAAGATCGGCCCCTTGGAACTAAGTTTTACTAATAGGATGGTTACTAAACACAATGGAGAGAGTACTAGAATCGCCAATACAGAAAAAACAATGTCTATAATTCGCTTTAATACAAATTGCCAAACAGGCATTAAATCATGTTTAATTTCAATTAGAGGAACATCAAACATTGATTTCATTTTAACTTTACCAGCCAAAATATCGTAATTGTTTGGCTTAACCTTAAGTAAAACAGCAACCCCCTCTAGGTCATTAATTATTTCTTCAAGAATATGATGTTGTTCAGATCGCTCAATGGAGATTAAGACCTCTTCTACCCGATTCGATTCAATAATCTCTTTAATCTTTTTGTAGGAACCCAAATAAGGAAGTTGTGACTTTAACAGGTAGCCCTTATCATCCATACCATTAACGAAACCAACAAACAAATTGCCACCAGATTTAGGGCTTTGGCTTAATGAATTATACATTTCCACTGCACTTTCTGCACCACCAACAATAAGGGTATTAAAGCCAAATACCCTATTGTGTATTTTATAAACTGTTAACGATGTAAAAATAAATCTAAATAAATAAGTGAGTGAAAAATGAATGCCAAAAAGCATGCCTATTGAACTGTAATAATTTTTGTAACTGGGTATTAAATCGTCAAGGATAGCAACAAAGAAGATAACCAAAACTCCGAAAAAAGTGTGAAGAAGTGTTTGGCCCAATTCTATTAATCTTGACTTTCTGTAAACATTTCGATAATACCCAAAGACGAAATAAAGTAAAACCCAAAAAATACTGATGGATGAGATGCCTAGCCAAAATTTTTGGTCAAATAATATAAGCCCCTCTATCCCGTGTATCTCGAGTTCGACAAATTGCTTTCTGTAACAAAAGAAAAACAGCCAAGCTAAAGAGGCCGATAGTAAATCTAAACAGATGTACTTAAATTGTTGAAGTTGTTTATTCATTATTCTTCATGAAGCCATTTAATATTATCGAAGTAAAATGTTGCATTTTCAACATCTTGCCTTTTCTGCATTCCAATAAAAATGCCAAACTCATCTTCTGAGCTCCCCAGATTAACTTGATTGGTCATGTGTACATAAATTTTATTCCAAACACTTGTGGAATCGATATGTAAAGATTCGTATCGATTAATCGAACCCGTTTCAGCAGACTTAACAACCACACCTATTTTAAAAGAGTGGTCACATTTATAGTCTAACTCTAAAAGTGTTTGATTGTAAATTGATCCAAAACTTATAAATTCAGTATTCATAATTTCAAAAAAATCATGAACTGTATCTAAGGCAATAACGCCACTTCCATAACCTTCAAAGACCAAACTATCTGTGTTAATTTTACTCAAGATTGTATCACTATCAGTAGAGGCCTCTAAAATAACACCCGCATCCTCAAAATTTTCAATAAAAATAAATCCTGTATTTTCTTTATACACTGTTGTACCATTTATATTAATTGTACTGTCTTTGT
>JAOGVT010000005.1:0-67968 GCA_028110365.1 Flavobacteriales bacterium
TTGACAACCTCACTTTTTGCGCAGTCTGAATCAGACAGTATATTTTTCATTTGCAATGGTGAAGAAGTATACATCGATACTTTAGACTTAATAAACAGCCCTGCGGAATTCTATGAATACATTGAATCCTTAAATTGTGAAGAAGCACAAGATTGGGCTAATGGAGGTGTTGACCAAATCTTTGGATGTACTGATCAATTAGCCATCAATTTTAATGCTACAGCATTGGATGACGACGGCTCTTGTGAATACGATTGTGTATGTCCTCCAGTTGAACAAACAGTATGTGGTTCAGATGGTTTGCCTTACGCTAATTCTTGTGTTGCCGCTTGTGCAGGTGTTGATTTCACTTACGGAGAATGTGATAATAGTATTGACTCAGAAGATGTCTTCATTATTTGCAATGGAGAGGAGATCGTTATTGATACATTAGATTTACTAAACAATCCTGAAGCGTTTTATGAATATATTGAATCCTTAAATTGTGCGGAGGCTGAAGATTGGTTAAATGAAGGTAATGGTACGAATTTACCAGATCCTCAAAGTTACTTTAGTTGGGATTGCATATACAATTACCCAGAAGCTAGCGAATTGTATATGGATTACGGAAATGCAGAGGCATCTGGAGCATTAGAAGAGTTTTGTTTAGCGGTAGCTAATGGAGATTGGATGTGGGGTGAAGACCCGACTCAATGGCCTATTACATGTGAAGAAGGTACTTCTATAGCTACTGTAGAATTTGAAACTGCAGGCATTGGTTTTCAAGATGAAATTTCTTGGAGTTTAGAAGGGTATGAAGGGGCAATCGGATTAACACCTGTTTGCTTAGAAGACGGTTGTTCGCAGTTTAATATGTTTGACTCTTTTGGTGACGGATGGGATGGAATTTCCTTTACCATCAATAGTCCAGATGGAGTTCTGTTGACAGGCTCTTTAGACGATGGTTTTGTACAATCTCTTCCTTTTGGTTTGAATACTTCTGAATTGTGTTTTGATGTAACAGATGTTGAAAATCCAGATGCATTTACTTGTTTCGAAGATGTTTTCCCTGGAATTGGCAACATCGATTTTGAAACGATGTACCCAAACATGGAAATGACCAATGAAGATCTTTTCTTCATTATTGAAGATACCGATATTGATTTTTCTGTATTTACAGAAAATGGAATTGAGTTCACTGCTCAAGAAATGGATGGTTACCTTCTTTTTGGACCTATATCTATTGATGAGCTCATTTCTTTTGTTATTGGTCTTGGCATGGACGAATCATCAATTCCATGGGGTTACTTTAGACCCGCTAATAATGAAGTTGTTTCTCAAGGGTTTTTAAATAAAGACAATATGGAACTTCCAAATAATTTCAGTACGTCTTTTGAGGCTTCGTCTACCGTAGTTGATATTATTGTTAATTCTCCTGACCATACAATATTAGAAGCAGCAGTTGGTGCAGCAGGATTGGTTGAAACTCTGAGCGGAGATGGTCCCTTTACGGTTTTTGCGCCAACAGATGCAGCCTTTGCCTTGTTGCCAGAAGGTTTAGTTGCAACTTTGCTAGAAGATCCTTCAGGTCAATTAACAACTATATTGACCCACCATGTTTACGCTGGTTCAGCACTTTCAACAGATCTTTATGATGGCATGATGGTGCCAACAATTGCAGGTGGAGAGCTTGAGGTTGCTATTGACTCTACTGGAGTATACATAGACAACGCAATGGTTAGCGTAGCAGACATTGAAACTTCAAATGGAGTGGTACATGTAATTGATGCTGTGCTTATTCCTGAAGAAGGACTTTCTATTAATGAGTCTTTACTCTCGGAAGACAGTGCAGAGTATTTGTATTCTATAGATGTTCTCGGTAAAAGAGTTGCCGCAGACAGTCGTGGGATTATTATTTTTGATAAATATTCTTCAGGTAAAGTTGTAAAGCGTTTTGTAAAATAAATTTTTTAGATTGTTAATTTAAGCCACTCTAGTTAGAGTGGCTTTTTTTATGTTCTAAACTTTTCAAATTTCCCCAAAAACAGATTATAAGAGAACCAACAAGGGGAGCCTTATAGGTCAAGTTATTTTAAACAATAAAGGATCTTTTTTTAATTTTTTATATTTGAATGTTAACACTTCCAATTATGAAAAAATTACTCCACTTATTCTTCTTCTCGCCTTTAATTTTGATAGGGCAACAGACCTTAATTGATAGCATAAATGTTAATGGAGTTTACAGAGATTTCATTACTTACATTCCTTCAATTAATCAACCATCTCAGCCTTCTCCTTTAGTTTTTAATTTTCATGGCATGACATCTAACGCTTTGCAACAAATGATATATGGTGATTTTAGAAGTATTGCAGATACAGCCAATTTTATTATCGTACATCCACAGGGTTTGTTAAACAGTTTAGGAGAAACACACTGGAGTTTAGGGCAGTCCTCAATAGATGATATTGGATTTGTAAATGCACTTTATGCTCATTTAGTATCAAATTATAACATCAATTTAGATCAAGTATATTCTACAGGCATGTCTAACGGAGGGGCTATGAGTTATTATTTAGCGTGTAATATGAGTGATAAGATAGCTGCGATAGCTTCTGTAACAGGGTCTATGGGGCCGTTTACTCAACAGACTTGTAATCCTGAACACCCAACTCCTGTTTTGGAAATTCATGGAACAGCTGACGCCAATGTGCCTTTTGATTTTATTTTTAATGGCTTAGAATATTGGCGAAATTATAATAATTGTAATTTAATAGCCGATACAACTACGATTTCAGATTCTAACTTAGAAGATTTAAGTTCGGTTGAACATATTATTTATGCTAATGGTGGTAATGGTGTTACTACGGAGTTATTTAAAATTATTAACGGTGGGCATACTTGGCCTGGAAGCAATATCTCTTTAGGACTTACAAATTATGATATTGATGCGTCTTTTGAAGTATGGAAGTTCTTCTCAAAATACGATATTAATGGTTTAATCAGTCAGCCTATGTCAATTGGTGTGTATGTTAAACAAAAAGAGCTTGTTAAAGTAATAGATCTATTCGGAAGAGAATCTAAAGATAAAAATCAACTCCTGTTTTATATTTATGACGATGGAACTGTTGAGAAAAGAATAATTATTGAATAAATAAACCCCACTATAATAGGTTGTAGCTTTATTCCTTTCTCTTCATGTTTACAGTAGACGAATTAAATTAAGATGTAAATCAAAGTTATATTAGAACCTATTTTTAGTAGTAATTTAGTGTAAATGATGGTTTTTTATTTGCCTGTAACCTTAGCCTATAAATAACTAACTTGTCCATTCATTATACAAACCGTACTGTGCCAGTTTTCTTAAAAAATAAATTTATTGAAGTTACCATTGATCTTCCTCAGGATAATTACCAATTTTCTAGGTTTGATTGGTCGGGTAAAATTGTCGATTTTAAATACCGTGGTATTCCAATTACAACCACTGAAAAACCATTTCAAAAAGATAACGATCCATTTGGTAAGGGCTTTTACAACGAGTTTGGAATACAAGATGCTTTAGGTTTTCATGAAGCGCCAATAGGTGGTTGGTTTCATAAAATTGGAGTAGGCTTACTCAAAAAAGATTCAGAACAATACGACTTTCAAAAGTCCTATAAAATTAAACCTGCGTTATTTAAAACTTCCCATACTTCAACTAAAATGGTTAGCTCTTGTAAAGCCCAATTGAGTAATGGTTATGCCTATGTTTTAACCAAACAGATTGTTTTAGTAGCAGACGGGTTTAAAATAAGCTATCAATTACACAATACAGGTAGCAAAGTTATTGAAACCAACGAGTACTGTCATAATTTTTTAAACCTTGTGGATGCTGCAATTAATAACCGGTATCGCTTAGAATTTCCATTCATACTAGAGCCCAATCAATTTTCAGAAATTACCAACCCTAAAAGACTCGTAACTATTTTAGGTCCTAACATTACGATACCCAAAGGACTCAAAAATACTGTTTTTATGAGCAACCTTTCTGGTAGTAAGTCTGTAAATGCAAAATGGCTTTTAGAGGATAGCGTTAAAAAAATAAGCATTTCCGAGCATGGAGATTTTTTAACAAGCCAACTTAATTTATGGGCAGAACCTCATGTAATGAGCCCAGAGTTATTTGTGGCCATTCACATAGAGCCTAACGATACCTTTTGTTGGGAAAGGCGGTTTTCTGTACATCAATTGTAATGGTATTTTAGTGCTGTTATGTCCTCTAACGTAAATTGAGATTTGCTTTTTGTACTTCGCTTTCAGCAGCGTATTCTGGTGTATATAGTTACTTAACGTTAGCTTCTAGTTTTTGTTGGTTCAAATTATTTCAAGCTTATGTGCAATAGATTAGTCTATTTTGATAAAGTTTGTAACTTTGAATGAATACGTTATTTTTTCATTAATTAGTGTTTGTTGCGAGTTTTTATAACTTGTTAGTAATGCGTTTTAGCCTCCTGTATGTCTAATATAAATATATCAGTAGATTGTGTAGTATTTGGTTTTGATTCTGATTTGGATTTGAAAGTTCTTTTAATTACTAGAAATGAAAGTTCGGACTCTTTTGATACAGGAAAAGATCATGTTTCCTTACCAGGAGATTTAATTAAATACGATGAAGAATTAGATCCTTCTGCTCAAAGAATTTTAAAGAATTTAACTTCAATAGACAAAATATTCCTCAAGCAATTTGCCATATTTAGCGATCCAAACAGGGTAAAATACCTCAAAGATCAGGCTTGGTTAAATACCTACAGGGCAGCTCCAGATGAGCGCGTTATCACTGTTGGGTATATATCTCTTGTTAATATTCAAGATTTTGAGCCTGACGCCACTTTCTTTGACGATCACATAGAAGGAGAAGGAACTCGTGGCGGTTTTTATGAGAAATGTTGGACCAAAATCAACGAAATTCCTCAATTGGCTTTTGATCACAATCAAATAGTTGATACCGCTTTAGAATTTTTGAAAAAAGAATTGAATCATCAAATGTCTTCTATTTTATTACCTAAAAACTTTACTTTACCTCAGCTTCAAAAATTGCATGAAGATGTGTTAGATAAAAAAATAGACAAGCGTAATTTTAGAAAGCAAATTCTAAAAGAAGGAGTAATTGTAAAAACAAACGCAACTACAAAAACCGGTAAAAAGGGAAAACCTGCCACTTTTTACCAGTTTCAAGACGATCAGAACTTATCAGAAGAGTAGAACTTATAGTTTGTTATTAAACTTTTTTTGTACCCAAGAACCACCTACAGAAAGAACATTGTCTAAGGCTAAAAATTCATGGTGGTTTTCTACACTAATACCTCCAGTTGGGCAAAACTTTACTTGAGGGAATACCTGAGCATACGTTTTGAGTGCCTCTATACCTCCTGCTATATGTGCCGGAAAGAATTTAAGCGTATCCCATCCTAAGTGCAATGCTTCCATAATTTCACTCGGCGTCATTACACCAGGTAAAAATGGAATCTTTAACTCATTTAAAACGTCGATTAAATCTGTTTGTATACCTGGTAAAACAATAAAGTCTACACCTACTTCAAGTAGTTTAGTAACCTGTTCCGTTTTAATTACAGAACCGGCACCTACTAAGAATGAGCTGTCACAATGTTCCTTAGCTAGTTTTATTGCATCCATAGCACACGCTGTACGTAGGGTAATTTCAATAGAATTAAAGTTGTTCTCTTTTAAATAATCTAACAAAGGAATTACTTCCTTAAGATGATTTATTTTTACAACCGGTACAATTGGATTGTTTCCGAGTACTGTTCTAATATTGTTTTGAGTCATAATGATTTAGAATAAAAAAGAAGCTCCATTTTCACTAGGTTCTACAAGGGCTCTTATATTTGAAAATAATTCTCTACCGCAACCTACTTGGTTAATATCTGGGATTACACCTGTTTCTCTGGCATTAATTTCTGCTTCATTAAAACAAATCAACTCTCCTTTTTCAGCATCTAAACGAAGTAAGTCTCCATCCTTTATTTTGGATAAAATTCCTCCATCAATAGCCTCTGGGCTTAGGTGAATAGCTGCGGGTACTTTACCAGAAGCTCCAGACATACGACCGTCTGTTACTAATGCAACTTTATGGCCATTGTTTTGAAGAATACTCAATATAGGAGTTAATCTATGAAGCTCAGGCATTCCTTTAGCTTTAGGGCCTTGGTAACGGACAACTGCTATAAAATCTTTATTTAATTCTTTTCTGTTAAAGGCTTCTAAAACTTCGTTCTGATCTTCAAAGATGACGGCAGGAGCCTCAACAATCCAATTTTTCTTTGCAACAGCAGAAATTTTTATCACAGAATTACCCAAATTACCTTTCAGCATTTTTAAACCACCGGTAGCAGAAAAGGCTTTTTCTAAAGTTGTTAATACTTTCTCATCACCAGAAGAGGTAGGTCCTTCTCTCCAAATCAATTCACCCTCTTTTAAAAACGGTTCTTTTGTGTAAGATTGAAGTCCTTTTCCGAGTATGGTATTCACATCTTCATGAAGCAATCCGTTTTTAAGTAGCTCTCTAATTAGGAATGACATCCCGCCACAAGCCTGAAAATAATTGACATCGGCAGACCCATTTGGGTACATTTTAACTAGCGATGGTATTTCTGCAGAAAGCTGCGAGAAATCGTCCCAGTTTATTTGAATACCAGCAGATTTAGCCATGGCTATTAAATGCAATGTATGGTTGGTAGAGCCACCCGTGGCTAAAAGCCCTATAATGGCATTTACCATTGTTTTTTCAGAAACAATATCGTAAAGCGGTTTGTAGTTTTCTCCCAGCTTGGTTCCTTCCGCTGCAACTTTCACAGCATAATCAGTCAAAGCATCTCTTAGCGGTGTGTCAGGATTTACAAATGACGATCCGGGAAGTTGAAGTCCCATAATTTCCATCAGCATTTGATTGCTGTTAGCCGTTCCATAAAATGTGCACGTGCCGGCAGAGTGGTAGGCCTTAGATTCAGAATCTAATAAGGCTTTTCTGTCAATCATTCCAGAAGCATACTCTTGTCTTACAAGGGCTTTATCTTCATTGGAAATACCTGTTTTCATTGGTCCTCCTGGAACGAAAACGATTGGGAGGTAGCCAAATTTTAAGGCTCCTATTAATTCTCCAGGAACAATTTTATCACATATTCCAAGACATAAAGCTGCATCAAACATATTGTGCGATAAGCCTATGGCTGTAGACAACGCAATTACATCTCTACTGAAGAGCGAAAGGTCCATTCCAGCTTCTCCTTGAGTTACGCCATCGCACATGGCAGGAACAGCTCCAGCTACTTGAGCTATTGCATTGTGTTTTGTAGCGTATGTTTTAATTAAGGCTGGGTAGTGCTCATAAGGTTTGTGAGCAGAAAGCATGTCATTGTATGAGGTGATAAGGCCAATATTAGCTTTTATTTCACCTTTTAATCCTTCTTTTTCGCCATCTGAACAAGCGGCCATAGCATGCGCTAAATTACCGCAAGATAAAGCAGAACGAGATACTTTATTGTTTGCTAAAGTTTTCATCTGACTTAGATATTCTGCTCTAGTATGCTTACTTCGCTCAATAATTCGGTCTGTAATTTCTATAATTCGTTTGTTCATGATACTGTATTTTAAGAAGTCCAAAAGACCTCTAGTAGTTTTTCGTTCTGGTGAATAAATGACGATATGGGTGTAATATCAGGATTATTATCCATTTTAGCTTTGGAAAACACCTTCATCTTTTCGTCTCCAGTAAAATATAAAAAAAGTTTACTTGTTTTTAACAATTGTTCTTTGGTGTAGCTTATTCTAATTTGGGGTGCTGATGGAGCGTTTGTTACAAGGAGCGGTTGAGCGCTCTTTTTTTCCACTAAACTTTGTAAAGATGCTTCATCATTTGGGAATAAAGAGGCGGTATGTCCGTCTGACCCCATTCCTAGTATAACACAACTTATGCCTTCAAGAAAAGGTTTGTTATGTGCTAAAGCAATGTCCAAATTAGCAGCTAAATTATCGGTGTCGTAAACTAGGCCAATAAATTTCGCTTTGGAAGCCTTTCCTTGCAGTAGCGTATTTTTAATCATGCGCTCATTACTATGCGAGTCGTTTGGCGATACAAAGCGTTCGTCTACCAAGCCAATGCTAACTTGTGCCCAGTTAATATCATATTGAGACAATAGTGCATATAGTTTTATGGGTGTACTCCCTCCAGAAAGCAGAAGTTTTGCGGCATTGTGTTCTTTTAAGTCTACCTCTAATGTGCTTATAATTTGCTCTGCAAGTTCTTGCTCTAGTTTGTCTTTGTTAAGAAAAATTCTTTTACTTAGGCTTATGCCAGGCTTAAATATTCCAAGTGTGTCCATCTATTAATATTTTATCTCCAGGGCCCGTGGTTCCGGAATTGTATAAGTTATTAGTCATTTTGGTTTCTTTCCAAGATTTTGTAATCGTATCGATCCAAGTCCACGAGGCTTCTACTTCATCCTTACGCATAAAGAGTGTTTGGTTTCCACGTATAACATCTATTAATAAGCGTTCGTATGCTTCAGGTAAACGATCTTGGAACGATGTACTGTAGTCGAGAACTAACGATGTGGGTTTGTATCTATAGCCTCCTGGCCCAGGTATTTTAACGGTTTGAACAAGTTCAATTCGTTCCTCTGGTTGAAGACTAATAATAAGCTTGTTGTTTACAATGGGTTTTGAATTTGGGAATATATTGTGTGGTATGTTTTTAAAATTGATCACAATTTCTGAATGTTTCTTCGACAATCTTTTTCCCGTTCTCAAGTAAAAAGGAACTCCAGCCCAGCGCCAGTTATCAATATTTGCTCGTATGGCTACAAATGTTTCTGTATTGGATTGGAAGTCGTTGATGTCTTCTAGATAAGACTTAACAGATTCACCATTTATTGAACCTCTTGTGTATTGCCCTTTTACGGTTTGATCTAGTACCATTTTATCGTCAAACAATCTAAGTGCTTTTAAAACTTTAAGTTTTTCGTCTCTTACATTATTTGCTTCAAGCACACTCGGCGGTTCCATAGCAACCAAACATAGGAGTTGAAGTAAATGATTTTGAACCATATCTAATAACGCACCGTATTTATCGTAATAACCACCTCGTGAACTTACACCTAAATCTTCGGCAACTGTAATTTGTACATTTTCAATATTTTGAGAGTTCCATGCGTTTTCGTACAAATTGTTCGCAAAACGTAACACCATTAAATTTTGAACCGTCTCTTTACCCAAATAATGGTCTATTCTAAAGATTTGAGATTCTTCAAAGTAGTTCGAAATTTCACTATTTATTAATTTTGAGGAAGCCGAATCGTGCCCCAATGGTTTTTCTAATACTACACGAGATTCTGGAGTGATTAATTTCTCAGCATGAAGATTTCTTGTGATGTCTCCAAAGATAGAAGATGAAACAGAAAAATAGTAAACACGAACGATGTTATCATCATCTCTTAAATCGTCTTTTAAAACCGCCAATGAAGATTCTTGAGTTAAATCGGCTTGTATGTATTTACATAATTTTAATAGCTCAGCTACTATTTTTTGATCTACGTCTTTTATATTATTGGTGAGCTTTTCTTTTAGATTTGCTTTAAACTCAGTCTGACTAACATCTCCTCTTGAGATTACAAATACCTTAGAGTTTTTGTTAATTTGTTTTGCTTGAAAGCGATGGTAGATGGCTGGAAATATTTTTCTCATTGCCAAGTCTCCTAGGCCACCAAAAATTACGATATCGGCGTCTTTTAATTTGGGGATGTCATTATCTTTACTCATACTAGTTCTATTTTTCTAAAAATCATTTCTGTTATTTAATTAGACTCCCGCGGTTACGTGCTAAGTTCTTGTTTTTAAACGTTATTAAATTTAGAATTTAAAGAACAATAACCATGCGTTTTTGTACAAGAATTTTTACTTGTATAGATTTATTAATTGCACAAATTTAACTTGCCTATTTTTAATTAAGTGTAGTCCGTACGCAAATATATGCTTTATTTGGTTTAAATTCTTTAATTATATAAATTCCTTACTTAATTAGAACATCTAAACGTACTTTAAAAACACGTTGGTTGTTTTAATTTTAAACTCACTTGGAGCGTTTTAAGGACTATTTTGATGGTTGCAGCGTTTTTTTTGATGCTTTTAGTGAAAATAGATTTTGGCTCTACAGTATTCTAATTTACAAATCTATTGTTCGCTTATTTTATTTTTACAATTTCACTTTGTTTAGAATGAAACCGATTTTTAGTAAGCCATAATTCCCAAGTTTATTTGATAATTCGGCACCTATTTCACTAGTATTTATCGATTATTCTTTAAAATAAGCACTACATTATGTGTATGTTTTACATAAATTATCTAATTTAGCAGCACTTTTATACCCTCTAATTTAAAAGACAGTCCATTGAACAATAAATCACAAATAATATCTATAAGTTTAATTGTAGCCTTAGGCGGTTTTCTTTTTGGTTTTGATGCTGGAATTATTTCTGGTGTAATGACTTTTGCCGGATCCGAATTTGATTTAACAGAAATTCAATCAGGATGGGTAGTAAGCTCGCCTTCTTTTGCAGCAATGCTTTCCATGCTTTTTTCCGGAAGATTAAGTGATGCAACAGGGAGAAGAAAATTATTAATTATCGTAGCCCTTCTTTATGCAGTCTCTGCGCTATTTTCAGCAATGGCAGTTTCCTACGAAATGCTTTACATTGCAAGAATGATTGGTGGTTTCGCATTTGGTGCAGCCTTAGTATTAGCCCCGATGTATATTGCTGAAATTTCTACAGCTGAAAACAGAGGAAAGCTAGTTTCTTTACAACAACTAAATATTGTATTTGGTTTTTTTGCAGCTTTCCTAAGCAATTATTTGTTTAACAAATACAATACGCTAGACAGTACTTTTCTTACCGACGAAAATGTTTGGAGGTGGATGTTGGGTGTTGAGTTAATTCCAGCATTATTATATTTTTCACTGTTGTTTTTTGTACCAAAAAGCCCAAGATGGCTCTATTTAAAAGGTCATTTGTCAGAAGCTAAAAAAGTATTTGTAAACATTCATGGTAGTGAAAAAGGAGCCGCTGAAATCAAACGTATTGAAGAAAATAGCAATTCAGATAATCATAATTCCAATTTAAAAATCAAAGACTTGCTTAAACCGTCTTTGCGGTTTATTTTAACTGTTGGTTTAATCGTTGGTGTTTTACAGCAAATTACCGGTATAAACGCAGTTTATTTTTATGCGACTTCAATTTTCAAACAAACGGGTATTGGTACCGACGCAGCTTTCTCATCGGGTGTTTTATTAAGCACCATTTCAGTAGTGTTTACTTTTGTGGCCATTTATTTAATAGACAGAATGGGTAGAAGACCTTTGTTGTTAATTGGTACAGCAGGAATTGCCCTTAGTTTATTAGTTTGTTCTTATGGTTTTAATCAAGCTACTTACAAATTAGAACAGAATGATGTTAATCAGTTCGAGTTCTCAAATTCAAACAAATTAAACTCGGTTGTAGATAAGGTTTATACCAATGATGTTGATTTTAAAAATGAGCTTAAAGCTATTTTAGGCACCAAAGTGTTCAATAAAAATGATGGGGCTATTTTAGAAGCGGCAACCACCATAAATTCTACGCTGATATTAATTGGGATCCTAGGTTTTATTGCTTGTTTTGCTTTCTCACTAGGGCCCGTAATGTGGGTGTTGTTGTCCGAGCTATTTCCGCTAAAATACAGAGGTTTAGCAATTGGCTCTATTGCTTTTGTAAATTCTTTTATTAGTTCTGTGGTACAACTGGTTTTCCCATGGGAACTGTCTAATTTAGGAAATTCACTTACGTTTTTTATATTCGGTACCATCGCATTTATTGGATTTATTATCATGGTTAGAATTCTGCCAGAAACGAAAGGTAAATCTCTAGAAGAACTAGAAAAAATATTAATAAAATAAGCATGCAAAATACTCTTGACAAGGTAGGAATTGATTGGAAGTTTGATAAAAAAAATGACGGTTCATTTTTCGTTGAAAATGCCAATCATCTACCTGTTTTATATTTCCCTCTTATGAACACGGCAGGGATGAAATCTTTTGTTACGCCTGATTTAAAAGGGGATGTTTGTAAAGATTTTCATCACTATTTAACCACTCCTACTGTAACCGAAGAGATTCACAGAACGCTTTCCAGTAGAAATTTTTGGATTAAAGCAAAAGGTCATAACCCATGGTCTGCTTCTGGTCAAAGTGCGTTTCAGAAAACGCACAAATGGAATGGTTTAAAAGATACATCTTCTATTGAAGCAAGTATTGGAGCCTTTACTACTACAAGAAAGCAAGAAGAAACTTCTTTAGAAACAAAAATAACAACGTTTATACCAGAGGGTAAGGACTTTGTTGAGGTTTTAAAAATAACGGTTACCAATACAGGTGAAACGCAACAAACGTTTGACCCTTATTACGCTCTTCCTCTTTTTGGTCGTTCGGCAGACAACGTGAGAGACCACAGGCAAGTGACCACCATGTTTCAAGAAAACTACATCGAAGATTTTGGTGTTCGTGTTAAGCCAAAAATTGTTCACGATGAAAGTAGTCACTCCATTAACGAGACCAATTATGTGTCTTTAGGTTTTGACGGAAACGCCAACAAGCCAGAAAAAATTTGGATAAGATTACATGATTTTATTGGCGAAAGTGGAACCCTTGATAATCCTGAGGCAATTTACAAAAACACTACCCCTCCTGAGTTAACTGAAACTGAGCGACATGGTAAAGAGGCCATTGCCGGTTTTAAATTTAAAGAAGTAACTCTTCAGTCAGGAGAAAAAGCTGAGTTCATCATACTGCACGGTATTACAGATGATTTAAACGATCTTGATGTTTGGAGAGCAAAATATTCCAAGGTGAGTTCTGTAGAAGAAACACTTCAAAATACACTCGATTTTTGGAATGAAAAACTCAACAGTGTTGAGATAAGTACTGGAAACAATCATTTTGATAATTGGGTTAAATGGATTGAATACCAAGTAAAATGTAGACAAATATTTGGAAACTCCTTCCTTCCTGATTACGGATACGGAAGAGGTGGTAGAGGTTGGAGAGATTTATGGCAAGACTTGCTGTCTATATTTTTAGTTGACCCTATTAGCGCGCATGAAGAGATTGTGAATTGCTTTAAAGGAATTCGGGTAGACGGCTCTAATGCAACTATTATTGGCGAAAAACCTGGTGAGTTTAAGGCCGATCGTAACAATATACCACGTACTTGGAGTGATCATGGTGCTTGGCCTGTATTTGTTTTAAACTTTTATTTAAACCAAACGGGAGATTTTAGTATTTTAGACAAGGAAATTACCTATTGGAAAGATAAGTTTGTTGAGCGAAGTAAAAAAATTGACAACAAATTTCAAATTTCTCAAGGCCACTTCCAAAGACAATCCAACGGAGCAACCTACACTGCTTCTATTTTAGAGCACCTAATTATACAACAGCTTACCTCTTTTTACAACGTAAATAACAAAAAACGTGCTGTTGTTAGAAGGAGCAGATTGGAACGATACTTATGACATGGCTCGTGAAAACGGAGGTAGTGTTTGTTTTTATAATTTTTATGCAAATAATTTCTTAGTACTTTCCGCTATTCTAAAGGAACTAAAGAAAAATGGATCAACTCATATTACTCTTTTAGAAGAAGTAACCATGCTTTTAGACAACCTTCCAGGTCAACAGAAAGTAGATTACCAAAGCCCAGAAGTAAAAAGAGCGCATCTTAAAAATTATTTTGAAAGTGTAGAGCATACTGTATCAGGCAAGAAAACGAGTTTGTTAATTGACGATATTGTTGCTGATCTAGAAGCTAAATCGCTCCACATATCGAACCATATTTTAGAAAATGAAATCGTTACAACCAATGAGGGCGATCGATTTTTTAACGGACATTACGACAACCTTGAGAATAAAATTGGTGGTGAAAAGCAAGACGGCGTCATGATGGACCTTACCTCCCAAGTAATTCCAATTATTTGCAACATTACTGATAAAGCAATGTCTGCAGAAGTTTACGAGTCGATCAAGAAAATTTTAAAAGACGACAACAGTCCTGGTATTCGTTTGACTTCAGAGTTTAAGAACATAGACTTAAATATTGGAAGAATCACTGGTTTCGTTTACGGTCATAAAGAACATGGAAGTAAGTGGGTGCAGCAAAACATTATGCTGGCTTATGGGCTTTACAACCAAGGTTTAGTTGCCCAAGGAAATGAAATTATGCAGGAGGTGTATGAAATCGCAAACCAAACAGAAACTGCAAAAATCTTCCCAGGTATACCTTCGTATTTTGACAATCAAAACAAAGGAGCATACGCATATCTTACCGGTTCATCCTCTTGGTTTATGCTTACCTTAATTACCCAAATTTTTGGTATAAAAGGGAAGTATGGAGCCCTGTGTATTGAACCAAAACTCTCAATTGATTACTTTAATGAAGAAGGAGTTTCAGAAATTTCAACCATATTTTCTGGTAGAAATATAAACGTGGTTTTTGTGAATAAAAATCATTTAGATTACGGCTCATATACCATCAAAGACGTTACTGTAAACCGAAGTAAAATCAATATTTCATCTTCATCAACAGAAAACAATGTTGTATTAGACAATTTTAAAGAATTGTTAGACAAACCAAAAAACTCAATTATCATAACCCTTGAATAAGTACCAATTAAAATAAACAATCATGAAAAAAAATCTATTTGTTTCGCTAGTATTTTTAAGTGTAAACAGCTTGTTTGCTCAATTAACGATAACCACGGAGGTTTGTAGTGATGCTACTTCTGTTAGGTTAACCGGTCCTTTTTGGGGATGGAACCTTTCTTCAGGTCCTGAAGCGATTAGTATTGGAGATGGTCTCTGGGAATTTACATTCAATCCTGCCCCTACTGTAGATATGGAATACCTTTTGATTGTAGACGGTTTTCAGGAA
Source organism: Flavobacteriales bacterium (assembly GCA_028110365.1). Lineage (GTDB taxonomy): Bacteria > Bacteroidota > Bacteroidia > Flavobacteriales > UBA7430 > UBA6772. The sequence goes on from JAOGVT010000005.1 coordinate 14,983, forward strand.
AACTTAATCCCAGGAAATACTGCAGCTGATGATTGGTCTTGCACTCCTGTGACTGATTCATCTACTTATGCAAATAGACTTTGGGTATTAGGCTCTGGTAATGTTTCAAACACATACAGTACATGTAGTACCTGTGAAGATATTGTTGTTTTTGGGTGTACAGATTTATCCGCAAATAATTACAATCCTAACGCAACTCAAGACGATGCTAGTTGTTTATTTGGTATAAGTTTACCTTTGACTTTCGAAGGTTCGGACTATGCTTTTGTAGACTTTGAAGGTGGTGCGTCGCAAGTTTTATCAAATCCAAATTCAAGCGGAATTAATACAAGTGCTAATGTTGTAGAGATTGTAAGAAATCCGGGTTCAGCTTATGCTGGGATGTTTATCCCTACCGAACCAATTGACTTTAGCTCTGGAAATGTAATTTCAATTAAAGTTCACTCCCCAGAAGTAGACATTCCTTTACTATTTAAATTAGACAGTGAATCTGGTGTTAACATTGAGTTAACACAAACAATTACAGTGGCTAACGAATGGCATGAAATGTTATTTGATTTAGGGGATCAACCTTCAGATACATACACCAAAGTAGTTATCATCTTTAACCCAGGAACTATTGGCGATGGTTCTGCAAACGCTACCTACTATTTTGATGACATTCAATTTGCTACCGGTGATATACCTGGTTGTACAGATGAAGAAGCGAATAATTACAACGCTAGTGCTACCCAAGATGATGGAACTTGTACTTACGGAGCTGTTTCTTTTGACATTACAGTAAATCCATGCGCAGAAGCTACCTCTGTTCGATTAACCGGTCCTTTTTGGGCATGGAGCGATTTAGGAGGTCCAGAAGCAGTTAAAAATTCAAACGGAACTTGGACATTTAATCTTTCTTTTGAAGAGGCACAACCTGAAGACATGGAATATCTACTTGTTGTGGACAGTGTTCGTGAAGATTTGGTTGCTGCGGGAGCAGCTTCAAGCGACTGGTCTTGCACACCCGTTACAGATTATTTTTCTTATGCGAACAGACTTTGGACTGTTGGTTCTGGTGATGTAACTGGTCTTAACTTTGGAACTTGTGGTTCTTGTGGAAATGATTTCAGTACGAACGAACTGGAAGAGGTTAACTTAATTTATCCAAACCCTTCGAGTGACTTTATAAATTTAAGTGCTCAAATTACTTCTTTAGAAATGTATTCTATTACAGGTCAAAAAGTAATGTCTATGTACAATACAAGCAACAAAATAGATATTTCCATGTTACCAATGGGTATCTATACGATTAAGCTGATTAATACAAACGGTAACGTTTTATTCAATAAGTTTAGTAAAGAAAATAAGTAAAATCAAAAAAGCACGCTATTCATTTCAATAGCGTGCTTTTTTTAAATCCTACTCAATGAGATTTTCAATTCCTAGTAAATTTCTTTTAAGCTGTCTCTTATTTTTAAGCACTGCAATGGCTTTTTCTCAAGCCATTAAAGTTGAGGTTGTTCAAAAAGACGGCCAGTGGCAACTTACCAGAGGTGGAGAACCGTATTATATTAAAGGCGCTGGTGGCGATACCCATTTGGATGAATTGGTAGCTGCTGGTGGTAACTCTATTCGTACTTGGAGTGCAGATGGTGCGCAAGAGGTGCTTGATAGAGCGCATGCACACGGCCTAACGGTTATGTTTGGTTTGTGGGTACAGCATGAAAGACATGGATACGATTACGACAACGAAGCTGCAAATAGAGCACAACTTGACTATTTTACTTCAGTTGTAAAAAAATACAAAGACCACCCTGCTTTATTAATGTGGTCCATAGGAAATGAAGTGGATCTTTTTTACTCCAACACCAAAGTATGGGATGTTGTTCAAGACATTGCTAAAATGGTGCATGAGGTAGATCCTAATCATCCAACAACTACCGTAACTGCAGGTTTAGATCCTATAGAGGTTAAACTTGTTCAGCAGCAAGCTCCAGACATTGATATTTATTCCATTAATACGTATGGCGAAGTTTGCATTATCAAAGATTTGATACGAACTGCTGGTTGGGAAAAGGCTTACATTGTTGCCGAATGGGGTCCAGATGGACACTGGGAGGTAGCCAAAACTAGATGGTCTTCTCCGGTAGAGCAAACCAGTCACGAAAAAGCTCTTAGTTATTCTTCTCGTTACAACGATTGTATTTTACCAGATACAGAAATGTGTATTGGATCTTATGTATTTCTATGGGGCCAAAAGCAAGAAACAACCGCTACCTGGTACGGTTTGTTTTCTATGAAAGGACAAAGTACAGAAGTTATTGATTATGTGTCGCATGGGTGGACGGGTAAATGGCCAAACAATAGAGCACCCTCTTTAGACAGTTTATCCTTAAATAACCAGCAAAAAGGTGAGGATATTTACCTGACTGCCGAAGAGATGTACTCCGCAAATGTTTTTGCTTCAGACGATCAAAACAATATTAAATACTCGTACAAAATATATCCAGAAAGTGTGGACACCAAATCGGGTGGAGATTTAGAAAAAGAGCCGCCTGCTATGCCTGGTTTAATCAAGAAAAAATCTCAAAACCAAGTAGATTTTAGAGCACCAAAAGAAGAAGGTGGCTACCGTTTGTTTGTTTACGTTACAGATAATGAGGATAAAATTGCCTACGCAAACATCCCATTTTATGTCAATCCGAGAAAAGAAGGTATGCCGCAAAGTACTCCGGTTAAACTGAAAACGAGGAAACTAACCGTACCCCAATAAAAATATTAGACTGTATTTATGTATCTAAAATCCAAAAATAGCATTCTACTTGCTTTCCTCATTCTTATAGGAAGTCAAGTCGTATTTGCACAATCTGAACAAGACTTATCCGAGGATAATTCGAGTTCTATTGGCCTCTTTCCAAAAGACGAGGCGCCTCAACTGTACACGTTTAAATTGAGTGGTGAGTACCGATTTTTAGGTTCTTTTGCTCACAATAAATTACCTTACCAACTAACTGATAATATTGGTGATGTAACCAAAGACAAGGTCTTGTTTATTGGTGACGACAGTCAAATCCCGCAGTTAACCTTGCGCTTTTCTGGTAGACCTTCCTTAAAAACTTCTTGGGGATTTGATTTGTATACCTTTCAATTTTTAGAAGGGAATGTAAAGCCAACATACAGTACCATGATAGCTCAAAGCAATCGACCAACCATATACGATCCTATAAACGGAACGCGTTTGGCCGGAAGTTTTGGTATGCAGTTGGGGATTAGTATGTACGGTTCCTTCGATACAGACTTTGGTTCTTTCTTGGTAAAGGCTGGAGGTATTCATTGGACTTCTATTAGTGATCTTACCATGGCTTCTTTTAGAGGGTACAATCGTTTTAGTTTGTTCGAACGCAATCCGTGGGATCCATTAGGTGCAAGTGTAGAACAACGGTATTTTGATTTTCACAACAGTGGAAACATTCAGCAAGACACACGTTGGGGTGAAAAGGCCTTTACAGGACTCATTATAGAAGGAAGTAACTTGCCTAAAAACACCAGCCTTAAAGCATTGTTTGGTAAAACAGAACTTAACGGTGGCTTTACCATTATGCCTAACTATACATACGGTGGGCAACTACGTAAAAACTTTCCAAGTGGAAACTTTATTGGTCTAAACACCTTCAACTCTAAAACGTATGTAGACAGTGTAGGGAACGAAAGTTTTGGCTTTAACATAGCTACGCTAGAGTCTCATTTCAAGGTTTTAAAGTTTGGTGTGAAGTTAGAAGCAGGTCTTGGTCGCGCACTTTCATCAACTGAAGATGGCGATTGGGGAGAAGCATTGCATTTAAAAGTTGCAAGTCCTACTATTTTTGACAAAGTGAATATTGAAGCGCACATGTTTAGAATTAGCCCAAATGTGATCAATAACAATTCGGTGTTCCTAAACAGTTCTATTCTGCAGAACAACTCAAATAATTTAGCTGCCGGTTCTGTTGGTAGCTCGGCTGTTCTTCAGCCTTTTGCAAGTCAAATGTCTTCTTTGGGAATGATGTCAAACAACCGACAAGGGATCAACTTGAATACTGAAATAGATTTAGACGAATTAAAATTATCTTTTGCCATTGGTGCCTCCGGAGAAATTGACGCGCTTAGTAGTCAACTTACCTTCGGCCATCCGGTAAATCAATTAACGCGTTCTCGCATGTGGAGATGGAACTTTCCTGCAAATGTAGGTCCTTACGGAAATCAATCGGTTATTTACAGAGATGTTTACGAAACCGTAAACCTCACGGGAGATGAACTTACCAGAAACTATTTTAGCGGTATTGAATTTCAAGCCAAATACCACCCTAAATTCTTGTCCTCCAAATTGTATTTATTTTCTATAAGTAGAGTTTACTCTGCACAAGAATCATGGTCTGCTATTCCTGTTTTATCAGATGAAGCCTATGTAAAACAATACAACAACGAGTTTGAGGCGTACTATGCTGTGAACAGCAAGTTTGTACTTAACGGGTACCTTGGTTTTGAAAGAACCATAGCCAATTACAAAACAGACTTGGATGTGAAGACTGAAAGACCAAGAGATCAGTTTGGGAACGGGTATGGTTTAGGAATTGATTATACCATAGCTAAAAACACTGCAATATTTATTAGACACCGATGGTTCGAATTTGAAGACAAAAGTTTTCAAAAAGACCATTTTAAAGGAACAGAAACCAGTTTAGAACTTAAAATATCATTCTAATGACAAAAAAAATAGCTGTCATCTCGCTTTTATTTATTTTTTCAGCATCTTCATATGCACAAGAGAATAGTAAAAAATTCTGGCTTTCGGGCTTGGCTCGAGGGGTTTACAATTTAGACGAATTGAAAGGTGAAGAAGCCGATACTACCTCGGCTTCTAAAGCTGAATACGGTCATACACTTGTAGATCTATCTGCCAACATTCGTCCAAACGCAAATACGTACATCCGATCTACTATTAGAGTTCGAAATGAATACGGTGGGTTTTGGGGTTCTGGTGTTACTTTCGATCTAAGAGAGCTTTATTTAAGAGGTCTTATTGCAAATTCTATTCGTTACCAAGTAGGGGATATGGATTACAAATTGTCACCTTTTACCTTTTACAACAACAACGAGGATCTCTTTGACAATACACTCGATATCTTTAATATGTATTCTGAAATGATGCATTACGATTATTTCTATAAAGGAAACAATACCTGGAGGCAACAAGGGTTGGCTACAGACTTTTCTTTGAGTTTTAAAGAAGTTATTCAAGAGCTGCAATTTAATTTGTTTACTTCTAGAATCAATCCTTCAAACTTTAACACCATAAGCGATCGTGTTTTTTATGGTGGTAATGTAACGATGGTACAGAGTGCTCAAATTTCTGCGGGTGTAAATTACATCAACCTTGCCGATATTGCCGGAACCTCTAACAATACGAGTTACTTTAAAAATCCGGTTCTAACAGGTACGTACAGTTTAAATACGACACTAGACGATTTTAAATTTCAGTTAGATGGAGAGTCAGGGTTTTCTAAATCGTTCACAGAAAACAACCAAGATCCAGACAATGTAGTAAAGGAGAATTTGGTTGAAGATTATTTTAATTATGCAACATTTAAGTCTGTTTACGAACCATTCAATATGGAGTTTTCGGTATCTTACAGAAACGTAGGTCAAGGATACAGAAGTGCAGGTGCTCAAATGCGACGTTTAAAATACAAAACACAAGCCTTTATGTTTGATCGCTACACCAACCAGCAAGTTGTTCGTCCGGTTGGGATGTGGGATATTAAAAATGACCCGACCTTCTACAATTCTCAAATTGAAGTTGGTTTGGCAGAGTTTTACCCTCAGTACAACAACATCGATCCGTACGGTTTGGCAACGCCTAACAGACAAGGTCTAGACTTTGCTTTAACGCGTGTTGATGAGGATGACCGTTATTCTGTTTCTTTAAAATACGGTATGTTATCTGAAATTGTAGGTTTGGGTGTTGATGATTTAAAAAAATTCAACAGTATAGCGGCCAATTTGGACATGAATATTGAGAATATGTTGCCGAATTACGACAAGCAAATAACCATGCAATTGGGCTATACCAATGACCAAACCAAAAGATCAGGAGATCAGGCTTTTATTGAGACTGAGTTGAATACACAAAGAATTTACGCGGGTCTTACCTTAGAGTTGACAGATAAGTTTTATTACTTACTAGGGTATGAGACCATTGAGGCTAGTGGCTCTGATTACGAAGCAGTTAGAGACCGTAATGACGTAGTAGAGGATTTTACGCTTTTTGAGACTGAATTGTCTGAGAGAATATTTGGTATGGGTTTGCGTTATGAATTTGACAACAAAAACGATTTGCAAATTTTATGGCAAGATTATAGCTGGAGTAATTCAGTATTGGGAACAGAAGATTACGGCTTCGATAGAATGTCAGTGATTTACATCATGAAATTTTAATTTTTAAAAAAATCCCTTATGAAAAGAGTATTATATATCCTGGTTTTAGGAACAGTTTTAAGTTCATGTGAACGTGAAGAAGGTTTTCAAGGCCCTTCGTTAATCGATCAATTTGGCGAATTCAATGTCGTTGAAAATTTACAAATTAGCAACCCAGATGTAAATTTTGCTGCTGGAGAATCAAGTTTCTTTAGGGCTGAGTTTTCCAAATCTGTTAACTGGGAGATTGTGATTAAGGGTGCTATATCTGGTGCTGAAAAAGTGATTTCAGGTTCTTCTAGAATTTTAGATGAAGACAACGCTTCTTGGGACGGTTCTACCACAAACTTACCTATGTTTAAAATTGAAGATTGTGATCTTACTCTCAAAGTTAGCTACAACGTAAATGCTTCTGATACGATCATTTCTGTTACAGATTCTTTAATTGCAGAGAATACGATTGCAGTTTCCACAACCAAAGTAGACAACGGGCTTTTGCTTGCCGATTTTGAGACAGGTGTAAACCCAGATTGGGAGATTTTTGCTCAGAATGGTGGAAATATGAGTTTTAATGTAACAAGTAATAATTCGCCACAAGGAAACTCGTATTACGATATGGGTGGTAATGTAGATTGGGATTGGTTGATCGGTTTGGTTGACTTTCCAGCCACAGCTTATGGAAATTCTACATTTGATTTGAATGACAATGGCGCTAGAGTGTACTTTAATGTAATGCTTAACATGCCACAAGGTCTTGACAACCCTCCAATTGTGTTGTTGCAATTTAGAGAAGATGACAACAATAATGGTGTTTTTGAAGAGGGTCTCGAAGACATGTATGCTATAGAAATCAGAGATCTTGAGCCAGGTTGGCAATTGGTTTCTTTAAAATACTCTGACCTTGCTAGCTTAGTTAATGGAGCTCCAGTAGATGCTGATGGTAATGGGGTTCATAATCCAGATTTATTGAACAAGGTGTCTGTTTTAATGTTAGCGCAGCAAGGTGGAGGTTACAGTCAAACTTTAATGGACTACGTAATCTTTACAGAAGACCAACCTTTAAAACCATAAGCGAATGCATATAAAATCAGTAGTACTTATATTTTTTGTTACGGTCTTTAGTATGTCTTGTGGTTCTTTTAAGCAACAAGCACTTTTTAACGCCCCGGCAAATCAAGAGATGCCAGAATCTATTGAAAACTTTTATTCATTAGATATTTTTTCTGACAACTTAAATGGTGAGCATTGGTTTACAGAGTCTAGCCAAAGTGAAGTTTCTATTCCGTTTATGAATCGGAAGAAAAATAAGAAATTAGGCAAGAAAGAAAACTGGATGAAAAAGAAAAAGGAATGTCTTTCCATTACAGGAACTCAAGACGTCACTTATTCTGGTACAGGTGCCATGCTTTGGAAATGGGATAAAAAAGCCGGAGATTGCCCTTGGTTGGGTATGGGCTTTGGTTGGGATGGTTGGCAAGGTAAAGACATGAGTCAGGTTATCGATAAAGCAGCCATACAATTTAAGGTTCGTGCTGTAAAAGGAACTTTAAAGTCCTTACCGCTTGCCGCTTGTTTAGAAGATTACTCCGGCTCACAAGTGTGGATTGGTTTTAGTCCAAAGTGTATTGAGGGCGGAATCATAACGGAAGAATGGTCTAATGTAATTTTACCAATTGCCGAGTTTGAATGGGAAAATGCGCCCAACCTAGACCCTTACAACATTAAACAATTCATAGTTCAATTTGAAGCTGATGGCGAACTTTATGTAGACGAAATTAAAGTTATTCCTTACGATGGTGGTTTTAACAAACGATTAAAAACTTCGATTGCCGAATCTGTTGGTATTAAGATTGACGGGAATAGTAATGAGGATGAATGGGCAAATGCTCAGGGAATAGAATTTGACTCCTACCGTATTAAAACGATTATGGACGAAGAAAATATTTATTTTTTACTTAACTTTTTAAGCAACGACCCTATGAGAAATCCCTTCACAGAAGGTGGTATTTTCAATGGAGATGCCCTTGAAATAGCCTTTTCATCGAATCCAGATTTACAGCGTAAGCGAAAGCATTACTATACAACAGACCAACACATTGGCATCAGTTTAGCGGAAAATGCGAACGTTTGGGACTGGCAAAGTAGAGCCCATCTAAAAGAGGCTTTAGTTGCATCAGAAATCAAGGGTGACTTGCACCAGTTTGAAATCCAGATTCCCTTAAGTTCTTTAAATATAGATTCTTTTGAGAAGGGACGTACGTACGGTATAGAATTTGCTATGGACAGATCATCTGATAAGGAAGTCCGGAAAGATCAATTTAGATGGAATTCATACGATAGGGAAGGTTTTCATGAAAACCCATCCTTATGGGGGGAATTGGTGATCAAGAAGTAAAAACTATAAATTTAGCTCATGCAAAGAAATCTATACGGTTTAGTTGTTTTTATATTCATTTTAGTAGTTGGTTGTGATGTTCCTGTTCCTCCTCCAGTTGTGGGTTGTATGGATATCGCTGCCTCAAATTACAACTCAGCTGCCCAAGAAGAAGACGGAAACTGTTTGTACGCAAACAACGAAGGTTTGGTTTGGAGCGACGATTTTAATGGCAGCGAATTAGATGCCACTAAATGGGTACACGAAACCGGTAATGGCGACTGGGGTTGGGGAAATGGAGAGCTTCAGTACTACCAATCTGAAAATGCTTTTGTGAGCGACGGAACACTAAAAATAGTAGCTCGCGAAGAAAGTAGAGGGGGTTTTAATTATACATCTTCACGTATTAAAACAGATGGTTTGTTTGATTTTAGATACGGAACCATTCAAGCTCGCATGAAAACCATGGATGGTAAAGCCTTTTGGCCAGCTTTTTGGTTGCTTCCTGTAGGTGGAGATTGGCCTTGTGATGGCGAAATTGACATTATGGAACAGTGGGGAACGAATGGGATCACAACTCAAACAACTGGAGCTGCTCATTTAGGAAATTGTCCTTTTAATAGCGGACAACATGTTTACAAGAGTTTTTATTCTAATATTGCGAGTGGTTCTTATGCAGATGATTTTCATGTATATGAAGTACGCTGGTCCGAAGACAAAATAGAATGGTATGTTGATGGAGATAAAAAGAACGAAGTTATTCCTAGTATGTACCCTCCTCAATACAAATGGCCTTTTAACGAGAGCCAATGGTACCTCATTTTAAATTTAGCCATTACTAGTGCAGGTCCTAGCGTTATAACAGAATTTCCTACACAAATCGAAATCGATTGGGTAAAGGTTTATGCCAACTAGTAGTCTACACTAGTTTTACTTTTGTATTATTTTAATCTCTATTCTTCGGAATGGAGTTTTTTTTGAGTTTAAATGAATGCTCATTCCCTACTTTAAATTTGCAGATAAATGCATCGAAATATTATATAGTGTGTTTTTTACACTAAATTTGTTGTATTAAACATTGGGACGTTAATTTATCAAATGCAAAAAAGTTCATTGTTTAGTGTAACATAAATTTTTTATATCGATGATTAAAATTGGAATAAACGGATTTGGACGTATAGGAAGACTAGCGCTTAGAGCTGCTCTAAATAACAAGGATGTCGAAGTGGTTGCAATTAATGATTTGGTTGAAATCGACTACTTGGCTTACTTGCTGAAATACGATTCAACTCACGGAAAGTTATTTGAAGAAGTTGAAACTCAAGGACAAAACTTGATAGTGAATGGGCGTAAAATTAGAGTTTCTAGTGAAAGAGATCCTAAAAAATTAGATTGGGGATCTTTAGATGTTGATTACGTAATAGAATCTACAGGCTTTTTTCTAACCCAAGAAACAGCCAAAGGACATCTTGAAGCTGGGGCTAAAAATGTAATTATTTCTGCGCCTTCAAAGGATGCTACACCTATGTTTGTGTATGGGGTAAATCACACTGAGTACTCTTCAGCTATGAAAATTGTATCCAACGCATCTTGTACTACAAACTGTTTGGCGCCTATTGCTAAAGTTTTAGATGAAAATTTTGGAATTGAGAGTGGACTTATGACTACTGTTCATGCTGTTACCTCTACGCAGAAGGCTATAGATGGTGTTTCTGGTGGAAACTGGCGTTTGGGTAGAGCTGCGTTTGATAACATTATTCCATCTTCTACAGGTGCTGCAAAAGCTGTTGCTAGAGTAATTCCTAGTCTTGAAGGTAAACTTACCGGTATGGCTTTTAGAGTTCCTGTATCAAATGTATCCGTTGTTGATTTATGTGTGAACTTAAAAACAAAAACAACGTACAAAGAAATTTGTGCGGCAATGAAGAAAGCTTCAGCTGAAGATCTAAAAGGTGTGTTAGCTTACACTGAAGAAATGGTTGTTTCGTCTGACTTTATTTCAAACCCACACACCTCTATTTTTGATGCAAATGCAGGTTTACAAATAACCGATACCTTTGTAAAAGTTGTCAGCTGGTACGATAACGAGTGGGGTTATTCCAACAAGATTATTGATATGATTGTTCACATGAACAATTCTTCGAAATAAGAAATAATACTCTTAAGATACTGTTTAAAGTTTGGTGATTTTCTTCTAAATAAGTAAATCACCAAACTTTTTTTTAGGCTGTTTTTCTATTTCACGCCTTTCATTGCGGAAAAGTAAGGGTCTTGAATCCCCTCTTTAAATTTTAAAAGTGCAGCATCACTCGAATTTACTCGCCAGTCTAATTCTTTGTTTATTTGAAACCAAACAAATAGTTTTATGCGGGTATAGTCGTTCTTTATTTTGTCAAATGCATCTTGGATCCATAACGCTTTGTTTTGTCCTTCGTATTCAAATTCAGGTGTTCCAAATTCTGCAATCATAATTGGTTGATCACCTAGTTCAGCACATGCGTCGTATAGCGTTCTAAAACAATTGTCAAAATCACGGTACGGACGCGTTCCTCCCCAAGGGTCTTTTGGATACCAATTGTAGGCATCCATACCAATCCAGTCCACATAGGCATCTCCTGGCCAGTAATTGGCAATATTATTCCACTCGTCCGCTACGATATCTATACTTGGGCCATGTGGGTTCCAAATCCATTTTACGTTGTCTGCACCTACTGCTCTAAATTTATCCACTACATATTTCCATACTGCTACTACTTTTTGAGGCCCACCGTTTTCTGCTCCATTTTTTTTTCCACCCCACAAATACCAATTTCCATTAAATTCATGTAAAAATCGGATAAGAACTTCGTCTGAGTACCCTTTTGCATCTAATGCAAACTGTTCGATATAGGCATCATGATTTCCATTAAGAACTTGATCCATTAAACTATAAGTACCTTCTAAGGGCATGGTGTTGTAGGCTACCGAATCTGGGAAAAAGAGCTCCCATGTTAAATGCGGTATTATGTTTTTTTCCTTAAGTGCGTTGCATTCCTTTGTTGGAAAATTATCTGCAAAAGTTGGGTACCACATAACAGATCCCAAGTCATGTTCAATCAATGTTTCAAATTCTTCAATTAGCTCTAAAGAATTTTCAGGTAACGCTCTTCCATCTTCTTGAAATATATAAGCACTTACCATACAACCTTCCCAGTTAGCAACAGATTCCGTAGGTTGTTTAGAAGAAGTTTTATTTTGCGCTTGTTTGTTTTGAGTACAAGCCGATAGTGTAATTGCGATAGCGCAAAGTGTAATGCGTTGTAATTTCATTCGTTTGCTGTATTAGATTTTAGAGTAAATTGTACTGATTTTTTTTGGTCCATTCGGTTTCCTGTAGCGAGCGTAAATTCACCAAATTCGGTAATCCATCTATTCTCAGCCGACACAAATGCCAGGTCTTTTTGGCTGATCTTAAATTCAATTTCTTTTGTTTCTCCAGGCAGAAGCGTTACTTTTTTAAATCGTATTAATCGTTCAAAATCCGGGTCAATACTCGCATACTCGTCTCTTAGGTATAGTTGAACTACTTCTTTACCCGTTCTTTTTCCACTGTTTGTTAGTTGCACAGTAACTATCAAACGGTCGTTTTTAGTGAGCTCTTTTTTGTTTAATGCTATCTTGTCATAGGTAAAGTCTGTGTAGCTTAAACCAAATCCAAATGGCCATTGTGGGTCGTAATCGGTATACCCACCAAAGTTATCTGCTCTGTCAGTTACCGTATGAATGTATGGCATAGGAGCCGCAGCGTATTTTTGGTAGGTGAGTGGCAATTTCCCCGATGGGTTTACATCTCCTAAAAGAATATCAGCCAAAGCATCTCCACCTTCATGACTCGGGTAATAAGCCATTATTATTCCATCAGCCAATTGCGTTAGATCTGAGATTATTCTGGTTCTACCCTGTACCAATACAAGTACGATAGGTTTCCCGGTTTTGTGAAGTTCCTTAACGAATTGTCTTTGTGCTTTTGGTAAGTACAATTCTTTGATATCACTAGGGCGTTCAGTTGCTGGTTGTTCTCCTAAGCAAATTACGATACAGTCAGCATCTTTAGCGGCCTTTAGGGTTTCTTTTGTATTTAGATCAGCATCGTAAGAGGTACCCGCATAATAACTCGTATTAGCTGCGCCATTTTTTTCAATAAGTGCCTCAAAAATAGTATTCTTTTCATTATCGTTGTAGCTCGTATCTTGCCCGCTCCAACTTCTCGTCCAAGGACCATTTAGGTAATTTAGCGAATGTGCTGCAACACCGGTAACTAGTATCTTTTTTCCTTTCTCTAAAGGGAGAATGTCGTTGTTTTTAAGCAAAGTAATTCCTTCTGCAGCTGCTCGGTAACTTTCTTTAGCGAATTTTTTTGAGCCAAAATCAGGGTAATCGTCAAAGTGTGTGTTTGGCTGCTCAAACAAGCCCAATTCGAATTTAAAAGTTAAAATTCTTCGCACAGCATCATCAATTCTTGCGTGTGGAATTGCACCCTCATTAACTAGATCAATAACATGATGTGCAAAACTTGCATCGTAAGGCACCATACACATATCTATACCCGCATTCACCATTTGCTCTACAGCTGCTTTGTAGTTCGGAGCTGTTTTATGGAAATCACTCAGGAATTGCATATCGCCCCAGTCTGAAATGGCAATTCCTGTAAAGCCTAACTCCTCTTTCAACAATTCTGTGATCAGAAATTTATTTACGTGACATGGAATTGAGTTTACAAGTCCTGAGCTAATCATTACTGATTTAACGCCACTTTTAATGGCCTCTTGAAATGGAGGTAAATAATATTGACGAATAAACCTTTCAGGCATTAGCGTGTTTTTACGATCTTTTCCATAAAGAGGCGATCCATACCCAATAAGGTGTTTTAAACAAAGGGCTGTTTTCTCTACGTTTGCCATGCTATCGGATTGTGCACCCTTGCTAAATGCTTTTCCCATTGTACTTGTTAGGTACGTATCTTCACCGAAGGTTTCATAAATTCTTCCCCATTGTGCTTGCCAGCTAATGTCAACAACAGGAGCATAATTCCACGGTGTATTAGAAGCTCTTAGCTCGTAGGCAGTGATCTCTGCCATCTTTTCAATTAAAGCAGGATTCCATGTAGCCGCCATAGCTATCTGATGAGGGAAAATGGTTGATTTTGCAGTGTAATGTGCCCCGTGTACGGCATCTGTTGCATAAACAACAGGAATGGCTAACCGAGTTTCATTCAGCGCAAAATCTTGAATTTGTTTGATCAAATGATAGTATTCTTTTCTGGATGGAGGGTAAAAGCCTTTGCCAACAAAAGAACCAATGTGGTCTTTGTTTAATGCTTTTCTTAGTTTGTTGGTGTCAATAATTAAGGTGTCAGCCGCATCCCAATACCCTTCTTGTTCTAAAATGGTTGGAATACCAACTTGGGTCATTTGTCCAGCTTTTTCTGCTAATGTCATTTTACGAAGCAGCATTTCTACTCGTTGTTCAATGTTTCGGTTTTCTGGCTTCTGCACATTTGAGTCTGAACAGGAACTAACGAATAGTTGGCAAGCCATTAATAGCCAAGCGTATTTTTTTATTAAAATCATGGAAGAAAATTTTATATATACCACTAAACTAAAGCATAGCAAGTGTTGTGAAAGAATTGTAAGAAGTCTGTTATATTAGGTTTAATTATTTAGTAAGAACTGTTGTTTGAATTGTACAAGAATGTTGCCGCCATGTTTGTTTTAATTTGATAAGCTTCTCCGGGCTTCATTGTCCCAATCCCATTAAATTCCCACTGAGGTAGGTAAGCATCTCCGTTACCATTTTTTGCTATAACTAAGTTGTTTTGTGCAACAAGTTGCGCTAAAACCAAATTCGCTGGAGCAGCTTGAGTTCTTAGATATCCTAAAATATTCCAGCCTAATAGAAGCTCTACTGTGTTTTCTTCGGGTAGAATCTGATTTCCTTGCAGGGTAAGGTTTGTTTCAGCATTCGTCTTCGCTTGGTAGCCTTGTCCAATTTGGATGTCTCCAATTCCATTGAATTCCCATTCTGGGAGATACGCCAAACCTGTATTATCTTTCGCTAGGATAATGTTACTGATAATTGGAGCTAAAACAGATGAGATGTCACTATCATCGGGTGCTATGAAAGTGGAAAATAGAGACCAACCCAAAGGAAATTCGATTACTTGTTCGGCTAGACCTAAAGTAACAGCAGTTACATTATTTACAAAGGTTATTCCATTTGCTGCAAAGTTTTGCGGACCATTAGTATAATTTACCGAAACTGCATATTCCTCACAGGTCAATGCATCCCATACTCGGTATGTAAATTGTTCTCCAGTGGTTAGGCCATCAATCTCATCAGTTGTCGTATCATCTTTCATAACGGATATCTGTACAAGATCACCCGTATAATAGGTGTAACCTGCGCAAGCTAAATCTCCATTTGATTTCTGATAGAAGACACCAATAGCAGCCCCCGGCGCTAAAGGGATTCCATTGACATCTATCCAGTCTCCTTCTATAAATATAGAATGATTAAGATCTGTAACGGCAACCTCCCAATTGAGTTGACATTGGTATTGGCAAGAGCCATCATTTGTAGTTGCATTGGAATTGTAATTTAGAGCAGAACTATCAGTACAGCCTTCAGTTGGTTCATTTATTTGTGCACATGGTGTGCCTCCATAAGTAGAACAGGCTGTTGCGTCAAAACCATTGTTAAATGCTCCAAAACTAGCAGTATAAATACAACCTGGTTCAGGAATTAACTCACATGCGCTGTATATACATACTAGATTTCCGTATTGATCAAATTGTTGAATCGTAGCTGCAGTGTTAAAATTTGAAGCATTAGGATCCATACAACCTATTAAATCTGCTGTATTTTCCTCACAAGGTATTCCACCGTAAGTCAAACATTGCCCTGTATTAAAGTCATTATTAAAAGTTCCAAAACCATTTGCATAAATACAACCTGCTTCAGGAGTGAATTCACATGAGCTGTATATACATACCAAGTTTCCGTATTGATCAAACTCTTGTATGGAAGCTGCGATGTTGAAGTTTGAAGCGTTTGGATCTATACACCCTGAAATATCCTCTGGTGGTGCAACAGATCCATAACTGGTTAATGTAACATTCGTTACTTCTATAGTTTCATCAAAATTTGTGATGTACATTATAAAAGAACTGAACGTGTTAGCTCCTTGTTCAGGTATTTCAATAGAATATTGCCCTTGAGAATTTATCGTTAGGGTATTCGTAAAGAAACTAGGCTCAGTGTCTGGGTAGCTGTTGTATTCAAATTTAAAATAGAGGTCTACATTGCTTCCATCTGTTGATCCTGTAAAGGTTATTTTCCCACCATTTTCAAAACTTACCGGATAAATGTTCTCATCTTCATCTGCAAAACCCGCCCATGATTCGGAGCCTGAGGGTTTTTCGTATGTATAATTTCCAACAATTGCACCGCCAAATGCCCCGGTAAATACAATGTCATTATATACAGAAGAATTTGTTTGAGTATTCGAGCAAGGAGTTCCACCATAACCTAGGCAATCGTCAGCTCCAAAATCATCATTAAATAAACCAAACCCATCTGAGTAGATGCATCCCGGTTGAGGGGTTTCAGCACATAAATTGTAAAGACAACTTGAGTTGTTGTTTTGATCAAATAATTGAGTGGTTGCACTGCTATTGTAATTGCTTGCATTTTCATCTAAGCAGCCCGAAACATTGCCTGGTTCTTGATTGTTGTCTTCACCTCCCTGATAAACTCTTACGTAGTCTATTTCCATAGCACTCTGAGTAAAATTTGGAATGATATCAGGCTCAATGGCTAAGTTTAAAAGTAAATACTGTTCTGAGTCAAAAGGCCAGGTATTACTGTCTTTTACAGGAGGATTGTACGTGTAATGTACAACACCATCTACACTAAACACTAATTTTTCAGCAGTCCAAACTAAGGTGTAGGTATGCAGTTCAGAAGATGCAGTTGAAATTGTTTGTCCGCCGTGGTTAATAGTTCCTCCATAACTTGATGGAGTATGTGTGGCACTTTGAACATAATTTTGATTGTCTCCCCAATGCTCCATAATATCAATTTCTCCACATGCAGGCCATGAGGTAGTTCCAAAGCTATTTGTCCAATAGCCTCCGGGCTCAATTATGTTTTTTCCTAGCGTCCATATGGCAGGCCAAGTTCCTACTCCATAGGGAAGTTTTGCTCTCACTTCAACTTTACCGTACGTAAAAGAGAATTTAGAATTTAATCGTGCAGAAGTGTATTGTTTGGTGTGTCCTTGGTCGTTAAAGTTTTCTTTAATTGCAACAATTTTTAGTAATCCGTCTTCTATAAATGAGTTTTCAATTCGATTTGTATAGTGTTGCAATTCGGAGTTGTACCAGCTGTAACCATTTGGTAATAAAGTTTGATGGTGCCATTTTTCTGAATTGACAGCACCGTTGGATTCAAATTCATCAGACCAGACCAAGTTCCAATTCTGGGCAAATGAAATATTACTAGTTACTAGAAATATAAGTAAAGTGCTTTTTAGTTTTGATAACATGAGATGAGGGTTCAGAATTGAAAACTTATAATTACATGTTAAAAGTACACATATTATAATCATTTTCATAATTTTCTTTATTTGATGTAAACTAGAGCTGTTAAATTAGATGCAATTAAATCACCTTGTTAAGGCTGCTGTAAAAAAACGCTCAAAAAAAAACCACCTCATATGAGGTGGTTTATTTGTTGAAAACAGTATTAGTCAGTAATAACTACTTTTTTAGTTGTAGTGGTTTCATTATAATTTAATTGAATGAAGTAAATACCCGCTTTGATATTTGGGTATAAGTTTTTAAGTTGTATTCTGTTGTTTTGAGGGTTTAGCTTTATCTCTTCTTTAGCTACTGTTGCGCCAAATATATTGCTAACAGCAAATCCAACAGTTGCTTCTTTGTACAATTCAAATTCTATAGTAACGTCTCCTTTGGAAGGGTTTGGGTATATGTTTAAGTCTTTAAGTATGGTTTCAGTAAGAGCCAATTCAGCTTCTTTACAAACGATAAAGTTGTCTATATATAGCCAGTTTCCATTCTCTCCGATAAACTCCAATTTAATTTGAATATTTTTTTCACCAGCCAAAGTACTTAAACTCACTTTCTCTGTTTGCCATTCGTCTTCTGCTGGAACAAACGGTAGGAAAACGAACGAACCATCATTTGTAATTAATGACTCGTTGGATAGCGTTCTTTTAGTAATCCAAGTTCTTCCACAGTTTTGGCTTATGTAAACTCTAAGAACATCATCTGTCAACATGTTTTTTCTAGCGTAGGCCAAATCAAAATACGCATTTACAGGAGCAGTAGCCTCGCTTAGGTCAATTGTTGGCGTAATGATCGTGTGACGATCTCCCTCTCTAGAGAAGGTAGCGCTTCTTATTCTTAAAGCATCACTGTAGGTTTCAGTAGTTTTTTCCCAAGTTGGGTCAATTTGAGGAGAAATGACCCAATTTCTACTTTCATTTTCAATAGGGTAGGTTGGGAATCCTGAATAACCAAAGTCTTCGATGTATGGAAAGTCCATGTTGTTTTCATCATCTGTTACCGTAATGTAACTTTCTTTAACCAATGTTTTTAAGCCACCACTATTGGTTGCTGTTAGGGAAACATTAAAGAATCCTGAGTTTTCAAAGAGTATGTTTTCTGGGTTTACAGCATTAGAAGTACTGGGCGAACCGCCTTCAAAAGTCCATTCGTAATTAACAATACTATCTAAAGCATAATCAACATTGTATGTGGTGTTAAAGAAGGAATAAGCATCCCCAGGACATCCGTATGTGTAATCTGATTTGAATTCAGGTGTTGGAGCGCAAACAACTTTTGTATACCCATCGTTTGTTCCCGTAGCAATTAGGTTATCTTCTGAAACAAGTATACTTCGGTATTCTGAAATGGCAGCTTGCATTCGTTCTCCCTGTAATACGGTAAACATATTCATACAAGCATCGTCTGAATAGTCCATGTAGTTCATAAACATTTCCCCAAATTCTTGAGAAATAATTTGGTTTGTTGATTCGGTCGGACATCCTTGATTTGTTCCAGCTTTGTATGGGAAGTTAGCCGTACATACCCCAAAGTTTGGTTCTTCTGCTGTAGGCGTATCATTAACTTGGTCACTTTGGCACCCATCTCCATCTCCCCAAATGTGGCGTAAATCTAACCAGTGTCCTGCCTCGTGGGTAAGTGTTCTACCAACTTGGTTAGATGCTGTTCCGATCGAACCGCAATAAGAGTCTAACATTATGACACCATCAGTTTCTGGATTAGACCAAAGTTGTTCAGGGAATTGAGCATAGCCTAAAATTCTTCCGTAATCGGTATCTCTATCAATATCATTAACAACCCATACATTAAAGTATTTGAAGGGATCCCACTGGATGAGTTCTTTTACGTTGTCGTTTCCTGAGGATGTAAGGTTAGATAAAGTTCTTGTTACCCCTTGCGTACAGTTTCCATCTGGATCTATTTGAGCGAGTCTAAATTCTATATTTGTATTTGTAGTGTAAGGTTTAAATGCATCAGGTGTATTTGTAGAATCTGCATTCATATAGGCGAAGTCTTCATTTAAACTTCTCATTTGATCTTCAATTTGCTCAAATGAAATGTTTTCTGACCCTCCTTTGTGTATTACGTGAAAGACAACTGGAATTACAAAATGGTTACTGTTTTTAACTCCTTTGGCTTCATTTTGGTGAACCATGTTGTTAAATTCTTTAAACTTTCTTTCGACTTCTTTTTCGATTTCCGGTCTCTCAGAGTTTAATTTTTCACTGTGATTCATTGTGCCACACCAATGTTGCGCACTTGCAGTTGAAAGAATAGATAAAAGTAAAGTTGTGATTGCTATTAACTTTTTCATTTGTGTAATATAGTTGAGCGTTTGTTTAATTGGGTGCTTCTTAAAATCTACATTTTTAAGAAGCGTTTCCAAATATACGTATTCTTGTTAATATGATGTCAAACTTCATTTAATTTTTATTGAGTAACTACTTGGGGCTTGCAACATTCTTTTTTCTTACATTTACCCTAAATGAAAAAGAAAATTAAAAACAAAAAAAGAAGGTCTAATTCTTCTAATTTAAAAGACCTTAAAATTGTAATTATAGATTTATGCAATTCGGCAGTAACACCCTTAAGTTTCAAAGATATTTGTAAAGAACTCAAGGTGAAAGATAAAATTGCTAGACACCAGATTTCCTTTATTTTGAAGAATTTACTTACGGAAGGGTCTGTTAAAGAGTTTGGTCATGGCAAATATGGCGCATCTATTCCTCAAGATATTTACGAAGGTAAGATCGAAAAAGTAGCTTCTGGAGCCGGGTACGTCATCTGTAAAGATTTAGATCAAGATGTGTTTGTATCCTCCAAGAATGCAGGTCAAACCTTGGGGGGAGATATTGTAAATGTTGTTTTAACGGGTAAAAATACAGGCAAGAACCCAGACGGCGTTGTGGTATCGATAGTTAAGCGTGGTCGAAAAACCTTTGTTGGTAATATGAGGGTTGACGCACGAAATAGTTTTATGACGCCAGATAATTCTCGAATAGGGACTGATTTTTACATACCTAAAGATAAGTTAAACGGTGCTAAAAATGGGGATAAGGTTACAGTGAATTTACTTGATTGGCCTAAAAAGGCCAAAAGTCCTTTTGCTGAAGTATCCAAAGTTATGGGTGCTGCCGGAGATCATAATACAGAAATTCATGCGATTTTGGCTGAATATGGTTTGCCTTATGAGTTTCCTGAAGCTATAGAAAAGTATGTAGCTTCAATTCCTGAAGCTATTTCAGAAAAAGAGATCAGTAAGCGAAGAGACATGCGTGATGTTTTAACTTTTACAATTGATCCTCATGATGCCAAAGATTTTGATGATGCTTTGTCCATCCAAAAGTTAGGCACAGATAAGTGGGAGATTGGTATTCATATTGCTGATGTTTCTCATTATGTTGCGCAAGGATCCCCTTTAAATGATGAGGCTTATCAAAGAGCTACTTCCGTTTATTTGGTTGATCGCGTAGTTCCTATGTTGCCAGAAAAACTTTCTAACAAAGTTTGCTCCTTGAGGCCCCACGAAGAAAAGCTCTGTTTTTCTGCCATTTTTACAATGAATGAAAAAGCTGAGTTGTTAGATGAGTGGTTTGGCCGAACAGTTATTTACTCAGACCATCGGTTTACTTACGAAGATGCGCAAGAAGTAATCGAGAATAAAAAAGGAAAGTTTGCTGATGAGTTGCTGCTTATGGATAAGTTGGCAAAGGTTGTGCGAGCTAAACGTATTGATGCTGGCGCAATTACTTTTGATAGAGTTGAGGTTAAGTTTAAATTAGACGAAAAGAAAAACCCAACAGGCGTCTATTTTAAACAAGCAAAAGATGCCAATAAATTAATCGAGGAGTACATGCTGTTAGCTAACAAAAGAGTGGCCTCATTTATTGGCAGATCCGAAGATGGTTCGCCAAGTAAAAAGCCTTTTGTTTACCGTATTCATGATGTCCCTGATCCTGAAAAAATTACTAATTTTTCAACATTTGTTCATCAATTTGGGTACCAGATGAATTTAAATTCGCCAAAAGAGGTGGCAAATTCAATGAACCGTGTTTTGGCGAATGTTTCTGGAAAAAGAGAGGAAAATATGGTTGAGCTCTTGGCTGTTAGAACCATGAGTAAAGCTAAGTATACAACAGACAATATTGGTCATTATGGTTTAGGCTTTGACTATTATTCTCATTTCACCTCCCCAATTAGACGTTGGCCAGACGTAATGGTTCATCGGTTGTTACAACGCTATTTAGATGGTGAAAAAGTCACTGAAAAAGAGGCGATAGAAGAGCAGTGCAAGCACTCTTCT
Source organism: Flavobacteriales bacterium (assembly GCA_028110365.1). Taxonomy (GTDB): domain Bacteria; phylum Bacteroidota; class Bacteroidia; order Flavobacteriales; family UBA7430; genus UBA6772. The sequence continues at coordinate 36,722 of JAOGVT010000005.1, forward strand.
GCTATGGAGAAATTGTCTACAGATGCAGAGCGATCATCCATAAAATATATGCAGGTAAAATACTTGTTGGGCAAAGAGGGACAAGAGTTTTTGGGAACGATCTCGGGTGTAACAGAATTTGGAATGTTTGTTGAGCTCAAAGAGAGTCTTTGCGAAGGTTTAGTATCAATGCGAGATCTAAGAGATGATCATTATGATTTAAATAAAGAAACATTCAGTCTTACAGGAAGACGTTCACACAAAAGTTTTCAACTTGGCGATGAGATTCGAATAAAAGTGAGGAATGTTGATTTAGTTAAAAAACAAATTGATTTTCATTTGGCTTAAATAATCTACATAAATTAAATAAGAAAGCCATTCAGTAATGAATGGCTTTCTTATTTACTATGCATTTGTGAACTGTTCTAAAAATCGAATATCATTCTCAAAAAACAGTCTGAGGTCTTTAATTTGGTATTTTAACATGGTGATTCTCTCAATACCCATTCCAAAAGCAAATCCACTGTATTTTTTTGAGTCGATACCACAGTTTTCTAAAACGTTTGGATCTACCATACCGCAGCCTAATATTTCTACCCAACCTGTGTATTTACATATATTGCAGCCTTCGCTTTTACAAATGTTACATGAAATATCTACTTCTGCGCTTGGCTCAGTAAAGGGGAAGTAAGAGGGGCGTAGTCTAATCTCAGTGTCTTTTCCGAAAAATTCTTGAGCAAAATGTAATAGTGTTTGTTTTAAATCAGCAAAAGAAACATGCTCATCAATATAAAGCCCTTCAATTTGATGGAAAATACAATGAGCTCTTGCAGATATCGCTTCATTACGAAAAACTCTTCCGGGTGAAAGTGTTCGAATTGGTGGTTGGTTGTTTTCCATAAAACGAACTTGAACAGATGACGTATGCGTTCTTAATAAGACATCTGGGTTTGTTTGTATGAAAAAGGTATCCTGCATGTCTCTTGCTGGGTGCTCTTCCGGAAGGTTTAGCGCACTAAAGTTGTGCCAGTCATCTTCAATTTCTGGACCTTCGGATATGGTGAAGCCCAAACGTGCAAAAATTTCGACAATTTCGTTCTTAACAATAGCCAATGGATGACGTGAACCTAAAGGAAATGCTTCTGCACTCATTGTAAGGTCTATGCCCGAGCCACTGTTTTCTTTACTTTTTTGTAGGGCTTCTTTGAGTTGGTTCACTTTTTCCTGAGCCTTATTTTTAAGCTCATTTACGCATTGGCCAAAATCCTTCTTCTCATGGTTCGGGACTTCTTTAAAGGCAGCAAAAAAATCGTTTAGAATCCCCTTTTTACCTAGGTAGTCGATTCTAAATTTCTCGATGAGTTCAATAGAATCAGCTTCAAATTTTTCAACTAAAAGTATGTGATTCTTAATTTTGTTTAACATGTTTTTTGCTTTATCTCATCGAAATAAAAGTTGATGAGTGAAAATTTGTATATTTGGCTTTTATCAACTGACAATAATACTAAATTATACGGACATATGAAACGCAATTTTTTTCACTTTTTTGGTTTAATGGTAGTTCTTTTTACTGCCTTAACAATGAATTCTTGTGAGGATGTAGTTCATGAATTTAAAGGAGAAGTTACAATTATTGACAATAAGGGTGTTCCGATGCAGGGTGTTACTGTCAGGACAGATGTTGCTGTCCAAAACATACACTCAGTCAACAGAAATGAAGAAACGGATTCTCAAGGCAAGGTGTTCTTTGAGTTTGATAATGTTGCTATCTTAAAAGTATCGGCTGACAAAGATAACTACCACGGTGAAGGGCTCCTTGTTTTGGTTGAAGATGAGTTAGCTAAAGTGACAATTACTGTTTACGAGTAGTCGATCTAAAATTGAACGCCGCTTTCTTCAAAGTATAAAATTGCAGCTTCCTTCATCAGTATAGACTGTTCTCCTGGTTTAAGTGCCGGGAGTTTTTCATTTGTTGTATAATGTGGCCATCCATCTTTGTCTCTCCCTTCTAACTCATAATACCCATAATTACTTAAAAGCCTACAAATGGCAATATGTAATAGGTCTGTCTTCTCCTCCTTAGAAAACTCTCTATACCCTTTGCCTAGTTCTTGTATTCCGATTAGAAATAGTATAGCTTGAAGGTCTAGTGTATCACCTTCACCAAATTCTTTAGAGATAAATGCGACTAGGTTTTCCCATTTTTGTTTTGATTCTTGATTTCTCATTCAATCATTTTTTTTTACAAAAATACAATGTTCTTTCTATTCTACATTTAACTTGTACCTTTATCCTATGAATTATTTTGATTGTATTTTAGTTTTCCCGGTTCTCTACGGTTTGTATAAAGGTTTCTCTAAAGGCCTTATTTTGGAATTGGCCTCTTTGTTGGGTTTATTGCTGGGTGTTTATGGTTCTGTTCGTTTTTCCTCTTTTATTTTTGAGTATCTAAAAAAAGTTTTAGAAATAGATGCTTATTACTTGCAATTAGCTTCTTACGCCTTAACTTTTATTGTGATTGTTTTGTTGGTTACTCTTATTGGTAAAGTTCTTACAATGCTTGTTAAAATGGTTGCATTGGGTTTTGTTAATAGATTGTTTGGTGCTTTTTTTGGTGGGTTAAAAGCACTTCTAGTTCTTTGTGTTTTACTCTTATTTTTTGATAAACTGAACAATCGATTTTCAATTGTAAGTTCTGAAATGACCGAATCATCTATTATATATAAGCCACTTTTATCTTGTTCTATGGATTTGTATCCAAGCGTAATAGAGGAGTATGAGAATCAAAGAAAACAGCTAGAGTAAAAGAGTAATCTATAGCACCGTCGAGATTTCTTTCAACTTTATTTATTTATTGCTTTCACACCCGGTAATTCAATGCCTTCCAAGTATTCTAACATAGCACCACCTCCTGTAGAAACATAGCTCACTTTTTCTTGCATGTTAAATTTTTTAACTGCTGCAACAGAATCTCCGCCACCGACTAAAGAAAAGGCTCCATTATTTGTCGCTTCAGCAATAGCGTTTGCAATAAACTTGGTTCCCTGAGCAAACTTATCCATTTCAAAAACACCCATGGGTCCATTCCAAAGGATGGTTTTAGAGCTTAGGATTGCTTCACTATAAATAACTTTAGTTTTTTCACTTATATCTAAGCCCATCCAGCCCTCTTTAATTTTATCGATGTCTGTAATTTGAGTGTTTGCGTCTTTCGAAAAAGCATCTGCATTTAAAGAGTCTACTGGAATTAATAATTCAACTCCTTTGAGTTTCGCTTCTTTTATCAATGTTTTAGCTAGGGTTAGTTTATCGTCTTCAACTAAAGAATCGCCTACTTTACCCCCCAAAGCTTTTGCAAAAGTATACGACATACCTCCACCAATTATAATTTTATCTACTTTATCCATTAGTTTTGTGATAATGGTAATTTTTGAGGATACTTTTGCGCCGCCCATAATAGCTGTTATAGGTCTTTTACCATTAGTTACTACTTTTTCGAGATTAAGAATCTCTTGAGCCATTAGAAAGCCAAAGTATTTATTTTGGTCAAAATAATCGGCTATGATTGCTGTGGATGCATGCGCTCTATGCGCAGTGCCAAAAGCATCATTTATATACACATCAGCCAGTTGAGCTAGTTTCTTTGCGAATCCCTTATCTCCCTTTTGTTCCTCAGGGTAAAATCGCAAGTTTTCTAAAAGTAAAACCTCTCCAGGTTTTAAGTTTTGAGCAGCCGCTTCTACATTTACTCCGATACAGTCGTTTGTAAACTTAACGGTTGTATTTAATTTAGCAGATAAGTGATTTATAAGATGCTTTAGTGAGAATTTTTCTTCGGCTCCGTTTTTTGGTCTTCCTAAGTGTGATATTAATACCACAGCTCCTCCATCTTTAAGAACTTTTAGTATTGTGGGTAGCGCACCGATAATTCTTGTGTCGTCTGTAATTTCAGACTTTTCGTTTAAAGGAACGTTAAAATCTACCCTTATTAAGGCTTTCTTGCCTTTAAAATTTACTTTGTCTATCGTTTTCATAGCCCAAAAGTAAGTCTTATTTAGGACATGATAGCTTCACTTCTTTTTAGATTGTTTTGTTTTGTTTCTCTCGCACTATTTTTAGCTTAGTGATGAGGTTTTTCAACCAAAAGTAGCTTTAATCATTACGGTTTAATACTTCATAATTCATTTCAAATTGTATCTTTGAATTATGTTATTCGCAAATATCCAAGGTCAGCAAAAATGCAAGCAACTCTTAATACAGATGGTGCATGAACAGCGCGTGCCACACGCACAGTTGTTTTTAGGCTCTCATGGTTCTGGTGGTCTCTTTTTAGCTTTAGCCTTAGCGCAATATATAGCTTGCACTAACAAGCAGTTAAATGATTCTTGTGGTGTTTGTTCTTCGTGTGTAAAACACACAAAGTTTGTGCATCCCGATCTGCATTTTGTGTTTCCCGTTGCGGCAAATCAATCGGTTAAAACAAAGCCAATAAGTAAAATTTTTTTAAAAGATTGGCGCGCTATTTTAACTGAAAGCCCTTACTTTTCTCTGTTTGATTGGATTAAATATATTGGCATTGAAAATAAGCAAGGAATTATTTCAGTAGAAGAAAGTGCTCACATCGTTAAAGATTTGAGCTTTAAGCCTTATGAAAGTGACACTAAAATTATGCTTATTTGGATGCCAGAAAAAATGAACATTCAAGCAGCCAATAAAATATTGAAGATTATTGAGGAGCCTCCTCATAAAACCCTGTTCTTACTGGTTGCAGAGAGTGAGGAAAATATACTGGCAACTGTTTTGTCAAGAACGCAGCTCTTTAAAGTGCCTCGATACCCAGATGCTGAGGTTGTTCAGTTCTTAGTTAGTAGGGGGCTTGCAAGTGAAAAAGCTCAAATGATAGCAACTATTGTAGAGGGTGATATTAATGAGGCTCTAAAATTAGCAGAGTATACCCAAGATGCAGCGCAAAATTCTTTGTGTTTTGTTCAGTGGATGCGTTTGTGTTTTAATGCACTTCAAGTTAAAGACATTGATAAGTTAGTGCAATGGTCTGATACAATGGCTAAGTCAGGGAGAGAGAACCAAAAAAGTTTTCTTCTGTTTGCGACTAACGTAATGCGAGATGCATTGCTAAAAAATTATGGTCTTTCTGCCCTAATGAAAATGAATATTAGTGGACAGAATTTTACCCTAGAGAAATTTGCACCTTTTGTACATGCAGAAAATTGTATGAGTATAATTGAGGAGCTAAATATGGCGCAATTGCATATAGAAAGAAATGCAAATTCTAAGATAGTATTCTTAGACACTTCTTTTAAAATTGCAAGATTGCTTCATAAAAAATTAAAACAGGCAATAGCCTGATAAAAACATAAAAATGGCGTGTACGAATTGTTCAACAACAGCGGGCAATGCTCCAGGTTGTCAAAGTAAAGGATCTTGTAGTACTGGAAATTGTGGCAAAATGCCTGTTTTCAATTGGCTCTCTAATATGAGTTTGCCTTCTGGTCAAGAACCCTTTAATATACTAGAGGTTCGTTTTAAAAACGGACGAAAAGAATTTTTCTTAAACAAACATAACCTCAGTATTCAGATGGGGGATACTGTAGCGGTGGAAGGAAGTCCAGGGCATGATGTAGGTGTTGTATCTCTAAAAGGAGAGTTGGTGCGTTTACAGATGCGCAAAAAGAAAGTTGCTGTAGACAGTGAGGAAGTAAAGGTTTTGTATCGTCATGCTTCTGAAACGGATATTGAAAAATGGGTTCTTGCAAGAGAAAGAGAATCAGCTGCCATGTATAAAGCTAGAGAATTTGCCTCATCTCTTAATTTAGATATGAAAATTGGAGATGTTGAGTTCCAAGGTGACAATATTAAGGCTACTTTTTATTACACGTCTGAAGGTCGTGTAGATTTTAGAGAGTTGATAAAATTAATGGCTGAAGAATTTAAGGTTCGTATAGAAATGCGTCAAATAGGCACACGACAAGAAGCGCAACGAATGGGGGGTATTGGCTCTTGTGGAAGAGAGCTTTGTTGCAGTACTTGGTTAAACGATTTCAGATCTGTGAGTACCAGCGCTGCTCGTTACCAGCAACTATCTTTAAATCCTCAGAAGTTAGCCGGTCAATGCGGTAAACTTAAATGTTGTTTAAATTATGAGTTAGATATGTATGTTGAAGCTCTTAAAGGTTTTCCTGACTCGAACTTAAATCTAAAGACTAAAAAAGGAGAAGCTTTTCAACAAAAGATGGATATCTTTAGACGTAAAGTTTGGTATTCATATAAAAGTGATCCTTCGAGATTTATTGAGCTGAATCTAGATAAAGTTCAAGAAATTGTTTCGCTTAACAAAAAAGAGGATTTGCCTGAATCTTTAGAAATGTATGTGCAAACTTATATTGAAGTTGCGAAGCCCGATTACGAGAATGTAGTTGGTCAGGATAGTATTACTCGTTTTGATAAGAAATCTTCGTCTAAAAAATCAAATAAAAAAAGATCTAACAAAAACAGTTCAAAGAAACCTTCAGCTAATGTTAAATCTAGTGAGGGTAGCCCATCAAATAAGCCTGGTAGAAATCAAAAGCAATTTAAAAGTCAAAAAAAGAACCAATCATCAAACCCAAATCGTAAAAATTCAACCCAAAGAAATACTCCAAAAACAAAGGGAAGTTAAGCGAATTCAACTTAGGAAAATGAAAATATTGCCAAATAAATATCTTTTTTTAGTACCATTATTGTTCTTTTTTTCTTGCGATAGAGAAAAGATTTACGATACTTATGTTGCCATAAATACGGCTGGTTGGGATGCCTCTTTTTCAACAGAATTTAAGGTTGATATTAAGGCTGTCAAAGGAGCCGAGTTTGATTATCTAATCGGGCTCAGGAATAATAACGATTATCTTTATTCTAATATTTTTTTATTTTTGGATGTTGAAACGCCATCGGGTGTTACTTACACAGATACTTTGCAATATCTTTTAGCGCGACCAGATGGTAAATGGGTTGGTGCAGGTTTAGGGGCTATAAAACATAACTTATTTAAATACAAAGAATCCCAATCTATGGAAAATGGCCTATATAAGTTTAACATTTCACATGGAATGAGAAGTGAGCTTCTTACGGGCATAGAAGATATTGGTTTTCGCATCGAAAAAACAAATTAGATGAGCCTTAAGAAAAAACTCACCACAAAACTAATCTACTTCTTTTGGATTGGAATTTTAATGCCCATTTTTGGGATAGCTGGAGGTGTTTGGTTTGCATCTATGGGGTGGTTTGGTCCTTTACCTTCTTTTGAGGAATTAGAGAATCCACAACAAAATTTAGCTACAGAAATTTTTGCATCAGACGGAGTTTTATTAGGAAAGTTCTTCTACGAGAACCGCTCTCCAGTTACCTACAATCAACTATCGCCTCATTTGGTAAACGCTCTTATATCTACAGAAGATGAGCGGTTTAGGTCTCATTCTGCTATAGATGCAAAATCTCTTGGAAGAGCTATTTTTGGCGCCTTAACTGGAACATCTGCAGGAGGCGGTTCTACCATTACGCAGCAGCTTTCTAAAATGCTATTTACCAATGTATCAAGATCAAAAATAGAGCGCGTTAAACAAAAATTTAAAGAGTGGGTCATCTCCATTCGTTTGGAAAGAAATTTCACAAAAAATGAAATTATTACCATGTATTTTAATAAGTTCGATTTCCTTTATTTAGCCGTAGGGGTCAAATCTGCCGCTAAGATTTATTTTAATACAACGCCAGATAAGTTAAGGATAGAACAAGCTGCCGTTTTAGTCGGTATGGCAAAGAATCCATCCCTTTTTAATCCAAAACGATTTCCAGATAACGCGCTTAAAAGACGAAATGTAGTATTGGGCCAAATGTATAGAAATGGCGTAATTCAAGAGTCCGAAAGAGATTCGTTACTTAAGTTGCCCATAGAATTAGATTTTAAGCGAAACAATCATAATGATGGTTTAGCTCCCTATTTTAGAGAGTACTTGAGGAAGTTTATGAAAGACTGGTTAAAAGAGCATAAAAAGCCAGACGGCTCACTGTATAATATTTATGCTGATGGTTTGAAAATATATGCTACAATTGATTCTCGTATGCAAGGTTATGCTGAAGAAGCTGTAGCCACACATATGCCTTTTTTGCAAGACCAATTTTACAACCACTGGCAGGGTGAAGGTGAGGATTTTGTAAATGCTCCATTTGATAAAGAATTACGCGCCGGTCAGGTAGATACTCTTATGATTAGTGCAATGAAAAGATCAGAGCGCTACCGTTTGTTGCGCAACAGAAATGCAAGTGAGAAACAAATAAAAGATTCTTTTGAAACACCAACTAAAATGAATGTATTTACTTGGGTTGGAGGTGTAGACACATTGTTAAGTCCTATGGATTCTATTTTGCATTATAAGTACCTTTTGCAAACAGGTATGATGTCCATGGATCCGCAAACAGGATTTGTGAAGGCTTGGGTGGGTGGTATTGATCATCACTATTTCCAATACGATCATGTTAAAGATTCTAGACGACAGGTAGGTTCAACCTTTAAACCTTTTGTTTACGCAACAGCAATAGATCAGCACAATTATTCCCCTTGTATGAAAGTTCCCAATGTTCAAGTCATTTTTGAAAAAGAATCTTGGGGTTTAGAAGAGGATTGGATTCCTCGAAATTCTGGCGAGAACTATGGAGGTGAGCTAAATCTTAAAGAAGCATTAGCGAATTCTGTAAATACAGTTACGGCTTACTTAATGAAGCAAGTTGGCCCTAGTAAAGTTCGTAAATTAGCCAGAGCTATGGGCTTAAAAAGTTCAATCCCACTTGCTCCTTCAATCTGCTTAGGGACACCAGATGTTTCTGTTTATGAAATGGTTGGCGCTTACAGTACTTTCGCCAATAAAGGCGTGTATACTACCCCCGTATTTTTAAATAGAATTGAAGATAAAAACGGTGTTGTTCTCGATGAGTTTAGCCCAGTGACCAAAGAGGTGTTAAGTGAAGAGAAGGCTTACGTTATTCTTGATCTTATGCAAGGAGTAACTAAGTTAGGCTCAGGACGAAGATTGGGTTGGAAGTATGGTTTGAAAAATCAAATAGCGGGTAAGACTGGGACTACACAAAATCAATCTGATGGTTGGTTTATGGGCATTGTTCCTAATCTAGTTACTGGTGTTTGGACTGGGGCTGAAGATCGGGCAGTACATTTTAGAACGATTACTTTAGGTCAAGGTGCTAACATGGCTTTGCCTATTTGGGGAGAGTATATGACTAGAGTTTATAAAGACAAAGATTTGGGTATTTCTAAAGCTGATTTTGATTTGCCTAACACCTTAAATATTGATTTGGATTGTAGTAATTTTGAAAGAGAACAGTTTGAATTTGATAACGAAGCTGATAATGAAGAATTTTAAGTCAAGCATATGATTACTAAAGTAGTTTCTAATGTTCAAAAAGCGCTAGAAGGGGTTGCCGATAATATGACTCTTATGATTGGTGGTTTTGGACTTTGTGGCATACCAGAAAATAGTATAGCAGAATTAGTTGCAAAGGGTACAAAGAATTTGACCTGTATTTCCAATAATGCTGGAGTAGATAATTTTGGCCTAGGTTTGTTGTTGCAAAAAAAACAGATTAAAAAAATGATTTCTTCCTATGTCGGAGAAAATGATGAGTTTGAACGTCAAATGCTAAGTGGAGAGTTAGAAGTAGATTTAATACCTCAAGGCTCTTTAGCTGAAAGATGCAGAGCTGGTGGAGCAGGTATTCCAGCTTTTTATACTCCGGCAGGTTTCGGTACCGAAGTTGCTGTTGGAAAGGAAGTAAGAGAATTTAATGGTAAGGCTCACATTTTAGAGTCTGCTTTAACTGCAGATTTTGCAATTGTTAAAGCGTGGAAAGGAGATCATGCTGGAAATTTAATTTTTAAAGCTACAGCCAAAAATTTTAATCCTGTGATGGCAATGGCTGGGAAAATAACTATTGCAGAAGTTGAAGAATTAGTTCCAGTAGGTGAGCTAAGCCCAAATGAAATTCATACACCTGGAATTTTTGTACAACGTATCTTTAAAGGAGACTTATTTGAAAAAAGAATTGAGCAACGTACTGTTCAATCAATATTATAAGACATTATATAATAAGGCTTATAGATTAGAGTTATCTTCTCAATAATAGTGTAAGATTAAATTACTTAGTTGTTTATGTTAGACAAAATAGGAATTGCCAAAAGAATTGCTCAAGAATTAAAAGACAATACCTATGTGAATTTAGGTATCGGAATCCCTACATTAGTCGCAAACTATGTTCCTAAGGGTATTTCAGTAGAATTTCAATCCGAGAATGGTGTTCTGGGGATGGGGCCTTTTCCTTTTGAAGGACAAGAAGATGCCGACTTGATAAACGCAGGTAAACAAACGATTACTGCTCTTGACGGAGCTGTTTATTTTGATTCTGCAACAAGTTTTGCCATGATTAGAGGTAAGCATGTGCAATTAACTGTTTTAGGTGCTATGGAAGTTTCTGAAAAAGGGGACATAGCAAACTGGAAAATACCCGGTAAAATGGTGAAAGGTATGGGTGGGGCTATGGATTTAGTTGCCTCAGCAGAAAATATTATTGTAGCGATGATGCACACTAATAAGAAAGGTGAATCTAAGATTTTAACAAAGTGTTCACTTCCGCTTACCGGGGTTTCTTGTGTTAAGAAAATTATAACCAATCTTGCTGTTTTAGAGGTAATGCCTCAAGGAGGCTTTAAATTGTTGGAGCGAGCTCCTGGTGTGAGTGTCGAGCAAATAAAGTCAGCCACTGAAGGGTCTTTATTAATTCAAGGCTCAATTCCAGAGATGCAGCTTCACTAGTCCTAGATCGCTAGTTGTCTTGCTCAATTATGCTCTAGCAATAGTTAGTATTGAATACCTACAATTTACTTCTCGTTTGAGCGTTTTTATACATGCTTCTAGGGTTGCTCCTGTTGTAAACACATCATCTATTAAGAGTATGTGCTTGTTGTCTAGTTTTTTTTTGTTTCTCACTTCAAATGCATTTTGGACATTTTCCCAACGTTCCATCCGATTTTTATTTGTCTGACTATCCGTAAATATTGTCCTTTTTAATGAAGTGAGGTTTATCTCAATCGGAATAAAGTTATAAATTCCTTTGGCAATTAATTCTGCTTGGTTGTATCCTCTTATTTTTTCTTTTTTTGGGTGCAGCGGAATGGGTAAGAGAATATCTACATCTTCAAAAAAAAAGTCGCCTAATTTACGAGCCATTTGCTCTGCAATGTAACTGCCTAATTTTTTGTTTTTTTTATATTTAATAGAATGCAATATTTCTTGAACACGTTCTTTTTTACTAAAGTCAAACAGATAAACACCTTTTTCAATCTCAACGCGACCCTTCAATTCTTTCGCTATCTTGTTTGCGTTAGGTTCAGCTAAGTTTAGAAGTTGAAGCTCACATCTCAAACACAATTCATCCTCAAATTTAATGGTAAGTTTAGAACATGCTCCACATATCTTTGGGAAAAATAGATTGTAAATAGCATAAATAAACATATGTATTTTTTTGTAAATATACTTAGAAAATTAAGAATGAATACGCTACAATGTTTTACTGTAAAATTACATTTATGCTTAGTAAAGCATTTTTGAAATATGTATCTTTAAGTTTCAAAATTTAAAATTAAATATGCCAACAATTATATCTTATAACGTTAACGGAATTCGTGCTGCATTAAAAAAAGATTGGGCTTTATGGGCCAAAGCAACCAATGCTGATGTTATTGCTTTACAAGAAACCAAAGCGCATCCAGATCAATTAGATTTAACTATTTTTGATGATCTGGGCTACCATCATTATTGGTTTTCTGCAGAAAAAAAAGGGTACAGTGGCGTGGCGCTTTTGTGTAAAGAAAAACCTTTAAACGTAGTTTATGGATGTGGTATTGCTAAGTATGATTTTGAAGGTAGAGTCATACGAGCTGATTTCAAAGATTTTTCGGTTCTTTCTGTTTACTTTCCCTCTGGAACTACTGGAGGTGTTAGACAAGTTTACAAAATGGAATTTCTTTCAGATTTTCAAACCTATATTAATGAATTAAAAAAAGAAATTCCAAACCTTATTGTTTCTGGAGATTATAATATTTGTCATGAGGAAATTGACATACATAATCCTGTTTCAAATAAAAACAGTTCAGGCTTTTTACCCGAGGAAAGAGCATGGATGAGTTCGTTTTTAAAGAGTGGTTTTATAGATAGTTTCAGGGCCTTTACCAAAGCTCCTCATCACTATTCTTGGTGGAGCTATAGAGCTGCATCTCGCGAGCGAAATAAAGGATGGAGAATAGATTATAATATGCTAAGTGAAACGCTTTTAGATCGCTTTAAAAGAGCCGCAATTTTACCCGAAGCAAAACACTCCGATCATTGTCCTGTATTACTTGAGTTAAACTAATGATTCGTTACGGTTAAGATCAGGTAACGATCTCACCATAGCTTAGTGCACCAGTATCCTTAAAGTTTCGTCGTAATTTCCGATAGAGCATTTAAAAAAGTACATACCCGGACTAATATTTTCTTTAAGCTCTGATAAGTTTAGTTCGTGCGATCCTGCTTGATATAATTTTTCAAGATCATGAATCTGAGTTCCAAGTAAATCAACCAATTCAAAATTTAGGGTTTGTGGGTTCAGTAAGTCAAACTTTATCAAAGCATTTCCATTTGTTGGGTTTGGAAATACTTCTAAGTTTAGGGTTTTACCAATAAGTTCTTCTATTCCCAATAAAGGAACAGCAAACCGAATGTTGTCTATGTAAAGGTAGTTGCCCCGTTCTCCCGAAAGTTCAATTAAAAACTGTAATTGCTCTTCTCCTGCCCAACTACTTATATTAATCTTTTGGGTTTCCCACTCATCGTCAGCAGGAGTAAATGTAAAAAGTTGGTTTTCATCTATTGTTGCAAGACTTGCTGATGATTTTGTAATTCTTGGTGTCCAGTTTAGTCCACAATCATCAGAAATTTTCAAACGAAAAATATCATCAGTGCTATTCGTTCTTATAGCATAAGCATAATCATAATACATATAACATGGAGCTGGTACATTAGAAAGGTCAAAAATAGGTGAGTATAACCTTCTAAAGTTAAAGTCATCAAAATCGGTGCTTCTAATTCTTAGAGAGCCATTTCCTGGAGTGCTTGACGCTAAGTTCCAACTCCAGTTGTCTTCTTGTGCCTGATCAACATACCAGTTTGCATTTAGATTGTTTGTATTCATTGGAAATTGGTTTGACTCAAAGCCAAACTCAGTAGGTGCAACAATTTTATCTTCTGAGTTGGATACATAAATTGCATCGAATATTGTAGATGTTTGAGAACCACCTGAGGTTGTAACGGTTAGTGTTGCATTAAACAGGCCTGTTTGATTGTAAAAAATTATTGGGTTTTCTTGGTTTGATGAGCTGGGTGTTGCACCCGGGAAATTCCATTCAAAGCTCGCTTCACTGTCGTAGTTGTAAGATTTGTTTACCCATTCGACTTCTTGTCCTATACAAACTGTTGAAGATTGAGATTCTATTTCTACTATAGCAAGACAATCGTTTGCATCAGAATTATTCGCTAAACCAGTTTCAATCAGGTTTTGTTCTGTCCATAAATTGTTTCGGGGTGCGTTTTGCCAAGATTGACCATATTCTAAAGCTGCTCTTATAGCTGATCCTTGACCTTTGGTGAACATTTTAGGACAGGAAGCATAGTCCATGTAATTTTGAACATTATCTAGGCTCCCACAACTCTCTTGGTTTAAATTACACGAAGAGTTTGTGCCAATGGTTAGGGGGGTGTCAGAAATACCGTCATCATCGTAGCAATTGTCTTGTACGTTATTCTCATTAGAGTTCCCCCAGGTATGGTTTAAACTTAAATAATGACCTATTTCGTGAGTTAAAGTTCTATTAGAACTATTATTACCATTCGATTCTCCAATACTCCCAAATTGAGATGCTAAAACCACAATTCCTGCATTAGCGTCATTATTAGGAGCCTCTCCAGGATAATAAGAATACCCTCCAGCACCAATTTCAATATTAGATACCACCCATACATTTAAATATTTACTCGGGTCCCATTTGATAAAATCCTTAACATTTTCTCCAGCATTGTTCGTTAGTTCAGAATAAGATCTCGTAATTCCTTTGGTACAGTTGCCATTTGGATCCTTCTGTGCAAGTTTAAACTCTACGCCCACATTAGCGATACTATTTTGAAACTCATCTGTAACACTCGCTGTATCTGGATTAAGTTTGTTGAAATCTCTATTTATGATTTCCATAGCATCATTTATCTGAGCGTCAGTTATGTTATTTGAACCTCCTGTGTGGAGAACATGAATAACTACCGGAATAACTCTTATCGCATCACTTTTGTAGTTAGCCTGTTTTATAGTCTCTAAAGATTTAAGGTATTGAGTTCGAGTTTCAATTAGTTTAGGATTCTCTTCTAGTGCTCTATTTCGCATTATACTTGCTCCACATTGTTTAAAGTTTTGAGCAAACAAAAGTGAGTTGATAAGTATGCTAAAGAAAAATAAATTTCGTTTCATAGGTGGTTATTGTTAATTCTGATGCAAAACTACTAAATTAGTCCGGTATATAAATTCAATTTACAAAGATGAAGCCAAAGCATGTTTTCGTAATATTTATTTGTTCAATAGTTTCACACTCATGTGTTTCTATAAAAAAGTATAAAGATCTGGATTCAAGTTTTTTACAACTTAGTCATGAGTCAGACTCTCTTGCTTATCTTAAAAGTGACTTAGAAGTAAATAATTCAGAATTAAATGATGATGTTTTTCGTTTATCTCTTCGCTCAAGTACTCTAGAAAACGATACGATTATACTGGGAAAAGAACTCAGAAGAAAATCCAGAGCCTACGACGACTTAAGAAGCTCGTATGAAGTTTTAATGAAAAACAATTCTACGACCATGGCCAAACAAGCTAAAGAGAACATAATTTTAATGGAGCGTTTGGGGCAACTAGAAGTTGACTTAGAGGAACGAGAGTCAGCCATAAAGTCTAGAGAGCTAGATGTAGCTAATTTAAATCAACTGTTAAAACAAAAAGACGCTAATTTAACCAAGCTAAAAAGTAATGTAGCCAAAGCTTTACTTGGATTTAAAGGAGAAGGTCTTTCTGTTGAGCAACGCAATGGAAAATTATATGTTTCGTTGGAGAATAGCTTGCTTTTCCCTTCGGGATCTTGGGATGTGAATTCAAATGGTGAAAAGGCAATAACAGAGCTTTCTAAAGTTTTATCCAGTCAAACTGATTTACAAATATTAGTGGAAGGTCATACCGATAATGTACCATACGTTAGTGAAGGTATGGTTAAAGATAACTGGGATTTAAGTGTAATGCGTGCGACCTCGATTGTTAAAATATTGACGAATAATAAAGGTTTAAATGCTTTGAATATCACTGCTGCAGGAAGAGGTCCTTACAATCCCTTATTGGACAATGATAGTCCGGAAAATAGAGCTGTTAATAGGAGGATTGAAATTATTTTAAGTCCAAATATTGATGCTCTACTCAATCTACTGGAGTAGTAATTTACAACACAACTTCTGTAAAAGATATACGCTGACCAAAAAAATATTGAGCACTTTGTTCAAAAGACTTAGTGTAGTCTGAAACAAAAAATAGATGAGATTTTTTGCTCGGAACTGAGGCTAAGAGTTTGTTTTCTTGGAGTCTCTTTTTAATAAATTGAGATACAATTTTTGCAGAATTTACAATCACTACTTTATTCTCATAATAATTGTTTATTTCATCCTCAATTAGAGGGTAATGTGTACAGCCTAGTATTAGGTGATCTATGTTTTCAAGCACCTTATTTTCTAAGTAATTTGATATGATAGAAGTCGATATTTTGTTGTTGTAAAAGCCCTCTTCAATCATTGGAACCAGAAGTGGAGTAGGTAAAGAAGCAATTGTTACGTTTTTGTTTAATTCCCCTAATTTAGTGCTGTAAGCATTAGATGCAATGGTGTTTTTTGTGCCAATAACTCCAATTTTTTTTGCTTTGCTTTTACTGGTATGTTCTACTACTGGATCTATCACATTTAATACAATGGCTAAGCCTTTACAACATTCTAACACCTCTTTAAAAGCAAGGGCCGATGCAGTATTGCAAGCAATTACAACCATTTTACATTGTTGCTCAATTAAAAATTTAGTTATTTTTTTACTGTAACTTTTTATGGCTTCTTCGGATTTGTCGCCATAGGGGAGGTGTTTGGTGTCACCAAAATATACAATATGCTCATTGGGCATCAATTTAGCTATTTGATGTCCAACAGTTAAGCCTCCTATTCCAGAGTCAAAAATACCTATGGAGTTTGTTTTTTTCATGCAAAAAAAACATCCCCTAGGGGATGTTTAAATTCAGTAATTACTTTTTTATTCTATGCCTAACTTTGTTTTAACTAAAGGCATGATGTCTTTTGACTCTTTTCCATATACAATTGAACCCAAACTTATGTCAAAAATATACGTATAGTTATTTTCTTCAGCGACTTCATTTATAGCATTTTGAGCTTTTTCAAGTAATGGGGCTAAAACTTCAGTTCTTTTTTGCTGAATGCTTTCTTGACTTGATTGTTGAAACTGCTGAATACGTTGTTCAAGATCCTGAATTTCTTTAATTTTCGCCTCTTTAACTACATCAGTCATCAATTGTTCGTTTGCTTGGTATTCTCCAGCTTTAGTTTGGTATTCACCGTACATTGCTTGCAATTGAGATTCAAGGAGTTGATTGTATTCTTGAATAGCTTTATCCGCACCTTCTGTTTCTGGCATTTCCATAATTAGTTTTTCGGAATGGATATGGCCAAATTTCTCTTGTGCAAAAAGTGAACTTGTAAAACAAGTTATCATGATCAATAAAATCGTTGTACTTTTTTTCATTTTTGTTTTTGTTTTGTTTTTGTTGCGGTTAGTAATTGTATCCCAGTTTGTCTAATATTCGCTTACTTTTATCGAGGCTTTCATCTGTAAAAAGCATCAGTAAATCGCTCGATTTATCGAAAATCACACCGTAGCGTCCATCTTTAGCAAATTCTTGAATTGCATTGTAAATTTGATTTTGAATGGGTCTTATCAGTTCTTCTTGCTTTTTAAATAAATCACCTTCAGTACCAAAGCGTTGTTGTTGTAGTTCTTTAACTTCTTTTTCTTTTTCAATAATTTCGTCTTCTCTAGTTTGACGCATTTTGTCGGTTAAAAGAACTTTATCAGTTTGGTAGGCTCGGTACAATTTATCTATTTCAGCATATTCTTTTTCTATTTCTTCTTGCCAATCATAAGATAGGTCATCAAGTTGTTGTTGTGCTTGTTTGTATTCTGGTATATTTTCTAAAATAAATTGAGAATCAACATAAGCAAACTTTTGTGCCCAAGTTGAACTTGTTATGAGTAAGAAGCTAAATGCAAATAAAATATTTTTCATAGTGCAAATTTATAGAATTTAAAATTGTTGTCCAATTGAGAAATGAGTTTGCCAACCACTTTTTTCTGTAGCGCCTTCTAAAGGATCGTAACCATGCCCAAAATCTACACCAAGTAGGCCAAACATGGGCATAAAAATACGTATCCCAAAACCCAGGGAGCGTTTTACTTCAAAAGGATTAAATTTATCGAAAGAGTCCCAGGCATTTCCAGCTTCAGCAAATGCAGTTGCGTAAACGGTTGCACTAGGATCTAAGGATAGTGGGTAGCGCATTTCTAAATAATATTTACTGTATATACTTCCTCCAGCTGTTAAGTGTTGCGAAACAGTTTGATTTGCGTAACCTCTTAGTCCTATTACCTCTCTGCCATCCATTGCAAAACCTGACAATCCATCTCCACCAACATAAAATCTTTCAAATGGAGGTAATCCTACGTCTTTATTGTAGCTATTTAAAAATCCAAACTCACTATTTGCTTTTATTACTAGGTTGGCAAATGGATTGGTATACCAAGTACTGCTAAATTTAACTTTAAAGTACTCTAACCACTCGTATTTCTCAGCCAATTCCATACTGCCATAGTCTTTGTCATTAAAAAGAGAGTATGGAGGTGTAAAGTGACCTGTTAACGTAAATTGAGAACCTGCTTTTGGGAAAATAGGATCGAAGATAGAGCTTCTAGAAATAACTGATTTAAAGGTGATGTTTTTAGAAGTTCCATTACTAAATCCAGGCACTAGTTGTCTGTTGGTTAATTTGTACTGTTGGAAACTTATCGATTGGTTGGTTGAGAAATAATCATCAGGCCAACGTAATCTTTTTCCAAGTCCTAAGTTTACCCCAGTTATATCCATTCTATTTTCTACGGTTGGTGTACTGTAGTTTTGAATGGATTGGTAAATAGTAAAGCTCAACGAGTTGGGTTTGTTACCCCCAAGCCAAGGTTCTGTGAAAGAGAACGAGTAGTTTTGGAAAAAGGACCCATTTGAGCTTGCTCTTAAAGAGATTCTTTGTCCATCGCCAGAAGGGAGCGGTGACCAAGTTTCCTTATTAAAGAAATTTCGTAAAGAAAAGTTGTTAAAGGTTAAACCAAATGTTCCAACAACTCGACCGGCTCCCCAGCCTCCTTGCAGTTCAATTTGGTCTGAAGGTTTTTCCTCTACGGTGTATTCTATGTCCACATTTCCAGTTTGAGGGTCTGGTTTAGGAGTTACACCAAGTGTTTGTGGGTTAAAGTAATTGAGTCTGTTTATTTCTTCTTGAGAACGGATTACGTCTGAACGTCTAAATAATTCCCCTGGTTTGGTTCGTATTTCACGCATGATAACGTGTTCGTTTGTTTTCGTATTTCCTGTAACACTTACTTTATTAATCGTTGCTTGTTTTCCTTCGTAAATTCTAATTTCAAAATCAATAGAATCTTTCTCAGCTAATATTTCAATAGGATCAATGTTAAAAAATAAATACCCATCATCCATATATAAAGAGCTTATATCTGTACCTGACATACTCATTTGTAAGCGATCATTCATCATTTTTTGATCGTAAATATCGCCTGAATTTATACCCAGTAATTGATCTAAATAGTTTGAGTCATATTTGGTGTTTCCTAGCCATGAAATATCTCTAAAATGGTATTGAAGTCCTTCTTCTATTGCTAAATTAATAGTGATTAATTTATCGGAAACATTTACAATCTCTTTCTTTACAATACGTGCATCTCTGTATCCTTTTTCGTTGTACAATGCTACAATACTTTGGAGGTCGGTTTCGAAAGCCTCATCTAGGAATTTTGAAGTTTTAAAAATTCTAAAGAAACTTTTTTCTTTGGTGTCTTTTAACTGACGTTTTAGCTTTTTAATTTTAAATTTTGTTGCGCCTTCAAAATTTATTTCACTTATTTTAATCTTTTCTCCCTTGTCAATATTAATCTCAAGAATCACATTGGCAACTTCAGCGGTATCTCTAATTTGAGTAATTGAAACATTGGTATTTAGGAACCCTTTTTCGGTAAAGTATTCCTTAACTACGTGCTTTGTGTTGTTTATTAAATTATCGTTGACAATTTTACCTCTAACGAGTTCAACTTTTTCTCTTATTTTTTCAACTTCAGACTTAGATCCTCCTTTGAAACCGAATTTGGAAAGTCGCGGAAGTTCTTGAAGAACAATGTCTAAAAATATGTTGGTTCCTAAAATTTTGCTTACCTGAATTTGGATGTCTGCAAAAAGGTTTTGTGCCCATAGTTTTGTTATGGCTTTTGATATTTCCTCTCCAGGAATCATAATTTTATCTCCCACCGTTAAGCCAGATAGAGTAATGATTGCATTTTTATCTAGGTTCGTAATGCCTTGTATCGTAATCCCTGCAATTTCGTACTCTACAGGTTTTTCGTAAGACACGTTCTCGATGCTGTTTCTTACATTGATTTGTGCTGAAATCGAACTTGAGATCAACAGGAATAGTATGTGAATTAAACGTAGTTTCTTCATGTTATTTTTTGATTTGTTCGCTGGTCTTGCCAAATCGTCTTTCTCTTTGTTGATAGTCTATTACTGCAGTAAAAAGGTCTGCTTGTTTAAAGTCAGGCCATAGTACTGGAGTGAAATGTAATTCTGAATAAGCGACTTGCCAAAGTAGAAAATTACTAATTCTCTGCTCCCCACTTGTTCTTATTAGTAGGTCCGGGTCAGGTATGGAGTTCGTATAGAGATGTTTGTCAATGACATCACTGTCAATGTCTTCTAATTTAATTTCTTTGTTTAATACTTTTGTAGTGATAGATTTTACTGCTGATATAATTTCGAGTCTTGAACTATAGCTAAGGGCAAAAATTAAATTTAACCCGGTATTTTTAGAAGTTTTTTCTACCACATCTGCAAATTTCTTTTTACATCTTGATGGGAGCAGACTTAGGTCTCCAATGGTCGCTATTTTTACATTGTTTTTTTGAAAACCATCCAACTCTTTGGTTAAAGAATCAATCATTAGCTCCATTAGCGCGTTTACCTCCAGCTTAGGTCGGTTCCAGTTTTCCGTAGAAAATGTGTAAAGTGTTAGGTATTTTACACCTATGTCGTCACTAGCCTGAACAATTTCTCTAACCGCTTTAACGCCACTTTTATGTCCAATTGCTCTTAGATAACCATGTTTTTTAGCCCAGCGTCCATTTCCATCCATAACAACAGCTATGTGTTTTGGAATTCTATTTGGGTTTATTTTTTTTAACAGATTACTCATTTAGGGTCTCAATGCCTTGGGGCACTTTTTGGGTTTGTTTTTAATTTTGTAAGTGAAAGTTATTCCAGTAAAATTGTACCAATCTTTGTTGTTTTTATTTCCTCGATTTTTGTTGTTTGCAATTTCTATGTCAGTAGGGTTGCTCCACTGAGCAGCTTCATTGCTTAGTAAGTTAGGATCTATATAGACCGTACTTACATCATCTAAGTAGTCCGTTTGAGTAGCGCACCATATCCATTCAAATCCAATAGACCATTTTTTACTCACATTCATTTTGTATCCAAATCCAAAAGGTAGCGAAAGTGCAGTTAGGCTATATTTATTGGTCGTGTTGGGAAGATTCGTACCTTGCCCTTCTGTTCCAATTGGTTGCAGTTCTATATTTGTTCCCATAACTTTAGGGTTAAACATAAAGCCTGAAATACCTAGAAATAAATAGGGGGTGTATGTTGTTTTTCTATTTCGAATACTAAATTTCATGAAGTTGAATTCAATCCCAAGGTTAACGTCTATTATAGACGATTCAAAACTTAGACCTCTGGCTACTGTGTTTGGGTTTGTAGCCCATTGATCTGTTGCTTGAACCTTACCTGCTTTAATACTCGTTCTGATACTTAAATAATCATGTACGTTCTTTTTGTAAAGAAATCCAAAAGCAGCTGATTGATGTTGTAGCGTGTTTTCTGCCTTTTCATAACCTACATCTCCAAAATAACCTGAGCTACCAATGAAGAAGCCAAACTCATTTTTTTGAGCATAACCAACTCTAAATAAGAGTATTGTAAGAATGATAAGTAGGTTTTTTTTAGGCATAATTTCTTTACAGGGCTGCAAATATAGTGATTTACTTGAGTTAATGTAAAGTCAATTTCGTTTGTCTAAACCCCAAAGTAATTTGTTACGTAAGGTACTTGCAAAATCTTGTGTATCTGTTTCAATCATATTTATTTTAAAACACTCTTTTTTTATGGTTAATTCTATACTAGAGTCTATGGTTTCAATTCTTGAATCGAGCGCAATAAGAAATTGATTTGCCCGACCTTCTACTTTCACTTTTAGTTCATATTCATCACTTATAACGAGTGGTCTTACATTTAAATTGTGAGGCGCAATTGGTGTAATAATAAAATTGTTGGACCCTGGCATTACAATGGGGCCTCCACAGCTTAAAGAGTATCCAGTAGAGCCGGTAGGCGTCGAAATAATAAGTCCATCTGCCCAGTAAGAGTTGAGGAATTTATCATTTAAATAGGTTGTAATAGTAATCATTGAAGTCGTGTCTTTTCGTGAAATAGTGACTTCATTTAATGCAAAATTAAGCTCTCCAAAAATTGGTTTTTCAGTTTCTAATTTTAGTAATGTACGTTGGTCAATACTATAGCGCTTGTTAACTAATTGTTTTATCGTTTTAGGGATTTGGTCTTTTGCTATGTCTGCTAAAAAACCGAGTCGACCAGTGTTTACTCCAATAATAGGAATGCCTGAGTCTCTTATTAATGTAGTGGCATCTAGTATGGTGCCATCGCCACCTATACTTACAAATAGTTCAATTTCATTTTTCAACTCCTCGGAAGTTGTAAAGGTGTTTAGGAATAAATTTAGGTTGCTTTGTTTTGATAGAAAATCATAAAAAGGCTCGTAAACTAAAATCTCCATTTGTGCTTTTTCAAGTTCTTGAAAAAGTTCTAATACGAAGGGTGCTACTTCTTCTTGGTACTGTTTTCCATACACCGCTACTTTCATAATTTATATATTCAAATATTTAATAAAAGATTCAAAACGATCATCCATTCCTTTTTGATGAATATTTTTGTGATGCGTAGCAATTATCTTGTACTCATAACGTTCAAACGTCTGAATGATTCCAGAGAGTTCTTCTCGATTAATCTTTAGAATTACTTCTACATGCGTTGGTTTATTGGTTAAAGGAATACAAACACTACTTATTATTTTAGCATGGTTCGACTCAATAATTTGTGCAATTTGCACAAGACTGTAGTCTTGCTGTTCAATCTCTAAATGAAGCAAACCACCTAAGTCATCAACACTCAACCAATCGCATGTTTTTTTAAAAAGTGCTTTTTCTGAAATACACCCTAAATATTTATTATTTGAATCAATTATGGGGAGTAAGCATAGTTTGTTCTTTAGAAAAATACTCAGCGCTGAGTAGAGATGTTCCTCTTCTTGTATTTTGGTTTTTAAAAAGAGGTCTTTAAGTTTGTCTAGTTCGACGTTCTTTTCAGCTCCAAGAGCAGCGTCTTCCTCTAATAGGCCAACATAACCATTTGGCCCTATAACAGGGATCTGATACATTTTGTGCTCCTCAAAATAATTAAGGGCTACCTCAATCGTGTCCGTTAAATTTAGGACGGGAATTTGTGTTTGAATTAATTCGCTTGCAATCATAAATTTTATGCTTAATACAAACTTAGTATTTTTTAACTTTGCGTGTGAGTAATTATTATTAATAAATGTTAAATAATGACTAGACTTAGTGTTAATATTAATAAAGTGGCAACTTTACGTAATGCAAGAGGTCAAAACACACCTAATTTAATTCAAGTGGCGAGGGATGTTGAACGTTTTGGCGCCGAGGGTATTACCGTTCATCCTCGGCCTGACCAACGTCATATTAGGTACGATGATGTTCGTGATTTAAGTGCAGTTGTTACTTCAGAGTTTAATGTAGAAGGTTATCCCAATCAGCAATTTATTGATTTGGTTAAAGAAGTAAAGCCTGCCCAAGTGACATTAGTGCCTGATAAACCCGGTGCATTAACATCCAACGCAGGATGGGACACTCTAAAAAACAAATCTTTATTAACTGAGGTTATATCTGAGCTTAAAGATTTAGGGATTCGAACCTCTCTTTTTACCGGAACTGATTCTGTTTTTATTGAAGGAGCTAAACGAGTTGGTGCAGATCGAGTTGAGTTGTATACTGAACCTTATGCAGTTCTTTTTTCTAAGAACAAACGTAGTGCTGTAAAACCATTTTCTGAGGCTGGAGCTCTCGCATTAGAATTGGGTTTAGGTTTAAATGCTGGGCACGATTTAAATAGAGAAAATCTTGCCTATTTTGCCGCTAATGTTCCTGCATTAATGGAAGTTTCTATTGGGCATGCGCTTATTTCAGATGCGCTTTATTTTGGCTTAGAAAACACAGTTCAAATGTATTTATCCAAGCTCAATGACTAAAATTTTAAACGCTAAAAGATTTGGTGCAGGACAACCCTTGGTAATACTACATGGTTTGTTTGGGATGTTAGATAATTGGCAAGGCTTGGCTAAAGAATTTGGGCAATTTTTTGAAACTCATATTTTAGATCAAAGAAATCATGGGAAATCATTTCACTCCAAAGAACATTCTTATGAGTTAATGTGTGAAGACTTATTGTTGTATTTGGATAAAAACAAGATTGACAAAATCTATTTGTTAGGACATTCAATGGGTGGTAAGACGGCAATGCTTTTTGCTTGTAAGTACCCGAGTAGAGTAGAAAAATTAATCGTTGTTGATATAGGTCCAAAGTATTACCCACCGCATCATCAAGAAATTATTGCTGGGTTAAATGCCGTAGATTCCGCTAATGTAAAATCTAGAAAACAAGCCGATGAGCTCTTGTCGGAACATTTTACTCAAGTGGGTGTACGTCAATTTTTACTTAAAAACTTATATTGGAAAACCTCCAATGATTTAGCTTTTAGATTTAACCTTTCTGTTTTGGCTGGCGAGATTTCTAATGTTGGAGAACCTCTGAATGAAACATATAATTTTACCCGACCTACACTTTTTATTAGTGGAGAGAACTCCAATTACATAGTCCCAGATGATTCTGTTTTAATTGAATCTCATTTTTCAGATTTCGAAATTATAGAAATTGAAAATTCAGGACATTGGGTTCATGCAGAAAAACCTAAAGAGTTTTTTGAAGTTGTAAGTCGTTACTTAATTTATTGATTCAACTAGTTTTAGTACTTATACTTTTCTATATTTAGCCAAATTAAGAAACATGGTGGAGCATAATACAATTATTACAAACGACGCGTCAGTACTTGGATTACTAGTTATTATACTTGCTTTTATATTTTATACTTCTTCTTCCAAAAACCCTTTTTGGACAAAGTTTTATACCTATATACCAGCTTTGTTGCTTTGTTATTTTTTACCTTCTATTTTAAATTCATTAGGGATTATTTCAGGAGATGAATCGGGTTTGTATTTTATGGCATCTCGGTATTTGCTTCCTGCCTCTTTAGTTTTGTTAACCTTAAGTATTGATGTAAAAGGAATAATTGCTTTGGGGCCTAAAGCTATAATTATGTTCTTGGCGGGTACCTTCGGTATTGTAATTGGTGGGCCTTTAACCATTTTACTACTCTCTGAAATAGCCCCAGATCTTGTGGGTGGAGTTGGTCCAGACGAAGTCTGGAAAGGTTTAGCAACTATAGCAGGATCCTGGATTGGAGGAGGCGCAAACCAAACAGCAATGAAGGAGATGTTTGGAAGCAGTGATCAACTATTTAGCGCCATGATTACTGTTGATGTAATTGTTGCTAACATATGGATGGCTTTTTTATTGTATGGTGCAGGAATCTCCTCTAAAGTCGATAAGTGGTTTAAGGCAGACTCAACGTCTATAGAAAAATTAAAGACTAGTTTAGCCGCCTACCAATCTAAGGTGACTCGAATCCCAAATTTAACTGATTTGATGGTTATTGTGGCCATTGGAATTGGGTTTACTGGGTTAGCTCATATTGGAGCAGATGTTATTGCTCCTTGGGTGTCTGAAAATGCACCTCACTTGGCTAAATTTAGCTTAACCTCTAAGTTCTTTTGGCTTATTGTTATTGCTACAACTGGGGGTTTAATTTTATCCTTCACTAAGTTTAAAGAGTACGAAGGCGCGGGAGCGTCAAAAGTAGGTAGCTTATTTTTGTACATCTTGGTTGCCACTATTGGAATGAAGATGGATGCTTTGTCAATTTTAGAAAACCCAGGCCTTTTTTTAATTGGAATTGTATGGATGCTTATACATGTTAGCGTTCTGTTACTTGTAGGTAAACTAATTAAGGCGCCTTTCTTTTTTGTGGCAGTAGGCTCTCAGGCAAATGTTGGCGGAGCGGCCTCTGCTCCAATTGTTGCCTCCGCTTTTCATCCATCATTAGCTCCCGTTGGTGTGTTGCTTGCTGTTTTTGGGTATGCATTAGGAACTTATGCTGCATGGTTTTGTGCCATACTAATGCAGTTGGCTGCGAGCTAATTTACACCTACTATTTTCGGGGTATTAGTAACCTACTTTTGCTCGAACTCTTTGTAAAACATCTTTGGCAATCTTTTTTGCTTTTACAGCACCTTTTTGAAGCTCTTCTTCAATAAGTGATTGGTTGTTCATGAGCTCGTTAAATCGGGTCCTTTCATCAGCGTATTTATTTGTAATAAGTTCGAATAATGCTTGCTTTGCATGGCCATATCCATAGTTTCCTCCCTCGTAATTAGCCCTCATCTGTGCACTGTCTGCTTCGCTCGCTAACAAATTGTAAAGCGTGAAAACGTTACAGTCTTTCGTTTCTTTTGGCTCTTCCATCGCTTTAGAGCTCGTTTCAATACTCATTATTTGCTTTCTTAATTTTTTGTCTGGTAAAAATATATTGATAAAATTATTGTAAGACTTGCTCATTTTCTGACCATCTGTACCAGGTATTGTCATCACCTTTTCATCTATCATTACTTCAGGTTCAATTAAGGTCTCTCCATAAATATGATTAAAAGCTCCAGCCATATCTCTGGTCATTTCAATGTGTTGTATTTGGTCTTTACCTACAGGAACAATATTGGCATCGTACAGTAAAATATCTGCAGCCATAAGAACTGGATAGGTGAATAAGCCTGCGTTAACATTGTGAAGTTTACTAGATTTATCTTTAAAAGAATGTGCATTCGCTAACATTGGGTAGGGTGTAAGGCAATTTAAATACCACATTAATTCGCACACCTGTGGAATGTCTGATTGTCTGTAGAATAGATTTCGCTCTGTATCAAAGCCAAATGCTATCCAAGCTGCAGCCGTAGCATACGTGTTTTCTTTGAGCAAGTTAGCATCTCTAATGGTTGTAAGTGAGTGCATGTCGGCAATAAAAAATAAAGACTCATTATTTGGATCTTTTGATAATTCAATTGCCGGAATAATTGCTCCTAGAAGATTTCCTAAATGAGGTGTGCCACTACTTTGGATGCCTGTTAAAATTCTTGCCATAATTTCGTTTGCTTATCTTAATTTGTAAAAATAGTAAAGCGATTGTTATTTTCTAATTCCTATTCGTTAAAAGTTTATATTTTTGCTGGGTGAGTAAATTTTTAAATTTTTTTTGGCGCCTTTGGTTCGCTTTCCTAGGTTTTTTTGGTTTGGTTTTTCTCTTCCCATTTTTATGGGTATTGCTACTAAACAAGAAATGGTATACCTTGTTTC
This sequence comes from Flavobacteriales bacterium, assembly GCA_028110365.1. Classification (GTDB taxonomy): domain Bacteria; phylum Bacteroidota; class Bacteroidia; order Flavobacteriales; family UBA7430; genus UBA6772. The sequence continues at coordinate 63,930 of JAOGVT010000005.1, forward strand.
ATTCAGTATGTAAACTTTGGTCTAAGGTTATTCTTTTGTTTAGCGGGTTTTTGCTTGATGTTGAGTTTGAGGAAAACTTAAATCCCAACCAACCCTACCTTATATGCCCCAATCATGTTTCCTATTTAGATATTCCGGTTATTTTTTCAATAATACCAAGTGTCTTTGTTTTTGTAGGTAAGAAATCGCTGTCTAAACTTCCTGTTTTTGGTTGGGTTTATAAAAAAACGATGATATTAGTCGATCGATCCAGTAAAAGAAGTTCTTACCAAGCCTACAAGCATGCTTCCCAAAGAATTGCACAGGGCGTTGGCATTACTATTTTTCCTGAAGGGGGTATTCCAGACAGTGAGGTGAAGTTACAGCGTTTTAAAAATGGGGCTTTTAGAATGGCTATAGAACAAAATGTATCTTTAGTGCCTGTAACTTTTTTGGATAATAAGCGCCTTATGCCTTGTGATAGTTTGGAGGGTAGACCAGGGAAATTAAAAGTATTTGTACACAAGCCTATTCAAGCAGGTACATACACGCAAGAAACCATTCATGAATTTAAAGATTTTGTTTACAAAATCATAAACGATAAATTAACTTATTATGAAAGTAGACGATAAATTAGTAGAGCGTTTGGCACATCTTTCTCGACTGGAGTTTGATGCAAAGTCTAAGATAAAGATGAAATCTGACTTTGAAAAAATACTCGGTTTTGTAGATAAATTAGAGAATGTAGACACCTCATCTACAGAGCCATTGGTTTATATGAGTGAAGAAAAAAATGTGCTTAGAAAAGATGTAGTTAAGGGGCAGGTAAGTCAAGAAAGTGCTTTAAAAAATGCAGGGGGTAAAGACACAGACTACATCCGTGTGCCTAAAGTAATTAAACAGTAAGGTTTCTAAATATTGGGCTTTTTGGTTTTTTTAATTCTTTTACAGCAGAATTAGAAAGGTATTGCCTGTTTTATTGGTAAATACTAGCTTCTTTTTGTACCAAAAAAAACGCTCATTAATTTTGAACATTCATTCTTTAGTACACCTGATGTAAGCGTTGTTTTAGGGTGTAAGAGTTCTATTTCTAGATTACTTACACCTCTTTTTTCATCTTTTGCGCCAAACACAACTCTTTTTAGTTGCGTCCAGTAAGCCGCGCCAGAGCACATCACGCAAGGTTCAATGGTTACATAAAGTGTACATTCTTTTAAATATTTGCCTCTTAAGTAATCTGCGGCAGCCGTAAATGCTTGCATTTCAGCGTGAGCTGTAACATCATTTAATTGCTCTGTTAGGTTATGCGCTCGTGCAATTACTTGCCCATCACAGACAATGACAGCACCAATAGGAACTTCATTTTTATCGAATGCCTTATGGGCTTCTTTTAAAGCCTCGTGCATAAATAACTCGTCCGTTTTTTCTAAAATAATGTTCATAATTTGAAGTAAATCTACTCATAATATTTTTTATTTTGTTTGATGCATTAGATAGTTAGTATATTAGATTGGTTTTTAAAAGTTTATAACTTACCCCCTTTATTGCTGCAACCCATTATGTATTGTTATATTTGCAAAAATTATTGAATATGTCCAGAGGAAGTTTTAGATCTGAAAAACGTGTAGGTAAAGTAAAGGCTTACAAAGCGGAAGACCGTAAAAAAGCGGAAGACCGTAAAAATCGTCATCTTGATCCAGAGAAACGAAGCGAAGACAGAAGAAGAGCCGCAGAGAATAAAAAGGGGTATTCTACATTTGTCAAAAAACGAACAAATACTTCTTTTAGTAAAGCAAAAGAAGGAGCGATTCCAGACGATAAAGTTCGAATAAATAAATTTTTAGCTCAAGGTGGAACTTGTTCACGAAGAGAAGCTGAAAAGTTTGTTACTGCTGGTGCAGTTACCATTAATGGTAAAGTTGTTACAGAGTTAAGTTACAAAGTATCTCCATCAGATTTAGTTAAATTTAACGGGCAAACAATTCGTGGAGAGAAGAAAAAATACATTTTGTTAAATAAGCCAAAAGATTTTATTACAACAACTTCAGACGATAGAGACCGTAAAACTGTTATGCAGTTGGTGGAGAATGCGTGTAGTGAAAGAATTTACCCAGTTGGGAGATTAGACAGAAATACAACGGGTTTGTTGTTGTTTACCAACGATGGTGAATTGGCTAAAAAATTGGTTCACCCTAAACATGGTGTACGTAAAATTTACCACGTTACGTTAGATAAAAAGTTAGCAAAGCATCATTTAGCAGCCATAGAAAAAGGAATTACTCTTGATGATGGCCCTGCACCTGTAGACAGTGTTTCTTATATAGAAGGCGCTTCTCACGAACAAGTTGGTATAGAAATTCATATTGGTCGAAACAGAATAGTGCGAAGAATCTTTGAGAGTTTTGGTTATCAAATCATGCACTTAGATAGAGTTGTTTTTGGAAGTCTTACCAAAAAAGATGTCAAACGAGGTTCCTGGAAAAGTCTTGATAAAAAAGAAGTAGACCTTTTAAGAATGCTGTAAAATAATTTCAGTAATTTTAAGAAACAAATAATTCTTACTGGCCTAAAATACTATGTTTCCATTTTATTCGTTTGTCTTATTCGCTTTTTAATTTGAAGATAAAAATTACAAATAAAACCATACTTTTTTTTGCTGCCATTGTAATTGGTGTTGCTACGCTTTGGTTTACAAATGGATTAGTAAAAGACCTGAAGGACGAAGAGCGTACAAAAGTTAAAATTTGGGCCAAAGCTACTGAGCAAACTACAGACATTGAAAACCTCAACGAAGATATCAGTTTTATTTTTGAGGTAATCAACCATAACAATACCATTCCGGTAATCCTTACAGATGCTCAGGGAAAAATACTTTACCATAAAAATTTCTCACCCAAAAAGGTTAAAAAAGCAGGCTACCTAGAAGGCCAATTGCTTTCAATGATACAAAATATAGAGCCTATTATTTTTGAATATGCTGATGGGAAAGAAAATCGAATTTATTATAAAGATTCAAATATTTTAATTCGATTAAGGATCTTTCCTTACATCATACTTACGGTTGTAGCATTATTTGTTTTGATTGGATACCTAGCCTTTAGTGCTTCGAGAAAATCCGAACAGAACAAAGTTTGGGCTGGTATGGCAAGAGAAACAGCTCATCAAATAGGAACACCCTTATCGTCTCTTATGGGATGGGTGGCTTTGTTACAAGATAAAGAAGGTATTGATGACATTGCCCTAGAGATGAATAAAGATATTTTAAGATTACAAACAATAGCAGAACGCTTCTCCAAAATTGGCTCTCAGCCAGAGTTAACCAAATTAGACATTACTAAAACGTTAAAGCACTCTTTTAACTACATGAAAGATCGGTCTTCGTCTAAAGTACTTTATACGATCGATATGCCCACTCAAGTTTTTGCCTACATAAACCCTCAGTTATTTGGTTGGGTAACTGAAAATATAATCAGAAATGCGATTGATGCCTTAGCACAAAAAGGAAGTATAAATTTAAGTGTTAAAGCTCAAAATAAAAAAATATACATTGATGTAACTGATTCTGGAAAAGGGCTAAAGTCGAGTCAGCTAAAAAAAGTTTTTGTACCCGGTTATACTACTAAAAAAAGAGGTTGGGGGCTTGGTTTATCTTTAGTTAAACGCATTGTTGAAGACTACCATAAAGGGCAGGTGTTTGTTTTAAAATCTGAGCTAACTAAGGGAACTACGTTTAGAGTTATTTTAAACGAAGCGTAATGGCTGGAATATATCTTCATATTCCTTTTTGTAAACAGGCCTGCAATTACTGCGATTTTCATTTTTCTACTTCTTTAAAAATGAAAGCATCTTTTGTAGATGCTTTACTTACTGAAATAGAACTTCGAAAGTCTGTTTTTGATCAGCAAACTATAAATAGTATCTATTTCGGAGGAGGTACGCCCTCACTTTTAAGTGAAGAAGACTTAACCAGAATATTCGAAACGCTATTCACTAGCTTTAGGGTAAGTCCTTTGGCAGAAATTACCCTAGAGGCCAATCCAGATGATTTGTCACCAGATAA
>JAOGVT010000050.1:0-2858 GCA_028110365.1 Flavobacteriales bacterium
ATTGAATAGCTATCTGACAGAATTAATGAATGAAACTGATTTTAAAAACTTAAATTTTATCAGCAACAAAAAATACAAACTTGTTCAAAACGAAAATGCAAGAAAAAAATACAAAAAAGATAAAATTGCTGTAATTTTTGCACAGGGAGAAATACAAAGTGGGAAGGGTAAAGAAACTGTAATAGGATCTGAACGCATCTCAAAAGCCATAAGAAAAGCACGCTTAGATGAAAAAGTAAAGGCAATTGTGTTACGCGTTAACTCACCTGGAGGAAGTGCCCTTGCCTCAGATGTGATTTGGAGAGAAATGAGTCTAGCAAAAAAAGCAAAACCTGTAGTTGTTTCTATGGGAGACGTTGCTGCCTCAGGTGGGTATTACATTGCTTGTGATGCTGATAAAATATACGCTTCACCCACAACAATTACTGGGTCGATTGGTGTATTCGGTATTCTAATGAACCTAGAGGAGTTGTACACAGACAAACTAGGACTTACATTTGATCAAGTTAAAACCAATAAGTTTGCTGATTTGGGCTCAACTACACGGCCACTAACCAATGAAGAATATACCATTATACAAGAAAGTGTAATTGAAGTTTACAATACGTTTACCTCTAAAGTAGCTAAAGGCAGAAATACTACTCAAGCCAAAGTAGATTCCATCGGACAAGGGAGAATTTGGAGTGGTGTAAATGCAAAAGAGATTAACCTAATAGACGAGTATGGAGGGCTGGAAAAAGCAATTGAAGGAGCTGCTCTTTTAGCTAACCTTGAAGACTACAGAGTGTTAGAGCTACCTGAATTAAAAGAGCCTTTTGAACTGTTGATGGAAGAATTAGAAAATGGATTTGAAGCTACCGTGCTGAAGAGAACTCTTGGTGAAGAATACAAGCACTACAAAGCGCTAAACAACCTCAAACATCTTAAAGGTATTCAAGCAAGAATGCCTTATCAATTTACAATTGAATAAAATATTTTGTGGAATAAAAAAGACCCAATAAATTTAAGTTTATTGGGTCTTTTTTTTTAATTATTATTTATTACAATGTTTTAAGTACAATGCTTCTACTTTATCCCTAGCCCAAGGAGTTGTTCTTAAAAATTTTAAACTAGATTTAAATGTGGGGTTATTTAAAAAGCAATTTATATGAAGTTGCTGACCCATTTCTTCCCACCCCAAATTAGTTTCAAGAAACTCTAAAATCTCAACCAACTTTACGCCGTGTAAAGGATTGTTTGGTTGACGCTCTAAATTACTTTCTTTAGCCATTACAAATAGTTAAATACATTGTTACATCAAGTTAAAAAAACTAACCTAAAAAGGGATATCTATAATCTTCTGCAGGTACAAAAGTTTCTTTAATGGTTCTAGGAGATACCCAGCGTAATAAGTTTAATGAAGAGCCAGCTTTATCATTCGTACCCGAAGACCGACCACCTCCAAACGGTTGCTGAGAAACAACGGCTCCAGTAGGTTTATCGTTTATATAAAAATTACCCGCACAATTCTTTAATTTTTCACTTGCCAATTCTATAGCATATCTATCTCTAGAAAAAATAGCTCCAGTTAAAGCGTATTCAGAAGTTGTATCAACCAATTCTAGTGTATTTTCAAAATCATTTTCATTGTACACATAAATCGTTATTACAGGTCCAAACAACTCCGTTTCCATTGTGGTATATCGTGGAGTCTTAGCTAAAATAACGGTTGGCTCAATAAAGTACCCAACAGATTTATCGTAATTCCCTCCTGCCACAATTTCAGCATCAACAGCTGATTTAGCTTGCGCAATGTATGAAGTTATTTTATCGAAAGAGGACTCATGAATAACTGCATTTACAAAATTACTTAAATCACCAGGATCCCCCATTTTAATAGAATTTAAATCTTCGATAACAAATGCTTTAACATCCTCCCATAAATTTGAAGGTATGTAAGCTCTCGATGCAGCAGAACATTTTTGACCCTGAAACTCAAAAGCACCACGAACAATAGCTGTAGCTACTTGTTTGGCTTCAGCAGATTTGTGAACCATTATAAAATCTTTACCACCAGTTTCTCCAACAATTCGAGGGTACGTTTTATAGGTATGAATGTTATTGCCTATTTGCTTCCATAAGTTTTTAAATACGTTTGTTGAACCTGTAAAATGAAGACCTGCAAAATCAGGACTTGCAAAAATTTCATTAGAAATAACAACAGGGTCCCCGTAAATAACATTGATTACACCATCTGGCAATCCTGCAGCTTTAAATAAATCCACAATAACCTGAGCCGAATATACCTGAGCATCAGAAGGCTTCCAAACTACAGTATTCCCCATCATAGCTGGAGCAGCGCACAAATTAGCTGCTATTGAAGTGAAATTAAACGGTGTAATTGCATATATAAACCCTTCTAGCGGACGGAACTCCATACGATTCCAAATACCATCAGAGGAGTCAGGTTGTTCCATAAATATATCTGTCATGTATTGGACGTTAAAGCGCAAGAAGTCAATCAATTCACACGAAGCATCAATTTCAGCTTGATGTACATTTTTAGATTGAGCAACCATGGTCGCAGCATTCATACGTGCACGAAAGGGACCTGCTAATAAGTCTGCCGCTTTTAGGAAAATTGAAGCACGATGTTCCCACTTCATACTAGCCCAATCATTTTTAGCTGCTAAAGCAGCTTTAATAGCCTTTTGAGCATGACTTGCATCTCCTTTGTGATAATTGCCAACTACGTGCTGATGTTGATGAGGAGGAGTCATAGAAGCAAGATCGTTTGTACGAACTTCTTCTGAACCGATATACATGGGTATATCGATGACTTCTGACATCATTTTTGTGTACGCTGCCAGCGTTGAAAT
>JAOGVT010000051.1:0-2691 GCA_028110365.1 Flavobacteriales bacterium
CCATCGTCTGCTGTGGCATACATTGTGTAATTACATGCATTTTGATCCATACAGCCATTTAAATAACACGAACCGTCGTCGTCTGTCGCATCCGCGTTGTAGTTTTCTGCCCATTCTGAGGTACATCCAAACATGCAATAAGTTGTTACGGTAGCAGGTAAAGTTTGAGGGTTTAGGCCATTTGAAACATAGGTAACAGGGGTAGCCATTTCCACATCGTATATATTTATACCGTTTACCAACTGAAATTTGATTAACTCATTTGCAAAAGCACCATCAGGCTGTGGTGTTTGAGTATCGTCTCCCCATATGGCTATGGTTGTTTGGCTAAAACCAGCAACAACTGCAGAGCCTATTACTACATCCGATGAGTTTAGTGCAACTAAGTAGGCATTGTCATCAGTTAGGTTTAAGGAGTTGATTAATGCAGGCGTTAACATAACGGTCATGTTGCCTCCCGTATTGCCATCGAAGGCTTCGGGTAAATCGCACTGAGCTATGCTGGAAAAAGAAAAGACAATTCCAATAAAAAGGGCTAAGTAAGTTTTCATCTTGGGGTGGTTTAATATTACACCCTAAATATAGTTTTTTTATATCAAACAGCTTTTAATAAATGAATACTTACTGTAGCCCTTTCATCATTAGGGAATTTGAATGAGTACTCGTTTTCTGGAATCAAATTAGCGTGTTTTGCAGCTGCTAAAAAGCTGTTTAATTCTATAATGTACTGGTCTGTGTATCCATGTGTTGCATCGTAGGGTGTGCTGAGTGTTTTCCCTATATTTTCCGCTGCTATTTTGGGTTTAATAGAATGTAATTCTACGATTAATAACCCGTGTTTTTTTAAATAAGGACTCCATTTGTTAAGGTGATCTCTTAGGTTTTGAAAGAGTTCGTTGTTGGGTATTCTTCTGCCTCTGTAAGAAAAAGCACCGCTAGATTGGCATTTTAAATTTGTTTGCGTAGGTTTTTTATAGATTCTATTGTGGTCTAAAAAGGTGCGCGTATTCAGCAGATCGCCCAATTCAATACCGTGTTTATTTTTCAGCATTTCATCTAATGATTTTGGGTCACTAATGTCTCCAAATTCAACTTCAGCCCATATATCAGCTTTGGTCATTTTAGTTCTAGTGGCAATGCGTGCTTTCTTATTGTAATCTGCTCCTACAATAAAAAGAGGGTGCTCGTTTAGTACTTTGCCTCGTTCAGTTTTTGTGTAAATTACGTTAAATACGTGTTCAATAAAAGTACCGTCTCCACAGCCTACATCTATAATTCCTTTGGGTTGTTTAGCGATGGGTTTGTTGAAAAGGGCTATAATTATTTCATCTACTTTTTTAAAGTACGTGCTATGTGCGCCACCACTGCCCCAAACATTCATGTATCTGTACACATGGGTTTCATGTCCGTCTTCATCATGTTCTCTTAGTTTAGTAGGGTCTCCTTTTAGCAAGGTATCTAATTGCGCAAATGTTGGTAAATAAGAAACAGTTACTCCATAGGCACTTGCTCTTTTTATGTAGTAGAGTCCTTTGGTATTTAAGGTAAGTTTGGAATCTGTTTTTTCTACAAATAGTAATTGGTCTAAAACTTCAACAAACCAATCAAAGGTCTTTTGGGGGAGTTTTAAAAGCGTTGCACTAAGAATACTCTCCGTGTTTAATGTGTCAAACCTACCTTCAATCCCTAAACCAACCATTACAGGAGCCAACAAAACACCTTCCATGTGGTAACTCATTCGCCTTCTAATGGTGCTGTCTTTATAACTCGAAAAGTTTTTTAATTCCTTCCATGTATTTACAATCAACTCTAGGTCTGCTTTTTCAGAAATAATAGTTCTTGGGCGTACGGCTAATTCTTTCATCAACTCATAAACCCCATCGTAATGGTCGGCCATTTCAAACGCTTGTGTTCCTGTTGCCGTTATTGTATGCGTAATTTCATCAAGTTCATTGTTTACCTCTCTTAGAATATAGCCTTGTGAAGCAAGTAATCGTAATGCTACGTTTAAATAGCCTTCGTTTGTTTTTACTACAGCATTAATGTCTTTAAGCGAAATAGTGTGGTTTTCTTCAAGCAGCTGAAGTACGCCAAGTTTATTTAGTGGCTTCTTTTGAAAAGGAAGATGAAGCTACAGAAGATGACCTTCCTAAATTTGCTATTGTTGGACGTCCGAATGCCGGAAAATCTTCATTAGTGAATGCACTTATGGGGCAAAACAAAAATATTGTTACCGATATTGCTGGAACTACGCGTGACTCCATCGATACGCATTACAACCAATTTGGAAATGAGTTTACCTTAGTAGATACCGCTGGGCTTAGAAAAAAAGCAAGAGTACATGAAAACCTAGAGTTTTACTCGGTCATGCGTACCATACGTGCTATAGAACATTGTGATGTTTGTATAGTAATGGTAGATGCCACCGTAGGATTTGACGCTCAGGATTTGAATATTTTTCATTTAGCTGAAAAAAACCACAAAGGAATTGTTGTATTGGTGAACAAATGGGATCTGGTAGAAAACAAAGAAACCATGACCTTGGAGCATTACCGTAAAATGATTTACGCCAAAACAGCTCCCTTTACCGATTATCCTATCCTATTTATATCGGCAACCACAAAACAACGAATTTTTAAAGCTGTGGAAATGGCGGTAGAAGTGTATGGTAGAAAAAATACCAAAATATCG
>JAOGVT010000052.1:0-2666 GCA_028110365.1 Flavobacteriales bacterium
ATAGGTGTTTGCTTTGTCCAACTCAGTATTAAACCAAATTATTTTTTTGTTACAATTTAACCGGTAGTGTAAATAGAATCGTTTTCTAGGTAGATGCCAAAAGTTCGATAGGTTACCGCATTGTATGGTTCACTAAATTCATAAAAATAGAAGTCTGTACCGTCGGACAGTTTCATAAGAAAGCACCCTCTGTTGGGTCTTATTTTATTTACATCTACAATCCATCCATGCCTTTGGGCACAACCAAAGCGTGAAGTAGAGTCTGCCACTACGATTATATCCTCAATTAAGGAATCTGTTGGAACAAACACACGGTTGTTTTCGTATTTTCCAATGTAAAACTTAGCACTCTCGTAGCTCTGGTCTGTTCTGTTTATTACATAAAACCTAACGCCACTTTCTACTTCATCCCATTTTCTTATCTTTTCGCAGCTCTGCAGACTTGCCCAAAGGAGGCAGGCATAAATTTTGAAATATTTCATAGGTCTTATTATTTAAAGTACACCACAGTATTTTTAGCGGTATTTAAAATCTCTTCTTGGGTTTGTTCAGGCGTTAAATTTTCACCGTATTTATCAATAAAGGTACCGTTTAGCACAAGGGTCATAGCTTTTGCTTTTAGGGAGCCTATGCTAGGCAAATTAAGGCCAATGGTTATCCACCATCTCTTTTTGTACGAACAATTGTCGTTAAATAATTTCCTACCTATCCAGTTGTTGTGAACATTCATTTCTTTTGAATCTATATAATTATTATCCGAACAACTCTCGTTAAAATTCCCGACAACTTTAGAAAATTTTAATCGTTTTGATTTAGACGATTTCGTATAGTAGTACCTGGCCAAATAGGAACTAAACAATAAGTGTCTGTAGGCATCTTGTTGGTCGTCTTCTCCCGTTTGATCTCCAAATACAGAGTTTTGAGCATCAGTATCTGCATTATTAGAATTGTAGAGGGCATAGGCAGTTTTAGAAGCAGAGTATCCCTCATTGATTGTGCTTATAAAAACACATATTATTTTGTAATAATCTGTTCTAGCTTCCACGTTTGCCCCTTCAATGAGCTCCTGTAGGTTTTCGTCTTCGGCAATTTGGGTAAAAACTAGGTAATCTAAATTCTGAGTATAATATTCGTCTATGAGGTCCATATTTTCCACAATTTCCTCATGGTTAAGTGTCGGAAAATCGTCTACAATCATTTCAAAACCCAGGTCATCAGCATCGGAATTTTCGGAATCATCGTAGGGAAATTCCGACAAAACGTTTTCCACAACCCCAGCAATTATTTCTATTGACGGCAGTTCTTGCGCTCCATTGTGCACCCTTCCGTTTCTCAAAGCAGCGGTTTCTAGCTTCGTATTGTACAGTGCTTTTATGGAGGCATAATCCTGCTTTTCTTCTAAGAACTCAAGCGGTGTGCTAAAGCGGTGCCTTACGGGCAAACCCTTAAAACGTCAAGCTCAGTTGGGTCTATGTTGGTAAGAACTTCACTTTCTTTGAACACATTTTCTTTTGGATTTTCGCAGGATTTGAATACGATACTCATGCACATGGCAAGGCCAATTGTCATTAATTTTTTCATTATTCTATTTTTATTAATTCGCTAGTAAATACACACAAACATGTATTAATGTATATTACTCAATGTGTTAAATAATGTTATTTACTACAAAAGAAATAAAAACGGTGGTTTACGCCTGTACAGTTTTCTAAAATAGAATAGGGCGTTTAGTAGCACGAAATGCATTCTCTTTCTCTTACCAATGCACCTATGGTGGTTGTTTTGGGTTCATTTTCAATAGCATCTAAAATTTCTCCGCAGTAATTTTTGCTGGTTTCTAGGGTGTCTTGGTTTGTGTTTCCCTCAATGTATACTTTGTAAGTACATTTTTTGCATTTTTCTTTACAAGAATAAAAACACAAGGCGAGAAGGCTCATTAATACAATTGTTTTTTTCATGATCGCCTAATTTTAATAACAGGTTATGTACGTGGTTGTAATGATGCTGTCCTCAGATGCTTCATGATAAACCGTATCGATGGTGTATTTAAGATCTATTTGTTCTTGCAGTTCTTCACCGCAATAATCTGTTTCGAGAATGGTATAGCTTAGTTGCTCTTGGTTTGTTGGGTAACTTGTGTATTGACAGGTTTTGCAATGGTCTTCGCCACAAGAAAAAAATAGGGGAAAGGCAAAAAATAGCCTATAAATAGTCTTCTTCATTAGAATAATAGTATTATATTAATTATTATATAAGTATATTGAATGTAAATGTACTAAAAATTATTCGTCTTTTTTTCTAGGTCTTCTCCATCTTCTTCTTCTCCAAGGTGCTTTTCTTACCATATCAAGCTCAGTACCACTTCTTGGGTAGGCCACATCTCCGTAGTAAAACTTAGTGCAATAGGTTTCGTTAAAAAAAACGGTATTCGTCGTGTAGTCTTTGGAGCTGTAAACCGTCCAGGGTATGACTAAGCCATTGCCTTGGTACAAAACACCTTCTTGCGCATGAATTTCTCCGTTGTACCTAATTACAACACCATTTTTTGGTTTTGTTGTAAAAGAATGGTCGCCTCTTCTAACACCCAACACCAAATGCCCATTGTCTTGCTGAAACTCTTTCCAGCCGTAATTTTTTAGTTTGCCAAAAGACGTCATTTGAACAAT
>JAOGVT010000053.1:0-2488 GCA_028110365.1 Flavobacteriales bacterium
TATGGATGCCACTGAGGATGATGGTTCTTGTCAGTTTGATGATTCATCTGATTGTCCGATTCTGGATTTTTCCTTTACAAATACAGGTGATAATATGACTGTATTATTTAACGATTCATTTGTAAATTCTCAAGATATTGAAATTGGAACTCAGATAGGTGCTTTCTTTCTAGATCAACAAGGTGTTCCTTTTTGTGCTGGAGCTTCATCTTGGACTGGCGAAATGGTTTCTATAGCTGTTATGGGTGATGATTCTTCTACGCCTGAAATTGATGGTTTTCAACAAGGTGATACGATTTATATGGTTTACCAGTACGAGGGTGAAGATGTAATGGGATTAGATTTAGTAGATGCAGAAATTATTTATGAGTCAAATGGACTTTTTGTGCCAGAAAATGGCTCATTTGTTAACCTATGTCAAGACGAACTTTATTGTGAGCTCCCAAATGCCTTTGTAGGTAATACAGGAAGTAATATGACTGTAATGCTTCTTTCAGACTTTATCACTTCTTTGAATGTAACAGATGAAAATGCTTATTTGGTAGCCTTAACGGAGTCAGGTTTAGTTGTTGGTTCCGAAGCTATTTATGGAGTTTCTCAAACTACATTAGCAATTTGGGGTGACGATTCTCAAACACCAGAAGTAGATGGCGCATCAGCAAATGAAAGCATAAGTTTTCAGCTGGTAAATGGAACCGACTTATACAATGTAGTAATGCCTTCAGCTTTAACCTTTGTAGGGAATGGTTTAGTTGTTCAAAATTCAGCTGCTCAATTAAATCTGGTAGTATGTGAAAGTTCAACTATTTTAGGTTGTATGGATGCTACTGCAGACAATTACAATATGGACGCCACTGAAGATGATGGCTCTTGTACTTATATTGTTTTTGGTTGTATGGATGTTTCTGCAGTAAATTACAACATGGACGCCACAGAAGATGATGGCTCTTGTACTTATACTGTTTTTGGTTGTATGGATGCTTCTGCAGTAAATTACAACATGGAAGCAACTCAAGACGATGGTTCTTGTCAGTTTAATGAAACTGGAGATTGTGATTTACCTTCTTCATCTGCTTTGAATACAGGATCAAATATGACTGTAATGTTAACCACATCTTTCCTTAATTCATTAAATATATCAGATGAGGATGCTTACTTGGTAGCCTTAACGGAGACAGGTTTGGTTGTTGGTGTTAGAGCTGTTTTCGGAGTTAGTCAAGTCGCTATTGCTATATATGGAGATGATGCAACTACTAATGAAATAGATGGAGCTTCCTCAAATGAAACTTTAAGTTTTCAACTGGTAAATGGAACCGATTTATATAATGTTGCTATGCCTTTAGAGGTAAATTATGTTGGAAATGGTCTTGTTATTCAAACTGATTCTGGGGTTTTATCATTAGTAGAATGTGGAACTTCTCCTGTTTTAGGTTGTATGGATGCTACTGCAGACAATTACAATATGGACGCTACTGAAGATGATGGCTCTTGTACTTATATTGTGTTAGGTTGTACGGACGCTACTGCAGACAATTACACTATGGATGCCACTGAAGATGATGGTTCTTGTACTTATACTGTGTTAGGTTGTATGGATGCTACTGCAGACAATTACAACATGGACGCCACTGAAGATGATGCTTCTTGTACTTATACTGTTTTTGGTTGTACCAATGAATTGTATTTCGAGTACAATCCTGAGGCCAACCAAGATAATGGGTCTTGTATTACATTAATAGTTTCTGGTTGTTTAGACATATTTGCTTTCAATTATAATCCGAATGCTAATTTTGATGATGGAAGTTGTGAGGCTGCTGTATATGGATGTACAGACGATAATTATATTCAATTTGATGCCTCAGCTAATGTAAACAATGGTTCATGTATAACATTAATAACTTCGGGTTGTACAGACCTATTTGCATTTAACTACAATGCAAATGCCAATCTAGATGATGGCTCTTGTGTGTCTTCAGTTTTTGGATGTACTAATGAAGTAGCTTTCAACTTTAATCAACAAGCTAATACAGATGACGGTTCTTGTATAGCATTTGTCTATGGTTGTACAGATAATGCCGCCTTTAATTACAATCCAAATGCGAATACTGACAATGGTACATGTATCAGTCAAGTAGAAGGTTGTACAAATCCAATTGCTTACAATTACAATTCAGCAGCAAATGTAAACGACGGATCTTGTATAGCAATCTCATTAGGTTGTACAGATTTTAATTCATTTAATTACAACCCGAATGCCAATACAGATAATGGAACGTGTATTGATGTAGTGCAAGGTTGTACAGATGAATTTGCCTTAAATTACAATCCGAACGCCAATACAGATGACGCTTCTTGTACTCAAAAAATATTTGGTTGTACAGAACAATCAGCATTTAATTACAATCCAAATGCCAATACAGATAATGGTTCTTGTATTGCTGAGGTAGAAGGTTGTACCAATCCTGCTGCATTCAATTACAGTTCAGCA
>JAOGVT010000054.1:0-2447 GCA_028110365.1 Flavobacteriales bacterium
CTCTAAACAACAACTCTTCTCCTAGTGCAGCAACCACTCCCATAATTAAAATAATATACGCTAAATCCAATACAGAATCCATAATTAAAAACTGCGCAGTAAGCTGCATAGATTGCTCTTCGGCAAGTTTTAAAAAACTTAAAAACTCAGGCAGAGGTAAATCTTCATTTAAAGAACCCAAGAAATTAGCAACAGGAACCATAGCTAGGGCAATAAAAAATAACTTTAAAATAGACCATCTAGATAGTTGAACATTTAACTTAAGAGATCGAAATGCAGGTAAGCCACGTAAATGAAGAAACAAAAAAGGCGGCAACACAAAGGTCCCTATTGCGTTAAATAACTGCATGGCCTTCATCGCCTCAATCAAATTTTGGTTTGATGGATCGAATACTTGCTGAGAACTCGAGAAAAAACTGATTCCGAAAACGACCTTGCAAAATACAGCTCCTAGTAAATAAGAACTTATCAAGCAAGCTAAAATGACCACTAAAAGCAAATAAAGAAGTGTAGAATAGGTCGTCTTTTTCCAAATACCTTTTGTCTGATCTATGATCTTTAATCCCATGTGTTTTTTGTATTTTTGGCAAAATTTAGAATTGTGGTAAAGATAGGAAATATTGAACTTGGAGAGTACCCTTTATTACTTGCTCCGATGGAGGATGTAAGTGATCCTCCTTTTCGTGAGTTGTGCAAACAACACGGGGCTGATTTGATGTATACCGAATTTATATCTTCAGAAGGACTTATTAGAGATGCCGCTAAAAGCGTTCAAAAGCTAGATATTTTTGAATACGAACGTCCTATAGGAATTCAGATTTTTGGCTACGACATAGACTCAATGAGAGAAGCAGCCGAAATTACGGCCCAGGCAAAGCCCGACATAATAGACATCAACTACGGTTGTCCAGTTAAAAAAGTAACCTGTAAAGGAGCTGGAGCAGGCATACTTCAAGACATCCCTAAAATGGTTCGGATGACTCAAGAAATTGTAAAATCCACAAATATCCCGGTAACCGTAAAAACCCGATTGGGTTGGAACGAAGAGAGCAAACACATTGTAGAAGTAGCAGAACGATTGCAAGACGTAGGTATTCAGGCAATTTCTATTCATGGAAGAACACGTAAACAAATGTACAAAGGCGAAGCCGATTGGACTTTAATTGCAGAAACAAAAAACAATCCTCGGCTACATATACCCGTATTTGGCAATGGTGATATAGACTCACCAGAAAAAGCTAAAATGATGAAAGAGCGTTATGCCGTTGACGGCATGATGATAGGTAGAGCATCCATAGGGTATCCATGGATTTTTAATGAAATTAAACACCTTCTAGAAACTGGCAACAAACTTAGACCACCAAGCATAGAAGAACGCGTAGCAGCTTGCAAACAACACTTAGAAAGAGCGCTAGCCTGGAAAGGACCTATTTTAGGGGTAGTAGAAACAAGAAGACATTACACCAACTATTTTAAAGGAATGTTTGGCGTAAAAGAGTACCGTAAAAAACTAGTTACTACAGACGCTCCAGAAGAGCTCTTTGAAATACTCGAGGAAATTGCTGAAAAGTTTAAAGACCACCAATTTTAAAACACCTTTACTAAAAAAATCGTTAATGCTGCTGAATAAACTTTTGTTTAAGCAAACGAACTGGAATAAAGGTAATGAGTATTCCCAAACTCAAAACAGTGCACACAATTAAAATTACGTCTTTATAATGAACCTCTACAGGGTAAGAATTTACAATAAAAGAACCCTGAGAACCCAATTGAATAAACCCAAAATGTTGCTGAAGCAAACATACAGAAACACCTAAGACTAAGCCAAGCCCACCTCCAAAAATAGTAATCAGTAAACCCTCATAAAAAAATATTTTTTGAATGGTTTTTACAGGAGCACCTAGCGCCCATAAACTTGACATATCTTTTCTTTTTTCAAGAACAATAATTACTACAGAGGCAACAATAGTGAAGGTCGCAATAAGCAAAATAAAAGCTAAAATAAAAAATATAGCCCATTTTTCTGTTTGCAACACCTTGTACAAAAATTCTTGTTGTTCGTAACGATTTTTTACTTCAAAATCACTCCCGAAATGCATCTGCAGCGACTGCTTTACCTCACTTAAATCATGTGAACCAGCGATGGAAAAAGCCAAACTTGTTAACGCAAGAGGTTTGTCTAAAAAATCTTGAACAACACCCAAATCAGCAAGAATATAAGCTGCATCATATTCTGCCTGAACAGCATAAATACCCGCCAGCATAAACTGCTTTTCTTTAAAGGCTTGCGAATTGTTAATCGTAGCGTTTGCTTTTTGATTTGGAACAAAAATTTTCAAAACCTCATTAACAGAAGCGGATAGTGTATAAGCTAAAGACTGGCCGATTACAGCCCAATTATCAGTATCTAAATCGGTATAACTACTTCCTTTAATAATATGGCTTTT
>JAOGVT010000055.1:0-2406 GCA_028110365.1 Flavobacteriales bacterium
TTAGAGGTTATTTTTGCTTCAATTAAGGTCTCGTCAATGTTAAAAGTAGCTTCATTTATGTCTACAAAAACAGGTGTGGCACCTAACAAGGCAATGGATTCTGCTGTAGAAATAAAGGTAAAAGGGCTGGTAATGACTTCATCGCCTGGTTTTATTCCAATTGCCATCATTGCCAACAGTAGTGCGTCGGTTCCATTGGAACAGGCAATGGCATGTTTTGCGCCGGTAAAAGCGGAGAGGTTCTCTTCGAGTTCAAAAACAGGTGTACCCATGATAAAAGATGCGCTTGAAAGAACCGATTGAATCGCTACATCGATCTCTTTTTTGTGAGCTTCGTAGGATAACTTTAAGTTTGCAAAATCTAATTTCATCTTTTTTACAGCTGCTTGTTGTTTTTCTTTTGCGATCAATTCCAATTAAATGAATGACAAAAAAGGGTGAAATCAATGGTTACAACTTAACCACTTTAGTAAAGGTGCTTTTTTGTTTGTTGTCGATTAATTGCACTGTGTAGAACCCTTTTGGAAGATGTTCTACATTAATTTCATTCGTGTTTTCTTGTCGCATAACCTCTGTTCCGTTGGTGTTGTAAAGAATAACTTTATTCTTTTGGTTTTCAATAGAAAACCGTATTGAACCGCTCGTAGGATTTGGGAACGCTTTTAGTTTTGTAGTTTCATCCAAGGTTGTGTGTAAACTTTCACAATCCAAAGAATTGTACAAATTTGTGCTTACAAAAGCAATCATCTCGGCCTCTATGGATGGGTATAGATCCCAAGGTACGTGCCCTTGATTTTCAAAATTTAGGTAATGGTGGTTGGTAAAACCAATCGCTTCGGTATGTTCTGACATGGCGCCCCCACCACATAGCTCTGGTAAAATATTAATAAAACTTACGCTTAACAGCGGTTGTCCACACGAATAAGGCACAGTAAAATCGTCTTCACCATGACAAGAAATTAACAACTTGTCATTTTCCTCTAAGGTTATAAAATTAACTTCTGCTAGAGCACCTGCAAGGCTTACAGCACCCTTAACCTCACTAGAATATCCGTCATTTCCACTATCCCCTTCAATACCTCCAACAGCGTTAAACGCCTCAATTAGATCGGGCTCTATAATCTCGTCTTCTTGCAGAAAAGCCGCATGCGCAGCAATAACACCACCGGCAGAATTCCCCCCAAAATAAATCTGATTTTCATCAATTGCGTATGGATTACCCTCTTCTGCCACCGTTTTTCTAAAGTAGCGAACTGCAGCCCTTCCGTCACTTAATGCTCTAACTACGCCATTGGTAGCAGATTGTGAGGAAATTAAATCTAGAACAGACATCAGTCGGTACGAAATAGAAGCAACCACATACCCTCTTTTTGCAAAGGTATTTCCTAGAGTAACCATGGTTGGATTTGTTCGCTCTCCGGCTACAAATACACCTCCATGAGCTAAAATTAACAAGGGTCTTTTGGTAGCTGTATCACCTAGAGCTTGGTAAATGTCTACTTTAAGGTTGTGAACCGATGAGTATTTAACCGTTGTCACAGAAACCTCTTCAAACAGTTCTTCCTGATACCTTCCATCGCATTGAGCGCTTAGGGAAAGTGGAGCAAAAAACACGAACAACACTGCAATGCACTTTATTAACTTGGCTTTTTTCATAGAGAGCGAATTTACCATAATTAAAAGCAAGGGCAAAAAAAATTAAAGAGTAGTCTGGAAATTTTAAAAACGCATATAGGGGTAAAATCGGTAAAATACTGCACAAAAAAACCCCAAACTTTCGTTTGAGGTTTTTGGTGAGGTCGGAACCGGATTCGAACCGGTGTACATGGTTTTGCAGACCATTGCCTAGCCGCTCGGCCATCCGACCCTAATTAAAGGGATGACAAATGTAACAATTTAGAGGGCGTTTGCAAAGAATCTAAAAAGAATTTGAAACTTATCTTTTGGCACGCATCTCTACACTCACTCTTTGCACGTCGCCTTGAATAGGTGCTTTGTGCTTAACCACCACAACCTTAGCCTCTTCAATAGTTGGTAGCTCCGTTAACAATTGATCTAGTATGCGCTGAGCCACATGCTCAATTAACTTAGAACGAATAGCCATTTGCTCCTGTACAATTCTTGAAATAGCTACGTAATCGATAGTATCTGCTAATTTATCGGTCTTGGAAGACACCGCTAAATCTGTGTTAACCTCCACATAAACACTGTAATCTGTACCTATCATTCCTTCTTCGTCCATGCAACCATGGTAGGCATAACAACGAATATCTTCTACACGAATAATTCCCACAACTACTTTTTTAGGATTGTTAATGCGCGTTCAATTCTTTTAAGAACTTCTTCTTTACCCAGCAAAGCAGAGATTTCGTTCATTGACGCACCTGCACCCAACCCGGTTACAGA
>JAOGVT010000056.1:0-2360 GCA_028110365.1 Flavobacteriales bacterium
AAAACCACAAAGACCTAAATATTTATTTAGAAGTTTTTTCTGAGGAAGCTCAAACTCAAGCTCAAAAAGTTGACCTTAAATTGCAACAAGGAACTGCCGGTAGATTGGCAGGGATGGTTATTGCTTTAAAAGACAATATTTGTTACAAAGGTCATCGTGTTTCAGCATCTTCTAAAATACTAGAAGGGTTTGAATCGCTCTACAGTGCAACGGTTGTAGAACGCTTACTCGCTGAAGACGCTATTATAATTGGGCGTTTAAACTGTGATGAATTTGCCATGGGGTCCTCAAATGAAAACTCAGCCTATGGAGCCGTTAAGAACCCACACAACTCGAGTAAAGTTGCTGGCGGATCCTCTGGTGGTTCAGCTGCAGCAGTAGCAGCCGACTTATGTCAGGTCGCTTTAGGAAGCGATACAGGAGGCTCAATTAGACAACCGGCTGCTTTTTGTGGTGTTGTTGGCTTAAAGCCTACGTATGCTCGTGTTTCTCGTTTTGGATTAATAGCTTACGCTTCTTCTTTTGACCAAATTGGTCCATTAACCAAATCTATTGAAGATGCTGCTATAGTAACAGAAATTATAGCAGGTAAAGATGAAAATGACTCTACAAGCTCGTCGGTATCCGTATCCAACTTCAGTAATTTAGAAGGTTCTGTTGAGAAAAAGCACATAGCTTACTTTAAGGAATACATTGATACCCCTGGATTAGATCCAGAAATAAAAGAAAACTTCTTACAATTAATTGAATCGTTAAGGGCAAAAGGGCATACAGTAGAGGAGCAAAGTTTTTCCCATTTAGATGTTATCATACCCACCTATTACATTCTCACAACGGCAGAAGCTTCTTCTAATTTAGCACGATTCGATGGGGTTCATTTTGGGTACAGAAGTCCAAATGCTCATGATTTAGAAAGCACCTACAAAATGTCCAGAACCGAAGGTTTTGGAGAAGAAGTAAAGTTAAGAATTATGTTAGGTACTTTTGTGTTAAGCTCAGGTTACTACGATGCTTATTACACCAAAGCACAGAAAGTACGAAGATTAATTCAAGAGCGAACCAAAGCTGTTTTTGAGCAGTTTGAATTTATTTTGATGCCAACCACTCCAAACACAGCGTTTGATATAGGGTTAAAAAATGAAGACCCAACCATAGCTTACCTAGAAGATATTTATACAGTTCATGCAAATTTAGCTGGCGTTCCTGCCATTTCATTGCCTTTATGGAAGTCAAAAAAGAATATGCCTATCGGAATTCAACTTATGGCGCCTGCTTTTAAGGAGCAAGACTTATTGACTTTTTCGCAATACCTCATGAAATTTAAGAATTAAATGAAAAAGTCTTTCAGGATTCTTTTTTTTCCCTTTTTGTGTTTTAGTCTTACCGGCCTTTCCTTCACTATTGATACTACCAATAAGGACAGTTTAAAAGTTGTTTTTTTAGACGATCCTGTGGTGGCTAAATTCGATAGTATGTTATTAGCCAATTTCACCAATTCTGAAAGTATTTTTGAAGGTTCAGTAACAAGCTCAACTGAGGTACCCTCATATTCAGATAGCATTTACACCCTTCGTATTGAAGATTTAAATAAGAAAACACCCATTGATTTGGTGTTTAACCCCTACGTCAAACAATATATAAAAGTTTACACACAGCGGCGACGTACTCAAATGTCAAGAATGATGGGTTTAGCAGCTTTCTACTTTCCTATGTTTGAAGAGGTTTTAGATCAGTTTGATTTGCCACTAGAGCTAAAATATTTGGCCATTGTTGAGTCGGCTTTAAATCCTAGAGCAAAGTCTTGGGCAGGCGCTACAGGCTTGTGGCAATTTATGTACAACACGGGTAAAGAGTATGACCTTAAAATTAGTTCGTATGTAGACGAACGAATGGATCCTTATAGAGCTACAGTAGCCGCTTGTATGTATTTTCAAAGCTCTTACAACTTGTATAAAGATTGGTCTTTGGTTTTAGCTTCGTACAATTCTGGTAGAGGCAATGTAAATAAAGCCATACGCCGTTCTGGAGGACACAAAAATTACTGGAAAATTAGACGCTTTCTTCCTAAAGAAACGCGGAGCTATGTTCCAGCATTTATAGCGGTTTGTTACGCAATGAATTATGCAGATAAACACGGCATTATCCCTGAAGAGCCTAAAGTTTTGCATTACGAAATCGATACTATAGAGGTTAAGTATCAAATCGATTTTCAGCATTTATCCAAAGTATTAGATATTTCAATATCGGAGTTAGAATTTTTAAATCCGGCTTATAAAATTAATGTCATTCCTTTTATAGATGAACGTGCATACCACTTAGTTTTACCCGTTTCTAAAATGGGTGTTTTTGTACAAAACGAA
>JAOGVT010000057.1:0-2317 GCA_028110365.1 Flavobacteriales bacterium
GTTTTAATAATTCAAAACAAGCACATTCAAATGAAAAAGTTTTTTTTTAGCGTCTTATCTTTCATCACAATTTTAAATGTGAATGCACAATGTGACGCAGATCACATTGTATTACTTAATGATTTCAATTTTGTGCCTTCTGAACTGGTTATCTTACCTGGTGAGTCAGTTGCATTCATTAATATCCAAGGAAATCACGACTTAAATGGTGGTATTAATTCTGTTACTGGTGAATCTTTTGGTAATCCTGTTGAATTTAATTTAGAGCCAACTATTGGAAGTGCAGAGGGGGTTTGTATGGATACCCTTGTGTTTGATGTTCCTGGAGTTTACAATTTTGACAGCAGTGTTAATTTTGATGCTCAAAGTGGAATGAGTTTTACGCTTACAGTGGACGCTTTTGATTTAAATGATTTGTTAAATTCAATGGATAATGTATTTGAATCTGCATATGCTTTCCAAGGCTTTACACCAGGATATCTTACGAGTGCGGGTCCATGGACATTGTTTGTTCCAAATGCGGAAGCAGTTGATGAGATAATGGAGTACATGAGTTTGAGTCAGTTCGATATGTTGAGTATTCCAGATTTCGCTGAAATTATGCAGTATCATATTGCTCCGGGTATTTTTATGGCAGAAGATTTAGCTGATGGAATGTCTTTAACTTCTGCTCAAGGGCAAATTTTGGATATTACAGAAGTAGGGAGTAGTTTTTACGTAGAAAACGCACAAATTGTAAGTACAAACTTTACCGCATACAACGGTGTTGTTCACGTAATTGATCAGTGTCTTGCGCCAGACAGTTTGCCAGGAGCGAATGTTATGAAGGTTATTGAGGAGAGTCCTGA
Organism: Flavobacteriales bacterium; assembly: GCA_028110365.1. Classification (GTDB taxonomy): domain Bacteria; phylum Bacteroidota; class Bacteroidia; order Flavobacteriales; family UBA7430; genus UBA6772. Next base: position 849 of record JAOGVT010000057.1, read on the forward strand.
TCATCAAATTTTTGAGCAGGCTATTATTGCCGCAAATTTAAACGACGATCTTTCTTTTCAAGCAACTATTGACAACTCCTACGATGGTCCAGGTCCTTGGACGGTTTTTGCACCAACAGACAATGCATTCGAAGTTTTTGCAGCCAGTTTAAATATGACCGTTGATGAATTTATCGACTCTCAATATTTGTACGAGATTGTAACGCAACACATTGTTAATGGATGTGTCGATAATTGGAATTCACCAATTGAAATTGACAACGACTGTTTCGATGGCTTGAGTAATGCCATTACTTCATCTACTATATCTGCGGGAACTGTTGCCACAAACCTCGATGGAAACCCGCTTCAATTTAGCGTATTGGACAATAATACTGTTTCTGTTATAGGTCTTAACAACACAGTCGATATAACAGTAACAGACCTATTTGCTTACAACGGAGTGGTACATGTTATTGATGCCGTTCTTAGCTCAAAAATAGCAGCTTTAGAGGGTACATGTGGAACATGGAGACTTGAGCTTGTAAACAATTTTGGATCGGGTTGGGACGATTCTTATTTGTATGTTCAAGTTAACGGAGAAACTATTGAAAATGTTACGATCTTACAAGGTAATACCACTACATTTGAATTTGCTGTTAACCAAGGTGATGTTGTAAATCTAATTTACGACGGTAGTGCTTACGGTCATGCTTACGCTTTGTTCGATGAAGACAATTCTATTATCGTTCAAGCAAATGGAGATGCTAACGGAGATATAGCTAGTTACAGTGGTTTAACTGCCTGTGAACCATCTAACAATTCAGAATTTTACTGTGGTGATTTTACAGTAGAGCTTTACAATGATATGGGTTATGGTTGGGTATACAGTTCTTTAGATGTATACAGAAATGGTGTTTTTGAGTCTGCCTTAGAAATGCCTATAGGTTATGGACCTCTAATCACTTCAATTAGTGCAAGATATGACGATTCTTTTGATTTTGTTGTTAACAGTCTATTACAGTTTCCAGAAGAAATTGGCGGCTATAAAATTCGGTCTCTAACGGGAGGTATCTTAGTCAATGAGAATTATGTAAATCAAGGTCCTCAGAATGCTTTTAATATTGTTATGTGCGAGTCTGAATCGGGTCTTAGTATTGAAGAATATTCAGGTAAAGAAGCTCGCTTAGTTAAAATGATTGATGTGTTAGGGAAGGTTCAAAACGAACATTTAAATGGTGTACTTTTGTTTTATGTGTATGACAACGGTAGGGTAGAGAAGAGGTTTAAGCAGTAAAAGAAAACCGAATTGAATTGTATTTTTTACGATTAAATTATTAGAAAAAAAACATCCACTAGGATGTTTTTTTTTAGGGTAAAAATCGTTTAAAAATAGCTTGGGTAAATTTAATCGAGGGAACCGAAAAAATAATTTTTAAATCCTCCATCAAATTGGATTCTTCATTCAAGAATCTAAAAAGAGAATGAAT
>JAOGVT010000061.1:0-2162 GCA_028110365.1 Flavobacteriales bacterium
AAAATCGTCTAACATCTTCTTTTTCACGTTTTAGTAGGTTTAAAACCAAACGTAAAGCAGTCTTTTTTCCTATACCTGGGAGTTTTGAAAACTCTTCTACGGCTTTTTCTAGTAGTTTTGATGAGAAATTCATACCCCAAAAATAGCTTTTTACCTTAAAGTACCAATAGTAAATTATATATTAGATTTTTTATAATTTCATCTATGACTCCAACTTTAATCATTGCTGTATTATCAGCTTACTTCGCTTTTCTTGTTTTAATTTCAAAACTCACCTCTAAGGATCAAGGAAATGAAACTTTTTTTATGGGAAAAAGACAATCTCCTTGGTATATTGTTGCTTTTGGAATGATTGGGGCAAGTCTCTCTGGAGTCACTTTTATTTCTGTACCTGGTTGGGTCGCTTCAAGCCAATTTTCTTATGTTCAAATGGTGCTTGGTTATCTTGTTGGTTATGCTGTAATTGCCACTGTACTGATGCCTATTTATTACAAATTAAATTTAACTTCTATTTATACGTATCTAGAAGATCGTTTTGGCTTTTGGTCTTACAAATCAGGTGCGTTTTATTTCATTTTATCTCGAACTATTGGAGCAGCATTTCGTCTGTATCTAGTAGCTAATGTTTTGCAAGTTTTAGTTTTTGACTTTTGGAATGTACCTTTTGCTGTAACTGTAGCTTTAACCATTTTGTTAATTTGGCTTTACACACACAAAGCCGGAATAAAAACAATTATTTGGACGGATACATTACAAACGCTCTTTATGTTGATAGCAGTTGTTTTGTGTTTTTATTACGTTGCCGATGCCATGAATTTTAGTTTAAGCAAAGCTGTTTCTGAAATCTCAGCTTCTAAATACGCTAAAATGTTCTTTTTTGAAGATCTTCGTTCACCGTCATTTTTTCCTAAAAAGTTTTTGGCAGGTGCTTTTTTAGCCATCGTTATGACTGGCCTAGATCAAGATATGATGCAGAAGAATTTATCTTGCCCTACATTAAAAGATGCGCAAAAAAACATGTTTTGGTTTAGCGTTATTCTAGTTTTTGTTAATGTGTTGTTTTTAGCACTCGGCGCACTTCTTTACTTATTTGCATCTAGTAAAGGTATTGTAGCCTCTGGCGATGAATTGTTTGCTAGCGTTGCTATGCACGAATCTATGCCTTTGGTTGTTGGGTTGTTTTTTATTTTAGGTTTGGTTGCTGCGGCTTATTCTAGTGCTGATTCAGCATTAACGGCTCTGACAACGTCATTTTGTGTAGATTTTTTAAACGTTCAAAAAATGGAAGCCACGAAACAAGTTAAATTAAGAAAACGTACGCATGTGTTATTTTCAATACTGTTATTTCTTGTAATACTTTTATTTAAACTCATTAACGACGAAAGTGTGGTTTCTGCTTTATTTAAAGTAGCAGGATACACCTATGGACCATTACTTGGGATGTATGCTTTTGGCCTATTTACAAGTTATAAAATTAAAGATCATTTCGTTATTCCAGTTGTTATTTTGGCTCCAATTTTAACCTATGTATTGCAATTAATTGCTCCAATTTTTTGGGGGTTTAGCTTTGGTTTTGAACTGTTAATTATTAACGGTTTAATTAGTTTTACAGGCTTGTTTTTTATTCGAACTAAGTCTAGTTGATGGTTTAATGTGTAACTTGTTGATGCGCTTAAAAGTTGACTTTCTATTGTTAATAACATTTTAGGTAAAAACAGCAATCTCTAACTCATTTATATATAAAACTCTGTATTTTTAAAATCCATTTTGTATTGGTTTGTATTTAAGTATGAGCCCAATTTATCAAAATAATTTTAACAGCTTTAATTTCATGTTTGTAAGAATATTTAGTGTGCTCATCATCTGTTTAGGTATGTTGGGGTTTTGGGGTAAAACTGTTTCTCCAATCCCACAGCCACCTCTTATCCCACCTTATCTTTTAGCCGATTCACCTTGGGCAGATTCTCTAATTCAAACCTTAACTTTAGACGAGAAAATAGGTCAGTTATTTATGGTAGCTGCAAACGGTCGAAATACAGATGAAATTTATTACAAGTCAATCGATAGTTTGATTGAGAATTACGGTTTAGGAGGTTTGATTTATTTTCAGTCCAATCCAACCGATCACACTTTATTGGTAAATCGTTTTCAATCTAAATCTA
>JAOGVT010000058.1:0-2261 GCA_028110365.1 Flavobacteriales bacterium
ACTTCAATAAATATGCCATATTGATAAACAAAAAAAAAGCCAGTTTTTAAAAATTAAACCGAAGCGAAAAAAACGACTACACTTAAAACAACTTACAAAACAACTAGTAAATATGGGTGCTGTAACATTTAACCTCTTTATCCAATCCCTTAGCATTACCAGAAACCAGTTGTAAGAGTAGCCAAAAATCTTTGCTGTGGTTTTTAACCCTTGTGTGCACCAACTCATGAAGAATAACGTAATCTATTAAATGCTCTGGCAAGCGCATAAGGTGTAAATTGAGATTAATATTGTTTTCAAACGAGCAACTTCCCCATCGGGTTTTGGCATTCTTAATGGCGGTGTTTTTATACGTAAAGTTGTGTTTGGCAGCCAAAATGGCAACTCGTTCAGGAAGGTGGTCTTTAGCTTCCTTTCGCAAGGCTCGCACTATGGCAGTTCTAATTTCTGTTTGAACCACAGCATCTAGTATGTTAAGAGAATTTGGAATAAAAACCGTTATTTTAGAGTTGGCAACAAAAGACCTAAGCGCTTCGGCATCTACCCTTTTTAAGACTAATGAATGAGAACGCGTTTGAAACTTGGTATTGCTGGTAAAAACAGTGTACTGGTTTTCTACACGCTTCATTTTAGATACTTGAGATTGAATCCATCCCATGCGTTTTTGTGTGGCTGTTTTTGCTTGTTTAAAACTAACAGAACTAGGCACACTTACCCGAACGCCTGCAAAAGGCTTTAGGGTAATATTGATACGTTTGGCCTTGGCACTTTTAAAAAAAGTAACTGCAATACCGGATAGGTCTTCAACCAATTCTTTCATCAAGTACGAATAAAATTTAGTGTAAAAATAGCTTAAAAATGTGATGCAAAACGTTACATAAAAGCAATAAGCAGTTAAACATAAAAAAACCACTCTAATTGAGTGGCTCTTCGTATTAATCCCCCCCAGGATTATGTAAAATCTACGAAACCTTAACGCTACAATCTTGCCATTTATTAGTCTATTTTATCTAATAACAAAACGTTAACAAAACAAAAAAGCTCTGTTAACACTTGGCTAACAAAGCTTTTATTTAGTTGACCGATCGTTACTTAAATCTAACCAAATACATAAAGACATTCTTGAAATCGTTGAATTTGCTGAGAATCACTACACAAGACCACCAATACAAGAGCTCTACAAGTGATAGTAACTATCTTTAAAACATCAGTATTTACTAGTAAGTTAATCGTATTACAGACTCAAACTATACCATAAAGGTTATTGAACTAGTACATAAAAGGTTAGGGTTAGCGTTAAATAGGTAAAGGGGTAAATAGTTAAAAAGCGCGAATAACACGAACCCTGCCTGAATTGCCCTTATAGCCGGTGTCCTTGCCACCACCAGCATTGAAATAGACGCCCCACGCGCGGTCATAACCGCTCTCCGAGGAAGCCCAATAATTAGGATAATCGCTAGTTTCAAAACCTCCTATATTACCCTCTGGTCCACCGTTTCCTATCGTGTTGTACATTTCGTATAGTTCATCTATTGAAGGGAAGCACCAGTCGCTGTAGCCGTTTATTTCAGCATCTAAGGCTGCTTGTGCTGCTGTTATATCTCCATTATCTGTTACGCATCCTTGGTTTACGATATCCATTGTATTCTGATAACCTGTCCCTATAGCTTGTCCATCTGCTCCAATTACATCAATTTGATAACAACCCCACTCGTAACCGTTAAAGCCATATCCATTTGGGTCAGTAGCTCCTTCTGTTAAGTCCTCCATCGCAGCAACCAAACCGTGCTGTCCTGATTCATCTATGTAGAATAAATACCCTCCTTCCATCACATCTCCTATTTCAGCTGTTATATTTCCTTCACAATCATAACCTTGTTCAGCATAAGTACAGCTCCCATCAGACATATCAGCTTCAGGGTTGAAGTTACAAGCTGTCTCGTCTATACAGCCTAAAGTGTATCCAAAAGCGCGAATAATACGAACCCTGGTCAGATTGAACTTATGGTTGAAGCCCGGGAGACCATTATTGAAAGTGACGCTCCACGCGGCGTCAAGATTATTACCCCACTCCGAGGAAGACCAATACCAATAATTATCATTGCTGAAACCACCTATATTGCCATCTGGACCTCCGTTCCCTATCGTGTTGTACATTTCTATTAGTTCATCTTTTGAAGGCAAGTACCAATCGCTATAACCCTCTGATTCGTATGCTAAGGCTTCACTTGCTGGTATGGGTGTTTCTGAACATCCTGATA
>JAOGVT010000006.1:0-66423 GCA_028110365.1 Flavobacteriales bacterium
CACTAGTGTATTGGACTACTATAGATGGAACCGATTTATCCTCAGACTGCTTATACTCAGATACTGTTGTATTTAACGTAGGTGTGGATGCATCTATTATGTATGATGAGATTATTTGTGTAGGCAAACAATTTAATGCACAAGCTGTTGATCTTGATCCGTGGTCTCAATCTCACCTTTTTAATTGGTCTACAGATCAAAATGAACTACTAATTCAAAATCCAAACGAAAACGAAACTACACTGAGTACTGAAACTGAATTGGGAGCCAACAATAGCGAACTATTCGACATCAGCCTTCAAGTAACAAATACTGTTGGATGTTGGGAAATAGAAACCGAAACGATTGAAGCCTACCAGGTAGTGGCTGATATGCTAATAGCTGATACACTTCTTTTTTGTCCAAATCAAAGTGTTCAACTCTCTAGCTTAAACAATCAATACATTAATTCTTGGAACTGGACTTCAACAGAGGAAAATTATAATTTTAACGAACCATTAATCTCCTCTCTCGTTGGTCAACAAAGTAGTCTTAACCTAAATTCAGTCGGAATCTATGACGTATCACTAGTCGTCAGTTCATCCCACGGTTGTAGTGATTCTATTTCGATTGATTCAGCAATTGTCATTAATGACTTAAATCCAGTTATACTTGACATAGATTCTATTCTTTGTTTTAATGGAGCTACAGAATTAGACAAACAATTTCAAATCAATTACAATTCTATTTATGAGGTACCCATTACTATTTCAGAGTTTGAGTGGAATATTAGTCCAGAAGTTGAAATTTTAGAAGAAAATTCTATTGGATTGTCAGTAAAGTTTAACGAACCAAACAACTATTCTATTTCTTACACTATTGAAATTGATAATGGAACAGCAAATTCTTGTTTTTACTCTGATGAAATTGAATTTGATATTGGAGTAAATGCCAGCATAGATATTCCTGAGACCATTTGTGTTGGAAATTCTTTTGAAATGAGTGCTGAAGTATCCATTGGAATTGGAGATCAGACCACTTACAATTGGCTTGCAGACTCATACACCTTTATAACATATCCAAACGCTACACAAACAAACATAACCAGTGAATCAGACTTTCTAACTGGAGATCAGATTTCTAATCATCCTATTGAATTTACAGTAGTTAACGATAATGGTTGCTTTATTAAAATTCAGGATAGTATTAAAGTTTATAATATCGTAGCAGATATTATATCAGATGAAACGGGAGAGTTATGCGCACCTGTTCAATTAGCGTTTGAGAGTTTGTATACAAATTATGTTGAATCGTATCAATGGGGATATTACAAGGAAGATTATTTCGGTGATGATGCATATTATCTTTCTACACTAGACACCTCAATTTTTGTATTACAAGCAAATGATATGGCAATATATGACATTGGACTATCAGTTTTATCAGAGCATGGCTGTGTTGATACAATTTTTTATAATGATTTGATAAGTGTTAAAAAACCGTACCCTAACTTCTCAACCAATAACAATTCCATTTGCGATGGAGAACTATTAGATATTAACGACGAGTCTAGCTTAACAACAAATGTATTTTTAACTTACGGGACTGTATATATAGACAGCTTACTATACAATGTTAATGAAACGAATCAAATTCAAATGTCATTTCCTTATGGAGAAACAGAGGAATTAGTCTACTCTGAAAAAGTAACGCTATATGGATTTCTAGATGAATGTACTTCCTCATTTTACGACACTATTCAAATTTACCCAAATCCTAATATTAAAATTGAGTATAGTGATACGGCTGGATGTTCTCCACACCAGATAGATTTTTCTGATTTTACAACTTATATTTTACCGGACTCAGCAACCTATTTTTGGGATTTTGGAGATGGAGTTACAAGCGAGGCTAAAAACCCACAACATACCTACACAATACCTGGACTATATCAAGTATTCCATAGCGTTACTTCAAAAAATGGGTGTTATAGCGACACGCTAATCTCCACGTTATTTGAAATCTATGAAAATCCAACAGCATCACTTTCGTTCACAATTACAAATGATGCGTTTTGTTATGGTCTAGCAGAAGTTCAGTTTGAAAACACCTCAACTTACCCTACCGACTCCATCCTTTCTTCATGGACGTTTAATTTAGACACGAATAGTAACTATACGGATTTTGAACCAAGTATAGTATTTAACGCTTCAGGTGAGGTTGAAATAAATCTTGAAGTTACAGACTTAAGAGGTTGTTTTGATGATACAATTGCTTTAATAAATATAGATATACTGGATACTCTTGTAAACTTGCCATTGATAAAATATGTAACCGTAAATGAATTAGGCGTTCAAGTTGTATGGGGAGAAGAATCTCAAGATGACTATTTTAAAAATATAATACTGGCACATAAAGAGAATCAAGATTGGGTGCAAATTTTCAACTCATCCGATGAATTTTTAAATACGTATAACCATACAATTTCGACCTCGCAAATTAATAATTATGTAATTCTTCAGCAGGACTCATGTACCTATTATTCAGACAGTTCTATAATGCACTCAACTATTCATTTAACTGTAGAAAGTAACGAGTACGAAACTGTAGAATTGACTTGGAGTAATTACAAAGGATGGGATGAAGTAGACTATTATTCAATCTATAGATCTACGAATAATCTGGAATTTGATGAAATAGATACGGTAGAAAACACAACGTTATCATATATAGACACTGGGCTTTGTAACATGAGCTATTACTACTATGTGATAGCTCATCATCCGGACTCTTTATTTGAATCGAAATCGAATACGGTTGAACTAGAGCCCAAATTTATAGACTTTGAAATTCCAATTTCGCTTTCCAAAACATCCGTTTATAGTTTAAACCCTTCTGATTTCTCTCCAAATAACGAATTAATTGTAACAGATTGGGACTACATTTATCAAAGTAATTTAAGTTTCTATAGTATCGATAGGTGGGACAATTACTTTGGATGGATTGAGAACTATGCTCTAACTTCGAACCCTCCATTTGTTGATTATAATGTAAAACCTCCTTTACAAAAATACTATTACAGAGTCTCCTATGGAGATGTTTGTGGAAATTCAGGTCCACAAAGTAATATTGGATCTAACATCATCTTAAATGGGACAAACAAAGAAAATCAGTTTCATCTAAATTGGGATTCATATTCAGATTGGCCTGGAGGAATTGACAGCTACACAATACAATTTTTCAATTCAAACTTCCAAGCATTTACAGATATTGGGGTTGTTTCATCGGACACATATGATTATATCGATAGAGAATTAATAGAAGAAAATAGGGATTCGATTTTCTGCTTTAGAGTCGTTGCGTCAAGTTTTTTAAATACTAATGTAAAAAGTAATTCTAATAGCTTGTGTTTAAATCCAAGCCCTGAAAATTTTAGCCCAAATGCATTTACGCCTAACAATGACGGAATCAATGATTTTTTCGAATTCTATGGATCCTACCCGAAAAGTATTCGTGTTAAAATAAGTAACAGATGGGGACAGATTGTTTATGAAAGCGACCAAATAAACTTCAAGTGGGATGGCACAAATGTACAGTCTGGATTAAATTGCCCACAAGATAGTTACACGGTAGATTTTATAATTGAAGGGTATGATGAATCTGTTCATAAAACAAGAAAATCGTTAACTTTAATTCGTTAAATAAAAATTAATAACTTTTGAAAACAGGATATTACTTCAAATAATTAAAATAAAATTAGCCGAATCTCTAGTAGAATTAACCAAACAAAATTCTTCAAGGTCATAACAGTTGATTTTAAAAACTTGAAGTAAGATTACTCGAAAGAATATTTTTTCTCAGCAGTTCCATCATCGTAAAGATATATAGTAAACCCTTTATTATTCGTTGAAATTCTTCCCAAGACATCTATTATCTTTACAACATTTCTCGATACGGAAACTTCATCAATGCTCAGGTTATCACAAACATCTCCAACATTATTAGAATTATTATCTTCCTGATCTGGATTGGCTATCTCAGGACAATTATCTAGTTCATCACAAACACCATCAATGTCAAAATCGTTTAGACACTCTTGATTACAGTCATAAAACTCGGAAGCATAGGTACATGAGTTATCATCTGTAATTGCAGAGCTATTGTAATTACATGCCAATAAATCTGTGCATCCCAAAATACTTTGACACACGACTTCCAATTGCCAATTGTAGAAATAATAAAAAAAGTCTAAAGGATCTTCAGTCGTATTTGAAGTAATTTCAATTACATCGAATAAGTTAATTGGGAATGTACCATCTGCTACACTACTATTTCTATACAGACCGTCATTACTTCCATTGATACCAATTTTATAATCATTTCCCGGATAAATAACAAAATCTAACTCAACTTGATTTAAACCACTTTCGAGAGCTATAGTAGATGAATAAATTTGATTTTCATTATCGTCAATAATTTCGATTTGAGTTGAAAAAGAAGATTCAGCATAAAGATCTATACTTTTTAATGTAACAGTCTCAAAGCAATTAAAAACCATATCCCACATATCGTTGTAATGAAAACCACCTGAGCCAAATTCTTCAGAAGTAAAACCTGTAAAACCAGAACTTGTATTTGCTAGTGAGTTAAAGTTTGTGAAGGAACTGTCAGTACAACCCAGTACTGTTGCAATACAACTGCCATCGTCAATACAAGCATTATCGTTATAATTAGTAGAGTAAGGGTCTGTACACCCGGAAAGATAGCAGCAAGAGTTGTCATTAAATAATGCTTCTTGGTTGTAATTTAGAGCCAATTCATCCAAACATCCACAATCCGCACTTAATTTAAATTTTAATAAATCGTTAAAATAGGTGTCTGATTCTAGTTTGTAACCAGATGTTAAATAAACATTGCAACCAATAACAAAAGAACCTGGAGCCCATCTAGCTCCACCTGGATGAGATGTTAGCTGTGTCCAGCTATCTAACAAAGGATCATATTGCCATAACTCACCAGAGTCTAAAGGACCATGATCGTCGCCATCTCCACTCATAATGTAACCTTTACCATTGTATGAAAATTGAGTGCCAGCAACTCTAGCTTCTGAAGGAAAATCGTTGAGTTGAATCCAATTGTCACTACTTACATCATAGCGGTAAAAATCGTTGTAAATCTGAATAGTACCATTATTTGTATAATCCCCATGCCCAAAACCAACGTAGGGTACCTTATCAATTGAAAAATAAAAAGGATGATGCCTAGCACCGAATGGAAAATTGGACAACTGACCCCAAGTGTCGTTTAAGATATCATAAACCCACCAATCATCAAAATTAAATCCATCAGAACTTCCCATTCCTACAAATATTTTACCATCAGACAGAACCATAGCAGGATGGTTTCTTCCAAGATAAGGGAAACTTTGTAATTCTTCCCACGAGTTATTAGGTATAGAATACACCCACCAATCCGTTGGATATAAATCGTTATTACTTCCGAAACCAACATAAGCATTTGTACCATCAGAAACGCCATATGCATAGCCTCTTGGGCCACCAGGGAAGTTTGCCAATTGTTCCCAACTATTGGATTGAACATCATAACGTAAAACATCACTTAAATATTCACCAGCATTGTTTTGTCCCGCTAAAACAAAACCAAAATCATCGTTAGAGAACGTTACTGGATGATGCCTTCCATCCGAATCGTAATTACCAACAAAATCCCATTGTTGGGCAAATGTAAAAAATGGGATGAAAAGTAATAATACTAATTTATTCATAATAGAAGATTAAATAATGAGATGTTCTTAGATGAGTAAACAAATACCAGACCTTTTTTTTTATAATTGGCAACATGTCTGTTTTTTAAAGAATAATTTCAATCTTTTAGGTAATTATAGAACGCTGAAAAATTGAAAGTGAAGTGTAATTCATTTCAATTTAATGTAAACTTTTGGAATCCTAATGAAAAAATCACCTAAAATAATTTGAAAATTTAGCATAAAATTACTTGAAAAATAGAGTACTTATTTATGTAGTTCTAGTCAAAAAAAAATGAATCAAAATGCTAGATTTTTTCTCACACTGTTAATTAAATACAGCCCTAAAATAAGCTGCATTGAGAACATTAAATTTAGTGTCCTTTACATAGAATTTAAATACTTTGAAAATGATTAAACGTACTATGTACACTAAGTACAGCGTTAAATTAAAACAAAAAAACGAGGTTTAATTAGTTAAAAAAATACTATTTTCGTGGCATAAATTAATCCCTTTTTAAAATTCATTTATGAATTACCAGGAAGAATTAAATGCAAGGATTGCGGAAGAAAGAGCAGCAATCGAATTGATAAAAGTTTCGAGTGATTTATCTTTCGAAAAATCAATAGAGTTGGTCATCTTTCGGAACAAACTCATTGACAAAAGATCGAGTGAAATCTTAAATCTGCATGAATACGCAAAAAACTTTGTTCAAAAACCGATCACTATATTCGAAACACTAGCAATGGCTAATGGCATCTCAAAAACGAATATAGCACCTTCAAAAATTGATCTTGGAAAACTCACTTATGAATGGATTAACGAGAAAGAACTTTACAAAGACTTAAAGTCATTTATATGCAAAAAACTAGATTTTGTAAATAATGAAAGTACAACGATACATCCTAAAGATGTCATTTTATTTGGGTTTGGGAGAATTGGACGTCTTTTAGCCAGAGAACTAATGGCGCAAGAAGGAAAAGGAGAGCAATTAAGATTGAGGGCAATTGTACTTAGAAATAACGATGAACGAAACATTATAAAAAGAGCTTCGTTATTACGAACTGACTCAGTACATGGGAAATTTCCTGGAACAGTTGTAGAGGATGTTGCCAATAAATCTTTAATTATTAATGGACAATCCGTTCAACTCATAAAAACTTCTGCACCAGAAGATGTAGACTATTCTGCATACGGAATTAAAAATGCATTGCTAATTGACAATACCGGTGTATTCAAAGACAAAGTGGCTTTGAGCAGACATTTAAAAGCAAAAGGTGTTTTGAAAGTGCTATTAACGGCTCCCGGTGCCGAGGTACCGAATATTGTGTTTGGTGCGAATCACTTGGATTACAAACTAAATAAATACGATGTATTTTCTGCAGCTTCCTGCACAACAAATGCTATTACACCTATTTTAAAAATACTAAACGACAACTTAGGGATTGTAAAAGGTCATATTGAAACTATACATGCGTATACAAATGACCAAAACTTAGTAGACAATATGCATAAAAAAGAGAGACGCGGAAGAGCAGCTGCGCTAAACTTAGTCCTCACAAATACTGGAGCAGGAAATGCAGTTGTTAAGGTAATTCCAGAACTAAAAAATAAATTAACTGCAAATGCAGTTCGGGTTCCTACACCTAATGGCTCTTTAGCAATACTAAACATAACATTAGATAAAGAGATTACCTTAGAAGATGTTAATACTATTATTAAAAATGCGGCTCTAGAAGGCCCTCTAGTAGAGCAAATAAACTATTCTATTTCTAAAGAATTAGTATCTAGTGATATTGTGGGCAACAATGCTGCTGCTATATACGACAGTCCAGCAACTATAATTTCTCAAGATGGTAAAAATATTATTCTTTACGTTTGGTACGATAATGAATATGGATACTCTCGCCAAGTAATGCGTTTAGCGAAACATATTGCAGATGTGAGAAGACCAATGAATTATTAAATAATGAGTGAATGTAAAAAAGCCTTGTTTAAATAATTAAACAAGGCTTTTTTTTTAAAATTTCATAATTTAAAGAACTCTAATTGGTACAAAAACCATTTATTTTGTTTTTTTTAAGCCAACTTTTCTCCCTTTATTAAAAATTTTATTGCTGTTTGGCGTACCCTTTCTCAACTCTTTCTGTTGTTCAAAGGGAAGAGCAGATATCTCTTTACAGGCAGACGAACAACAATTATCATGATTTTTTTTGCATTCTTCACATTGTAAAAACAATAAATTACAAGCTACATTTAAGCAATTTGTATGCACGTCGCAAGCATTTCCACATTGATGGCAAGAAGAAATAACAGCATCGGAAATTCGCTCTCCTCTGCGTTCATCAAACACAAAGTTCTTACCCATAAATTTATTCTCTAAACCCTCGGCTTCTATTTGTCTGGCATACTCAATAATCCCACCTTCCAATTGAAATACATTTTTAAATCCTTTGTGCTTAAAATAAGCACTAGCCTTTTCACACCTAATTCCACCAGTACAATACATTACGATATTTTTATCCTCCTTATGTGCTTTTATATCCTCTTCAATAATAGGAAGAGATTCTCTAAAAGTGTCTACATCTGGAGTTATTGCGTTCGTGAAATGTCCAATTTCAGATTCATAATGATTGCGCATGTCAACCAAAACTGTTTGAGGATTGTCAAGTATGTCATTAAAATCTTTGGCATTAAGATGAGTACCAATATCCGTAACATCAAAAGTATCGTCATTTAAGCCGTCTGCAACTATTTTGCTTTTAACCTTAATTTTTAGCTTTAAAAATGACTTATTGTCCTGCTCTCTAGCAACATTTAATCGAATGTCTTTTAAAAAAGAAATGGTTTCCAGGTGGTCTCTAAAATTCGAGAACTGATCTGCAGGTAATGAAAATTGTGCATTTATTCCTTCTGGAGCAATATAAATACGACCCAAAACCTCCATAGAATCCCATTTAACATATAGTAGGTCTCTAAAAACTTGAGGATCTTTAATGTTTGCGTACTGATAAAAAGAGATGGTAAGTCTTTTCTTTCCTGCATCGTCTATTAAAACAGCTCTTTCTTTTGCGCTTAATTTATTGTACAGTTGCATGCTATACTAATGTTTTTAATTAAAAAAGATATGTGCGAATTTATAAAATATTTTTTTTCCTTACTATTTTTAAGCTACTCCAAGCCTTTACTTTTCACATAAGCTAACATTTCTTTTAGTACACTTCGTCTAACTTCAATAAAAACAAGTAATAAAGTAAGGTTAAGAGAAAAAAGGTGAGGATAATTATTTAGAATATGTTCCCCAATAACTGTAGGAAGAACCAAAAAATAATACAAAATGCTTATACTACCCATATTTAAATTAATGTAAGAACTTAAAACAAGATACTTTTTACTTAACTTTCGTATTGTATTATGTGATGAGTAACTTGAATAGACAAGTAGAAAAATCCCTGCAGCTATAAATCCAAAATAGAGCTCATGAATGATACAATTAAATGACCTAACATAATAGAATATAAAAAAAGAACTTAATATAAAGCATATCCGATAGCTGATAAAAAGCGCTCGTATATGTTTGCGTATTGTACGATAAAAAAGTTTAGTTTGCATTTTAATTTTATGGCTAAGGATAGCGTCAAAACCATAAACGCCAAAAGTCTTATAGGCCAAATTAAGAGCTTTGGTAAATGTTAAATTAGGGTTAGATTTCATTTTAGATTCAATAATCAAAATGAGGTAACCTACAAGTTCTTTTTGTAAATCAATATATTGGATGCCTTTCTTTCTAACGAACTCATAGAGTTCATCAATTTGATTTTTTGATAATTGCATAATTAATATTGTATTCGTCGTACTCTAAATCGTATTATTTAGAAGCATAACTTAAATTAAATTATTAAAAATATTATTATTAAATAACTGTATAAATTAAAATCCTATTGATTGTATTGATTGTACGACTAAAAACTTTACGATTAAAGTAGGTGTCAAAAAAACTAAATTGGTAAAATAGTTACAAAAGAGAAGCAACTAATTTCTCAACACTCATTCCCTCAGCATCAGCTTTATAATTCCTCACTATACGATGACGAAGTACCGGAAGAGCAATAGCTTTAACATCTTCAATATCTGGAGAATACTTGCCATTTATTGCTGCATGAGCCTTTGCTGCAAGCACTAAGAACTGAGAAGCTCTTGGACCAGCACCCCAAGATAAATACTTAACAACCTCTGCAGTTGCAAATTCTCCATCAGGACGTGTTTTTCCAACCAACTTAACAGCGTATTCAACTACATTATCAGAAACCGGAATCTTTCTAATTAACTCCTGAATAGCTTTAATTTCTGTAGCTGATAAAACCTCTTTAACTTGAGTATATGTATCTGTTGTTGTAGCTTTTACAATCTGAACCTCTTCTGAAAAAGTTGGATAATCTACATTTAAATTAAACATAAAACGATCTAATTGTGCTTCTGGCAAGGGGTAAGTACCTTCTTGCTCTATAGGGTTTTGGGTAGCTAAGACAAAAAATGGTTTATCCAATGCGTGCTGAACACCAGCAGCTGTAACCGAGCGCTCTTGCATAGCTTCAAGGAGAGCCGCTTGCGTTTTTGGTGGAGTACGATTAATCTCATCGGCTAAAATTACATTAGAAAATATAGGTCCTTTAACAAATTTAAAATTTCTATTTTCATCTAAAATCTCTGCACCAATAATATCAGAAGGCATTAAATCGGGTGTAAATTGAATCCGAGAAAACTGAAGGCCTAAAGAATCACTTATGGTTTTAACCAACAGCGTTTTTGCTAGTCCAGGTACACCAACTAAAAGCACGTGGCCTCTACAAAATATAGAAAGAATTAGCTCTTCCACCACTTTGTCTTGGCCAACAATTATTTTAGCAATTTCGTTTTTTAAACTCGAAAATTGAACCTTTAAATTGTCTAAGGCAACTATATCACTGTGTTGATCTTTCATTTTTATTTTTTTAACCAATTATACTGAAACAAATCAGATTTATAAGATTTATGTACACGCACATAGGTTTGCTCTAAGGACTTAGAAATCCATTCTTCAATAGACTTGTCTTTTTTGCTTTCTAAGGCTAAATCTCTTATTCTTTTGTAATCATCGACTAAATTAACCTGATGCTGTTGTTTTCTATTCAATAGTACAAACATACGGTATGCTTCTTTACCGTCCTCCATTTTCACAAAAATAGGTTCTGTAATTTCGTTAACGTCTAGATTTTCTATAGCTACATTAATGCCTTGTTCTAATTGAGCTAGCTCAAACTTAGTATCTCCAGTAGAAGGGTTAATCAACTTACCTCCATTAAGTTTAGTGGACTTATCATCAGAATAACGAAGAGCTGCCTTAGTGAAAACAAGGTCTCCGTTAAGTATTGAATCTCTCACATCTTGCAATAAATCTTTGGCATTGTTGAGATCTAATGGAGATATTTTTGGAGACATCAGGAGGTGGCGTACATCAACTTCATCTTCTCTTCGCTCCTCTAACACCATAATATGATACCCATATTCAGTTTTAAATACATCAGACACCTCTCCCACCTCTAGACTAAACATAACAGCTTCGAACTCTTTGACAAACATCCCCCTTTTGATCGAAGTATATAAACCCCCATTTCTGGAAGATCCAGGATCTTCTGAATACAAAATGGCTAAGGTTCCAAAACTCTCTCCTTTTGCAATTCTAGACTTTAACTTTTCAAGTTTCTTTTTCGTTTCTGAAACTGCAGATGAGCTCGCTGGTGGTAGTTTAAGAATTTGAGCTACTTCAACCTCTTCGTTCACAATTGGAAGACTATCGGAAGAGAAAGTACCGAAAAATGACCTAATTTCTGAAGGAGTTATGGTTACAGAAGAAGTAATACCATAACGTACTCTTTGAATTAAAAGAGAACTTTCTATAGGCTCAAACATTTCTTCCTTGATTTCATATATTTTTTTATCAAAGTAGCTTTCTAATTGATCCTCTCCACCTAATTGAGCAATAAAGTTGTCGATTCGTGAATCAACTTCGTTTAAAACTTCATTTTCGGTAACAACAATACTATCCAGTAATGCTTGGTGTAACATTAGCTTTTGAAACAATAAATCTTCTAAAACTTGAACTCTCAAAGCGCTGTCTATTTCTAAACCTTGGGCTTGATATTGTAAAAGTTGTTGTTCAATATCTGAATTTAAAACGATGTTATTTCCAACAATACCAGCAATGCCGTCGATTACTACTTGAGCAGATAAAATCGTGGTAAACAAAAAGACAAATATTGCCGTAAGTTTGAAGGGTTTAATAAATCTCAAATTGATTTGATTTTTTGGCATCTTCCAATAATTTTGACTGAATAACATCAACTGTTCTTAGTTTTTTTTGATTTAGCAATATACTTTTTATTTCTTCTTCAACATATTCTAAAGGAGCTAATTCTCCTTGAACTTTCTTGTCAAAGAGTCTTATAAAATATAAGTCTAACGAGTCTTTAAACTGTAAAGTATTGTTTTTTTGAAAAAAATTTGTCTCAAGATTTGCTTGAGGCAAAAAATCGCTAAACTCTGACCAATTTAACCACTCTTTAGGATTGTAGTAAAAGCGTTTAGCGTACTGATGCGCATAGGCTTCTATAGCATCGTGGTTAAGAGGCTCATGTGAAAAAACCCATTCCTGTATTGAGTCTAACTCTGGGGCAACTTCACTAACTTTAATCAGCATTAACTTTACAATATCTTGTGCTAAAATATAATCATCGGTGTGTTGTTGAAAATAGCTTTCGATAGAACTTAATGACACAAGTGTGTCGTTGGTTTGGTGTATTAATTTTTGCTCGTAAGCATGGATTAGTAAAGAACGTCTGTAATCTTCCAACCTTTTATCTATTTCAAACTCACTAATATCAACATTTAATTCAGCTTTCTGAAGAAGGAGTTCTTCTTGAGCCCAATTAATAATGTATTGTTGCACAAGCGCTGAACTATCAGCGGTAGATAAATGCTTATTAAGTATCGATTTAACGTCAGATTCATACAAATAAGAGTCGTTAAGTCTAGCAATTAAAATGTCGTCAGTTCTTTCAAAGAAAGAACATGACGACAAAATAGCAATAGCTAATGTATAGATGAAGAACTTAAACAATGATTAATCCCTCTTTAACTCGGTGGTGTATAAATTACCATACCACTCAAAAATAATATCTTTTGAAGAACCTAGAGCTCTTCTAGCTTTACCAAAGCAACGAACAAAGTGTCCCTTATAGGACGGTATTTCAGGCACAACAACTACATCTAATTCACTTAGATTATCTGTTTTAACTAAATCCAAAACATAATTATTAAGCTCTACATCATATTTAGATTTAAGTTCACGCAACCAAGCCTGTTCTAATGCGTCTTGGTAATCTGATGTAATAATTCCTTTAGCTTCGTTTAATTCTTTAACCTGCGGCTCTAAAATTTCGGTAATGTAAACAAGTTTAACGTTTTCATTATCCTTCATCAAATCAGAAACTCCAACAACCCATTCAACAGAGTCTACAAACAGGTTGTCGCCGTGTGAATAAACACCTCGGTTAACATCCATGTTTAATGGAGACTTTTTATTCATTTTTAACTTAATCTTACCTAAATCTGTTTTCCCTTTTCGTAACTTATTGTAAACCTTACAAGCTATGGTCTCATTCTTACAGTTAATTACACTAGCTTCAGCTCTCTGATCCCACATGTAATTGAGCTTGTTAGCTTCATAAAATTCTTTTAAACCAATAGTGTCTTTAACAGACTTAGACCAAATTTTAGAATCTGTAAGTTCGTACAATAAAATACCATCACGGTATTCTTTCATTAACAATCTAAAGTCATTGTATTTGTTTTCTAAATTAAGATTTTCATAGGCTATCACTTCATCTTCGGTCCAAGAGGCTAAAGCATTGTCAATAACAGAAGTAATTTGAACTTTAGATTTTGAATTGATTTTTTTAAGTGATTTAGTCAAATAAATCGCAAAATCTAATTGAGAATAAACTTTATCTTCTAGAGAAAAAATGGTTTTAGTTAACTCTTTTTTATTTTTTTCTACAGACCAATTTCCTGATAAAAAGTCTTTTGAAACAATATTCTTTACTTGAGTGAAAGCTGATTTATTGAAGGCATACTTGTAATCTATTTTAAGTTTATTTACCAGAGAAGAACGCCTAACCTGAGCTCTAGAATCTTTTTCTACTTTCTTTTTTATTTCGGCCTTTTCATCTTCAAAAGTGCCCAAACCTTTTTTATCGATTAATTTAATAATATGCCAACCATAAGGTGTAGCAACGGGTTCAGTTATCGCACCAATTTCAGTAATTTCGAAAGCTGCATTCTCGAAACTCTCTACCATTCTATTTGAACCAAACCATGGTAAAGCACCTCCTTTAGATGCGTTGTTTTTATCATCTGAGTATTGTTTAGCCATTTCAGCAAAATCTGCATTTTCAGAAATAAGTTTGGTGTAAATTTCATTTATTTTCAGCTGAGCTAAATCGATTTCTTCTTTTGTGTTTTCACCAGACGGCTTAGGGAATTTAACCATAATGTGTGCTGTTTTAACTTCGCCTCTGGAAGCTCTCTTGTCTTTTACCTGAAGTATGTGATAACCAAATCGTGTACGAACAATATCAGAAACTTCTCCAACAGCAGTATTGTAAGCCGCATTTTCGAAAGGATAAACCATGTACATTGCACTAAAATAACCTAAATCACCTGCATTATCTTTGGCAGATGGATCTTGAGAGTATTGTTTAGCGTAAGCATTAAAATCAGCTCCATTTATTATTTCTTTTCGCAGTTTTAATATTTTATTATATGCCTTAAGTGTATCAGCAGGAGAAGCTTCAGCGTTTACTGTAATAAGTATATGACCAGCTTTAACTTCTTGTTTCAACCTATTGTAGGCCTCAATTACTAATTGCTCTCCGGCTTGTTTGTCAACTAAATATGGCGTTGCTAGCTGCTTTCTATAGCCTTGGAGTTCTTTAATAAAACTAGGAACCGTATCCATACCCAATGCCTCAGCTTCTTTTACTTTTAGCTTAAAGTTGATAAATAAATCAACGTATTCGTCTAGTGTTTTTGGATCAATGGCTTCTCCAACAGCTCTATTTTTGTTGTAAATACTCAAAAAGTCATCAACACTAACCTCTTCTCCACCAATAGTTAAAAGTGTTCTACTAGTTTCTTGAGCTAATGCATTAAAACTTACTAAAGCAATAACGACTGTGTAAATTATTTTTTTCATTTGATAAAGTTTATTTTCTACTATAATTTGGTGATTCACGAGTAATGGTAACATCGTGCGGGTGAGATTCAATAACACCTGCACTGGTAATTCTAACAAATTGAGCGTTTTCTTTAAGAGACAAAATATCTTTAGAGCCGCAGTACCCCATACCTGCTCTTAGCCCACCTATAAATTGATACATAACCTCTGCCAAAGATCCTTTGTAATCTACGCGTCCAACAATACCTTCGGGTACTAGTTTCTGAACATCGTCTTCTACATCTTGAAAATAACGATCTTTAGAGCCCGCTTTCATAGCATCAATAGAGCCCATCCCTCTATAGGCTTTGTATTTACGACCTTCGTATATAATTGTTTCTCCAGGCGATTCTTCTGTACCAGCGAGCAAAGACCCAAGCATTACCGAATCTGCACCAGCAGAAATTGCTTTAACAATATCTCCCGTGTAACGAATACCTCCATCAGCAATTACAGGAACACCTGACCCTTTAATGGCTTCAGAAACCATCATTACTGCAGTTAATTGCGGAACACCTACACCAGCAACCACTCGAGTTGTACAGATAGAACCAGGACCAATACCAACTTTTAAACCATCTGCTCCAGCCTCAACTAAGTAACGAGCAGCATCAGCTGTAGCTATATTACCTACAACAACATCTAAGTTTGGATACTGAGATTTAATTAACTTTAATGTATCAACTACTCCTTTGGTATGGCCATGAGCGGTATCCACAATAATGGCATCTACACCAGCAGTTACAAGAGCATTTACACGATCCATAACATCACCGGTAACGCCAACAGCTGCAGCAACTCTTAATCTACCAAAAGAATCTTTATTTGAGTTTGGCTGAACGCGAACCTTTATAATATCTCTGTAGGTAATTAGACCAACCAGAATATTGTCTTTGTCAACAACAGGTAATTTTTCTATTTTATGATCTTGCAGAATTTCTTCAGCTTGAGATAGTGTTGTGTTTTCTTTGGTAACAACCAAGCCTTTTTTGGTCATTACATCATTAACCGATAAAGTATTGTCTTTTACAAAACGCAAGTCTCTGTTGGTTACAATACCAATTAATTTACGATTGTCATCTACCACCGGAATTCCTCCAATGCTAAATTCTTTCATCATCTTTTTAGCATCCGCTACTGTAGATGTGTGAGAAAGTGTTACGGGATCCAATATCATTCCAGACTCAGATCTTTTAACAGCATATACTTCCTTTGCTTGAGCTTCTATACTCATGTTTTTATGTAAAACAGCAATACCTCCTTCCCGAGCAATGGCAATTGCCATAGCAGATTCAGAAACAGTATCCATTGCTGCAGATACGATTGGTGTATTTAAGGAAATATTTCTAGAAAATTTAGATGTGATATTTACATCACGCGGCAAAACCTCAGAATAAGCAGGAGCCAACAACACATCGTCGTAGGTTAAGCCCTCTCCAATGAATTTATCTGTAGAATGTAAGTCCATGTAACGGCAATTTTTTAGTTTTAATTGCATGCAAATATACAAAATAAACCTGCTTTACCACCATTACGACTCTAGGTTTTAAAAGCAAATTTAAAACCTGTGAACCCGTAATTTATTTCCAATAAAATCAATATAAAAATTTAAAATCTTTAATAAAAGGTCTTGTTAGATTTGGCATATTCTATAAGCATGTCACATGCACTAAAACGTTCACCGAACGTATTTCTATACGCGTCTAATTCCTTTAAGATGATTGCTGCACCAACCTGATCAATGTAACGAAACGGGCCACCAGTAAATGGGCGGAAGCCAATACCAAAAATAGCGCCTAAGTCTCCATCTTCAACGGATTCAATGATACCCTCCTGCAAACACAAAACGGCTTCGTTTAACAAAAGTAAACTTAAGCGTAATTGAACCTCAACTGCATTAAATTTCTTTGGCCTTGGATTGCCAAAAAACTGACCAACAGCAGGATTAAATTTACCTCGTCTTTTTTTACCCTTTGAATCGTAAGCCAAGAATCCTCTTTTATTTTTACGACCTTTGTAACCAGCATCGTTCATTAACAAGAGCCCCTTACTCATTAAAGCACCATCACGCTTCTTAAACATTTCGGCAAGATCTCCAGTCATTACATGTGCACCAACATCAATACCAACCTCATCCAATAAAGCAAAAGGCCCTACAGGAAATCCATATTGTTTCATTACGCTGTCAATCTCTAGAATACCTGCGCCCTCTTCAAGCAACAACATCGCTTCGTTTAAATAGGGAGCTAAAATTCTGTTCACATAAAAACCTGGGCCATTATTAACTACAATAGTTGTCTTTCCTTGCTTTAATCCTAAATTGTAACATGTAGCAATTGTACTGGCGGAGGTTTTAGGAGTTTTAACAATTTCTAACAAGGGCATTTTAGAAACTGGTGAAAAATAATGTAAGCCAATTACATTTTCGGGATGCTTTGCAAATTTCCCTATTTCTTCAATAGACAATGCAGAGGTATTTGTAGCAAAAATAAAATCATTTTTTGTAAACTTCTCAACCTCTGCGAGTATCTTCTGCTTCATACCCATATCTTCAAATACCGCCTCAACTAGTACATCAACCTTATTAAAATAGTTGTAGTCTAACTGGCCTTTAACAGATGCAATCGCGTTTTTAGCTTCAATTTTGGATAGGGATTTTCGTTTGACTTTTTTGGACAACGATGCCCAAAGTAATTTCTTTGCGGATTGTATGGTTTTAGGATTAATGTCTTTTAAAACGATATCTATTCCTTTACCTAGTGTTACTTCGGCAATACCACAACCCATAAAACCAGCCCCTAACAACCCTAAAGTAGTTAACTCATTTGCATGTTCCTCCCAAGGATTTTTCTTTTTACTGGTCATTGCAAAAAATAAATTCCTCAGTTCTTTAGAGACAGAACCAATCATGAGCTCTTCGAACTTTAAAACTTCTTTATGGTAACCGGCAGCTGCCCCATACTTCAAACCTGCTTCAATACAATTAATAATTTCCATGGGCGCAGGATAATTACCCATAGTTTGTCTGAGCACTTTTTTGCGAGCTTCTTTATAAACAATAGACCTACCCAAAGAAGTATGATCTAGAAATTTAGTAAATAAGGACGTTTTACGACGCCGCTTTAATGGTTTACTTACTAAACTTAAAGCTAATTTTTCGGCTGCTTTTTTTAATTTAGAATGGGGAACCAATTCATCTACTAAACCTATTTTTTTTGCCCGTCTTGCAAACACATTTTTCCCAGTAAGCATCATATCTAAACTTGCTTGCAAGCCAATCAAACGAGGCAAACGCTGCGTACCTCCTCCGCCAGGTAACAAACCTAATTTTACCTCGGGCAGAGCTAATTTGGTGCTTTTATGATCTGACGCTATACGAGCAGCACAGGCCAAAGGCAACTCAACACCCAAGCCATAAGCAGTTCCATGAATAGCAGCCACAAAAGGTTTGGTTGAATTTTCGAGTTTAGCTAACAGTCGGTGTCCTTTGATAGAAATGGGCTGAAAATCGCCTACCTTATCTGCTTTGAATGACTGAATATCTGCTCCGGCAATAAAATCTTTTTTTGCAGAAATAAAAACTGCAGCTTTTACCGAGTCATCAGCAATCACCTCATCTATAACTTTTTCAAAAACGTCTATTAAAGTAGGTGATACAATGTTCACTTTAGAGCCTTGTTGATCCAAACAAAGGAAAGCAACACCATTACTGATTTGTTTTTTTAAATGTTGATCTGTCATTTTATGTATTGTATTTTTTTATAATCATAGCATGTCCTTGAGCTCCTGCGGCACACGCAGCTATTAAAGCGTACGTCCCCCCCTCTTTTATTAATCTATTGGAGGCAGTAGTAAGTAAACGAGAGCCTGTGGCTCCAAAAGGATGACCAATAGAGAGCGAGCCTCCCCATTTATTTAATTTAGATGGGTTTATTACACCAACTGCTTTAGTTCTTCCCAGCTTATTTTTTGCAAATTCGTCGGAAGCCAAACACTTTATATTAGCGAGAACTTGACCTGCAAATGCCTCGTGTAATTCAATAACGTCCATTTGATCTAATGTTAAATTTGCTTTTTCTAATACCTTAGCTATTGCATAAGCTGGCCCTAACAACAATTCATCTTCTAAATCTTGCCCTGTAAAAGTGTATGCTATAATAGACGATTTTGGTTTTAGAGACAATTCAACTGCCTTAGCTTCA
The DNA here is from genome assembly GCA_028110365.1 of Flavobacteriales bacterium. GTDB lineage: Bacteria > Bacteroidota > Bacteroidia > Flavobacteriales > UBA7430 > UBA6772. Next base: position 19,260 of record JAOGVT010000006.1, read on the forward strand.
CTCATAATGAGAGAGGCAGCACCACCATCTGTTAAAAAGGAAGAGTTTGCCGCAGTTAGGGTACCGTGCTTCTTATCGAAAGCAGCTCTTAGCTTAGCTAATTTCGCTCTTTTAGCTGATGGTCTAATTCCATTGTCTGATGTAATTGCCTTAAATTTTGGTATTAATGCTACCTCACACATCTCGTCTTTTAAAAACCCCGCCTCTTGAGCTTTTCCTGCAAGTTGATGCGAACGATACGCAAAATCGTCCTGTTCTTCTCTACTCACATTAAATCGAGCCGCCATAATATCACAATCTTGCCCCATCGTTCTGCCCGTCGTGTATTCTGCTACAGCTGGTCTTACAGGAATAAAGTCTGAAAAACGAAGCGAGAAAATAAACTTTAAAGTACCACCTAAACCACTCAGTTTTTGTGCTCCAAATAGCTTGTTACGCATCTTTTTGGGAAAGCCTATTGGGGTATCTGAGGTGTTTTCTACACCACCCGCAATAATTACATCCGCATTTCCAACTAAAATTTCGTTAACGCCATTGCAAATAGCTCTGTTTGCAGAAATACAAGCTTGAGTAACTGTTTGGCAATGTGTCGTGTTTGGAATACCTGCACTCAAAGCAGCTTCTCTGGCTACGTTAGAGGTTTGTACGTTGGAAATAACAGTACCCATAATAACCTGATCTACCTCTTTCGGGTTTAAGTCTGTTTTTTGTAACAAACCTTTAATGGCGAACTGTCCGAGCTCATAAGACATCAGGTTTAAGTAATCGGTGCCCGACTTTAAAAATGGAGTTCTACAACCATCAATAAATACAATGTTTTTTTTATTCATCATAAATAATTCTTTGTTTTTGTTTTTTTATCTAACCCTGCATTGTATTTTAGCGTTATGGATGATTTTGAAATTTATGCCGAACAAATTATTGTTCATAAAATACGATCTGCTTGGTTCGAGATGTCTCGAATGTTTAATCAAGTTGCAAGTGCTCATAACATAACGCTTTCAGTTGGTTTTACGCTCATTTCCATTTTCGAAGAAGACGGTACGCCAGTAACTAAAATTGCACCTCGAATGGGCATGGAACCCAACAGTCTTTCTCGGATTTTGAAATCTATGGAAAAAGAGGGTTTGGTTGAACGTATTTCTGATAAAAAAGACAAGCGTAAAGTTTTAGTTAAACTTACTGAAAAAGGACAAGATAAACGTAAAGTATCGCTTGTATCTGTTTTCAGATTAAACAATGCTATGTTAGATGATTTAGATCCTATTAAAGTAAAACATTTTTACGAGGTAATTAATTCTGTTCCAAAATCAACATCTAAAACATTGGATAAAATGTTACAAGAAATAAAAGACGCTAACTAAAGGTATAACCTCTTTCTTCTATCAAATAATCTGCTATACTTCGTCTCTTCTCTTTCGCATTAATCGTATAATCAGGAATTAAATTCCGAACACATTTTTTCATCATCGAATTCTCCAGACCGTTCGAATACGCATTTATAACCTCATGGGCAGATACACGTATTTTAGCAAAGGCATCGTAGGCCTGTACTTTTGATATATTTACATAAATAGCAACTTTAGGGTTTTTATTTAATCGAGCTTTCTCTACTCTCAATAACGTAGATTCTAAAACAAATATTTCGGTTAAAATATCAGAAAGATTCATAACAATTTCTTGTTGTTCAATAAGGTTTTTTTTCAACTTTCTTCCAACAGCTCCAGTTAGCAACAAGAAAACAGTTTTTAAATTTGCAACTCGTTTATGTAAAACAGAACTGTGAGGAGTAAGGACAGATTTAAATGCTAAAAGTGGGGCCTTTTTCATTGCAGCCAAAACCTCTATTTCCTTTGTTTGAAAAGTTCTTTTCATTAATTCTCCAACAATGAGTAATCGGTTAACCTCATTAGTCCCTTCGTATATTTTTGTAATTCGAGAATCTCTATAACCACGCTCTACACCAGTTTCCATAGCATAACCCATACCTCCATGAATCTGAATGGCTTCGTCGGTAACGTAACAAAGAACATCAGAACCATAAACTTTGGCTATAGAACATTCAATAGCGTATTCTCTAATAGCGTTAACTTTTGCTTCATTCTGCGAAAAGCCTAAATCCTTTAGATTTTGATATTTTTCATCTATTAAATGACCAATACGATAGGTAGCAGATTCGTTTGCAAAAGTTTTAACAGCCATGTCCGCAAGTTTATGCTTTATAGCTCCAAAATCGGAAATTGGCTTCTTAAATTGTACGCGTTCTTTGGCATAAGCAACAGAGGTTTCAATAGCTACCTTTGAGCCGCCTACGGCACTAGCTCCAATTTTCAATCTTCCTGAGTTTAAAATATTTAAGGCAATCTTAAAACCAGCTTGTCGCTCACCTAGTAGATTTTCCTTTGGAACTTTACAGTCGTTAAAAAATACTTGAATCGTTGAGGAGCCTTTAATCCCCATTTTCTTCTCTTCTTCTCCTAAGGTAATTCCTCCAAAATCTTTTTCTACAATGAAAGCCGATAAATTCTTATCAGCATCAATTTTAGCAAATACTATAAATATTTCTGCAAAGCCACCATTGGTAATCCACATCTTTTGACCATTGATAAGGTAATGAGTTCCCTCAGTATTTAATATGGCTTTTGTTTTACCAGAATTTGCATCCGAACCGGCATCGGGTTCTGTTAAACAATAAGAAGCTATAAATTTACCGTTAGCTAATCCAGGAAGGTATTTTTCTTTTTGAGCTTCTGTACCGTAATATACTATTGGCAGAGTACCTATAGAAGTGTGTGCCCCAATTGCTGTGGCATAAGCATGTCCATGTGCAGTAGTTTCTCCAAATATGAGTGTGGTAACCATATCCAGATCCATGCCCCCCATCTCCTCAGCTATATTTACACCTAACATTCCTAATGCTGCAGATTTCTTTAATAACGATGGCATTAAAGATTTGTCGACCATGGAGTCTATCTCCTCTAGATTGGGCTTTACTTCCTTCTGAATAAAATCGATGATCATTTCTTTTATCATCAATTGTTCTTCGTTAAAGTCTTCTGGAACAAAAACAGCTGAAGCTGCGGTTTGCTGGTAAATAAAAGCCCCTCCTTTCATAATAGTACATTTTAATTGTAGTGCCTTACAAGTATACAAAAAAATAACCAATGCACGCATTGATTATTTTGTTTATTTTTTAAATAAAATGCTTTTACAAAAGTTATGGCTTAAAATTTAGCCAAAAAAAAACCTGCATAAAGCAAGTTTTTTTTTAAGTATTCAAAAGATATAAAATGTTACTTGACATCGACCAATTCAACATCGAACTCTAAAGTTGCTTTAGCAGGAATAACAGGAGGATGACCTCTTTCTCCGTAAGCTAAATGGAACGGAATTATAAAAGTAGCTTTGCCACCTACTTTAAGTAGCGCAATTCCTTCATCCCAACCTTTAATAACCATACCAGCACCAAGTTTAAAGTCTATGGGCTCGCCTCGCTCAACAGAAGAGTCAAATACGGTGCCGTCCATTAAACGACCGGTATAATGAACCGAAACAGTTTTACCAACAATAGCATCCATTCCGGTACCTAAAACTTCGTTTGCTACCATTAAGCCAGAAGCTGTAGTTTTAGCATTTGGGTATTTCGCTTCGATTTGCTTTTTTACAGCTAAAGCCGCAGCCTTTTCAGCTTCCTTTTGCTTAGACCCGAAATTGTTAACCTCATTGGCAAAAACAGTAGCTGCATCAAATGCAGTAGCTGCAGCTCCTACTCTTTGAATATGTATGGACTCAAGAACATCGTCTTGAGCAATAGAATTTACGACATCCATACCATCAATTACGTTTCCAAAAACAGTGTGTTTGTTGTCTAACCAATCGGTTGCAATGTGCGTAATAAAAAATTGCGAACCGTTAGTGCCAGGACCAGCATTTGCCATAGATAAAACCCCAGGGCCAACATGCTTTAAATCTGGATGAAACTCATCTGGAAAATCATAACCAGGACCACCAATACCAGAACCCTTAGGGCAGCCACCTTGCACCATAAAATCAGCTATAACTCGGTGAAAAACCAATCCATCATAGTAAGGCACTCCATCTTCTTTTTCTTTGTTTGGAATACTCCCCTCAGCTAAACCAACAAAATTGGCTACTGTCATTGGGCATTTCTCAAACTCTAAAGCTAGAGAAACGCTTCCCTTGCTTGTTTTAATTTCGGCGTATAATCCGTCCTTCATCAATGTAATTATTTAGCAATTTCAATTAATTCTACTTCAAAAATTAAGGTTGCATTAGGCGGAATAACACCACCAGCACCTTTAGCTCCGTATGCGAGTTGCGATGGAATAATCAAAGTAGCTTTTCCTCCAACAGAAAGTAAAGCAATACCTTCATCCCATCCAGGAATAACTCTTCCAACACCTATTGGAAATTCTATTGGCTGACCTCTTTCTACAGAAGAATCGAATACTGTACCATCGGTTAAACTTCCGGTGTAATGAACTTTTACCGTTTGAGAAGCCTGAGGTTTTTCACCATTCCCTTCTTGGTTCATTTTATAAAACAAGCCACTTGGTGTTTCAGTATATCCTTCAGTTAGTTTAGCCAACTCTTCAAGAGCAGCTTCTTTCGCTAAGAGTTCTTTTGCGGCTGCTTCTGCTTGAACTTGTACAAATACTTTTTCTGCATCGAACTTTTTAGCCAAACGTCCATTTCTAATAATTGAAACAGAAATGATAGTATCGGAAGTTTGTATTAAATTAACTACATCTTGAGATACAGAATCTATAACATGACCAAATATTGAATGTTTCCCGTCCAACCATGGTGTTTCTTTGTGTGTGATAAAAAACTGAGAACCGTTGGTTGCTGCACCGGAGTTAGCCATAGACAATACACCAGGACCAGCATGCTTTAAATCTGGATGAAATTCATCAGCAAATTTGTAGCCAGGATCACCTGAACCTGTTCCTTGAGGACAACCCCCTTGAACCATAAAATCTTTTATAACTCGGTGAAAAACCAATCCATCATAATAAGGAATACCAACTTCTTTTTCATCATTTACTTTGGTTCCTTCTGCTAAACCAACAAAGTTAGCTACAGTTAAAGGAGTTCTTTGGAATTCGAGCACTAAATTAACTGTACCTCTATTGGTGTTAATTTGAGCAAACATCCCTTTGTCTTTTATAGAAGTAGGATTTAAAATTTCAACTACTTTTTCTACTGCCTCAGTAGAGGGTTGGTCTGACTTAGAAACACAGGATTGAGCACTTAAGCCAAATATCAATCCACATACAAGAATTAATTTTTTCATTTTGAGTTTAATTTAATTACTGAATTTACTTTTATGATTCTTTGCAAAGATACTTTTTTATGAAAACCTGTAAAACAGTTTAACAAAGTTTAGCAATTGGCTAAAAGCTCTTCCTTAAAATTAGGCAATATCTTTTTAAATTTTGCAATTGCGTCTTCCATCGATCCCTCAAATGCGCCACCAGCAGCATTTACATGTCCACCTCCTCCGAAATGCTCTTTAGACAAGAGGTTGGCTCTAAACTGATTAATGCTCCGAAAAGATATTTTAACCAAATCCTCGTGTTTTACAAAAAAGGCGGTAAACACAACGCCTTCTATAGATAGGGCATAATTAACAAAACCCTCTGTATCGCCCTTCTGAAAGCTGAAACGCTCTAATTCCTCTCTTGTAAGACTCATTATGGCTGTATGGTATTCTGGTAAAACTTCAAGTTTCTCACTTAAGCAATATCCCAGCAACTTTAAGCGACTTTCTTTATTGGTATCAAAAAGTGTTTGATGAACTTTGGCATGATCCAAGCCTAAATCTATGAGTTTAGCTACAATTTCATGCGTTCTTTTATCCACAGAAGAAAACCGGAATGAGCCTGTATCTGTAACCATACCAGTATAGATACATTTGGCAACATCTACGGATAAATAGTTAGACCAGTCCATTAGTTCAATAAATTCAAATACAAGCTGACATGTAGAGCAAACACTTGGAACTGAAAAAGTAAAATCTGCAAAATCTTTAGGTTCCTGATGGTGATCAATCATAACTTTTAAGGCAGTAGATGCTTCTAATGAAGAACACATCATATCGGTTCTGCGCAAGTCATTATAGTCTAAACAAAACAGTAAATCTGCCTGAGCTAAAATCTCATTGGCTTCAACTTCGTTGCCTTCGTATTCTAAAACAGCCTCATTACTTGGCAGCCAATGTAAAAAATTAGGGTAACTATTCGGTACAATTACCTTAACAGCATAGTTTTGTGCAAGTAATACTTGATATAAAGCAAGACTGGAGCCCATAGCATCGCCATCTGGACCACGATGCGTAGTTATTACAATGGTTGGTTTTTTGGCAAGCTGTGCCTGTAATTCTGAATAATCGAAATCTCTCATAGTTTGCGAAATTAACGAAAGCTACTAAATAAATACGTATGCTTAAGGGAATTAATCAATACGAATTTCACTTGCGCCCATTCCATAAAGTTTGGCATCTGCTGGTCCTACTTTGATGTTTGGAAACTGCGCTAAATAATTATAAATCTCTTGTTTTAAAACACCTTTACCAACCCCATGAATAACCACCAAAAAGGGTTCATTGTCTTTTAAGGCTTCATGAAATCTTTCTCTAAAATAAGTAAGCTGAATGGTTACTATTTCAAAATTAGACAAGCCTCTACAGGAATCTAATATAGATTCCATATGCAAATCGACTTCATTATGCTGGAAATACTTTGGCGAACTTTTGTGTGGAGTTGAAAATAAAGGTTTCTCTCTGTTAAGATCCTTCTTAATTTTACTTTTTATGTCCTTAGGGTTTACTGAAAAGTCCTCGAGCCATATTTTTTCTATTTCTAAACGATTTGCAGGGATAGAAAATCCATCTTCCAATTCAACTTCATAATCGAACGGCGAATTGATCGCTATAATTTTACCTTTCGTATTGTCGCTCATAAAGCTAACAGTATCGCCAACACTTAACTTTTTTGAGGTCTCATACTCTTTTTTAAGATCAGGTAGTTCATCCATTTTTTTATCTTCCTTCTTAATGGGAAACATATGCTTGCCCGCAACTTTAGGAATAAATGATACTTTAATAATCTCGCGCGATGAAACATCCATTTCAATACCATTGCATTCTACAACAACATGAGAATCATTTAGCACAGATAGCACAATGCCATGAAGTGGCTCATTTAAAAACGAAACTTTATCTCCAGCTCTAAATTCCATTAGCGTAAAACTCCTTTATTAGTCAGTGCTTTTTGAAAACGTTTGGCATTTCGTTTGTGTTCTGACCATGATTTTGTAAAGTTGTGATAGCCTGAAAAGTCTTCTTTGGCACACATATAAACATAACTGTGTTTTGAAGCATTTAACACCGCAATAAGTGCAGACATTTCTGGTATGCAGATAGGGTTGGGAGGAAGTCCTTTGTGGTAATAGGTATTGTAGGGAGAGTTAATTTTCAAATCCTTCTTGAGCACTCTCTTAATGGTCTTATCAAAACTATCCCGTTCATTTAAAGCATAGATTACAGTTGGATCAGACTGCAACTTTATATCCATTTTTAAACGATTTAAATACAGTCCTGCAACTATGGGCTGTTCGTCTATTTTGGCAGTTTCTTTTTGAACAATAGAAGCCAATACAGATACTTGGTGCGCTGTTAAACCCAAGCTCTTTGCTTTAGCCAAACGATTATCAGTCCAAAATTTAGTGTATTCTTTTTGCATCCGCTCCAAAAAATCAACAGGAGTTATAGTCCAATAAACCTCGTAGGTATTGGGTATAAATAATTTTCGAGATGAAGACTCGTCCAAGTTGTAGGTAGAAAAAAACAAGTCACTTTTAAAGGCACTTATCAGAGCTAGAGAATCAGCTTGAATTTGGCTGGCTAATTTACCCGCTAAGTCTTCTAAGGTAGATGCGTTGTTAAAAATAATATTTAATGGTTTTTGAGCGCCCAAACGAAGCATATTTACCATGGAATTTAAATTCGTGTGCGACTTAACCAGATAGCGGCCGGGCTTTACCTTGGTGAATTTTTTCTGTTCACAGAAAAACTGAAAAAAAGTATGATTTTTAAGCAATCCGTGCTGAGCTAAACTATCTTTAAGTGCACTAAAACTAGTCTCATTTGGTAGGAGTAAAACTTGGTCTTTACCTGAGATTGGCTCAAAAACCTGTTGGTAAGTTAAGTAGCTTGACAGCGTGAGTATCATAACAATTATAACACTGCTGAGGGTAAGAATTTTTTTCATTTAATCTGGTTCAGTAATTGTTGTGCTCTTTTATGATTTGGTTTAATTCTGAGCACTTGTGACAATGAGTTCTGCGCACTCTCAATGTTTTGAAAATGCAAATAATAAGCAGCCAAATTCATCCATAATTGAACGATATCAGGATTCAAAGCTATGCCTTTTTCGTACATAATTAACGCTAGATCAAATTCGCCTAGAATCGTGTATAAATAACCATAATTGGCATATACTTTTTCGAAATTTGGATTTTCTAAACGAACAAATTCAAACACTTTCTGTGCCTCTTTTAATCGATTGCACTTGAGCAAAGCCATCCCAAATTTATTCTGAATTTCTAAATGAAAGGGGGCTAATAAAGATGCCTGTTCAAAACAAACAGAAGCCTTCTCATAGTTTTTTGTTTTGTAATAAGACTCTCCTACTCTGTACCACGACCATGCATCGTCATTTGTATAGGACCGTTTGTTTAATTGATTGCTTCGGCTTTCAAAGGATGCTCTTTCAAACCAATTAACCAAACCGTTAAAATCAAGCGAAAAAAAGTAGAATTTAATCCACTCACTTGTACACATTTCTAGCGGTATTTTAGATAAGTAGACAAAGGCAGAATCCAGATAATAGTTTTCTTTCTCAAATTTCTCATATTGCTGTAAATAAGCCCTAAGAATAGTTAGATCTGACGGCGAGCTGTTATTGACACAATAAAGGCCTATAAACTCTTTAACCGATTTGGACTCGGAAAGGCTCATGTGCTGAGTGATTGCAATTTTATGATCTGTTACAGTTACATGAGGAATGTCGGTGGAGCCGGATTTTGGCATATGACAAGAAACACAGTCGTCTCCTTGTTCATTTTCGTGTTCTTTTAAATCAGAGTGACAAGAATAACAAGCATTTTTATACACAACTTTAGGCGTTGCATTAATACTAAGATGGGGGTTATGACAAGTTATGCAAGTAAGTTCATCGTTCGATTTTATAAAGCACTGACTCATCTTTAATCGATCTACATGCGAAGCCATAATAAAACGCTCGTCATCTTTAAAACGAGGTAAAAAAACGTTCATCACATCGTCTAATTTCATTCCAGGCTTAAAATCGAAAAAAGATTTATCTTCTTCTAAAACTGTATTCCCTTGCAAATGACATCGAGAACAGATATCAAACTGCAGATCTGGAGATAACTTTCCAGGATTTACAATCGTGTAATCAATAAATTTTGAGGTATCCACAAGAATGCCTTTCATTTTTTCTGAAACATGAATTTCACCTGGACCATGACAACGCTCGCATGAAATACCTAAAGGAACCTCTTCGAATTTATTTTCTGAACCCAACACAAACTTAGGAAGTGAGTTATGGCAAGACATGCACTCTAAACCGATTTTACGATTAAAACGAGTATTAAATCCACCTTCAAATCCAGGAGGTAAATCTAATCTACCTTCTTGTGTATAATACGTAAAGGGCAGTTGGTGCAGGTAACCATTCTCATTTGATATGTGAGAATTTGTATGCTGACCAGATCCAATAATATAAGCTGCAGATTCTGTTCGCTTGTGAACAGTATCTCCGTTTGCAATTCGATATTCATTTACCAGTAAACTATCCTCTTTCCATAAAGGATGGTAATACAAATCAGAATGCGCATCATACAAAACAGAGTCTTTATGAAAAGTAGCCGAACTTTTTGTGCGATTGGCCAATCCAAAGGACAAGCCCATACCGGTATGCGAAAAGGTTTTATGCTTGTCGTAATGGCAGCTTTTACAAGTCTCAGCGCCAACATAATCAACCGAGTCAGCTAAATTTAAATAGTTCTTTTTTGGAATTTCTTGAACACATGAAAACTGTGTACTGAACATCAGTACTAAAAATAAACTGGCTATACTATTTGTTAGTCTGTATTTCAAATTAGTTGTTAATCAGCTGAAATTCTACCACATCATGAAAAGCACCATTTCTAAAAGACCAATCTTTACGAACACCTATTTGATTGAATCCAGCAGACTCAAACAATTTTAAACTTTTAACATTGTTTACACCAACAGAACAATAAAGTTGGTGCATACCAATTCTATTAAAGGCATAATCCTTCATCAAAGAAATTGCTTCGCGCGCAAAGCCTTGTTGCCTGTATTTTTTTTCTATAATAATACCTATGGCTGCTCGTCTGTCCACTGCATCATAATCAAACAGGTCCACACAACCAACTGCGTTACCTTTAAGATCTTCTAAAACAAAGCGATACTGTCCAGCTTGCTGAATATCTAGATGTGCTTGATCAATATATTTTTCAAGTATGTATTTGGAAAAAGGAACTTTAGATAAACTAACTTCATTTATTTCTAAATCATTTTCCCATAAAAATAGCATGGTTGCATCTTCGGGTTCTAAAGCTCTGTATTTTAACTGGAAATTAGACATCTATACTCCCTTTAAATACAAACTTGGCTGAACCGATCAATCTGATGTTTGTATATGTGTTTTCTAACTTTGAAAATAGCACTTCTAAATCACCTCCCAAGGCGGTTAATCTTATAGGCTGAGGGGATATTAATCCAGATTCAAAAGCTGCAATTGCAGAAGCAACAGCTCCAGTTCCACATGCTAAAGTTTCATTCTCCACACCTCTTTCGTAGGTTCTAATTAATAACTTGTCTTTTAAAACTTTAACAAAGTTTACGTTTACCCCCTCCACAGCATAGGTTTTAGAAAATCGAATTTCCGCACCCCTTTCTTGAACATTCAAGTCATCTAAAGAATTTTCGAAAAGGACAATATGAGGTGAACCTGTATTGAGAATAGTATCAGTATGGTAATTTTCTGGTACAGTGAGGTCTGACATCTGTAGCGCTACTTTTTCATTAGAAATGATTTCTGCATGATGCAAACCATCAAAAGCGTCAAAGGAGCATGTTTTATCTACCAAACCTAATGCACTTGCAAAAGCAACAATACACCTACCTCCGTTGCCACACATACTGCCTATAGAGCCATCAGAATTGTAATAAATCATTTCAAAATCTGAATTTACTGAGTTGCAAAGAAATACCAAACCGTCTGCACCAACGCCAAACTTACGATCACAAATAAGTGCTATTTGAGACTTAGATAGCTGAGGTCTGTTTGATCGATTGTCAATCATCACAAAGTCATTTCCAGCACCTTGGTATTTAAAAAATTTGATATTCATTTTGTTTCTAATGTGTTTCACGAAATTAATATTAATTAACGGAATAACGTGCGGCATTTTTTTAAAAACAGAACAAAACATTAGATTATACACCAAGGCTACTATTTTGGATTTGTAAATTGTATTTTAGACCAATGAATAAATTGAAACTTGCAAAACTTGCAAAACTTTTAGAAGGAGATTTCTATTACAACAGCACCATGCGTAAACTCTACGCAACAGATGCTTCAATGTACAGAGAATTACCTCTTGCAGTTGCTGTACCTAAAACAAAAAAAGATATTACTAAACTAATTTGTTTTGCAAACGAAGAAGGTGTTTCAATTATTCCAAGAGCAGCCGGAACTTCTTTAGCCGGACAAGTGGTTGGAAAGGGTATTGTTGTCGATATTTCTCAAAATTTTTGTAAAATTATTGAAATCAACAAGGAAGATGCCTATGTTATTGTTCAGCCCGGAGTTATTAGAGATGAATTAAACCTCAAACTAAAAGAATACGGACTTTTTTATGGCCCAGAAACATCAACCTCAAATAGGTGTATGATTGGAGGAATGATTGGGAACAACTCTTGTGGGAGTAGGTCTCTTATTTATGGATCAGCTAGAGAACACCTTAAATCAATTAAAGTAATTCTTGCCGATGGGAAAGAAACAGAATTTAAGGCAATTAGTACTAAAGTATTCGAAGAGAAAGCAAATGGAATAGGAACTGTTTCAGCATTAGAAACAAACATCTACAAACATGCCAAAACCTTATTTTCTAATCAGGAAAATAGAACAGAAATAGAAAGAGAATTTCCAAAAAAGAGCATCCCAAGAAGAAATACCGGCTATGCCCTAGATTTATTATCAGACACCAGTCCTTTTTCGAATACTGAGGAGCAATTCAATTTTTGTAAACTATTAGCTGGTTCAGAAGGTACTTTGGCATTCACTACAGAAATTAAGCTGAATTTAGTACCGCTACCAAAAGAGCATCAGGCTCTTATATGTATACATTTTGATTCGATAAATGAGTCGTTAAAAGGAAATTTAGAAGCCTTAAAATTTAAGCCCACAGCTTGCGAACTCATCGATCATTACATACTCGATTGCACAAAAAAAAATAGAGAACAGGATAAAAATAGGTTCTTCGTAAAAGGAGAGCCAAAGGCAATTTTAATTGTTGAATTTGTTGAGGATACCGAACAAAAATTAGAGCTTGTTCTATTAAAATGCCTCAGCCATTTAAACCATTTAAAATTGGGCCACCACTTTCCAATTGTAAGAGGAGAAGACATCAATAAGGTATGGACCTTAAGAAAAGCAGGTTTGGGCTTGCTATCAAATATTACAGGAGACTCAAAACCAGTTGCAGTAATAGAAGACACCGCTGTTGATGTAAACGATCTGCCAGCATTTATAATAGAATTTAACAAGATACTTGAACAAAAGAAACTCTCTTGTGTTCATTATGCGCATGCTGCAACTGGAGAACTACACCTGCGTCCTATACTTAATTTAAAGACAGAGCATGGGAACAAGCTGTTTAAATCTGTAGCTACAGAAATAGCTTTTTTAGTAAAAAAACACAAAGGATCGCTCAGTGGAGAGCATGGCGATGGTCGATTGAGAGGAGAATTTCTGCCATTTATGATTGGAGAAAAAAATTACCAATTCTGTAAGGAGCTAAAAGATGCTTGGGATCCTAACGGAATTTTTAATCCGGGTAAAATTGTAGACACACCAGCCATGAACACTTTTTTGAGATTTATGCCCGACTATACTACAAGAGACTTTGAAACGACGTTTAGCTTTAAAAAAGATTTGGGAATTTTAAGAGCTGCCGAAAAATGCAATGGTTCTGGTGATTGTAGAAAAACTGAAGTATCAGGAGGAACAATGTGTCCGAGTTACATGGTAACTCGAGAAGAGAAGCATACTACAAGGGCAAGGGCTAATATTTTAAGAGAAGTTTTAAGTGACCCAAAAGAACTAAACCCTTTTGAAAATCAAGAAATTAAAGAGGTAATGGATCTTTGCTTATCCTGTAAAGGGTGTAAAACAGAATGTCCATCAAATGTAGATATAGCAAAATTGAAAGCTGAATATACCCATCAAAATTACCTTATAAAAGGAGCTCCTTTGCGCGCAAAATTATTTGCGAATTACACAAAAACCAGCAAAAAAGGAGCCGAATTTCGGGCATTACACAACTTTTTAATTCGCAATAAATTAACTTCAATTATTGCTAAAAAAGTGATGGGAATTTCTTTAAAAAGATCTTTACCTCTACTTCATAAAAGCACAGTACTTGAATGGTACAATAAAAACCCACAAAAAGGAAACTTTAAAAATGGTAAATTATTCCTATTTAATGATGAATTTACCAACTACAATGATGTGCCTATTGGCATAAAGACAATTAAATTATTAAATAAACTAGGCTATCAAGTTGTTATACCTGATCACTATGAAAGTGGTAGAACATTTATTTCTCAGGGATTTCTATCAGAAGCCAAAGAAATTGCCCAAAAGAACGTAAAACTTCTTGCAAAATTAGTTTCGAATGAAGAACCTCTAATTGGAATTGAACCTTCTGCAATATTAACGCTTCGGGATGAATATATAGAGCTGGTTGATGATTCTAAAAACAGTGAATATTTGGCAAAACATTCTTTAACTATAGAAGAATTTTTATCTAGAGAGATTCAGGCCAACAGAATAAACTCAAGTAGTTTTACTAAAAAAGCAGAGTTAATTCGTCTTCACGGTCATTGCCATCAAAAAGCAAATTCATCTCTAGTGTATTCTAAAAGAGCTCTTGAATTACCTAAAAACTATAAAGTTAAGCTAATCCCGTCAGGGTGCTGTGGTATGGCAGGCTCCTTTGGCTATGAGAAAGAACACTATGAACTATCCATGAAAATTGGTGAATTGGTTTTATTTCCCACCATACGAAAAGAACCTAGAGGCTCCATAATTTGTGCTCCAGGAACCAGCTGTAGGCATCAAATTAAGGATGGTGTAAGTAAACTTGCATTACATCCGGTAGAAATTTTATTCAATGCGCTGGATGTAAAAAGCAACGTAAGCGACTAAAACAACTAGCCCAAACAATTTAAACAGTAAATTGCAAAAAAAAGGTCACATAAGTATGCTAATAAGAGTTTACAACGACAATCCTAACGTAAAAGAAATTGACAAGATTGTTACTTGTTTGAAGAATGGTGGTGTTATAATTTACCCTACAGACACAGTATACGGACTTGGATGTGATATAAATAACAAAAAAGCTCTTGAACGAATTGCTCGTATAAAAGGCTTAAAACTTAAAGATGCAAACTTCTCTTTTATATGTTATGATCTTAGACATCTTTCTCTGTATGCAAGACAAGTAAGTACACAAACCTACAAACTCTTGAAAAGAGTATTTCCTGGACCTTTTACAGTTATTCTTAATGCTACTCATAAAATACCTAAAATATTTAGTACGAAAAAGAAAACAATTGGCATCCGAATTCCAGATAATAATATTGCTCGAGAAATTGTAAAAGCCCTGGGAAGCCCAATCGTATCTACCTCTATAAGAGACGAAGATGATGTCATAGAATATTCTACTGATCCCGAATTAATTCATGAAAAATACAGTGCACTCGTAGATCTAATTATTGATGGAGGTTATGGCGAAAATGTAGCATCAACGATAGTAGATTGCACAGATGAAAATGAGTATGCTATTGTTAGACAGGGAAAAGGAAACATTAATATGATCTATTAACTAAAGCGCACAAAAGCATTTGTGAAGAAAGTTAACCTGTTCAATTAAGGACTTTTTTTCATCGTTTCTAATTTCATAATCAGCCAATAGCCTTTTCTCTGAATCTTTCCACTGAGCATCCATACGCTTTAGCACACTTTTTTCATCTGTTTGATCTCTTTTTAAAACCCTCGACATCTTTAATTCCTTAGGTGAAGAAACCAGAATAACTTTATCCAAGCCAATATTTGACTTACTCTCAAATAAAATAGCCGCTTCTTTAATAATGTAGGAACCCTTTTGGGTAGTACACCATAAATTAAAATCGCTTTTAACCGCTGGATGAACTATGGAGTTTAACGTTTTTAGGGCTTTAGTATCGGAAAATACTTTTTTAGAAATATACGTTTTGTTTAACTGACCATTCACATAAGACTTTGAACCAAATGCATTTTCAATTTGAGCAATTACTTTAGAGTCTGAAGCCATAAGAAATTTAGCTCTAGTATCAGAAAAGTATATAGATACACCTAGCTGTTTAAAAATAGAAGCTACTGTAGACTTGCCACTTCCTATGCCACCTGTTAACCCGATCTTAATCATTGCAAATCTAAATATTCTACAGTTGTAGGATTGTACTTAACAAGTTTAACTATAGAGGGGTATTTGTTTTTGTCTATAAAAACATTTAAAACAGCACTGTTTGATTTTAGAACTTCATTGTAATCACAAAACAGATCAAAATAAGAGTCCGATACCTTATCTACATCTTGCATGGCAACCCAAAAAGACAGTTCTATATCTGAGGGCTTGATTATAGGTTTTAGACCTTTAGGTAAGTTTTTAATACGTATGGGAACTATTTTATTTATTTGAGTAAAACGCTCAACATCCTGAACAATAGTAACCTCTTTAATGGGAGATGAAATTAGTTTATCTGGCCATACTATCGGTAAGCTAACTTTAATATCATTTACAACATCATCTAGAATAAGTGGCTCAGTGTAAACTACATTAATTGAATCAATAAGGTCATCAGGACCAAAAAGATCGACTTTATCGGGGCTAACCTTTAAGGAGCTATAGGCTTTGTAATTTTCACGAAAAGCAACATCTGTTAAAACCTTCACTTGAACAGTCCTTTTTGTTTTAGTACTGTACTTTAAAAATAAAGTATCCGGTTCAATAGAGAGAATAGTAAAACCACTTAATTTAGAGGAGATTTCTAGTAAGTGAGATTCTGATAAAAAAAAATTGGACTGTTTGGTATTATCAAAAGTAAGACCGGAAACATTTACCGCTAGATTTCTTTTTGTAAACACTTCTTTTAAGAAGTTAAACCCAAAACCTTTAACTTTAATCTGTAAATTATCAACAGGTTCATCTTTAAAGTATTTATCAAGGGGTAAATCAACGTAATCAATAGGATAATCTATGTAATAGGTGTACTCTTTTGAGAATTTAATCAAAACCCAAAATAAAGTAGAGAGTAAAAAGCAAATAGCAATAACGCTCGTTTCACTACCCGAGTAAAAAAAAGTTAAAATCTGCCTTAAGAGGTCTTTGAATCGTTTCATTAATGGTAAAGATACTTTATTTGTCGTTTACGATAAAATTAGTTTCATTTTGTTAAACTAAAAGAATCAATTTAAAGAGTAAAGCTACTAGTTTTACTTTTCCTACTTTTACAAAAAAGTATTTTGATGACTACATTTACAGAACAATTCGGATTTGTTTTACCAGCTATACTGGTCATGATGCTAGCAGTTTACATGCTAAACAAAGTCTTAAATCACGATCATACACGAAGAGTATTTGAGTACAAAAAATCAGCTGCAAAACAAATGGTTCCACTAAGGGCGCAAGCTTATGAAAGGCTAACCTTATTAATTGACCGTATGCAACCACCCAATCTACTAGCTAGAGTTCAAACACCTAAAATGAATACACAAAGTTTACACAGAGTTTTAATACAAAGTATTAGAAGTGAGTATAATCACAATATGTCTCAGCAAGTATACATATCTGATGAAACTTGGGACTTAATAAACCAAGGAAAAGACCAATTAATTAGCCTAATTAACGCACAAATAACCGCTACGGACCCTAAAGCAGATGGTATAGAGCTCGGGAAACGTATTATTGAAGCCTCATTAAGCGAACATAAATGGCTTCTAGACGATGCCTTGACTCATTTAAAAAAAGAGTTTAGAGAAAACTATTAACAAAAAAATCAATCCGACAAAAAAACAGGCTCAAACCTACCTTCTAATTAAAATAAATATATTTATATAGATTTTTAAAAATATCCATGGGAAGTAAACCAATTCGGTTATATGGATAGGATGGTTACAGATAAATTGACTGTAAAATTCTAACATCTTATCTAAAAAAAGGCCACCTTTCGGTGGCCTTTTTTTGTTAAAATTATACGTACTAAATATCTTCAAACTCAATACTGGTAAAGCTAGAATCACTATCGGTAGCTTTCTGATCAGAGCTCTTCTCTGAAATCCCTTCCTTTGGCTGATAATCCGATATTACCTCCTCACCTTTTTGGTCTATTATAAATTTTGATACCTCATCAAAGACCTCTTTAAATCCAGCGAAATCCTCTTTGTACAAGAATATTTTATGTTTCTTAAAAAATGAAGAACCATCATCATTCGTGTGTTTTTTACTTTCTGTAATGGTTAAGTAATAGTCTTCTGCTCGAGTAGATTTTACATCAAAAAAATAGGTTCTTCTTCCAGCTCTAAGTTTTCTTGAAAATATTTCCTGTGAATTTAATTCGTTTAATTCCATTGTTTTATTGATTGAATTTCTAATTATTCAAATTTTATAAAAATTATCGTTAAAAAAAAGAAATTAATGTTAAAAGACGATGCAAAATTCAACTTTCTGTTAATTGTTTTTTGTAAACACTTGCATATTCACCATCTAAATTTAATAACTCAGTATGGCTGCCTTGTTCAATAATTGCTCCTTTATCTAGAACAATAATTTGATGTGCATGCTTTAAAGAAGATGCTCTGTGAGAAATAATAATGGTGGTTTTATTAACGCTTTGTTTTTTTATGTTTTGTAAAATTAATTCCTCTGTTTCGGTATCAACCGCAGACAGACAATCATCAAACAACAGAAATTTAGGATTTCGAATAAATGCTCTAGCAATAGACACACGTTGTTTTTGACCTCCAGACAACGTAATACCACGCTCGCCAACAACTGTATTAAAGTTCTCCTTAAAAGTCATAATATTATCATAAATAAGAGCCGATTTTGCAGCATCCAAAACTTGTAATTCAGTTGCATTTTTATGACCAAAAGCTATATTATTAAAAATAGTATCTGAAAAAAGAAATGATTCCTGAGGAACGTAACCTATGTGAGATCGAAGTTGCTTCAAATTTAGTGCTGCAAGCCTATCATTTCCAAATTTAACAAACCCACTTGTTGGATCAATTAACCGACATAACAATTCTGCTAAAGTGCTTTTACCTGAACCAATTTTACCAATAACACCCAAGGTTTGACCTTCTTCTAATTCAAATGTCAGGTTATCTAAAGCCTTAATACCGGTATCAGGATAAACAAAACTCACATTGGTAAAACTTAAATTACCACTTATTATTTTAGAGTTAGCAGTTGAATTTACAATTTCAGGACGCTCTTTTAAAAATTCATTTATTCTTTGCTGAGAGGCTGCAGCCCTCTGAACAATTGAAGTTACCCATCCTAAAGATGCAACAGGCCAAGTAAGCATATTTACATAGATAACAAAAGTAGCAATATCTCCAACCTCTATATTTCCTGCAATAGCCTCCAATCCTCCAATGTAAATTGTGAAGAGCGTACTCAAACCTATTAGTAGAATCATTAATGGAAAAAACAATGCATTTACCTTTACCAAATCAAGACTTTTTCGCTTGTAGTCGTCTGCTGCATCTACAAATTGGTTCGACCTATATTTTTCCTGAGCATAGGATTTAATTACTCGAATGCCTGAAAATGTTTCTTGACTAACACTTGACAATTTAGAAAGTTGTTTTTGAACAATTTCACTTTTAACATTCATAATTGAACTCACTTTGTAAATAGCAAGTACTAAAATTGGAAGAGGACTCAAAGCATACAAAGTTAATTTAGGACTCACAGAAATCATCTTTGGGATGATCAGAGATATACTTATAAAAAGACTCGTACTGTATAAAATAGCTGGCCCTAAATACATCCGAACTTTGCTCACATCATCGCTAATTCTATTCATTAAATCACCTGTCTTATTTCTCTTATAAAAAGAAAGACTCAATTTCTGATAATGATCGTATATTTCATTTTTCAGGTCATATTCAATCATTCGAGACATAACGATTAATGTTTGACGCATAAAAAACATAAACAAGCCCCTGAAAACAGCAAATAACAAGACTAGAAATGCGTAATAAGCCAACTGTTTTTCGAGTAATGTTTGGCTAGTTGCATCCAAATTCTTGTTTTGGCTCAATGAATCACTTATGAGGTTTAGTACCTCTCCTATATAAATTGGCGGATATAGACCAAAAACATTGGATACAAAAACAAACAACAGACCTAAGGTAAAACGATAGCGATATTTCCAAAAATATTTATTAAGATGCTTTAGTGCTTCCATAGTATACTAGTGAATTTTTTATCTGCAAAAAAAAGAGTATTTTTGCAGAAATTTAAAAGTAATAATTCTGAGTCAAAAATACATTTCTATAACAACATATCTTCGTTATGGTAGCATTAAATTCAGACAATATAAATATAAAGAATGATTAAAATAACCGACATACAAGAAACACAATCTTCAAACAACCCTATCATTCGAGAAATGAATGAAATGGGACATGAACAAGTTGTATTTTGTCAAGATCAAGAAACTGGGCTTAAAGCAATTATTGCAATCCACAGTACTGCTCTTGGCCCTGCTCTTGGTGGAACCAGAATGTGGAATTATAAAAATGAACTAGAAGCTTTAAACGATGTGCTTCGCCTCTCTAGAGGTATGACTTTTAAAGCATCTATATCAGGTTTAAACTTAGGAGGTGGAAAAGCGGTTATATTTGGCGATTCAAAAACTCAAAAAACCGATGCATTAATGAAGCGTTTTGGGCAGTTTGTGGAAACATTAGGGGGCAAGTACATTACGGCAGAAGACGTTGGCATGACTACTCGAGACATGGAAATCGTAAGAAAAGAAACAAAGCATGTAACAGGTATTCCTATGTCTATGGGTGGTTCTGGAGACCCATCTCCTGTTACTGCTTATGGTGTTTACATGGGCATGAAAGCTGCAGCTAAATACAAATGGGGAACAGACTCTTTAAAAGGAAAAAAAGTAGCTGTTCAAGGCATTGGGAATGTTGGAACAAATTTAGTTAAACATTTAACAGAAGAAGGCGCTCTAGTTACCATTAACGACATTAGTAAAGAACGAATGGATCTTGTTGCCAAGCAATACAACGCCTCAATAGTAGAAGGTGACGCTATTTACGATGTAGATATGGATATTTACGCACCATGTGCTTTAGGTTCTTCCATAAACGATGCTACGTTAAAAAGACTTACATGTTCGGTTATTGCTGGCGCTGCAAACAATCAGTTAGCAGATGAGGTTAAGCATGGAAAAATGGTCATGGAAAAAGGTATAATTTACGCCCCTGACTTTCTTATTAACGCCGGTGGACTTATAAATGTCTATTCAGAATTAAATGGATACAACCGCAAAGAATCGATTAAAAAAACAGAAGAAATTTACCATACAACTCTAGAAATTTTAAAGAAATCTGAACTAGAAGAAATTACGCCACACGAGGCCGCAAAGCAAATTGCGCAGAGCAGAGTGAGATCTGCTGGAAGAAACTAGAATTCTCAAAACACCCAAACAACTTTCCTCATACGTTCATCGATACAAAAAAAACATGCTCAACAGGAGACACATTAGAATAAAAGTACTTCAAATTCTTTACGCATTCTTTCACTCAGATAATGAAGAGCTAAAGAAATTTGAGCGAGACCTCAGCAAAAGCCTCGAAAAAAGCCATTCATTATACCTAAATTTACTCGCACTGTTAGTCGCAATTAAGGAGCATGCTGAGGCTAAAATTGAAATGGGTATCAATAAAATGCTGCCCTCTGAAAATGACTTAAACCCAAACAAGAAGTTTACCAACAATAGAACACTAGCTCTCTTATCCAGCAATATATCATTACTTGATAAGCTAAAACATGAAGAAATATATTGGGATGAAAACCCTGAATTGGTAGGTAAAATATTCAGACAAATTCAAGACTCAGAAACTTACTCGGATTACCTTAACGATCAACACTCATCATTTATTGAAGATCGTAAATTTGTATCAGCAATTTTCATGGAATTTATAGCGCCTAACGAAGATGTTCATACTTACCTAGAAGAAAAAAGTATTTTTTGGTTAGACGACTTTGAAGTGGGGAATCTTTCTGTAATTAAAACAATAAAATCATTTAAAGAAAATTCTGATCAATACGCAAGGCTACTTCCTTTATTTAAAAATGAGGAGGACAAAAAATTTGCATTCGATTTATTAAAACGCACCATACTTAACTCTTTAGAATACAATAAATACATTGTAGAGACAGCTAGCAACTGGGATGAAGAGCGTATTTCAGCTATGGATAAAATGCTGATGAAAATGGCTATATGCGAGTTGTTAAATTTCGAAACGATTCCTGTAAAAGTTACGCTTAACGAATACATAGAACTTTCGAAAGATTACTCGAGTAACAAGAGTAAAATTTTCATTAATGGCGTTATCGACAAATTAATTATTCGCTTTAAAAAAGAAGGTGTTTTGAAAAAGTTAGGTAGAGGTTTAGTTGAATAACTTCAGAAAAAATTACATTTGTAAAAAATAAAAAAACATGAAAAAGATCATCCTTGGCGCATTTTTAAGTTTAGCCTTTGTTGCTTGTAATGAGTCTGCAAGTTCAAAAATCGATAAATCTAAACCGAAAAAACCAACAGAAATTAGTTTAGACCAAGTAGATACTACTTCGGATGCAAAAATGGAATTCGATGCAAAAGATTGGAACTTTGGCGAAATTATGCAAGGAGAGTCCGTAGAACATGCATTTACTTTTACAAATACAGGCTCAGAGCCACTAATTATTTCAAACGCTAAGGGATCATGCGGTTGTACTGTTCCAGTTTGGCCAAGAGAGCCCGTTGCTCCAGGAGAATCTGGTGTGATAGACGTAAAGTTTAACAGCAAGGGTAAAAAAGGAAAACAAAGTAAAAAAGTTACATTAACAACCAATATGGTTCCTAGTCAAATTATTTTGATGGTAAATGGAATGGTAAATTTAAAAGAAGAATAATATGTTAATCGTTTATTTACTCGCTGATGCATCAACAGGCATCATGAACTTTTTACCACTAATCGCAATTGTTGTGGTTATGTACTTTTTTATGATTAGACCTCAAGTAAAAAAGCAAAAAGAAGAAACTAAATTTAGGTCCGAAATCAAAAAAGGAGATAAAGTCATAACCCTGGGTGGTATCCATGCAAAAGTATTGGAAACGAATGACGAAACGCTAATTGTTCAAGCCGAAGGTGGCACGTCTAAGTTTAAAATCAATAAAACTTCCATTGCCAAAGTTTAATTTGAAGCAAAAGCAATAAATTTAAAAACGGACCTTGAGGTCCGTTTTTTTTTGTTTGACATTTAACGGTTCATATTCCAATTTACAAATGGGGTTTTTTATATTTGCTAATCGAAATAGCATAACCCTGATAATCTTCAAAAAAATGAATACTTTATCTGATCGAATACTTAATTTAGAAGAATCACAAACCATAGCTATGGCGCGCCAAAGTCGAGAATTAATCGACCAAGGTATAGATGTAATTTCGCTTAGTTTAGGTGAGCCTGATTTCAACACACCAGACTTTATAAAAGAGGCCGCTAAAAAAGCTATAGACGACAACTTTTCCCATTACACGCCAGTTCCCGGACTCGGAGAGTTAAGAAGTGCCATTTCTAAAAAATTTAAACGAGACAATAAACTCAATTATGCTGCTGATGAAATAGTCGCATCTACAGGAGCCAAACAAACGCTCGCTCAACTCATGTTAGCAATTGTAAACCCTGGAGACGAAGTTATAGTACCAGCACCGTATTGGGTTAGTTACTTCCAAATGGTTAAAATGGCCGAAGGCACTCCTGTAGTTATAGAAGCAACCGTAGAAGCAGATTTTAAGGTTACACCTCAGCAGGTAGAAAGAGCAATCACATCAAAAACAAAAGCATTTTTATTTAGTACGCCCTGTAACCCTACTGGATCTGTATACAATCGTAAAGAATTAGCAGAACTAGTAAAAGTTTTTGAAAAACACCCAGACCTTATTATTATCTCTGACGAAATATACGAACACATAAATTTCCAGGAGGAACATGTAAGTATTGGTCAATTTGATTCTATAAAAAACCAAGTGGTTACGGTAAATGGAGTTTCTAAAGGATTTGCAATGACAGGATGGAGAGTTGGTTACTTAGGTGCTCCTAAATGGCTAGCAGCTGCTTGTACAAAAATGCAAGGTCAAATAACTTCAGCTACATGTGCTATTGCTCAAAAAGCAACAGAAGCAGCCGTTCTAGCAGACCCCAAATGCACTGAAAAAATGCGCGATGCTTTTTTAAGACGCAGAGATCTAATGATAGGGAAACTATCAGAAATTAAGGGACTTAAATTGAGCATCCCTCAAGGAGCATTTTACATATTTCCGGATGTTTCCTATTATTTTGGAAAATCCTTTAATGGAACAATTATAGCCAATGCAAACGATTTTTGTATGTACCTACTCAATCAAGCAAATGTAGCTACGGTAACTGGCGAAGCATTTGGTGCGCCAAACTGTATGCGTATTTCCTATGCAGCAGCAGATCAAACACTTGTTAAAGCAGTTGACAGAATAAAAAAGGCATTAGATAAATTAGCCTAAAATACAGGCCCTATACGCTCTAGGCTTTTTTTTGTTCATTTGTAAAGTATTTTACAAACAGATCAAACCAATTTGAACTCAATGGACTTTATAAAACCAATCTTAAAACAGTTTAAAAACAAACAAGTTCTCATTATTGGAGATGCAATGATTGATGCTTACATGTGGGGCAACATTCATCGAAATTCACCAGAAGCACCAGTTCCTGTAGTTGACATCGAGAAGAGAGAAAGTCGTTTAGGAGGAGCCGCAAACGTAGCACTTAACATACAATCTTTGGGAGCAACGCCCATTTTATTTTCTGCAATAGGTTCGGACCATAACGGTCAACTTTTCTGCGAGCTTATGGAAAAGCAAAATTTATCTCGTAAGGGAATTCAACAAATAACCTCTAGAAACACAACAGTCAAAACAAGAATTATTAGTAACAATAAACATGTTTTAAGAGTAGATGAGGAGTGTACAGATCCTATAAATGAAAAATCTGTTGAACTAGAATTGGTTAAACTACTAGAATCTAACTCGTTTGATGTTATAATATTTGAAGACTACAACAAGGGTTTACTCACTGAAAACTTGATAAGTAAAGCAATAAAAATTGCGAAAAGACTTAACATACCCACAATAGTAGATCCAAAAAAAGAACACTTTTTTACCTATAAAAATGTAGACATCTTTAAACCAAATTTGAAAGAAATTAAAGAAGGTTTAGGTGTTGAATTTGACGTTCATTCTGCAAAAGAACTGGCTTCAAATGTTGAGCTGGTCAGATGCAAACTTAATGCTAAGGGAATATTACTTACGCTTTCAGAACATGGCATGTACTACCAAGACCAAACGAATATTTACAAAGAACACGCTCATAAAAGAAGTATAATTGATGTTTCTGGAGCTGGAGACACCGTTGTTTCTGTTGCAGCTCTAGCCTTGGCTTGTGGCTTAAAAAATGAAGATCTAATGAAAATTGCTAACTTAGCTGGAGGTTTGGTTTGTGAAAAAGTAGGCGTTGTACCCATAAAAATAGAAGACCTCATAAACGCCACTAAATAGTTAGCGATAAACAGCACTTAAAGAATGTCGGTTCAATCCATACGAGAAAAAATTAATTTAGCCCTTTACGACAGTAAAGAAGGAGTTTTATCCTTATTTAAAGTGGGTAGTTTTTTAGTAGCATCACTCATTCTATCGCTACTTATATACCAATTCGGGTTTAACCCTAACCTTACAGTTAAAGCATGGATATTAATTGCTATTAAAGCCAGTTTTGTTTTTTACATTGTAAAATATTTAACAAACCTACTTTATTCATACAAGCCAACTCGTTTCATCAAAGATTCTTGGTTTGAAGGACTTCTGCTGCTTTTAATTCTAATAAATGGAGTTACTTTCCTAACTTCAAATGAATCATTACTTAACTGGCTTGGGAGGCAATTAGAGTTTTACCAACTCGAAAACTTTTACATCTTATTTTTACAATCCTACTTTTTCATATTAGTAGGAATTGAGCTTGGAAAAGCAAGCACGCATTTAACATTATTAAAAATGAGCCCACCCAAAATGCTCATTTCCTCATTTATCTTTCTAATTTTAATAGGAACCGGTTTATTAATGATGCCAGAGATGACATCACAAATTGAGTATATGCCATTTTTTGATGCTCTATTTACCTCCATAAGTGCGAGTTGTGTTACGGGTTTAATTGTGGTAGATACGGCGACGTACTTTACCCAAAAAGGGCATACAGTACTCATGCTCTTGATACAATTAGGCGGGCTAAATATCATATCATTTGCGACCTTACTTGCCTTGTTTTCTAAAAAAGGAATTGGAATAAAACACCAAACAATACTTCAAGATAACTTTAGTTCTGAGTCTTTACTCAGCGGAAAAGGCTTACTTGGGAAAATTTTCTTATTTAGTTTCTTTATGGAATTTATAGGAATGATAGCCTTGTACTTTACTTGGAATCCAGTAACAAACGCTCCCCTACTTGAGGACCAATTTTTCTTTTCACTTTTTCATTCCGTATCTGCATTTAATAATGCTGGATTTTCTTTATTTTCTAATGGTCTTCAAAATCATGTAGTGCAAAACGCTTACAGCATGCATCTAATTTTAGCAGCTTTAATATTCTTTGGCGCTGTTGGTTTTCCAGTAATAGATGATGTGTTCAATATAAACCGAATAAAAAAATCGTTTCAATCATCTTTGTATAAACTAAAACTAAGCACTCGTATTTCGCTCTACACTACTTTTGTTCTTCTAGTATTTGGTACACTCATGTTCTACTTTTTAGAACAACAGAACACCCTAAACGGAATGACGATTCAAGGTCAATTAATAACTTCATTTTTTCAATCCATAACAGCTCGAACTGCAGGATTTAATACGGTCGACTTTTCTGTGATAGGAACACCCATGCTTTTAATATTTATCTTTTTGATGTTTATTGGAGCTTCGCCCGGATCTACCGGAGGCGGAATTAAAACATCCACCTTTACATTAATTATTTATTCTGCATTAAACACAATAAGAGGCAAAAAAAGAATCGAGATAGAAAAAAGAACCATTTCACCAGAATTATTACATAAAGCGTTTTCTATTTTTTTATTTGCTACTTCCACCATCTTCATAGCTATTTTTATTTTAAGTATTTCAGACGGT
The DNA here is from genome assembly GCA_028110365.1 of Flavobacteriales bacterium. Classification (GTDB taxonomy): domain Bacteria; phylum Bacteroidota; class Bacteroidia; order Flavobacteriales; family UBA7430; genus UBA6772. The sequence continues at coordinate 46,163 of JAOGVT010000006.1, forward strand.
GAAAAAGGAATTCTCCCTATTGCTTTTGAAGTCGTTTCTGCCTTTTCTACCGTTGGACTTTCAGCCGGTATAACCGCAAATTTATCCTTTACAGGCAAAGTGGTTATTATGGTCTGCATGTTTGTAGGAAGAATCGGTACGCTAACACTAGCATTTGCATTAAGTAGTAAAATGAAGTCGCACAACTACAAATATCCAAAAGCACATCTTAGTGTAGGTTAAAAAACAAGCTATTCCTTTACTAGCCCTCAAATTAAAGATTCAATATTGGATGAAAATAGTCTTAACATTTATCAGACTATTTATGAACTAAACCTTTGGGAAATTCACTATATTCGAACTTTAGCTCTAAATTAAAAATATGTCGGATTCTCTTCTAAAACCAAAAGCTAATTTCGGAACTGGTCCCGTTTTTATGACGGCTATTTCAACCATTCTAGGTGCTATACTTTACCTTCGTTTTGGTTATGCAGTAGCACATACAGGTTTTATGGGAGCTATTGCCATTATTATTATTGGGCATTTGGTAACGATACCTACAGCTATGGCTGTTGCAGAAATTGCAACAAATCGAAAAGTAGAAGGAGGAGGTGCGTATTACATAATATCTCGATCGTTTGGGCTCAATATTGGAGCAGCAATTGGTATCGCTTTGTTTCTATCTCAGGCCATTTCTGTTGCATTTTACGTAATAGCCTTTACCGAAGCTTTTATGCCTTTTGCCGAATTCCTTACCCAAACGTACCCAGTATTATCGAGTTATAGCGAGTTTTTACTCGATAAGCAACTCATTGGTATTGTAATGATGATTCTATTAAGCATATTAATGCTAACTAAAGGAGCAAACATTGGGATGAACCTCCTTTACTATGTGGTAGCAATACTTTTTGCTTCACTAATTATGTTTTTCATGGGGAAACCAATTGAGGGCTATTCAATTTCAGATGTAGATTTAATTTCATCCGTTGCAAACCCAGATTCGTTCTTTTACGTATTTACCATTATATTTCCTGCATTTACAGGAATTGCTGCTGGACTTGGACTTTCTGGTGATTTAAAAGACCCAAAAAAGTCCATTCCTAAGGGAACTTTACTTGCAACAGCAGTGGGGATTATCGTTTACATTGCTGTTGCACTAAAACTAGTGCTTTCTGCATCGCTAGAAGATTTGGCTGCAGACCAACTTATTATGAGTAAAATTGCTATTTGGGGCCCAATTATACCAATAGGTCTTGCTTGTGCAGCAATATCCTCTGCGCTGGGATCTGTAATGGTTGCACCTAGAACATTACAAGCCCTTGGTGTTGATGAAATATTTCCAACACTGACGCTAAACACATGGTTATCCAAAAATAAAAAAGGTACTATTGAACCTATTAATGCTTCCTTAATTTCCTGTATTATAGCTTTTTTCTTTGTTGTAATTGGCGATATTAATTTAGTAGCTGAAGTAATAGCTATGTTCTTTATGGTTACTTACGGAGCGATTTGCTTAATTTCTTTGTTGGAACATTTTTCTGCTGATCCCTCCTACCGTCCAACTTTTAAATCTCGTTGGTACATTTCTTTTATTGGTGCGTTTTTATCCTTCTGGCTCATGTTTAAAATGAATGCTACATACGCTCTTGTATCGTTAGTATTTATGGCGCTTATTTACATTTACATAAGCAAATACAATACATCAACTGGGGGTATCATTAAACTATTTAAAGGCGTTCTATTTCAATTAAGTCGTCAACTACAAATATTTGTTCGCAAAAAAGAATACAATAGTGCAAATGACCATTGGAGGCCATTTGCAATTTGTGTTTCAGATGTAACGTTAAAAAAAAGAGATGCTTTTGATTTTATGCGGTGGGTTTCTCATAAATATGGCTTTGGAACACACATGCACTTTATGGAAGGTTACCTAAATAGAGAATCACATAAAGAATCTATTGAAACATTAACAAAACTTCATCGACTGGCGGAAGGTTCAAAATCTAAAGTCTATTTAGATACAATTATTAGCCCATCTTACACCTCAGCTATTGCACAAGTAATTCAGTTGGCTAGTATATCTGGAAAAGGACACAATCTAATTGTTTTAGAGTTTGAAAGAGGTGATGAAGTTAAGTTAGAACAAATTATAAAAAACCACCACCTCTTAACTGCTACAGATTTAGATGTTTGTATTTTAAACAGCACCTACAGATCTTTCGGATACTACAGAGACATTCATATTTGGATTTCTGCAGACGATTATCAAGATTCTAATTTAGAGATATTACTTGGTTACATCATTTTAGGTCACGAAAATTGGAAAGATGCAAGCATTAAAATATACTCGATATACGAAAAAGGTACTATTGAAAATCAAAAAGAATTGCTGTTAAATTTAATCCAAAAAGGTCGACTACCAATATCCCCTTCAAACATAAACTTGATTGAGCGAGACACAAATAAGAGTGTGAAAGCTATTATTAATGAACAGTCCGCTTCAGCAGACTTTACTATGATTGGATTTGATGAAGAGATTTTAGAAAAGGAAGGAACTAGTTACTTTGAAGGCTATAACAAATTAGGTAACATTCTTTTTGTAAACTCTATGAACAAAAAAGAAATTAAGTAAGTACTTTTGCACAAACTATAGATTTGAAAAAAACAGTTAAGCCCTACAAAGAATCTTCCTTATCAAAAAAGGAACAAGTAGCCACAATGTTTGATAACATTGCAGGAAACTACGATTTTCTAAACCACTTTCTTTCTCTTGGAATTGATATATTTTGGAGAAAGAGGCTTGTAAGAAAACTACAAAAACAAAAACCACAAAACATTTTAGATGTAGCAACAGGAACTGCAGATTTAGCCATTGCTATGATGAAAATCAAACCATTTAATGTTGTGGGAATAGACATCTCCAATGGAATGCTAGAGGTTGGAAGAAAAAAAATTAAAGAAAAAGATCTAGAAAAAACAATACAGCTCCAGCAAGCCGATTCAGAAGACCTTCCTTTTGAAGATGCTACCTTTGATGCCGTAACTGTAAGCTTTGGAGCAAGAAACTTTGAGAATCTGCAAAAAGGTCTTTCTGAGATGGCTCGAGTTCTTAAACCTGGAGGTAAAATTTACATTCTCGAATTTTCGAAACCGACGCTATTTCCATTTAAACAACTTTACGACTTTTACTTTAAATTTGTTTTACCTTTAATAGGGAAACTCCTTTCTAAAGATAATGCAGCCTACTCATATCTTCCTGAATCTGTAAAAGCATTTCCACACGGGAAAGAATTGAATTCTATTATTGAAAACTGTGGGTATACAAACGCAAAAAACCACCCATTAACCATGGGAATCGCCTCTATATACACAGCTCAAAAATGAAAAAAACAAGTTTACTGACCATCCTAACTTTGATGAGTTTATCGGTTTTTGCACAAAAGCAAAAACTGATTGCTCAAAGTCAATACGACTATAAAAAATTCCATTTCGGAATGGCTTTAGATTTTGGATATTACAATCTAGTAAACGATCTTTCAACTGACTTTTTAAGTAACACAGACCTGTTAGGCATAGAAACAGATGGCGACTTTGGTATGGGGGTTTCATTTATCTTACCAGATCTTAGATTAGGAAATAAACTTAACCTGAGACACATACTTACTGTAAAAACAATACAAAGAAATATTCAATATACTTTTAACCCAATGTATGAGGGGCCTTCAGTGGTGGTTAAAAAAGTTGAATCTTGGTTTGTTGAATCTGCACTACATTTAAAATACAGAGCAGACAGGATAAACAACAGTAGGGTATTTGTTTTTTTAGGCCCAAGTTTTGGCGTAGACATGGCATCTGAAAAAGATGTAGAAGATGAAAATATATTTAAACTAAACCGAGCAAACTTTGCAGTAGAAATTGGTGCTGGTTGCGATTTCTACTTTGAATATTTCAAATTTGCTCCTCAAATTAAATATTCCTACGGTTTAACAAACTTAATTGTTCAAGATGGAACTGTTTTCACAAGTCCACTGGAAGGTTTTTACTCAAGAGGACTTCAATTTTCCATCACATTTGAATAAATGCAAAAAGAAATAACCATAAGTGTATCGCCAAAAGCAGCAACTGAAGAGGATTCTATAAAACACAGTGCTGCCAGATATTTAAATATTAGCACTAAAGAGATTAGTGGAATTGTAATTCAAAAACGATCGATAGACGCTCGTTCACGAAAGATAAATGTCCACTTAAAAATAACCGTATTTACAGCAGGTGAAAAAAATTCACCAACAAACTACAACAAAGTCTACAAAAATATAGCTTCTGCTACTCCAATTATTATTGTTGGATCTGGGCCTGCAGGATTATTTGCAGCTTTAAGATTAATTGAATTAGGACTTAAGCCCGTTATTATTGAGCGTGGAAAAGATGTGATTCAAAGACGAAAAGATCTTGCTAAAATACACAATCATGAAGTTAACCCCGATTCTAATTACTGCTATGGTGAAGGTGGGGCGGGAACCTATTCTGATGGAAAACTATACACGAGATCTAAAAAAAGAGGAAGTGTACAGAGAATTCTAGAAATTTTAGTTGCGCATGGAGCTGTAGAAGATATAATGATAGACACACATCCGCATATTGGAACAAATAAATTACCTAAAATAATAGCCAAAATGCGAGAAAATATTCTCTCCGCAGGAGGCGAGTTGCATTTTAATTGTAGAGTAGAAGACCTTATACTAAAGGGAAATAAAATAGAAGGAGTTGTAGATCAAAACGGAGCAAAAATTTTAGGCCACTCTGTGATATTAGCCACAGGACATTCCGCAAGAGACATTTACTATTTATTAAACAAACATAAAATTATACTTGAGGCAAAATCTTTTGCACTAGGCGTTCGAGTAGAACACCCTCAACCAATAATAGATGCCGAACAATATAGATGTGAAGTAAGAAGTAGGTATTTACCAGCAGCATCATACAAACTTGTGCAACAAGTAAACGGAAAGGGTGTCTTCTCTTTTTGCATGTGCCCAGGTGGACAGATAGTACCTTCGGCTACAGCTCCAGGAGAAGTAGTTGTTAATGGAATGTCTGCCTCAACACGAAGCTCTAGATATGCAAATTCAGGAATCGTAGTTTCAATAGAGCCTGAGGATTTAAAAGCATATGCGAAATACGGTGAGTTAGCTGGCTTGGTCTTTCAACAAGAGATGGAAAAAATGGCCTGGGTTGCAGGTGGTAAATCTCAAGCCTCACCTGCTCAAAGAATGGTAGATTTTACAAACAATAAACTTTCTACTCATTTAAATGAATGCTCTTATATCCCTGGTATAAACTCTGCGCCGCTTCACGAATTGCTCCCCCCGGTAATAGGAGATCGACTAAAGATTGGCTTTAAGGCTTTTGGCAGAAAAATGAAAGGCTATTACACCAATCAAGCCAATATCCTTGGTGTCGAATCTAGAACTTCCTCACCTTTACGAATTCCTCGAAACGATGAATCGTTAAATCATCCTCAGGTCCTAAACCTCTACCCTTGCGGTGAAGGAGCAGGTTATGCAGGAGGTATTGTATCTGCAGCTATAGACGGAGAAAGATGTGCGGAAGCGATAAAAAACACCTTTTAAGAAAAAGAAACTTACTTTCCTATAGATTAAACTTGCGAGTTAAACAATACGGCCATTTTTTATACTTTTAAATTTAAAAGCAAGCTATTGTTTGCTTAAGTTTGCTTTTAAAACTACGAAATGAAAAAAGTTGCCTTACTAATACTTGACGGATGGGGACACGGAAATCAAACCAAGTCTAATGCAATGAAAAATGCCAAGACTCCATTTGTTGACTCTCTGTATACAAATTACCTTAATGCTGAATTATTAACAGATGGAGAACACGTAGGTTTACCCGAAGGTCAAATGGGAAACTCTGAAGTAGGGCATTTAAACATTGGAGCTGGAAGAGTTGTTTTTCAGGACTTAGTAAAGATTAACCATGCAGTTAAAAATGATACTTTAAAAGACAACAAAACACTTATGCATGCTTTTGAGTATGCAAAAGCAAATCAAAAGTCGGTTCATTTTATGGGCTTACTTTCTGATGGTGGGATACACTCACACGAATCTCACTTGCACCATTTGTGTGAATTAGCAGATAAAGCTGAATTAAATAAAGTATACATTCATGCATTTACTGACGGTAGAGATACAGACCCAAGAAGCGGTAAATCGTTCATTGAAAATTTAGAAGCTAAAACAAAAAATCTGTCGGCAGAATTGGTCAGTGTAATTGGAAGATATTACGCTATGGATAGAGACAAACGATGGGAGCGCATAAAACGGGCATACGACTTGCTGGTTCATGCCAAAGGTGAAAAAAGTACTTCTATAACAAAGGCAGTGCAAACATCCTATGATAATGGAATAAGTGATGAATTCATAAAACCAATTTCAAAAACAGATCATAATGGAAATCCAATTGCCAAAATTAATGAAGGCGATCTGGTTATTTGCTTTAATTTTAGAACAGATCGATGTAGAGAAATATCACAAGTTTTGACTCAAGAGGATAAGCCTGAGCTCAATATGTATAAGCTCAAGCTAAACTACATAACGATGACTATGTATGATCAGTCGTTTAAAGATGTTTCCATATTGTTCTACAAAGACAATTTAAAAAATACATTAGGAGAAGTATTGTCAAAAAATGGCAAAACTCAAATTCGAATTGCAGAAACTGAAAAATACCCTCACGTGTCTTTCTTTTTCTCTGGAGGTAGAGAAAAACCTTTTGATGGAGAAAAAAGAATTATGATACCCTCACCAAAAATAGCTACGTATGATTTAAAGCCAAGTATGAGTGCTCAAAAAATTACTGATGCAATCATAAAAGAAATTGAAAGCACACCAAATGACTTTATTTGCCTTAATTTTGCTAATCCAGATATGGTGGGCCACACAGGTGTATACAAATCGGTAATAGAAGCTCTAGAAGTTGTTGATAAATGTGCAAAGCAAGTGGTTGAAGCAGGTTTAAAGCAAGATTACGCCTTTATGATTATTGCAGATCATGGGAATGCAGATTATATGATCAACCCAGATGGGAGTCCAAATACAGCGCATTCTACAAATCCAGTTCCATGCTTTGTATTGAATACTGATTTTAAGGAAATAAAAAATGGTAAACTCGCAGATGTTGCACCTACTGTATTAAAGATTATGGGAATTCAAATACCAAAAGAAATGAATAACAACCCAATTATCTACTAGAGAAAACCACCTTTCTTTTAAGTCGATAAATAAGAGATTTTCAAAACAAAGTAAAGAAGAGAATCAAAAATAAGATCGAAAATAAAAACAGCTCTTTGAAATGTAAAAATGATGACTTGTAAACTTCAGAAAACATTGCCTATTTTTGAATAATGAAAAAAAACAAACAGATACTTAAAACAATCGTATCCAAAGTAAAGAATCCATATCTAATATTGATTTTTTTATTTGTTATGTGGATGCTTTTTTTTGACAGTAACTCTTATTTAAACCACTTAAGTTTATCCAATTCAATAAATCAATTGGAAAAAGACAAACTTTATTTCAAAGAAGAAATTAAAAAAGATTCCATAGCACTAGATAAACTTTCTAATCCTGAAGGACTAGAAAGGTATGCAAGAGAAGTGTATCATATGAAAAAAGAAAATGAAGAAATTTTTCTTATTTCTGAATAATAGATAACTACATGGAAAAACTATTTAAAGAATTTATCCCTAAAACTCTTCTTCAGTGGAATAAAAAGGTCATTGATGATCTTAAAGGGCTAGACTATGAAAAACTCATCTGGAAAAGTCCAGAAGAAATTTCAGTAGCACCTATATACAATAATGAGTCTGTCAAGAAATTTGAAGGAGAGACCACACACCAACATTCTGACTGGGAAATTGAGCAGAAATTTCTCAAACCAACTAATAAAAAAGTACTTGATAGTTTAAATACGGGTGCCACTGCCCTATTGCTATATAATTTAAAAAGCACAGATTTAGATAGCATTCTAAAAGAGGTGTTAATTGAGCATATACAAACCTCTATTCAATCTGAAAATATAGAAGATGCATTAGAATCTTTCGTAAAGCTCTTAGAAAAAAGAAAACTAGACAAGACAAAAATTAGAGGTAGTTTACATTTCGACCCTTTAATGAGTTTTCTGAAAAATGGAACTATTGACTCTAATTTCTGGATTAAATTCAATCACATACAAGAAAAATCTAGTGCTCTAAAATCTTTCAAAACACTATGTATTCAAGGTCATGAATACCATAATTCTGGAGCTACAGCTTCACAGGAGTTGGCTTTTACTTTAGCCCAATTAAGCGAATATTTTGCGCACAATAAAAATTTAAAAGCAACTAAAATTCAAATAAGTTTGGGTATTTCTACAAACTATTTCTTTGAAATTGCGAAGTTTAGAGCCATCAGAATATTATGGAGCCAATTACTTGATGCTTACAAAAAAGAACATACTCCATTAGATCTTAGAGCCGAATCAGGATTGAGAACAAGTACCTTGTACGATGCACACATAAATATGCTTCGCTCAACAAGTCAATGTATGTCTGCTGCGCTAGGTGGAGCAAATACAATAAGTGTTAATAATTTAAACGCGGCTTATAAAGAAGAAGATGTATTTGGCTCAAGAATGGCAAGAAACACTTCATTAATACTAAAAGAAGAAGCCTACTTAAATAATGTAAGCGACCCTGCCTCAGGAAGTTATTACATTGAAGAACTTACCAATGAAATGAGTTTAAAAGCCTGGTCAATTTTTAAAGAAATTGAAGCACATGGAGGTTGGATAGAAGCTATAAAATCAAACAAGATCCAACAAATGATTGAGGAAAGTGCCTCAAAACAAGAAGCGCTTTTCAACGCTGGAGAACTAAGTTTAATTGGCACCAACTTACATCCAAATGGTAAAGATAAAATGCTTAACGAATTGGAAATCTCATTTGTAAAAAACAGAACAAAACCGACCGAATTTAAACCTCTACATTCAAAACGCTTGTCTGAGCAGATGGATACCATACGATTAAATGAAGAAAAAAATGCTTAGACCCGATTTCTCAAAAATAGAACTAAGCCTAAAGCGAGAACAAGTAAAAAGAGCAACTTTAACTTGGCTCAGTCCTGAACAAATTGAGCTTAAAAACAAGTATCAATCTTCAGACATACAAAATACAGAACATCTAAAATTTATTTCTGGAGCGGCTCCCTACCTCAGAGGTCCTTACTCCACAATGTATGTTATGAGGCCATGGACAATTCGCCAGTACGCAGGATTCTCAACAGCTGAAGAATCGAACGCATTTTACAAGAGAAATTTAGCTGCAGGCCAAAAAGGACTTTCTGTAGCCTTTGACTTAGCGACTCATCGAGGTTACAACTCCGATCATGAAAGAGTTGTTGGTGATGTAGGGAAAGCTGGAGTAGCTATAGACTCTGTTGAGGATATGAAAATCCTGTTCAATAATATACCTTTAGATCAAATGTCTGTTTCAATGACCATGAATGGAGCTGTGCTTCCAATTATGGCATTTTATATTGTAGCAGCTCAAGAGCAAGGCGTGGACCTGGCTTCTTTAAATGGAACCATTCAAAATGATATTCTTAAAGAGTTTATGGTGCGAAACACCTACATATATCCACCCAAAGAATCCATGAAAATTATTGCCGATATTTTTGAATATACATCTCAAAAAATGCCAAAGTTTAACTCTATAAGTATTTCCGGATACCATATGCAAGAAGCAGGAGCGACTACAGACATTGAACTTGCTTACACACTGGCAGATGGCTTAGAATACATTAGAACAGGACTAAAAACCGGAATGGATATTGATAATTTTGCGCCTCGATTATCCTTCTTTTGGGGAGTTGGGATGAATCACTTTATGGAAATTGCAAAAATGCGAGCTGCGCGAATGCTATGGGCTAAGTTGGTCAAACAATTTAAACCTAAAAACCCAAAATCGTTAGCTTTACGAACACATTGTCAAACTTCTGGCTGGAGTTTAACAGAACAAGATCCATATAACAATGTTACACGTACTTGTATAGAAGCTATGGCTGCTGCTTTTGGTGGAACACAATCTCTACATACCAATGCGCTGGACGAAGCAATCGCCTTACCATCCGAATTTTCAGCACGAATTGCCCGAAATACTCAAATATATCTCCAAAAAGAAACAGCTATTACACGAGTTGTTGATCCCTGGGGAGGCTCCCATTACGTTGAGAAACTCACAGAAGAAATTTCTCAAAAGGCTTGGAAGCTAATACAAGAAATAGAAGAACTCGGAGGCATGGCTAAGGCCATAGAAACAGGAATACCTAAAATGCGTATTGAAGAAGCTGCGGCAAGAAAGCAAGCACGTATAGACAGTGGTAAAGATCAAATTATTGGTGTAAATGCTTATCAACTAGAAAAAGAAGAAACCATTGAGACTTTAGAAGTTGACAATACACAAGTAAGAGACATTCAAATTGAGCGTTTAAAAACACTTCGAACAAATCGCAATCAAAAAAATGTAAAAATAGCGTTAAACAATATTACTGAATGTTGTAAAACTGGTAAAGGTAATTTACTATCTTTAACTATTGATGCTGCAAGAGTAAGAGCTACACTAGGTGAAATTTCTGACGCTTGTGAAATCGTGTTTGGCAGGTACCAAGCAAAAATACGTTCAATTGCAGGAGTATATTCTATGGAAATAGCAGATAACGAATCGTTTATAAAAGCACAAAGTTTAGCTGATAAATTTGCTAAAATTGAAGGTCGAAGACCTCGAATAATGGTGGCAAAAATGGGGCAAGATGGACACGATAGAGGCGCAAAAGTAGTTTCAACCTCTTTTGCAGACCTTGGTTTTGACGTTGACATTGGCCCACTCTTCCAAAGCCCAAAGGAAGCAGCCAAACAAGCCATAGAAAACGATGTTCATATATTGGGTATTTCTTCATTAGCAGCGGGACACAAAACACTTGTTCCTCATGTTATAGAAGAATTAAAAAATTTGGGAAGAGAGGACATTATGGTTGTTGCTGGAGGAGTTATACCTGTGCAAGACTACGATTACTTATTTAGAGCTGGAGTGGTAGGAATTTTTGGTCCGGGTACTGTAATTGCAAAAGCTGCAGCAGAAATTTTAGAACATATGATTGCCAAAAGCAACTAAATTATGAAAAAACTATTATTTTTAATTCTAGTATCTAGCTACTCTTTGTCTCAAGCACAAACAACTCGTAACGATAGTTATGCTGCTTTGGGAATGATTACAAGTTTTAAAGAAATTCCTTTTGGCTTTAATGTTTATACAATAAAAAAAGAAGAAAGGTTTGGTTTTTACACCCACCTAAAATGGAACAGACTCTCATTTGACAACGAATACAGCTACTTAGGTGACCCAAATACTAGAGATGAGCTAAGAATTCGAACATCTGAAGGAAGCAAAAATATTTTAAAGATGATTAACATTGGTACCGTCTTTAATCCACAACAGATGGGCGTATTGGAATCCGATTTTATAGATATAGATTTCTGTTTTGGCATAGGCTATATTCAAGATTTTAGGTATCAATTTTACAATGATACTGGAGGTATAGAAGAAAGTGAAGATGGCACAATACCCTATGCCCAAGCACTCGGTAAATACTATGTAAATGATTTCGATAAAAATGGAATAAACCTAAACATAGGAACGAATATATCGATTGAAAACACGCGTCTTCTATTACATATTAGTTACGATTTAAAACCAAAATTACTTGCTTTAGGTCTAAATTGGAAAGTGAAATAAACGAACAGTAATTAACCAACGAATTTTATTTAAATAAGATTAGATAGTAAATAATATAAAGCACCCACATTGAGATGAAGAAACTTGTAATCATAGCCCTACTACTTTTAACTTTTTCAGACTCCAAAGCTCAATCCCATCCATGTGGATTTAACAACCACATGAATAAAAGATATCAAGAAGAGCCCTCCTTACTAGAAATGCGAGAATCTTATGAATCTGAAATTCAGCAGATTATAAACTCTAGATCTAGTTTTAATCAAAAAACAATTCCAGTTGTAGTCCATATCATTTACAACGATTCATACTCAAACATCTCTACAAATCAAGTAAATAGTGCCCTAACTGCTATTAATGAAGACTTTAACGCATCGAACTCAGATTATAACTCAGTAATAGCTGCTTTTAGCTCCATAAAATCTAACCTAAATATAAGTTTCGAATTGGCAAATCTCGATCCTAATGGAAATACTACATCAGGAATTACAAGAACACAATCTGACTTTACAGATAATGCAGACGAAAATGTAAAGGGTTTAATACTATGGAATACGGACATGTATTTAAACATTTGGGTCGTAGACAATATAGAGAGTGGTGCTGGAGCTTACGCCTATTATCCAGGAACAGCCCCAAACGGAAATGAAGGAATTGTTTGTCGACACACCCAATTTGGCACAACAGGCACATCAAGTTCCAATAATTTTTCTGCGACTACTCTAACACATGAAATAGGACACTACCTAAATTTAGCACACACATGGGGCGATTCTAATGATGCTGAATTAGAAGAAAATTGCAATAATGATGATAACGTAAACGACACCCCTAACACTATTGGAACACTTTATGGGTGTAACACCAATCAAAACACATGCGGGTCCTTAGATAATGTTCAAAATTATATGGACTACACAGATTGCACCAATATGTTTACCAAAGGACAAAGAGCAAGAGTTCATGCATCCTTACACTCAGCACTTGGTGGGCGAATAAATTTATGGCAAAATGAGAACTTAATTGCTACTGGAATTCTTGAGGATCCCTCGTGTGATTCAGAACTAAGTCAAGTTGAAATTCAAACAGGTAGTTATGCAAACGAAATTTCGTGGGTAATACTGAACAGTTCAGGAGAGGGTATTGCCGGAGGTGGCGGTATTTACAACAACAATTCAAGCTACAACTCGCCTATATGTTTGGAAGATGGAAGTTATACATTTCAAGCGATAGACTCATATGGAGATGGATGGAATGGAGGTTCCTACACTGTTAGAGATTGTAGTAATTCAATTATTGCAAACAATGTAAATCCATCAGGAGCTGGTTCTGTAGAAGTTTTCACTGTGGTGAACTGCTCAACTGTATCTGGATGTACAGACCCCACTGCATCAAACTATAATAATCTCGCAAATCAAGACGATGGTTCCTGTATTATTTTAGGGTGTACACAACAAACGGCTACAAATTATAATCCAAATGCAACACAAGATGATAACTCTTGTATTATTTTAGGATGTACAAATATAAATGCATCTAACTACAATCCGAATGCAACTCAAGAAAACAATTCATGTATTATTTTAGGTTGCACACAAGAAATAGCTTCAAATTATGATTCCAATGCAAATCAAGACGACAATTCATGTCTATTTTTGGGATGCATAGATGAAACGGCTTTAAATTTCGACCCAACAGCAAACTTAGATGACGGCTCTTGCAACTTCATTGAAGTACCTGAACTATTTGATTTTAACCTGTCTGGATTAAACCATACATTAGTTTTCCCACAGGGTGTTATTTTTAATTTAGTTGACTCACTAATTGCTAATTTGGATGTGATAGGTGTTTTCTATACGAATGAGTTAGGAATAGAAAAATGTGCTGGTTACAAAATTTGGGAAGAAACAACAATAGCAATAGCGGTACAAGGTGATGATACGACAACAGATGAAATTGATGGCTATCAAGAAGGAGAAACACTTCGTGTAAAAGTATGGGATCGTTCTGAAGACATCTACTACAACTGCGAAATAAATTATTCAAGCGCAATGCCAAACCAAGGAGAATTCGCAAGTAATGGTATTTCTGCCGTTATACAAGGTTCTGTAATTCAAGAAACGTCAAGTCAATTACTTGAATTACCAGCTGGCTGGAGTCTATTTTCAAGTTTTCTTACTTTAGATGAAATGAGTATTGATTCAGTACTAAATCCAATTTTTGAGCGTCTAATTATTGTAAAAGACTACCAAGGGTTAGCTTATTTACCCGAATGGAGTTTTAATGGAATTGGAGCAATGATTTATGGAGATGCCTATCTTATTAAAATCAGTGAAAATTCTGTTTTAGAACTTAATGGATTGTATAATTTACCAGAAGAAAATCCCATTACCATAAGAGCTGGTTGGAGTTTAATAGGGTATTTAAGAACAGAGCCTGCTAATTGTATTGCAGTACTTCAAAGCATTAACTCAGAAATAGAAATTGTGAAAAATGGTGCTGGCGAAGCCTATTTACCTACTTGGAATTTTAATGCCATAGGGGATCTTGAAGCTGGGTTAGGGTATGCAATTAAAATGTCAAGTGAACAAACACTTCAATTTAAAGCAAATACTGAAGAATACTAGGAAATAAGGAGGTAATTTATATTTTTTTGTCTACTATGGATTGGAAACAAATCTAATATTTGCAGGAATTAGAAAAAGAGTACCGTTAAGATCAAGATTATAATCAAATCGTAAATCCATCGAGGTATTTGTTAAATTATAAATCGACAAAACATATACTTCAGCGCCATTTTCTATAGTCAAAACATCCTCTTCAATAAGCCAAGAACCCGAAAGGTCTAAAACAGATTCTTCGCCATCTTCACACAGAATAAGGTTATCTTCCATAGTAACTTCATTACTATCTGTAAAAAGAAATAGGTTATCGTGCGTACAAACTGGAATAGCTTCTGTTAAATCTAACAAGTTTATTGTTGTACCAGAAAACTCCGCAGTAGCAGATTCAATAATCCATTGGTTACTCACTAATACAACAGCTGGATCGAATGAACAGTCACCCGCTTGAACAGCTTCTTGATTATAATTGGTGGCCAGTTCGTCCATACAACCAACCAAATCTTCTGCAGCTTCATCGTCACAATTGGCAAAAATAAGAGGAAAAACCAATAGCCAAATTATTCTTTTTGCTTTCATAATTTTAATTTTGATGCCAATTTACAAATCTTCGGGATATAAAGAACCAGAACAATGGTCTTTAACAGAGCCCGTAACCGAACTAAGCACATTAATATGATTCAAACGTCTCATTAAACCAAGAAATGCAAAGGCTAAAGCCTCCTTACTTTCTATAATATTTGAATCAATTTCTAAACATAAAGACGGAGTCAGTTCACGAATTCTATGCAATAAAAAAGTGTTGTATGTGCCACCACCAGTTACTAAAACTGTTTGTATACTATACTGAGAAAAAACTGAAATTAATTGATGCGCAACATGCTCAGTAAAAGTTCTAAGAATATCAATATCCGATAAATTTGAATTATTTAAGAGCGGAAGAATAAATTCTTCTACCCACTCCCATCCAAGAGACTTAGGGTAGGCTACTTTGTAAAAACCAAGAGAATTTAACTGATCTAAAAGAGCTGTATTAACTGAACCAGAGCGGGCTAGACTTCCTTGATCATCATAATCATAGCCCTGTTTACTAGCCCACAAATTCAATACAATATTAACAGGACAAACATCAAATGCAACTCGTCTACCCTTAAAATCAAAAGATATATTCGAAAAACCTCCCAAATTTAAACAAGCATTAAAAGAATTAAATAAAACCTTATCGACAAAAGGTACCAAAGGAGCGCCTTGACCTCCCCAATAAACATCTTGAGACCTAAAATCTGAAACTACAGGGATAGATAGTAAATTATAAATAGGTTTTGGACAACCAATTTGAAGGGTAATACCCTTATCTGGTTGATGGAAAACAGTATGACCATGCGAAGCTATTAAATCAATATCAGATAAGGAATTTGAGCTAATAAAATCAGCAAGTTTCTCAGCCATAAACTGTCCAAATTCACTAGAAAGATGAGGCAATAAACTTGGACTAAGATTAGGTGCATTCCTGAGCTTGTTTTTAAAAGAATTGGAATAGTTTACTGTAGTAAAAGCTCTAATCTTATAGCTCCAAGTAGAAGCGTATGAAAAACTACAAAACACAATATCCAAACCATCTAGCGAGGTTCCCGACATTAAACCGATTACATGATATTCTTTCAAGCTACAAATATGTTAAGGAGCTAAATTCATCAAAAAAAATGTACTTTTGTTGATATTTTAAAAAAATAATTTAAATAACATAGAATGAATTTTGAATTAAGCGAAGAACATATAATGATACGGGATGCTGCAAGAGATTTTGCTCAAACAGAACTTTTACCCGGAGTAATAGGAAGAGATGAAACACAAACATTCCCTCAGGAACAGATAAAAAAAATGGGCGAACTAGGTTTCTTAGGAATGATGGTTTCACCAGAATATGGGGGGGGGGGTATGGATACCATTGCCTATATATTAGCCATGGAAGAAATATCTAAAGTAGATGCATCTGCATCTGTAGTAATGTCGGTTAACAACTCACTTGTATGTTGGGGTATTGAAAAATTTGGTACCGAAGCTCAAAAACAAAAATACTTAACAAAACTTGCTACAGGTGAAGTTATCGGTGCATTCTGTTTATCTGAGCCTGAAGCAGGGTCAGACGCAACTTCTCAAAGTACTACTGCAATAGATAAAGGAGATCATTATCTTTTAAACGGTACAAAAAAACTGGATTACAAATGGAAACAGTGCATCTGTATATATAGTAATTGCCCAAACAGATGTAAGTAAAGGCCACAGAGGTATAAATGCCATTATTGTGGAAAAAGGTATGGACGGATTTGTTGTCGGTCCAAAAGAAAATAAGATGGGTATACGCGGATCTGATACGCATTCTTTAATGTTTACAGATGTTAAAGTTCCTAAAGAAAACCGTATTGGAGAAGATGGATTTGGGTTTAAATTTGCCATGACTACATTATCTGGAGGAAGAATTGGGATTGCAGCTCAAGCTCTAGGCGTAGCATCTGGATCGCTCGAATTGGCATTAAAATACGCTAAAGAAAGAAAATCTTTTGGGAAACCCATTTGCGAACATCAAGCTATAGCATTTAAGTTAGCAGATATGGCAACGGAAATAGAAGCTGCTAGACTTCTGTGCTTAAGAGCTGCATGGCAAAAAGATTCGGGTATAGATTTTACCGAATCTGGCGCTATGGCTAAATTATTCTGTGCGGATAAGGCCATGCGGATAACAACAGAGGCAGTACAAATTCACGGTGGATATGGATTTGTTAAAGAATTCCATGTAGAACGTTTGATGCGTGATGCAAAAATCACTCAAATATATGAAGGGACTTCTGAAATACAAAAAATTGTTATTTCGAGATCAATTCTCAAATAGAACAAATACCAACAAAAAAAAACACCCTGTTATACAGGGTGTTTTTTTTTGCTTAAAATGCCAAAATACGATACTAAATAATTTATGATAATCAAAAACAAATGAAAAAACTAAGTTGAACTAAATCATAAGAAACAAGAACTTTGCTAAGTAAACAATTAAACGTATATTTGCGCCTCTCTTCGAGAAAGAGGGTATTAATTAACCGGGTTTCGGACCCTAAAACAATTAACTATGGCAACTAAAATTAGATTGCAACGTTTCGGTAAAAAAGGAAAGCCTGTTTACCATATTGTAGCCGCAGATTCACGTTCTAAACGTGATGGGCGTCACATCGAAAAATTAGGTTTATACAATCCTAATACTGCACCAGCAACCATTGACTTAAACCACGACAGAGCTCTTTATTGGGTTCAAGTTGGAGCAGTTCCTACAGATACAGCTAGAGCAATTTTATCGTACACAGGTGTAATGATGAAAAAGCACTTATTAGATGGTGTTAAAAAGAATGCTCATACTGAAGAACAAGCATTAGCTAAGTATGAATCATGGCTAGAAGCTAAAGTTCAACAAATAGGTAATGAATCTTCAGCAATTGCCAAAACGAAAGCTGACGCAGCTGCAAAAGCACTTGCTGCAGAAAAAGAAGTTAGAGCAGCTAGAGAAGCAGCCATACTAGCTAAAAATACTCCTGAAGTAGTTGAAGAAGAAGCGCCTGCAGCTGAAGAAGCGCCTGCAGCTGAAGAAACTCCTGCAGCTGAAGAAACTCCTGCAGCTGAAGAAACTCCTGCAGCTGAAGAAGCGCCTGCAGCTGAAGAAACTCCTGCAGCTGAATAATGCAACATGAGGATTGCTACTTCATAGGTCACATTAGCCGTAAACACGGATACAAAGGTGATCTTCTAGTTAAACTAGACGTAGATGATCCTTCACGATACAATAAATTGGAATCAGTCTTCCTTGACTTAAAAGGAAGACTGATTCCTTTTTTTATGAGCTCTTGTAAACTTACCCAAAAAGGATTTCTTCACATTCACTTCGAAGGAATAGATACAGAAGCTGAAGCAGAAAGACTTTGCAAAAGTGGTTTATACTTGCCTTTGTCTTTTCTACCTCCCATGGAAGGTAATAAATTTTACTACCACGAGATTGAAGGCTACACAGTAATAGATAAAAACTTCGGAGAAGTAGGTGTTATGAAAGAGGTCGTAAATGAAGCTGTACAACCTCTATTTTGTATAGAAAACGGTGTAAAAGAAGTACTCATACCTATAGTAGATTCGATAATTGACAAATTAGACCGTGAAAATAAACGCCTCTATTTAACTTGTCCAGAAGGTTTAATTGAAGTTTACTTAGATTAAAAGTACCGTCGGTATTTGAATATAGAAAGTTTAAAATAGCGCTGTTTAAAATGTATAGACTTCCACAACCATAAAAAATGGGAAACAAGAAAAAAAATATTACTGGAGTCGTTTATTCAACGAATAGTAAGTTCGACTACGATTACCAAAATGAAGAGGAAGAAGTAACTCTGGAACCCAAAGAACAAGACTTACGAATTGTTTTAGACCGAAAAAAAGGCGGAAAGGTAGTAACAGCCATCATTGATTTTGTGGGCAGTACAGAAGATTTAAAAGACTTAGGTAAAAAGCTCAAAACTTTTTGTGGTGTTGGTGGAACCGTAAAAGATGGCGAAATTTTACTACAAGGTGATTTTAGAGATAAAATACTAGCCAAACTTCTTGAAATGAATTACAAAGCCAAAAAGAAAGGTGGTTAAATAAATTGAATTGAATAAAAAAAAACGCCCCTAAGGGCGTTTTTTTATGAGTAAAATAATGTCTTAATACTTGACAACTTTTTGAACGTGATTTCCTACTTTAACTAAGTAAATCGCATCATTAAGCATAGAGACAGGTAAAGACAACTGACCATCAAATTGTCCGAACAATACACGTTGACCGCTAATTGAAAACACTTCAAAGTTCTGTATACCGTCTATTTCAGATAAAATGTTTAATACTGACGCATTTACAAATACCTTGGTATTTGCTGCAGTAATTTCGTCAACAGAAACCAGCATTGAAACATCAGAAGCATCTCTAGGACATAATTTAAATTCATTGAAACTGTATTCAACTACACCCGTAATCTGGTACGATTCACTTTCAACAAATTCGTGGTTGTAAATTAAATCATTTACAATAAATGTTTGGCCATCTAAAGATACGTTTGCAAAAGTAGCTTCACCATAGTCATTTGAGGCTATAGAACAAACACCTGAAAGCGTAATCAAACAACCTTCAAGACTTTCTGATATAGGAGCACTTAAATCCGTAAGGGGTGTAATTACGGGTGAAATATCCAGTACCGTAAAATTACTTACATTCTTTAATTCAGTCATATCATAATACTCTACAACATCGGCTTGAAGAGAAACCATACTTCCTAATTCTGGAACATTTTCGCTGTCGTAAACGTATACACCAGACCAAGCAGCAGAAGTTTCTTGCAAAAAGTAACCTGCAGGAGCTACAGCAGTTACAACACCAGAAGTAATTACAGTTTGATCAACATAAGGTGACACATCTGAAGTACCTTGAATCTGTGAAATAGTAACTTCAGTTACAACAACTTCATATTCACAAGAAGCGTCTTCATTGGTTGCTTCTGCATTGTAATTGATTGCTAAAGAATCTGTACAACCAAATACAATTGATGAATCAAACTGACACGATCCATCATCTAAAGTTGCCTCAGCGTTGTAATTAAGAGCTAATGGGTTTGTACATCCTGAAACTGGAGTCTCCTGAGTATGAGACCCTAAATTAGTCCAATCGTCTACTTCCAAAACAAACCACTCACTATCCTCTTCATTTGTTCCAGCAGAAGCTGTCCAATCTGAATTCCCTTGAGTTACGGATAA
>JAOGVT010000059.1:0-2238 GCA_028110365.1 Flavobacteriales bacterium
TGATCCTCGTTGGAACCGATTTTGGAAGGATCTGAAGAAGTTGAGGGAATGAAAAAGCGAGCATTTCAGCTGAGAACAAAATTCTTAATCTCATCAATTTTAAATTGATTTAGAAATCTTAATTACCTTATTTAGTAATGCAATCTTTTTATATTTAGTATTGCGTATTTCAAAATAATCATACATTCTTCTTAGCGAAGACCCAATACCATCAACACTTAACATCGCTTTTTCAGAAATTTCTTTGTTTAATATCATTGGATTATCTAATAGTATTTGGAGGATAGCCCAATCTGTTTCATTTAAAACTCTGTCTATATAACTGTCAATTTTTTCTTTATTTAATTCAAATTTGTCATACGAAACAACTGTGAGGTTCTGGTTTTTTAAAAACTTAATTTCCTCAAGTAATCTATTTCTTTGTTGCGTGTTCTTTTTGGTTCTTAAAAAAAAGAACCCTAAAACAATTAGAATAACAACAATAAAAAAAACAATCATAAAAGAAGATCTTTTAACTTGACTTACTTTTAGTGCAGCATTTTTCTGCTCGTGTTCTATTTGACTTAGAACTAATTTAGCTTCGTATTCATTTTGAACAGCCTCTCTTACAACTTTAAAGCTGTTTTTTATTTGTTCTAAACTATCTGAGTAAGCTAATAAAAGCTCATGCATGTTTAAAGATGGCTCCCATTTTTCTTGGTTCTTATAGGCGTTGTATAGAAATTTGTAAACCAACTTTTTTATTTCAAAATCTGGGCTTTTAGATACTTGGTTCAATAAGCTCTCCATCGCCATTACACCATTATCTTTATTATTAGCGTACTGAATTTGAGCCTTCAGCACTTTTGATGATAAAATTCCAGATTTAGTGTTTAGCTGCTGATTAAGTTCTAAGCTTTTTCTGGCAAAAACAGCTGCCGCCCCAACCTCATTTAACGCTAGTTTTATTTGACCTAACAATAAATAGCAATCCTTAATGTAAAATAAGTGGTGTTTTATAGTAAGATTTTTTATTGCATCATTAAATGCCGCTTCAGCATTACGATAGGATTCTTTTTTAAAATGAATAAGGCCAATATTCATTGTAATTACAGCTGTATGAAAATCAAAGGCGTCTATAGATGATGAGGAAGGGGCGTCTTTTGTTTTACTGTATGCAGTCAATGCTTTATTATAGTGGGTTAAAGCAAGCTCATAATTGCCAATATTAGAATTAATAGCGCCAATGGCTGTTAACATTCTGCCTTCACCATCAAAATCATTTTCTTTACTAAAAATATTTTTTGCTTCATTATAAGACTGTATCGCTTCAAAATATTCATTTTGATCTAAATAAATGTTACCCAAATTGCCTATTACAATTGCCTCAAGTCGAGAATTATTCAACTTTTTGGCAGCAGCTCTCGCTAATTTGTAATTAATTAGGGCGTCTTCATGTTTACTTTGATTTCTGTAAATATTACCCTTTCTGAGACGTGCCCGATAAATTTGCCTAACCGCCTTCTTTCTTATGGCTAAGTCATAATAATAATCAAGCGTTAAAAGAACGGAGTCGGGCATTACATGAACGTATAATTGATAGTATTCATCTAATGCATCAAACCTTATAGAGTCAGACAATCTTTCGTTTTCCCAAACGAGCCTTAAAGAATCAGTTTGAGAATTGGAGAATACAGATTCACTAATTAAGCAAACAAATAATGCTATTATGTACAAGCGCTTTTTCAATTATCTTGTGGTATATTTTTTTTCCACACTACCATCATTGTAAATATAAAACAATACGGTATTCGTTTTAAATACGGTTTCTTTCCCTAAAACGTCAATAATTTTAACAAGTGCTCGCTTGTTATTCAATTTAGCTTCGTCAATACCTAAAACTACATTTTGATCGACACCCACATTCTCGTGCACAAAAGTCCATCGGCCATAAAGTATTCCGTTTGGGTAATAAGCTTCTTTCCAATACAATTGATCTTCTATTAGGCAACTAACAGGCTTTCCTTCATACATAGCAGAGTCATTTACTAAATGTGCGCTAACGTTCAGCGTATCAGTTAAAGATATGTTTGGTTCGAAATTAATGCGGTTATAATCTACCACACTTTCTTGAGCAATAATAGTACCCTGATTGTCTGTTATTTCCCAATGAATAATATTATTTGCTTGGGGGTGGGTAAGGTAATGACCCGAATGGTAAATGTCAACAATATTTGTGTCTGAAACATTAACAACTAG
>JAOGVT010000060.1:0-2204 GCA_028110365.1 Flavobacteriales bacterium
ATTGATGGATTTTTAAATGGAATTTATCACGAACACGATTTTTTTGAAAATTTCTCCGTAACTCATAATAATTTATGGAACATATCAAATAGTTTGTTTTCTGGATCGGCTATGCCATCTTTAATTGGTGATATGATAAGTCAGAATCAAAATGGGAATATATCTGATATTTACTATAATATTAGTTTAGATCCTCTGTTTGTGAATCCAAGCTCATCAGATTATAGTCTTCAGGCAAATTCCCCATGTATCAATGCAGGTCATGAAGGTTCAGCATTAGATCCTGATGGAACTATAGCTGATATGGGAGCGTTCTATTACCCAGATCCAATTCTGGATACTATCACTGTTAATCCAGTCACTTACAACATAAGCGGTCAAGCATATTTAGGTGATGATACAGACCATAGTTCCTTGCAGTTCTCTGTGATTAACCCACAGAATTTGGATACGTTAGCTTTTATCAATCCAGACTCAACAGGATATTACAGTTTAGATGTAGTCCCAGGCTTTTATCTTTTAAGCTGGTCTAATAATGGTTATGTACCTCAAGAAATAGGAGATTTTTCATTTTCCTCAGACACAATTCTTCCTGATATAAATTTAATGAGTGGTTCTGTTGTAGATGTATGTGGAGAAGTTTCAGGTACGTGGCTTTTAGGTAATGCATATAATATTTTATGTGATATAGAGGTTCCTTATGGTGACACTCTTAATATTGAGTCTGGTGTAAATTTACGTTTCACAGAAGGGACAGGGATGATTTGCAATGGAGTTCTTGTAGCTAATGGGACGGAGCAATTCCCTATTTACTTTTCATCTATGTCACCTGGATTTAATTCAGATGGCTGGACAGGTATAGAGTTATATGCAGAAGATAACATCTTGAATAATATTGTATATGAGTGGTCTCGCGAGGGTATTACAGGGAGCAATGTTAGTGGTTCAGAGTTGAATAATATACATATGCAGGATTTTGTTATTCCTTCGGCTAGTGGATTTATCTTTGATTCTAGTAGTGATATGATTTTCACAAACAACATTATTGAGGTTCAAGGAGAGTATGGTATAAAAGTTACTGATGCTCATAATAGCATAGTAAGTAATAATAATATAACTAGCCCTTCTATAGGGGCTATTTACTTTACTAATTCTGCAGCCTCTACATTTGAAGACAATAACATCGTAACTACAGGTGTTAGTTTATTTATCAATAACGGTGAAGGGTCAATTATTTCTAATAATATAATTTCTACTGGAGATTCTGGTTTTGCTATAGATATTGACAATTGTGATAATTGTGTTGTTGAAAATAATAGTGTTTCAGGATTGCCAGGAGAAAACGAATTAAGTTCTCCTGGAAGTGGTATTTCATCATCTAATTCTAATCACTTATCTATACTTAATAATCAAATAAATGTTTTGGGACATGGTATCACTATTCCTAATAGTGATAGTATAGAGGTTATTAATAACAATATTTTCTTTTCTAATGGTGGCGGTTCTTGGGGTTTTCAGTTTCAGCAATCACCAAATGCAATAATCAGATATAATAGATTAATAGGTCATGGGTATTCAAATGGTTTAGTTAACGACCAGATGAATCAAAACGCAATTATATCTAATAATTATATAGAAGTTTATGGAATGGGTGGTTGGAATACAACATGTACAGGTCTTATTTCTCATAATTCTATAATAGAACAAGACACAATTATAATAGTTAACTCTCAACATGATGGAGATACTAGAGCTATAATGTCAAATCAATCAATTATTCGAGGAAATTATTTAGATATAAATGATTCAAATTGTGGTTGGAATAAGTTAGGTCGAGCTATAGAAAGTTACGGGTCTGAACTTAATAAATCTTTAATAGAAGATAACACCATTATTACAGGAAGCTGTACTAATGGTATTATTGCGACATATTCGGATGTAGTAAACAATACAATATCAGGCTCTGGTTATAAAGGAATTATTGTAGGTGGAACTTATCATCAATCTACATATCCTGGCAACCACTTTAATTTAGTAGGAGGAGAATCTACTATTTTAGGTAACAATATAAGCGGGCAAGATTTGGGAGTAGACGTTTTTGGAGCTTTTGAAATTTTAAATAATACTATTTCATCTACAACACATACTTCAATCAATATAGTAGGAGACAGTGAGAGTCCCTTATCTTCGATTAAATATAATGT
>JAOGVT010000062.1:0-2136 GCA_028110365.1 Flavobacteriales bacterium
GTCTCCAACAGAAATCTCTTTGGTTATGTATACATCTCTAATTCTATGATCAATACCTTTGTAATGACCACATAGTATAATTATGTTTCCATGTGTAGACAAATGATTGGCTATTCCTTGATTGAACTGCAAGCCATCAGGACTCATGTATATAATATCATCATAATCTCGTTCAGATTTTAACAAATCAATAATTTTTGAAATTGGCTGAACACTCATAACCATTCCAGCTCCGCCGCCAAATTGTGTATCATCAACTCTACGATGTTTATCTTCAGAATAATTTCGGAGCTGATGAAAGACAATTTCAACCAACTTTTTATCGATGGCGCGACGTAATATAGAAGCTGAAAATGGGCTTTCTAAAAGCTCTGGGTGTAGTGTAATAATGTCAATTCTCATATTGCTAAAATACATATAATTTCTAAGCCTTGTAAAATACCCCTGGAGAGGTAATAACGAAAATAAAACCTTATTTAACTGGCAAATATCTACGCATGACACATTGTCACATTAAGTAATCAAATTACTATAAATCAATAATTTAAGTATGCTTATATAATGCTATAATTTAATGCTAAAATTGAGCATGTTTTGTGTTACAGACCTCTTAAAAAGAGAGTAATTTTACATAAAAGAATTGAGTTGAAAAGCCTAATTAGTCAAAAAATTGACTTGACATAAAGAAAAATGAAAACGCAAAAGGCACTAAAATTTTGTAGAATTCTACTGTTTTATGTTGCTAGAAAACCTTAGTAAATTAGTGTGTTTAGTTTCTATAAAAAAGTGTAAATTAGTATGCGCGCTTAACATTATATATTATGACAAATACTCGTAAAAAAAACACATCTCTTTGTGATATTTTAAACATAAAATATCCAATTATAATGGCTCCTATGTTTTTGGTCTCTAATGAAGACATGCTAGTTGAAGCTATTAAAGCTGGAATAACAGGATGTGTACCCGCCCTTAATTACCGAACAGATGAAAAATTTAGGACAGCTCTTACCTCTATACGAAATCGTATAAAAGGACCCATTGGCGTCAATTTAATTGTTAATAAATCTAATATTAAATTCAAGCAACAGCTTAAAACTTGCGTTGTCATACAATTGAGCTCCGATGAATAGCGCATTGTCATTGTATATAAAGTAGACTTCAGATTTTTGTCTAGAACGCTCTGGTTCACCATTATTGGGTTCTACTTGTGTAAAACTAGTTGCCTTAGAGGAAGAGTGCCACAATTCTGGTTCAAGAATACCGTCAATTTTAGGAGGGGAGGATACGCGACTTGCAGCAATATCTTTTTTAAAAATTTGGGCCTCACTGTTAGAGTAAATTAAAAGTAATGCAAATAGGAAAAGCTGTTTCATAGTAAAAATTCGAAGCGTCAAATTTAGTTTATTTAGTGCTTTACCAGTAAGCATTTCAATATACTTTTTATGAGAAATGGGAGTTTTTTATAAAGGAGTTTCTGGGAATATATCTTTTAGTATGTCGCCTTGGGTATTCATATCCAATTCATAAAAGTACTTGTAGAGATCTTCAAATTCTTGTATGCGGTTTTTTTCCTCCAAATTAAGCTCACCTTTGAATGCTATACCTGATTTAGATGTTGTGCAAACAAAAAAGTCAAATCCGTCTATATCCTTCAAGATCCCAAATTCTTTTGTTTCTAGAAGGTAGTTGTACCATTCTGGTTGAACAATTAATAACATATCCATACTCGATTGTACTTTAAAAGAGTCAAGTTTAAAGCATTTTAGCGTTTCAGAAAAAAAAGAGATTGCTTTATCTTTATCAGCCATGATATGATTTTTACGCAAAGAAATGAATTTTAGATGAGTTGTTGTATAGATTTAAATTGATTCGTCTCAAGAATTTTCAAATTCTTCAATTAATTCTTGAACAACTTGTGCTACTGGCCTTATCGACTTCACTCCTTCAATAGATGGGCCTGCACACCAAACGGTGTCGTATGTTGTACTAAATGCAGCTTTTTCTAGTGCTTTGGTTCCATTGTAAAATGTAAGCATTTTAATAAATTTTTTAAGTCTTTTGTTTTTACTCAAAAAAGTTTCTATAAAATTTCGTTTGGTTCCTACTTTTTGGACATAAGGGGTGTTAATAACGGTA
>JAOGVT010000063.1:0-2106 GCA_028110365.1 Flavobacteriales bacterium
AAAGAGAACGCCCAGTTTGACTTGGTCTTCCAACTTTTTGATTTCAAAAAGAAGTTCGTGGAAACTTATTTTAAAATATGTTTTGTGGGGGACTAGGGCGCTTGCATTAACAGCTATTATAATAGCACTAGCGCGTCCGCAAACAACCGATGTAAGTTCAGAAACACTTAGCAAAGAAGGAATAGACATTGTATTGGCAATGGACGTTTCTACAAGTATGCTAGCCCAAGACTTTCTACCAAATAGATTGGCTGCTGCCAAGCAAGTAGCTATAGAATTTATAGAAGGACGACCTAACGATCGTTTTGGTTTGGTTGTTTATGCTGGAGAGAGTTTTACGCAATGCCCTTTAACAACAGACCATAAAGTAGTAAAAAACCTTTTAAAAGAGGTTAAAGATGGTTTAATTGAAGATGGAACTGCCATTGGTATGGGCTTGGCCACATCCGTATCTCGTTTAAAGGACAGCAAAGCAAAGAGTAAAGTGGTCATTTTATTAACAGACGGCGAAAACAATTCGGGTTTTATAGACCCTATGACAGCCGTTGAAATAGCAAAAGAATCTAATGTTAAGGTGTATACCATTGGTGTTGGTTCTTACGGTACAGCTCCGTATCCTACCAAAGACATATTTAATAGAGATACGTATGTAAATATAGAGGTGAAAATAGATGAGGAGTTATTGATTACTATTGGCGAGTCTACCGGTGGTATGTATTTTAGAGCCGATAGTAAAGATAAACTAGAATTAATTTACGAAAAGATTGAAGCCTTAGAGAAAACCGAATTAGAAGAACTTAAGTTCTACAATCACGAAGAGAAATTTGAATTTTTGGCCCTAGTTGCACTCGTATTATTAGTTCTTGAGTTTATTCTTCAGTACACCGTATTAAAAAATATTGCCTAATGTTTGATCTGGGAAATCCACAATACCAATATTTACTCATTCTACCTTTGGTCGTTTGGTTGGTTTATCTTTTTTATAAATCTTGGCGAAAACGAAAGCAAGTTGCCTTTGCTGAGGCTTCTTTGTTGTCTCAAATTAACCCTAAATTATCCAATAGGAAAAGTACAATTAAAATGCTGTGTCAATTTTTAGGTTTGGTTTGTTTGGTGACTGCACTACTCAACCCTAGAATAGGTACCCGTTTAGAAACCGTTACCAGAAAGGGAGTAGACGTAGTTTTTGCTATTGATGTTTCCAAAAGTATGTTGGCAGAAGATGTAACTCCTAATAGAATTTTAAAAGCCAAACAAATTTTATCTAAAGCCATAGATGAACTGGTTAACGACCGAATTGGAATTATTGTTTACGCCGGAAAAGCATACGCACAACTTCCTTTAACAACCGATTATTCTGCTGCAAAAATGTTTTTAAAAACAATTGATACAGATATGGTGCCTACCCAAGGTACAGACATCGGAAACGCTGTGGAGATGGCCTTGAGTTATTTTGAAAGTGGCACAGAACAAAACAGAGCCTTATTTGTTCTTTCAGACGGAGAGAGTCATGAAGATGGTGCTGTAGAAGCTAGTGAAATGGCTTTGGACAATGGTATTATCATAAACACGATCGGAATTGGTACAAGTCAAGGTGCGCCCATACCCATTATTCGTAATGGCATTGTGAAAGGGTATAAAAAAGACAAAAGCAACAATGTGGTTGTTACAAAAATGGATTCGCAAATGCTTCAACAACTTGCATTGAGCACCAATGGTGGTTTTATTGACGGCACCTATACTCAAGAAACCATCGGTTTTATTACAACAGCTCTCTCTAAAATGGAGCAAGTAGAATCTGAAACAGAATTGTTTTCTGACTACGAAGACCAATTTCAATGGTTTTTAGCTTTATCTTTATTCTTTTTCATTTTAGAAATTATAATACCCAATCGAAAAACGCTTTGGATTAGAAAAATTAAATTATTTGGAGATGAAACGAAGTAACTATTTGTTCTTGCTTTCTGTTTTAACCTTTAGTTTGGCGCTTTCTGCGCAGACAGAACGTAAAATTACACGTACAGGGAATACCCAATACGAATCGGGGAAATTTGTGGATGCAGAAATTAATTATAAAAAAGCAATAGAACAAAATGCCAACCTTTT
>JAOGVT010000064.1:0-2100 GCA_028110365.1 Flavobacteriales bacterium
TTTTGTTGCAAATGGACTTTCGGTTGTAACCGAACTCGACTTTAATGTAACCATATACGGATGTATGGATCCAAGTTACTGTAACTATAACGACCAAGCAGAAGAGGATGATGGCTCTTGTGCAGGAACGCCTGGCTGTATAGATAATGACTATCTAGAATACGATGCTACAGCTTCCTGTAATCTTGTGGGAGCTTGTGTAACAACCTGGCAAAATGCATATGTAAACGAAGTACAAACTTCAACTCAGCTCCAACTTAACCTAGAACAAACCGAAACAGCTGCGGCTCAAGCTGCTTTAGAGGCACAAAACTTACTGAATGCAACTGTAGAAAGTGCTGAACTGCAAGCTGAGAATGCTGCGCAGGCTCTTAGTGATGCGCAAGCATCTGCTGCTCAAGCTGCTTTAGAGGCACAAAACGTACTAAATGCAACGGTGGAAAGTGCTGAACTGGAAGCTGAGAATGCTGCACAGGCTCTTAGTGATGCGCAAGCATCTGCTGCTCAAGCTGCTTTAGAGGCACAAAACGTACTTGACAACACTACAGCGAACTTCAATTTGGCAGAAGAGGGTTATTTAGCTCAAATTAATGAGTTATCGGCTCCTATTATTATCGATATTGTTGAAGGATGGAATACCATAGGATATACAAGAGCAACAAGTCAAGATGTAGTGGCTACCTTTGATGAGATTGTTGAGTACATCTCTATTGTAAAGAATAACGATGCGTTAGTGTATTGGCCAGAATTTGGATTTAATGGTATTGGCGACTTAATCCCCGGACAAGGTTACCAACTTAAAGTAACTCAAGCAATAGATGGTTACTTTTATCCTGACACACAAGGAGAAAGAATTTATGTGAGCCCAACGGTTCCAGAATGGGCGATAGCGCTTCCAGCAGAACTTCATCCAAATGATGTACGAAGTTTGGTAAAAGTGGTAAACTTGTTTGGACAAGAAGTAACTCCTGAAACGTGTAACAAAGGAACCACACTAATATACTTGTACAGTGATGCAAGTGTAGAGAAAAAAATAAAGTAAAAAAAAAGGCACCCAGTGGGTGCCTTTTTTTTAATCTCTTTGTGCGGTGAGTTGTTCAAGCTGATCTTCCAGGTCGGTCCATTTCTCCATGCAATCTTCTAAAGAAACCTTATGGCCTTGGTAATTTTTAAAGAATTCCTCATCGGCTAACAAAGCACTACTTTTTTCTGGATTTGCTAAGTTTTCGTCAGCAACAGAAATTAAAGATTCTAAATCTGAGATTTGTCTTTCTACCTTAGAAAGCTGATTAGAGGTCTGTTTAATTTGTTTGTCTAAATCCTTTCGCTGTTGTTTACCTAAGGGTACTTTTAAAGGTTTTACAGGAACTTTAGTCTTTCTTTCTAACTCTCGCATGGATTCTATTTTACGGAAACTTAGATAGTCGTTAATGTCGCCAATATGAGTTTTAATATAGCCATCTCTAAACTCCAACACCTTGTTTGTTAAACCCGCCAAGAAATCTCTATCGTGAGAAACGATCAGTAAGGTTCCTTTGTAGGCTTTTAATGCTGCCTTAAGTACTTCTTTTGAAGCAATATCCAAATGGTTGGTTGGCTCATCTAAAACGAGCAAATTAGAGGTTTGTAAAAGCATTTTACACAAGGCCAATCTAGAACGTTCTCCACCAGACAAAACACTTACTTTTTTATCGACGTCTTCACCAGAAAACAAAAATGAACCCAACATGTCTCGAGAGCGCGATCTTAGCTTGTCGTCGGCAACATCTTCTATTACTTGCAATACTGTTTTATGAGGTTCTAGTAATTCAGCCTGGTTTTGAGCAAAATAACTCAAATCTACATTATGACCCTGCTTTATTTGACCCGTAAATTGGGTATCGTTTAAAATACATTTTAATAGTGTGGTCTTTCCTTGGCCGTTTTGACCTACAAAAGCCAACTGATCTCCTCGATCAATTTGCATGCTTAAATCCGAAATAATATTTTTGGAGTCGTACGCTTTTGATAAATTTTCTATTTCTAAAACCACCTTTCCTGAAGCGCCAAGTTTATTTAGGTTGTATATTGTTGGGATAAGTGCCCAGCCATCGAGGTGAA
>JAOGVT010000065.1:0-2086 GCA_028110365.1 Flavobacteriales bacterium
ATAAGTTTAAAAACCCAAGAGCAAAAGGGGCAAAAAACAAGCCAACTGGTTTCAATATAAAAGATTTTAAAGAAGGAATGCAGGTTTCCTGGGAACATCCTAAATTTGGGTTTGGAACGGGTATGATTGTAGGTATTTCTGGAGGTACTGCTATGCTAGATAAAGTGCAAGATAAGTATGGTAAACTTTTAAAACCCATAGAATTACCTATTGAAATTTTAAGACCCGAAAAAAGAAGAAAGTAAGGTACAAGAAGCTGCATTTAATGCAGCTTTTTTTTTAGTTTTAGGAATGTTTTACCCTTTTAAAGTATTGCCTTACGGTTTAACCAAGACTCTTATATGATGCGTTTATTATTGATTTTACTGACATCCTTTGTGTTTAGCTCATTATTTGCACAAACTATGGACAACAGGGGCTATGTTGTAAAGAAAGGTGAATTGTCGCCTGAGTTTGAAATCGAACTGTTGTCTGGTGATACCCTTAGTAATCAATCTCTTTTGGGAAAGGTAGTTGTGCTTCAGTTTACTGCCTCATGGTGTAGCGTTTGTCGAAAAGAGATGCCGCATTTGGAGTCCGAAGTATGGCAAAAATTTAAAGATGATGCTTTTCTGTTGGTGGGTATCGATTTAAAAGAAGATGAAGCAACCACGCTTGAATTTGCAGCTAAAATGGGCGTTACTTATCCTATGGCCTCAGATTTAGAGGGTCGTTTATTTTCACTTTTTGCAGGGCCTAAACAGGGCGTTACACGAAATATTGTTATAAATAAAAAAGGCGAAATTATCTTTTTAACGCGCCTTTACGATCGGGCTGAGTTTGAGCAAATGATTGAAATAATTGCGCAGGAACTCGAGAAGTAATTGTTCTTGTATTTGCTCAGCATACTCAGTTAACCTGAACATGTTTTGCAATTTGTTTTGCTTTGATCACCAAGTCCTCAACCGATTCATTGCCAAAAGCCAGCGCAACTCCCATTCTTCTGTAAGGTCTGGTTGTTGGTTTTCCAAATAAGATGCAATTGCTGTTGGTGTAGTTTGTGGTTTGGTTAAAACCTCGGTATGTGGGTTGACTGGTGTTTTCGGATTCGGCTAATATCACAGCACTTGCGCCATTTTTTTCTAAGGTAATTTTAGGAACCGGAATTTTTAATACGGCTCTTGCGTGAAGCTCAAATTCTGAAAAGTTTTGTGTGTTTCCCAATGTGACCATACCCGTATCATGCGGCCTAGGGGATAATTCAGAAAAGTAAACGCCTTCTTTTCCAATAAAGAATTCCACACCCCAAATTCCAGCCCCACCTAAAGCAGCGGTTACATCTGCGGCCATTTTTTGAGCTTCCTTTAAACGGGTTTCCATCATGGGCATTGGCTGCCAGCTTTCTTGGTAGTCTCCTCTTTCTTGTCGGTGCCCTATGGGTGGGCAAAAAAGAGTTTTTCCGTTTTCTTGGGTAAGAGTAAGCAGGGTAATTTCGTACTCAAAATCAACAAACTCTTCTACAATTACCTCCATAAGGTCTCCTCTGGAGCCTTGCAAAGCAAATGCCCAAGCTTTTTCGATGTCTTCTACTGTTTTAATTACCGATTGTCCTTTTCCTGAGCTAGACATTAAAGGCTTTACCACGCATGGCATACCGCATATTTCTACACCTGATTTTAATTCTTCAAACGAAGTGGCGTATCTGTAAGTCGCTGTTTTTACGCCCACTTCCTTGGCAGCCAAATCTCTTATAGCCTTTCGGTTCATGGTGTAGTTGGCCGCTTTAGCACTCGGAACTATTTGAATGCCTTGTGCTTCGTAATCGTAAAATCGTTCCGTTCGTATGGCCTCAATTTCCGGTACTATAATGTCTGGTTTGTGTTTGGCAACGATGTTATCCAATGCTTTTCCATCGAGCATGTTAATGACCTCAAATTCATGAGCTACCTGCATTGCAGGTGCATTTACATAAGAATCTACTGCAACAATGTATTGCCCCAATCTTTGGCAAGCGATTACAAATTCTTTACCTAGCTCTCCAGAGCCTAAAAGCATTATTTTTTTTCTCATAAATTCAAAGGTACTAAAACGCTCAACTAACTTAGTT
>JAOGVT010000066.1:0-2036 GCA_028110365.1 Flavobacteriales bacterium
ACAATCCAGACAGTCCTACAGCTTCTGGTATTGGAGAAGGCTCATACATTGCTGTAGTAAACGATAGATATGGGTGTGAAGGCGTTGTAATAACTTCAATAGAGAATGAAGAGCTCGAAATTCAGCTTGCGTATACTTCTGAATTCGACCACTGTGAACAAGACATTGGATCGGCAACAGTAACACCGCTTAATGGTTTAGCGCCCTACTCATACAACTGGGACAACGGCTTTCCAGACGATGCAACAGCTTACAACCTAAACGATGGAGAATATGATGTTGTAGTTACAGACGTTCACGGGTGTGAAGGTGAAACATCAATTGAAATTGTAAATATACCAGGCCCCACAGCTTACTTTGAAACAGACTATGATACTGTTGTATACAATAACGCAGTCGTAAATTTTGCCAACTACTCATCCTCAGATCCAACAACCACAATAGCCTCTAATTATTGGAGTTTTGGAGAAGGTACTTTTTCTCTGGAACAAGAACCTTCTAATGATTTTAATCAAGTAGGATTATACATTGTAGAATTAACTGTTACAGACGCTAAAGGTTGTACAGATAAGCACTACAAAGAAATGGTTTCGAAACAAGAATACCTCTATTTCCCACCTACGGCCTTTTCGCCAAATGGTGACAATAAAAATGATGTTTTTAAGCCCATACTAAAAGATGTTTTTGAAGACAGTTATGAACTATATATTTACGACCGTTGGGGAGTTATTGTATTCGAAACCAAAGACATAAATGAAGGCTGGGATGGAACAAGACAGGATAAAACGACCCTAGCAATACAGGGGTCATACACATTCAAATTACTCTTTGACAATTACAAAGCAGGCCTTCAAACGAAAACAGGAACATTTGTACTACTCAGGTAAGTTGAAAAGTAAAACAAGCTGTTTAATTATATCCAAAAACAAAACATTAAAAATTAGTGCAAAAAAAAACTCAACTTACGTTGAGTTTTTTTTTGAATTTATAAATTCTATGCATCAATATTAGCATACTTTGCGTTGCGTTCAATGAAATCCCTTCGAGGTGGAACTTCGTCACCCATAAGCATTGAAAATACGCGATCTGCTTCTGCAGCACTATCAATGGTTACCCTTCTTAAAGTTCTATTCTCTGGCTGCATTGTAGTATCCCATAACTGAGAAGCATTCATTTCACCTAAACCTTTGTAACGTTGAATACCAACGGAAGATTCTTTTCCTTTAGCCATGTCTGCAATATTTGCATCACGCTCTTGATCATTCCAGCAGTAACGATGGTCTTTACCCTTTTTAACTAAGTATAAAGGAGGCGTTGCAATGTAAATATATCCGTTTTCAACCAAGTCTCTCATGTACCTAAAAAAGAAGGTAAGAATAAGCGTAGAGATGTGAGAACCATCAACGTCGGCATCACACATAATAACAACTTTATGGTAACGTAACTTAGATAAATTCAAGGCTTTACTATCTTCATCAGTACCTATAGAGACACCTAGTGCTGTGAAAATATTTTTGATTTCTTCATTTTCGAAAACT
This sequence comes from Flavobacteriales bacterium, assembly GCA_028110365.1. GTDB lineage: Bacteria > Bacteroidota > Bacteroidia > Flavobacteriales > UBA7430 > UBA6772. The sequence goes on from JAOGVT010000066.1 coordinate 1,539, forward strand.
TTGTGTTGCATTGCTTTCTCAACATTTAAAATCTTACCTCTAAGAGGAAGAATTGCTTGAAAAGCTCTATCGCGTCCTTGTTTAGCAGTACCACCGGCAGAATCCCCCTCAACAAGGAAAATTTCACACTTTTCAGGATCCTTCTCAGAACAATCAGATAACTTACCTGGAAGCCCCGTAGAAGACATCACTGTTTTTCGCTGAACCATTTCACGAGCCTTACGAGCAGCTTGACGTGCTTTTGCAGCTAATATGACCTTTAAAATGATTTGTTTAGCGTCTTTAGGGTTTTCCTCTAGATAATTGTTAAGCATTTCACCTACCAACTGATCTACAGCACCCGAGACCTCAGAATTTCCTAATTTTGTTTTGGTTTGGCCTTCAAACTGAGGCTCCATTACCTTTACAGATATAACAGCCGTAAGTCCTTCACGAAAATCATCACCAGCAACAGTAACTTTTTCACGTTCTAACATACCCGACTTTTCAGCATAAGAC
>JAOGVT010000067.1:0-2012 GCA_028110365.1 Flavobacteriales bacterium
ATTCAAACAAGTGGTAAAAAAATAATTCAAGACCGAACTATTTATGAAGATGCAAATATTTTTGCACCAAATCTTCATGCTATGGGATTAATGACTACCAGAGATTTTGAGAATTATGAAAGTCTATTCGATCTAATGGCATCCTTTGTAAAGCCACCAGACTTATTAATTTATCTGCGAGCGTCTGTTCCTACGCTCGTTAAACAAATTCAAGCACGAGGTAGGGATTACGAATCGAGTATACGTATTGATTACCTAACACGTCTTAATGAACGATACGAAGCTTGGATTTCTGAATATACAGACGGGAAACTCCTCATTATAGAAACAGATAATTTAGATTTTACTAAAAACCCCGAGGACTTAAGTCTAATTATTGATAAAATTAATGCAGAATTAAACGGACTGTTTTAGTTGCTAAACTTCGTTTAATTGCATTTGCAAATGGACAACAAAGAACTTTTTTTAAAACACCAAGGCCAAACCACTCCTTATCCCCTTTGCATGGAGGTATCAAAAGCGAGCGGCTTATACATTACCGATACATCAGGAAAAAAGTATTTAGACTTAGTAGCTGGTGTTTCTGCATGCGCCATAGGTCATTGCCACCCTCGAATAGTTAAAGCAGTTCAAGAACAAGCCGCATCGTATATGCATGTTATGGTTTATGGAGAATTCATTCAATCTCCACAACTGCAATTAGCCAAAAAATTAGCTTCCGTATTACCCGATAGTTTAAACAGCTCTTATTTTGTAAACTCCGGGACTGAAGCCATTGAAGGTGCTATGAAATTAGCAAAGAGAAGTACCGGAAGAAGTGAAATGATTTCATGCGACCTTTCCTATCATGGTTCTACCCAAGGTACACTAAGCATTATGGGAACTGAGCAGTACAAACAAAAATACAGACCTCTTTTACCCGATTGCAACAGAATTGTTTACAACGATATAAGCAGCTTACGTTTAATTACCTCTAAAACTGCAGCTGTAATTATTGAACCCGTTCAAGGTGCATCGGGATTTAGAACTCCAGAAAACAATTATTTACAAGAGGTTAGAAAAAGGTGTACAGAGGTTGGTGCTTTATTAATTTTTGACGAAATACAAACCTGTTATGGAAGAACTGGTCGTTTATTTGGCTTCCAAACTTACGATGTAGTTCCAGATATATTGTGCATAGCTAAAGGTATGGGTGGCGGAATGCCTATTGGCGCATTTATCTGTTCAACCGCTTTAATGAGCAAACTAAAGAACAACCCTAAATTGGGACATATAACAACATTTGGTGGCCATCCAATAAGCTGTATTGCAGCGCTAGAAACGCTAAATGAATTGTGCGAAACAAGTCTCGTAGAAGACGTAAAGTCTAAAGAACAATTATTTAGAGAAGTATTAAAACATCCGAAAATAAAAGAAATTAGGGGTATAGGTTTAATGCTAGCGATTGAATTAGAATGTGCAGAAGAAACAATCAAACTCGTTGAAAGAGGCATGGAAAAAGGCATCATCACCTTTTTCTTTTTATTTACAGACACAGCAGTAAGAATTAGTCCTCCACTAACTATTACTGAAGATGAAATTCGAACAGCTGGAAAAATAATATGTGAACTATTAGACAACTAAAAAAGGTGCTCTGAATGAGCCCCTTTTTTAGGAAGTAGTATCCGAATCCTTTTTAGATTTTCTGTAAGGAAAAGAATTAAAAATAGTTCTTTTAGCAAAACGCATTTGCTTGTCAGAATTAACCAATTTGGAGAATACTTTTTTAGAAACACCAAAATACTCATACGTAGATCCGTCCATAAATGAAACCTCTAAAAGCTGTCCTTTATGCTGAAAATCAGCGATTCCAGACTCCGTAATAGTCTTGGTATAGGCCTCTAAATTGTTCTCTAAAGTTTCAGGATCCATACTAACCAAAAAATGATATCCATCAATAATATCCCTACTCATTTCTTCGGCTTCAATGGCTTTATCGTCCCCTTTTTGAAACTTATCAGGATGCCATTCTT
>JAOGVT010000007.1:0-56734 GCA_028110365.1 Flavobacteriales bacterium
TCTGAAAACCATACCTCCAAAGCTAAGACCCTATTACAAAGAAAAGGTGAAAGATTATTTTCAAAAACTAGAGCAAGAATAATGAGCGAATCAAACATTGAATTTCACTCAGAAGGAGATTTTGTAATTAGCAACCCTCAAGAAATTAAAGATTGGTTTGCCCAAGCAGCAATGAAAGAGGGAAAGCTAATGGGTGCATTAAACTGTATTTTTTGCGACGATACGTATCTGCATAAACTGAATGTTGAATTTCTGAAACACGATACCTATACCGATATAATTACTTTTGATTACAGTGTAGGAGATGAGCTTATAGGTGATGTATACATAAGTGTAGAAAGAGTAAAAGAAAATGCTGGAACGTTTAATGTTGCTTTTGAAAATGAACTAAAAAGAGTGCTCATACATGGTTTACTTCACCTTTGCGGTTATAAAGACAAAACAGCACAGGAGGCAGATGAGATGCGAGCGAAAGAAAATAAATACTTGAAACTTTTAGTGTAAATTAATGATTGTCAGCGTTTTACGCTTACATTAAAACGTGTTAGTCACGAATTAAAATTGTTCCACGTGGAACCAAACTATGTTTAAAGAAGAATACGATGTAATTGTGGTAGGTGGCGGACATGCCGGATGTGAGGCAGCTGCGGCAGCAGCAAACCTAGGTGCAAAAACACTACTGGCTACCATGAACATGGATACCATAGCGCAAATGTCTTGCAACCCTGCGATGGGAGGCGTGGCAAAAGGACAAATAGTGAGAGAAATTGATGCACTAGGTGGTTATGCTGCAATGGTTACAGACGAAACCATGATTCAGTTTAAAATGCTAAACAGCTCAAAAGGACCTGCGATGTGGAGTCCAAGAGCGCAGTCAGATCGCATGCTATTTTCACGAAAATGGCGGATGGTACTTGAAGGCATAAAGAATCTTGATTTTTGGCAAGAAATGGTGACTGGATTGCTTGTTGAGAACAATAAAATTGTAGGCGTTAAAACCGGATTGGGAGTTGAGATGAAAGCTAAGAATGTAATCTTAACCAATGGAACATTTCTCAACGGACTCATACACATTGGAGACAAAAGTTTTGGAGGTGGTAGAGCATCAGAAAGAGCGTCAACAGGAATAACAGAAGAACTAAAGGCTTTGGGCTTTGAAGCTGGAAGAATGAAAACAGGAACGCCTCCAAGAGTAGATGGAAGAACGCTAGACTACTCAAAAATGGAAGAGCAACCTGGAGACGATAACATCGTTGGCTTTTCTTACATGCCCACTAAAAAGCCTACAAAACAAAGGTCTTGTTACATCACCTACACCTCAGAAGAAGTTCATAAAATTTTACAGAAAGGCTTTGAGAAGTCGCCAATGTTTCAGGGAAGAATTAAAGGATTAGGCCCGAGGTACTGCCCTTCTATCGAAGATAAAATTACACGGTTTGCAGACAAAGATAGACACCAAATATTTGTGGAACCAGAAGGATGGGACACCTGCGAAATTTACGTGAACGGATTCTCTACTTCGCTTCCAGAAGACGTGCAGATTGAAGCGCTGAGAAAAATACCAGGCTTTGAAAATGCAAAAATGTTTCGACCAGGATACGCGATAGAATACGATTATTTTGCGCCTACACAACTGAAACATACGCTAGAAACAAAACTGGTTGAGGGGCTTTACTTTGCAGGACAAATAAATGGAACTACAGGGTATGAAGAAGCAGGATGCCAAGGTTTGATGGCAGGAATAAATGCTTGCTTAAGAACACAAGGTAAAAAACCGTTTGTGCTGAGTAGATCAGAAGCATACATAGGGGTTTTGATAGACGACCTAATTACAAAAGGTACAGACGAGCCCTACAGAATGTTTACCTCTAGAGCAGAATACAGAATATTACTCCGACAAGACAATGCAGACCTAAGGCTAACACAAAAAGGATACGATCTTGGTTTGGTAACAAACGAAAGAATAGAGCGGTTTCACACGAAACTGGAATACATAGAAAAACTTAAAAAATTCTTCAACGAAACAGCTGCAATACCCGAAGAGATAAATGCAATTTTGGAGCGACTAAAGTCGAGCCCAATTCAACAAAAAACAAAGCTGACTAAAATCTTATCTAGACCACAAGTAGAGTTCAAAAATATTGAAAAACTCAAATCAATAACCGCTTTTTTTGAAGAGAATGGGAAGAATAACGAAGCCATAGAAGAGACCTTTATACAAATAAAATACAGTGGATACATAGCACGCGAAAAAGACAATGCAGAAAAAATAACAAGACTTGAAAACATAAAAATCCCAGAAAATTTCGATTACGAAAAACTTGCTTCACTATCAAATGAAGCAAAACAAAAACTGGGTACACTAAAACCAAATACAATAGCGCATGCTGGACGGATTTCTGGAGTATCTCCGTCAGATATTTCAGTACTCTTAGTATACATGGGAAGATAACAAACCCCTCTCCTACCCTTGCTTAAATGAGCCACTGATCAATCATCTTAAAATCAGTACAGCAATGTTCCACGTGAAACAACAATTAAAGCTAAAGCAAAACAATTTTTACGCATTTAAGGCAACCTAAGAGTCGTTTAATAAAAAAAGGTGTGGAGCTATGAAAAATAGCTGAAGTGACCTGAGGTGGTGCTTAAAATTTGAAGTTTAAAAAAGACCAACAACCACTCTATTTCGCTGAATAACAGGTGTTTATGCTTCACTTCTTGGAAACTAGACTAAAATTAAAGTAAAAATGATTGAAAAATAAAAAAATCGAGAAACTAAGAAAAGCATGATTAAAAAAGTGATTATTAAAAAAAGCTGGCTTGGCTCATAATAAAATGTAAAGTTCACAAAGGAATAAAAATATCACATAAAATCTTCAAAATTTAGAATAATGAGAAAACTCCTAAATGGTTTCCTATTTATCCCAATAATGGCCCTAGCTCAATCCTATAACATAGGACATACAAATATGGGCTTTTTTGACGAAGCAAGAAATAGAAGTATTTCAACGGAAATCTATTATCCAGCTGATGAAATGGGCGAAAATGTTCTACTGGCTAACGGTGGGTTTCCTGTTATTGTATTCGGACACGGATTTTTAATGGCGTACGAAGCCTATGCAAACTTTTGGACAGAATTAGTTCCTAAAGGATATATTATGGCTTTCCCAACGACAGAGATGAGTCTAAGTCCAGCTCATGAAGAATTAGGAGCAGACTTAAAATTTGTTGCAGATGAGATGCTTAATATAAATAATGAAGAAAGTACAATCTTCTATAATTCTATTCTTGCAAAAACAGCGCTAATGGGTCACTCTATGGGTGGTGGTGCTTCACTTTTGGCTTCAGAAAACAACGCTACGATAAGTACGGTAATTAACTTTGCGGCAGCAGAAACAACGCCATCAGCAATTATGGCTGCAGCTAACGTTAACGTACCGGCACTTATTTTCTCGGGAGAGGAAGATTGTGTTGCGCCTGGAATAGAAAACCAGATTCCCATGTATGAGGCAATAAATTCTGATTGTAAAACACTTATTAAAGTGAAAAATGGAGGGCATTGTTATTTTGCAGACAACAATTTTGCTTGCAATTTAGGGGAAACTTTTTGTGGTAATAATTTTGCTATAACTAGAGAAGAACAGCATGAAACCACCTTTGCATTTCTTAATTTGTGGTTGGATTATACGCTTAACGATAACGAACATGCTTTGGTGGAATTTAACAACGCGATACAAACATCAAATCTTATAAATTATGAGCAAACATGTACATCGTTAAATACAAATGAAAACATAAACAATGACACGTTTGCTATTTACCCAAACCCAGTAAAAAACAAATTTACAATAAACACACCAGGAGAAGCATGCAACGGTAAGTATACTATTTCTAATCTGTACGGTCAAGTAGTACAACAAAATAAAACGATCAACTGCACAACGTCAATAAACGTGTCAGCACTAGCCAAAGGAGTTTATGTACTTACCTATTCCAATGATAACAAACAACAAACCACTACATTCTTAAAGTAGATTTAAATTGTTCGTTTTAGAAAAATAAATAGGATATCATTTAAATGGCAGAAGTTTAATGCAACTTAGTTGCGTTAAAAGACATCTTTTGTAAGTTTGTAAAAAAAAGATGCGTTTAAGTGTAACATCATATTTGTTTCATCCAGATAGACTTGGAGTTATAGCCAGTACACTATAAACTTCATCTCGAAGTGAAGGGTGCAACTTTGTAAAGCTTTTAATAATTCTACTCATGACTAATAAATATTAGAGTTAATTTCACTTAATTAAGTGAATATAGCTACATCTTGCTTTAAACTAAGTAAAATTAAATATACTTTCGTAATATTGTAGCTAAATTCGCTAAGCATGGATAGTACTGACAAAAAAATTCTGAATATTCTTCAAGAGAATGCACTAATGACTGCCAAAGAATTGGCGGAAAAGTTATCTATAACTTCTAGCCCGATCTATGGCAGAATAAGAAAATTACAGGACTCTGGAATCATCAAACAGTATGTAACTTTATTGGATGCCGATCTATTGAATAAGAACATTATCGTGTTCATGAACATCACGATTAAAGATCATCATTTTAATAAAAGGAATGAGTTTGTGGCGCAAATGGAGAAATTAAAACCCGTAATGGAGTTTTATCATACATCTGGAAGCTTTGATTTTTTAGTAAAAGTGAGATTCTCGGACATTAAATCTTTTCGTGATTTCTTGGTTAATGACGTTGCTTCAATCCATAATATCAGCGATATCGAAAGTCAAATAGTACTGGAGGAAATAAAATATTCAACAAAAATAATTCTATAATAATGAAAATCTGTTTCATCATGTATCCGTGGGAACGCGTTAATCCCAAGCAGGATTCTACACTACGTATAATTCATGAACTTTACTCAAGAGGGCATGAGGTGGCAGTAACGCATCCTCCAAATCTTACGATCAGAGACAGTGTCACATTGAGCCTTTGTAAAACCATAGTTGGTGCGAATAAAGTGTCTACAAGTATTCCCTCTTTTTATAAGTCTGTTGAGTTTACCGAAGAGATGAAGGAGTTAAAACACTACGATGTTATTTTCATGCGTGATAATCCACCGATGGACCCGTTGGTTTTGAATTTCCTAGATTCAATTAAGGATGATGTGTTTATTTTAAATGCTGTTGATGGATTAAGAGAGACCAACAATAAGATTTATACAGCGGCATATTATGATCCCAAACGTGAACTTATTCCTGCAACGCATGTTTCGAAAAACATTGATTATTTACTTCGAATAATTGAAGAATCTGAGAACGATAAAATGATTCTCAAGCCTCTTGATGGTTATGGTGGAAGTGGTGTGATTGTTATTGAGAAATCTGCACTGCACAATATTAAATCTTTACTCGATTTTTACATTAATAGAACGGAAGGAAAGTCCAGTTATGTGATTTTACAAGAATACGTTGAAGGTGCGGAAGATGGCGATGTACGTGTACTGATGCTCAATGGTGAACCTATTGGTGCTTTACGAAGAAGACCTGCCAAAGGAGATGCACGATCGAATATTTCTGCAGGCGGAACGGTTGAAAAATACAAGCTCACTAAGGCAGATAAAATCCTATGTAGAAAGGTTGGAGAAAAGCTTGTGCGTGATGGAATTTACTACGCAGGATTGGATTTAATTGGAGGAAAATTAATTGAAGTGAATGTGATGAGTCCTGGAACAATTACGGACATCAATAAGTTAAACAACACGAAAATACAACGCAAAATTGTCGATTATCTTGAACTTGTAGTTGAGGAGATTAGTGATAGAAAAAACAAGTCGGAACTTATAAAAATTGATACTGATGAAACGATTGGAGATTAAAGAGATCATTCAATTAATTGAATCAGAGAAACATTTTGAGGCGATTGCCAGTGACGGTTCATTTACAATAAAAGTAAACCGATACCTTCCCTATTGTTGCACAGCCATTCACGATGGAAGTAAGCTCCGTTCTGAACTAAAGGCGAAAATTGAACACGATGAGTACAGTCGTTGGTTTGAGGAAGATCCGTTTACGGGAGATTTCATTGAGTCAATGCCGATCACTCTTATAGGGCATGATTCACGTTTTGAATATGACTTGAATCGCAGACCTGAGGAATGTATACTAGAAACGGCTTGGGAAAAGAATGTTTGGAAAAAGAAATTAACTCCAAAAGATCAACAAAAAAGCCTTCAAAAACATGCGAATTATTATAAGGTAACTCATGCTTTAATAAGCAAATTGGAAGAGTTATTCGTTGGGTGCATTGTGTATGATGTGCATTCTTACAACCATGAGCGTTGGGATCGTAAAGTTCCTCTTTTCAATATTGGAGTTGAACGTGTAGACATGAACCGGTTTGGTTCTGTGGTTGAGCATTGGCGTTCAGAATTGGAGTCGATTAAATTGGAAAACATCGAAAATGTTTCGTCAGTAAATGATGTGTTTTATGGAAGAGGTTACAACCTTGAGTACATTACGGACAACTTCAAGAATACATTGGTTCTAGCTACTGAGGTAAAAAAGGTCTATTGTAATGAGTTAACGGGTGATGATTATCCAAACATTATTAAAAGTCTACAACAGCAATTAAAGATTAGGATTCTCAACAATGCAAATTTCTTCAGTCAGAAGAATTCAAATTGGGAACACAATGTTAAATCGAAGTTGCTCGATAAAACGATGGAATCGTCGATTTTGAAAGTGGACAAGGAGTTATTTCAACTCTTGAAAAACTTCGAGTTATTGGCTTTTATAAATCCAAACAACAATATTCAAGAGAAAAAAAGATTTTTAAAAAATCAATGTTCTGAGATTCCTAAGTTCAAATACAGTCCGATCCGAGTCAATCCATTTGAATTAAAACAAAAACTGAGTAATCTTAGAGTACAGGACATTTCTGACGTCTCTATTCGACACATGTATGAATCGGTGATTAACAGTTATTTCGACAAGATTGATTTGCTATCCTCATTGAACACGCCTAAGTTTCTTTACAACTCCTTGCGTTACTTCGGACGACCTTCTAAAAAAGACATTCAAAACGCACATTACTTCTTGCATTTACCAGCCGTTTCAGGAGAGCCGAAAAGATCACCAAGTTTGGGTGTTGATGAGGCGATGGTTTCTTTTAGGGAAGGAATGGAGAGTTATGGTTTTGAAAGTAAAATCGAAAAGAGCAATCGTGTTATTGCACAAGTGATGGTGCTGAATGCTAAGAAAACAATTTTATTCAATCCAGCTGCAAAATTCACCCGAGGACAAATTAATGCTCTTGTAGAGCATGAGGTTGGGGTGCATATGGTTACAACGATGAACTCCAACGCTCAAAAACTTCACTTATTCAATCTTGGGCTTCCGGTAAATACTATGACTCAAGAGGGCTTGGCAATTCTAGCGGAATACTTGAGTGGAAACATTTCAATGAAACGGCTTAAAAAACTGGCTTACCGCGTTATTGTGGTTGATATGATGTGCAGTGGGGCGGATTTTATTGAGTGTTATAATTTCCTTGTAAATGATCACAACTTTGATCAGGATGATGCTTTTGGTGTGGTTACTCGAATTTTTAGAGGTGGTGGTTTTACAAAAGATTATCTCTACTTGAGTGGGTTTGTTAAGATTTTAAGAATGTGGGAAAAGGGGCAAGATTTAGAGCCACTTTTAGTAGGGAAAACATCCCTTGAATTCCATTCTGTTATTAGTGAAATGATTCAACGTGAAATGGTGCAAAAACCTATTTTCGTAACGAATAGCTTTAAGAATCCTGAGCTGAATAAGAACGATGAAATTTACAAGTATATTTTAAGTGGATTGAAGTAGCACTTTTTTAACCATCAGTTATCCACACTATAGGTTTAACCTAAATTTAAAGAATCTATTGGACTTTTACTTCTACTACCTTTTTTAGCTGCCGCTTTGTCTACCTCCAAACTGTTACAACTATTGAAGTTGTTTTGGTTCGACAACCCAAATAATCATAAATGGATAAAATAAAAAAAGCACCAAACCTAGTTGGAATGGTGCTTTGTGACCCCGGAGGGATTCGAACCCCCAACCGTCAGAGCCGAAATCTGATATTCTATCCAGTTGAACTACGGAGCCATATTTGGCAAATATATTATTTTTAAGGTCTATCCGTTACATATATGTTTTATTTTTGTTTTATGAAAAAAATACTGATTACCGGATTACTGCTATTGGCAACTCAAATACAGGCGCAATCACTAAAGGTAGGCGATTGGAGAGACCACCTTTCTTACTTCGAAACTTTTGATGTGTGTGCCCAAGGATCAAAAATATACACCAGCACCGACAAGGCTTTGTTTGTATTCGACAAAAGAGACCAAAGCATAGCGCGTTTAAACACCCTTACAGGGCTTTCTGATATTAATGTAAGTGCTATAGCAGGAAATCAAAACGTACTGATTATAGGGTACGAAAATGGTAATGTAGACCTAATAGAAGCTGGTAAAATAGAAAATTTGGCAGACATTAAAAGAGCTTCCATTATAGCAAACAAAAAAATAAACTCAATTAATATCGAGGATAATGTTGCTTATTTATCCACTGGCTTTGGAATTGTGGTGCTCGATTTAGACAAAAAAGAAGTAAAAGAAACCTACTTTATTGGCTTAGAAGGAGCTTATTTAAACATTATGGCAACAAGCATTGCCAACAATACTATTTTTGCTGCTACAGAAAATGGTTTGTTTTCAGCCATACTTAGCCAACCTAATCTTTCAGATTATCAAGCCTGGGAAAAAGTAAACTTTAGACCAAATGCGAAATTTAGTATACTAGAAACGTTTAACGACAAACTTTTTGCAAACATTCAGGGTGCGGAATACAATACCGACAGCTTGTATATTTTTGATGGCTCAAATTGGGAATTATTCCGGTATCCCTATTCCAATGTATCTTTAAAATCTCATGGCGGTTATTTAACCGTAACCTCGAAATATGGTGCAAATGTGTACGATCAAAATTTAGAGCAAAAAAGCTACGTCTCAAGCAATGCGTTCAACTTCCCTCAGCTAGAATTTAGAGCCTGTTTGTATACAGACAACGAATTTTGGGTAGCAGATAAATTCAACAGTCTGTTAAACCATAAAAACGGTATTTCCAAACAAGTAATGCCTGCCGGACCAAACAAATCAAACGTAGCTAAAATAGCCAACTTTGGAAATGAAATATGGTTAACACATGGTTCCAAAAGTGAAAACTGGGATCCAACCTGGTCTAAAAATGAGTTGTCGATCCTTAAAACCGATACCTGGACGCAAACCAACGTGCTGGAAAGCAACAACATACTTGATCCGGTAGATGTCTTAAAAAGAGGAAACATAACATACGTTGCAAGTTGGCAAAGTGGTTTGGCTAAATTAGAAGACAAGCAATTAAGCGAACTGTACACCGAAGAAAACAGCAGCCTACAAAAAAGACATCCGCACGATGATTGGATAAATATTGGCGCAATGAAATTCGATACAGATGGGAACTTGTGGTGTACAAACGCTCAAACGCTCGAACCGCTCTCTGTTCAATACACAAACGGAGAATGGGAATCATTCTCACTTGGAAATACGGTTACAGAAAATCAAAATTTGGCAAAGTTAATCATCGATAGAAACAATCAAAAATGGATACAATTAAAAAACAATGGGCTCATTGTATTTGATGAAATGCGAACCGGAAACAAAACAAAAAAAATAAGTAACGGAGAAAATAATGGGAATTTAAACTCTGACAGGGTATTTGCAATGGCAGAAGATTTAGACGGAGAAATTTGGATTGGAACGGACGATGGCGTGTCGGTGTTTTACAACCCGTCTGATGTTTTTGAAGGAGAACAAGCCGCAACCATTATTGTTACAAAAGATGGCTACAATACCTACTTATTAGACGGTTTACTCATTAACGACATTGAGGTGGATGGGGCAAACAGAAAATGGTTTGCGACAAACAACTCAGGCGCCATATTAACCTCAGCAAACGGAACAGCAGAACTGATTCATTTCACAGCCGAAAATAGCCCTCTGTTTTCTAATAAAGTAGTAGACATTGAAGTAAATGATGAAACTGGAGAAGTATTTTTTGCTACAGATAAAGGGCTTATTTCATACCGAGCTGGTGCAACAAAGGGGAGCAATAACTTTTCAAATGTTTTGGTGTTTCCAAATCCCGTAAAACCAAACTACCAAGGTTCAATTAGTATAAAGGGCTTACTTACAGACGCCGAAGTTAAGATTACAGATGTGAGCGGAAATTTGGTTTACAAAACAAAAGCACTTGGAGGGCAAGCAAACTGGGACGGAAACATGACTAACGGAAGAGAAGCCCGATCTGGTGTGTACTTAATTTTTTGCTCTGATGAAGATGGAAACGAAAATCATGTAAGCAAACTACTTATCGTAAGAGACTAAATGCACAGATCTCGGGCAATTGTATTAAACAAAACAAACTACTCTGAAACGAGTTTAATTATAAAAATTTATACAGAACAAGAGGGTTTGTTGTCTTTTATAGTAAAAGGGATAAGGGGGAAAAAAGGAAAGCTAAGAATGGCACAATTCCAAGCCCTAAACCTTATTGAAATAGACTATAAAAAATCTGGCAAATCGGACCTAAGATACCTGCTAGATTTAAAAATAAACGAGCCGTTTAGTGACTTGTTATTCGACCCGATAAAACGAGCCGTGGCTTTATTTATGGCAGAGTTGATACAAAATAGTATTAAAGAAGAAGAACAAAACCAAGCGTTGTTTCAATTTCTTCACCAGTCGATACATTGGCTGGATCTTAGTAAAGATTCCTGCACCCATTTTCATTTGTCGTTTATGATGAAATTGACAAAATACTTAGGTTTTTCACCTATGAGTAATAAAGGAAATGCCGTAAGTTTTGATCTTCAAAAAGGGGCATTTGAAACGTATGACCCACAACACAATTATATCCTAAAAAACCAGGAAATGAATGCTTGGTCAAAAATAATGGAGTGCAGTTATGAAAACCTTAAAACTCTTCACTTTTCAAACCAATTAAAAAGAAATTTGGTACACGCTTTGATGAACTATTATAAACTGCATTTGATTCATTTTAAAGAATTAAATTCGCAGCACATACTACAGTTAATTTTTGACGATGAATAAGTACCTTCTTTTTATTTGTGCAGTATCCCTTAATTTCGTGCAAGCTCTGGCGCAAGAAATAAAGGTACTAGACGAGCTAGAAAGCCCGATAAGAGAAGCCCACATCGTTTCACTAGATCAAAAAAAGCATGCGTTTACCAATAAATTTGGCTGGGTTGATGTAAGTGCGTTTGGGAACACAGAAAGGTTTGAAATTAGCCACCCCAGCTTCATTTCAATAGTAACCACCAAACGCAAACTTGAGCAACAAAATAACAGCATAATTCTATTGTTTAACTCCGAAACGCTTGGAGAAATTGTTCTGCTAACTCGTATAGAAGACGAAAATTTAAAAACAACAGCAGACAGAAGGGTAATATTACACGAAAAAGAAATTACACGATTAAACACGCAAACAACAGCAGATCTGCTTGAAAAAAGAGCCGGTATAAACGTGCAAAAAAGCCAAATGGGTGGTGGAAGCCCAGTAATAAGAGGGTTTGAAGCAAATAGAATTTTATTAGTTGTAGACGGGGTAAGATTAAACAATGCCATATACAGAGGTGGACACCTTCAAAACATTATTTCGGTTGACAATGCAAGTTTAGAACAGGTTGAAATAATATTTGGACCCAGCAGCTCAGCATACAGCAGCGATGGGCTAGGGGGAGTTATTCACCTACACACCAAAAGACCAAAGTTTACAAAAAAACCGCGCTTTAAACAAAATTACAATACCCGATTTGCCTCCGCTAACAGAGGGATAAGTAAGCACTACGATTTAAGTTATACCTCATCTGATTTCTCCGTATTTACCTCTTTATCAACTAACGACTTCGACGACCTAAAAATGGGTAAAGTTCGCACACATGGATACGAAGATTGGGGTAAGGTTTACCACTACATAGAAGAGGGTGAACAAAAAGAAAATGAAGATCCAAACAGACAAAAGAACACTGGATATAACCAAACAGATTTTATGCAAAAAGCCATACTTAGGCTGAGTGATAAATTAATGTTAACAGGTAATTTTCAATACTCAACTACATCAAACATTCCACGGTTTGATAAACTTAACGACTACGGATCAATTAGTTACGACCCAATTCAATCGAATACAATTTACGAGGATTTAAAATACGAAACCTGGAATTACGGCCCTCAAAAACGAAGCTTTTATTCCATGCAATTTGACTATTCTGTGAACAATTTAATACTAGACTCTGCGCAACTCATTTTTGCTTACCAAGACGTAACTGAAACTCGATTTGTACAAAAAACTGGAGCAGAAGAAAGAATAGACCAACACGAAAATGTTGACATTTACAGTATCAATGCAAACTTTAGGAAAAATAACATTCACTACGGATTCGAATACTACAGCAATGAGGTCGTCTCAAAAGCATTTACAATTGATGCAGACAACGTTTCGAAACCCTACGATCAATCTCGATACCCCAACAATGGATCCAGTATGAGTTCTTGGGCTGCCTATCTTACCTACAGAAAAAACATTTCAGAGAAGTTAAAATTAAACACCGGAGTCCGGTATACAGAAAACGAACTCAACGGTAAATACATAGAAAACGCAAGGGCAACAATTATTCTACCTTACAGCGAAATAAACAATAAATACGATGCCCTTACGGCAAACCTTAGCTTAGCATACTTTCCCAACGATTCATGGAAAATAGCCGCTATTGCTTCGTCAGGATTTCACGCACCAAATTTAGACGATGTGAGTAAGGTTTTTTACAAGGGAAATAACCTTACCGTTCCAAACTTTAACCTGGCGCCAGAGTATGCCAATACCATAGAGCTTAACATTACTAAAAACATAAACAACCGTATTTTACTTAACACAAATGCATATTATACAGCGCTTAATGATGCCATTATGCGCGTAGAAACAAGTTTAACGGAAATGGGGGTGGTAATAAATCAAGCTGAAACTTTTACAGACGTAACTACAAATAGAAACACCGGACAAGCTGAAATTTTTGGAGCAACAGCGAGTGCCTCTGTTCGAATTGCAAGCAACTATACCTTAGAAACAGACTACACCCTTATTAAAGGTAAAAACAAAAATACAGGACTGCCTTTTACACACATCCCACCAAGTTTTGGTAAAACAGCTTTGTATGCAGACTTTGACAAGTGGAGAGCTTCACTCTACACTATTTATAACGGCAAAAAACCCATAAGCGAATACGATTTAGTTTCTGGTACAGACAATGAAGAGGAGTCGCCAATTGAATGGGAATACCAAGAAGAATCTGATAATTGGGTTATTAAATACCAAGGAACACCTGCTTGGTACACAGTAAACATGAGTTTTATGTACCGATTTACAGATACCTTTACACTACAATTGGCTGCAGAAAACACTCTCGACCATCACTACAAAACGTTTGCTTCTGGTCTGTCTGCACCTGGAAGAAATTTTATTTTAACACTTAGAACAACCTTTTAAATGACCTCTTACAAGCAACTTCAAGAATTGGTAGCCATTGATTCACCTTCTGGATACACAAAAAAAGCCGAGGACTATTGTTACGATGTTTTGCAAAATCTTGGATGGAAACCAAGCCGAACCAATAAAAATGCAGTAAAATGTAGTTTAGGATCAAAGCCAACACTTGCGATTGCTGCCCACCTAGACACCCTAGGAGCTATTGTAACGGGTTTTAACCCGAATGGCACACTGTCTACATCACTTATTGGAAGCGTTTCCTTAAATCAAGCAGAAGGAGAGTATGTAACCATCTATACACTAGAGGGAAAAAAATATACAGGCACTTATTTGCTAAACAACCCAGCAAAGCATGCAAATAAAAATTTAGGAACTACGGTAAGAAGTATAGAAAACATGCACATCCGTTTGGATGAAGAGGTAAATTCTGAAGAAGAATTAAAAAAAATTGGCATCCGTATAGGAGATATTATCTGCTTAGACACACGCTACCAAGAACTTGAAAGTGGGTATGTAAAATCGAGATTTATGGACAACAAAGCAGGTTGTTTTGTATTGTTCGAATTGGCTAGAAAATTAAAAGGTAAAAATGTACCTGTGGAACTGTTCTTTTCAAACTACGAAGAAGTTGGGCATGGCGGCACTTGTGGTTACGCTACTACAATTACAGAATTACTTGTTATTGATATGGGTGTAATTGGGAACGATTGCAAAGGCAATGAAACAAGCTGTTCCATATGCGCAAAAGACTCAACCGGACCGTACGATTACGAAATTCGGAAAAAATTGGTCACGTTAGCAGAGAAAAATAAAATACCGCATCAAGTTGACGTATATCCATTTTACGGATCTGATGGAAGTGCAGCACTTAGAGCTGGAAACGATTTTAGAGTAGGTTTAATTGGACCGGGAGTCTCCGCTTCTCATGGCGTAGAAAGAACCCATAAAAAAGGAATTGAAGCGACCATAAACTTATGTTTAGCCTATATTGAACAAATGGAAAAATAGGTAGGAAATACGCCTATTTGTTCATCAACCACGATTGAGGATTCATCTTTTGAGAACCTTTCCACAACTGAAAATCAATTACAGTACTTCCCTCTTGTTTAGAGGTAAAAACCAACCCAATTTGGGTCTTTGTACTAACCTCTTCACCTTTCTGAACATAAACTTCACTAAGATTTGCATACACACTTATGTATTCACCATGACGAATCATAACGACTTTAACACCATTGGGCATAGCGAGTACACTGCTTACTTTTCCTTTAAAAACCGACCTACAAGAACTGTGGGACTCAGTTGCAATTTCAACACCATTATTCTCAACAACTACGCCTGACAAAACAGGATGTTTTTGCTTTCCAAACTTCGAAATAACCATCCCTTTAGCAACTGGCCAGGGCAGTTTTCCTTTGTTAGTAGCGAATCCTTCGGACAAAGCTAAGGCTTCTGGGGTAGAGGTGAAGTTAGTAGAACCAGATGCGGTTACCTTGCGAAGTTCTTCCGCAATAATTCGTTCAATTTCTTGCTGTATCTTTTTGCGCTTTCGACGCTTTACATCTAAAACCTTACTCAGTTCTTTTTCTTTTTCAGATAAACTAGCCAAACTAATGGACTCTTGTGCTTGCTCTTGATTTAAAAGTTGGTTTTCCAAACGCTTGTCAGAAATTAAATTTTGCTTAATCTTCTTTTGATTTTCGAGTACTAAAATTGACTTGGTTAAGGCCAATGTCTTCTGTGCAATCTCGTCTGCTTGAAAAACACGGTAATTAGAAATTTGACGGATGTAAAAAAGCCTTTTGTAAACTTGTTGGAAATTTTCGGAGGAGAGTAAGAATAATATTCTGTTAAAGTGACGACTGCTCTTGTATGCATGCTGAATAAGGATAGCGTAAGAAGATTTTAGCGTATCCAATTCAGACGTTAAGATAATCTGTTGGCGCCCCTTTATATCAATTTCCTCTCTTAGCAAACCGACTTCTGATTGGATGGTCCTTATGAGTTGAGAACGAATGGCAATTTTTTGCTTTAAGGCCTTTAACTGATGAAGAGATACTTTTTTGTTACTTAAAGTTTGATCTAAAAGCGTATTGCTGAGTTCAATCTCTTCTAAGAGTTTTTTCTTTCTGTTTTGAAGTTCTGCCCGAGTTTGAGCTGTTAAACTTAAAAAGGACAGTAAAACAAAACCTATACTAATAAATAACTTCATAGGATTTTGGAACTTTAAAAGGAAACTTCAGTTTTTTAGTCAGGTTAATTTTAGAATAAGCTAAGTTTAAACTTAAACTCGCATTGGCAAGAATCCTAAAATCAATAGATTCTGCAAAATTATGAGTATCGTGAATTTCAAAGTCCTCATAAAAGATGGAAAGGGATCGATTCAATTTTAGATTGGACAGCCCTTGAGAAGTAATTCTATAGGTATAAGGATCAACCGTGGCTGTAAAATAAGTTTCATCCGGCTTACGACGACTTCGGCTTATTTTTTTAAGCTGTTTTTCACTCACAGAAGAAATTGTAAACGCTTGATTTTCAATTTCTGAATGGTACTTTCTTTCTTCAAATTTACTCATCGAATTGCCCAACAAAAGAGCTTGGATTCTTGAAAAACTCAAGGGACTTTGGGTTTTTTCACTTAAATCAGAATAACTGCTTTTGAAGTAGGTTTTGTCAAAACGATTCATAAAATAAAGCGAGTCTTCGTCAAACAAAAAACGCCCCAATTCTAAACCCAAACCCGGACTTATAGAGATCCAAATTAAGCTGTCTTTATGAATTTTTAAAGACCCCTTAAATGAAAAAGTTTGATTCTCACCCTTATATTTTCCTGATATTTTACAACTAAAGAGCTCAGTATCAAATTGAGCGTTTCTAACAGAATTAATAAGCATCTGAGGTTTTGGGGCTTTGGTAAAAATAGGCGCTGTTAGTTTAGATGAACGACAACTCGATACACCTAGTAATAAAAGAAAAGCCAGTAGGAGTTTATTCATACAAGGCCTCGTCTTTAGCTTTTTTAAGCAATAAAGGTGAATCGCCTCCTAAAGAAATAGCTTTTCGCCAAAATTGAACTGCTTCTTCTTTTAGTCCATTCTGGTACAAGGCATCCGCATAATGCTCCATAATTACAAAACTCGCTGAGTTAGAATTAAGCAAGGCATTTCGAAGCCAATCGAGAGACTTACTGTGCATGCCTAACTTATAAAGGATCCAACCATAAGTGTCTTGATAATTGGCTTGGTCTGGTATTAATTCATTACAGGCCTTAGAGAGCTGTTCTGCTTTTTCAAGATTTACCTCGCGTAAGGATAAATAGTAACTGTAATTATTTAATACAACAGGGTTGTCGGGTTGTAATGTCAGTGATATCTCATAACTCTCGTCAGACAGTTTATGGAGCGCTAAACTATGATAAGCATCACCTAAATAACTGTAAAACTCAGCACGCAGCGGTTTGTTGTTTACCACATACTTTAAGCCCTTGTTAAGTACTAAAATTGCGTTGTCATATCGTGTGTCTATTGAGTACGCTAATCCTGTAAGAAGATAAAGCATAGGCTGTATGGGGTTCAATTGTATTGCTTTATCTCCTAGGTCAATAACTTCCTTGTACAGCTTTAGCTCTAAGCCAATAAGTAAACACCTATTCCATATAAAATAATCCGATGCACCAAAATCAAGAGCTTTTAAATAAGACTTATAAGCCAAATCCATTTGATTACTTTGGTAATACAAATCGCCACTTAAAGCATGAAAACTTGGGTCTTTAGGGTGGTAAAATAACGCTTTATCTAAAAGGGGTTCTAACAATACAAGGTAAGATGAATCGCTGGTCGCTAATTCAAAATAACTGAGTAAGATTTGAAACTTAATTTCTCGACTAAAACTAGGATTGTCAAAGCAATAATTTAGGTACTTAAATGCCTTGCTAAAATCGTTTTTTAGACGGTAATGCTCAGCTAAAGCAACGTTAGAGAGTGGATCCGAAGGATTTTCAATTAAAATATTCGTATAAATCTTTAAGGCTTCCTCGGTCATGTTATTGGCTTGATAGAGCTCCGCAAGCATGCCTCTGTAACTCAAATTAGCAGGGAAATGATCTATTAATATTTGCAATTCTTTAACCGCTGACTTCAAATCGCCAAGTGCAATATACAAACGCTCCTTAACAACAGAAACCTCTTGAGAAACTCCAAGCCTATCTTCAATAGTCTCATAAACTCCTATCGCTTTTTTAAAGAGATTGTTGCTGGTATAAGATTGTGCTAAACTGTACTTAAAGTCTAGATTAGACGGCTCAAGTTTAACAAGGCTCAGGTGGGCATTAAGCTCACCCTGAAGGTTGCCTAAAGCTAAGTTTACCTGAGCTAAATGAAGTAATATCCAAGTATTTTCTGGGTCGAGCTTAAAAGCCATGTTTGCGTAAAATAAAGCAGAGGTTAAATTCTCTGTTATCGTATGCAGTACAGACAATTCGAGATTGGCGTCTGCATTTAAAGGGTCAATAGCAACACACTGCTCCATTAAACCAACTGCTTTAGGGTAATCTTCAAGGGCTTTTAGGCGTTGAGACTCAAAAAATAGGTATTTAAATCGAAATTGGCTTTTGTAAGATAATTCCCCCTCAGAATATGAATTTAGACGGGTGAGGTTCGACTGTGCGGTTTTTTTGGTTCCAGTACATGCCGATACTATTAGTACAAAAGCTAATAGGTAAATAATTGCATTGCCTTTTTTCATCCGATTGTAGAATAATCTCCAATACTAACCTGCTTTGATCCGCCTTTGTAGGTAACGTTATTACCTATCATAGAATCCTCTAAGTCGGCATTTTTAAGGGTTGTATTGTTTTGAACAATTGTGTTTTTTAATAGACTATCTGAAACAACGGTGCCATCGCCTAATGAAACATATGGTCCAATTGTGCAATTCGATAACTGCACGTTAGCACCAATATAACAAGGTTCAATAATTGTTGCATTGTCTAGTTTTAAACCACTTCTTTCATGCTTGTTTTCAGAAAAATCTAATACTCTTTTGTTTGCATGTATTGCTGCCTTAGGATTACCACAGTCGAGCCACTCATCAACTTTACCAGGGTAAAATTTGAGGCCTTTGAGTTTCATGTTTTCTAGCGCATCGGTTATTTGGTACTCCCCCTTATCGGTTATATTGTGGTCGATTAAATACTGCAACTCACTACGCAGGTTAGCGCCATCTTTAAAAAAGTAAATTCCAATAATCGCAAGGTCAGAAACAAACTCTGTAGGTTTTTCTATGAAGTGTGTTATAACAGAATTATCGTCCATTTTTACAACGCCATAGGCACTAGGGTCTTTTACTTGCTGAACCCAAATGATACTATCTTTACTTGAGTCCAACTTAAAATCTGCTCTAAATAATGTGTCCGCAAAGGCAACAACAACAGGGCCACTTAAAGACTCTTTTGCACATAAAATGGCATGTGCCGTACCAAGCGCTTCATGTTGATGGTAAATAGATCCTTTTGCACCTAAACCCTCGGCTATATTGACAAGCTCCGATTCAACTTCTTTGCCAAAATCACCAATTACGAAAGCGATCTCATCAACCGTTTGGCCACAAACACGCGTAATATCTTCAACTAAACGCTCAACGATAGGTTTCCCTGCAATCGGAACTAATGGCTTGGGTACTGTAAGTGTATGGGGTCTTAGGCGAGAGCCTCTTCCGGCCATGGGTACAATTATTTTCATATTAAATATAAATTATGTTATTTCTTTCCAGTTGAACCAAAACCGCCAGCTCCTCTATGAGTTTCTGAAAGTTCTTCAACGGAGTTAAGTGTAACTTTAGTATACGGTGCTATTACCATTTGGGCAATACGTGTGCCATCTTCAATGACATAGTCGTCCGTTGACAAATTTACCAATAAAACACCTATTTCACCACGATAATCAGCATCTATGGTGCCAGGGCTATTTAAAACAGATAAACCGTGCTTGAATGCAAGGCCACTACGTGGTCTAATCTGTGCCTCATAATTATTGGGTAAAGCAATAAATAAACCCGTCTTAACAAGAATTCTTTGCATAGGTTTTAGCAAAATCGGGGATTCGATGTTGGCATACAAATCCATGCCAGCAGATAGTTCTGTTGCATACGTTGGCAAAGGATGATTGGAACGGTTTATAATCTCTATTTGCATAGTAATAGTCCTAAATTTATGGAATGAAAGTAGTTCTTTTTTTCTTTTCTACGGCAAGTACAATTAACATATAAACGAAACAGATTGAAAAACTAGAAATCGAGTTTGCTAAATTATTTTCAAAACGTAAATAGTACCAAATATAATACAAGCCAATTGCGGAGGAAAGATAGAGAGCTATAAACTTAAAGTTGTACGGAATTGAGTAATGATTCCTACCAACATAATAAGAAGCAACACACATAGAAAAATAACAAAATAAGGTTGCGTAAGCAGAGCCAAAATAAGACATTGAAGGAATTAGTATAATGTTTAAAGTAATGGTAATGAGCGCGCCAAAAACAGAAAAATAGGCTCCGTAACGAGTTTTACCAGTTACTTTGTACCAAACGGACAGGTTGTAATAAACACCTGCAAATAGGTTTGCTAAAAGCAAAATAGGGACAACTTTTAAACCAACATGATAAGAATCATCTCGTATAAACGCTTTTAAAAAGTCTATAAATACATTTACACCTAAAAAGATGAAGGATGTGAAGGCAACAAAATAACGCATAAGATTGGCAAATTGTTTTTTTGCATCTGCCTTTTGCGATTGGGTAAAGAAAAAAGGCTCAACACCATACCTGTACGCTTGAATAAAAAGAGTCATAAATATTGAAATTTTATAACAGGCTGAGTAGATTCCTACTTGAGTACTTGCAATGGTGGGGGGTAAAAGGTATACAAGAAGTATTTTATCAATCATTTCGTTTACAACATAGGCTAAGCCTCCAATAAGAAGAGGGAGGCCGTAAGAGATCATCCTTTTCCATAAAACAAAGTCGAAAATGAGCCTAACCTTAAAGAACTGGGGCAAAAGTAACATACAGGTAATAAAACTTGAGACTAAGTAGGAAACAAATATGTAGCCAATACCGAAAGTAGGATCGTAAATAGTAGTGAAAAAAGAAGCACTGTACCCTTGTTTTAAAAGTTCAGGACAAAGCAAAAAGAAAAATAGATTAAGACCAATGTTAATACTAATATTAACGAGCCTAATGGAGGCAAACCTCCAGGGTCTATTGTCCAAACGTAGCTTGGCAAAAGGTAGTGTTGTAAGGGTGTCTAGTGCAATAGTAAAAGCCAAAAGGGTAATAAATATTGGGTTTTCTGGCACATGTAGTAACCTTGCAATTGAAATTGAATTAGGGACCGTTAGAACCAAAAAAAAAGAAGTACTGAGGGCTAGTGATAGTAAACCGGTAGAGAAAACATTTGCCTGGTTTTTCTCTTTTGCAGCAAAATGAAAAAAAGAGGTTTCTAAGCCATAGCTTAACACAACCATAGCAAAAGCAACCCAGGACATTAATACAGACAGTACACCAAATTCATCTGGAAGAAAAATAGTCGTATATAAGGGAACAAGTAAAAAATTTAGCAAACGACCAACTATGCTACTTAATCCATAAACAGCCGTTTGTCCTACTAATTTTCTTAATACAGTCAATTGATTTTATTTTATAAGAATAAGTGTTAAAAGTTCGCTCTTCTTTTTTCTAAAAAAGCGGTGGTTCCTTCCTTAAAATCGGCTGTACCAAAACAAGTACCAAAAGCATTTACCTCATAAGATAAGCCGTCAACATCAGCTTCATAATTTGCATTTACACACTTAATTGCTGACGCAAGAGCGCTAGGTGCGTTTTTTAGAATCTTTTTAGCGGTTTTGAGTGCCGTAGGTAAAAGCTCTTCTAAAGGGACTACTTTTGTAGTTATACCGTAAGATAGTGCAGTTTTAGCGTCAACCATTTCAGCAGTTAATATCATTTGCATGGCTATACCTTTTCCCGCAATTTGAGCGAGTCTTTGGGTGCCACCATAGCCTGGTATCACTCCCAAAGAAGTTTCGGGTAAGCCAACAAGAGCGTTTTCAGAAAAAATACGAATATGTGCGGACATAGCAAGCTCTAAACCACCGCCTAAAGCAAATCCATTTACGGCTGCTATAACGGGCGTATCTAACTGTTCAACTAAAGTAAATAAATCGTCGTGTCCCTTCTGAGAAAGCGCCTTTCCTTCAGCAACAGAAAAATGTGCAAATTCTGAAATATCTGCGCCTGCAACAAAGGCTTTTTCACCAGAACCAGTAAGTACAATTACACGAACAATTGGATTGGCATTTGAGGCCTTGAGTGCTGTACTTAATTCTTGAATCGTTGCGCTATTTAGAGCATTTAACTTAGAAGGTCGGTTAATTGTTATAGTTTGTACTCCAGCTTCCGTGTGTAAGTTTAAGTTCTCGTAAGTCATAATTAATTCTTTGTCTAGTATATAAAATTACACTTTTTGTTTGAGTAAGGGAATACTAACGTAAAATGTGGTTCCAAGACCTAGTTCAGTGGTAAAGTATAAGTCTCCATTAAGGTCGTCTATAATACGTTTAACCATGGCTAATCCTAAACCAGTGCCACTTGATTTGGTAGTGAAGTTTGGCTCAAATATTTGGCTTTGTTGTTTTTCTGGAATACCCGAGCCATTGTCGGTGATACTAAGAAGAGCGTGCTCCTTTCTTTTTTCTAAAATAATCGTTATTAGTGGAGTCTCTCCAGTATGAACACATTCAATAGCATTGCTTATTAGGTTGTTTAACACACGTACTATTTGGTCGTGATCAGCATAAACAAAACAATCTTTAGCTATGTTTAATTCACCGGTGGACAATGAGTCGTAAAAGGAAATTGTTTTATCAACGATCTCAGATAGGTTTAAAGATTTCTTTTTACTTGAAGGCATCCTTGCAAAATCAGAAAAGGCAGAAGCAATGTTTGCTAACGTATCAATTTGTTTGATAAGAGAAGAGGTGAATTTTTTTATCTTTATAGGAAATTCAGGGTCTTGAGGGTTTATCTTTCGCTCAAACATTTGAATATTCAATTTCATGGGCGTAAGTGGGTTCTTTATTTCGTGTGCAACCTGTTTTGCCATCCCTTTCCAAGCTGATTCTTTTTCTTTTTGCGCGAGCTTCTCTGAGCTTATTTGCAGCTCTTTTACCATAAAGTTGTAGTGCTTTACTAAACGGCCAACTTCGTCTGCAGAATTCCAAGATAAAGGCATGTATTGTTTCGCTAAGGCCGCCTCTTGCATAACTGAAGATAACTTAACTATAGGTTCTGAAATCTGTTTGGAAAGTAAGAAAGCAAATAAACTTGTAATTAAAAAGAGTAATAAATAAATTGGAGTAAGTGCAATAAAGTACGCTTGTAAATCTCTCTTATAAGATTCGTTGAGTTGAAAATAAGGAATACTAATGATAGCAAAAGGCAATGAGTTGGTGTCGTATAAAAATTGATAGGAATTAAGATACTCGTGGCCGTTAGTCTTTAAAATTTTTGTGAGCCTTGCTCTGGACTTTGTAAGATCTTCAATAACGCTCACCTCTAAATTGCTAGGTAAAAATTTTGGTTGATTTACATCTTTAGTTGCGTTAAGAAGTAAATCTCCTTCAAGATTATACAAAATAAGGTCTAGGCTATGAATATCGGCTAACTCATCCAATTTGTATTTAAAAGATTCATAAATAGAAGAGTCCGAAAGTGATACAGTACGCTCGCTCAGGTAATACGCAATAGAAGATAAAGTTGCTGCTTCCTTGCGTTGAAGTCTATTATTATGGTACTCAATGTTCTGACTTTTAAAATTATAAAAAGTAGAAATACCAATAAATAGAAATGAAACCAATAATAAGGCAATCATTGAGAAATAAATTCGGTTCCCTAGTTTTTTTGGGTATAATACAATCGACTTCATAACCTCAAAGATATAAAACAAAAAAACCCTGCCAAGGCAGGGTTCAATTAGTACTAATATTTATTGCTTAAGCGCTTCTGCACCACCAACAATTTCTAGTATTTCGTTGGTAA
Source organism: Flavobacteriales bacterium (assembly GCA_028110365.1). GTDB lineage: Bacteria > Bacteroidota > Bacteroidia > Flavobacteriales > UBA7430 > UBA6772. The sequence goes on from JAOGVT010000007.1 coordinate 23,733, forward strand.
TAGCAGCTTGACGTTGACGGTTGTATGTAAGTGTTAAATCGTCTTTTAGGTCTTGTGCGTTGTCTGTAGCTTTGTGCATTGCAGTCATCCGAGCCCCATGCTCAGAAGCATGAGAGTCTAAAAGGCATTTGTAAAGCTGAATCTTAAGTGATTTTGGTATAAGATTTAAAACAATAGAAGCCTTAGAGGGTTCAAAAAGATAATCTGATTGAATTGCATTGCTTACCGTTTGATCCGATGAAACAGGCAAAAAGGGTTCGATGATTATATCTTGAGTTGCCGCATTTACAAATTCGTTGTAAATGATTTCAACTTTGTCAAAAGAACCTTCTACAAAAGCATCCATTATTTCCTGAGCAATTTCAGTAGAAGAATTAAAATTCAAATCATTAAAAATTTCAAGATTTGAATTGAATAATTCATGCTTCCCTGTGAAATAATCTACAGCTCTTTTTCCAATTGGATAAACTAAAACAGTACTATCAGATAGTTCGTGTACTCGCTTTTCTGTTGCTTTAAATACATTTGCGTTAAAGGCACCACACAAACCACGATTGGAAGCAATTGAAACCAATAGAACTTTTTTGATTTCTCTTTCTTGACTGTAAATATCCTCAGTTGAGTTTTCTAGCGTAGCACTTAAGTTTACCAAAATTTCAGACAACTTCTCTGCATAGGGACGCATTTGAGTAATTGCATCTTGAGCTCTTTTTAATTTTGCAGCAGAAACCATTTTCATAGCACTGGTAATTTGCATTGTAGAAGCTACAGAGGTAATTCTAGTGCGTATTTCTTTTAAGTTCGCCATTTGTAAATCAATTGAATGTGAAGATTAAAATCTTCTCTGGTTCAGTCTTATTAGTATTTAGAAGAAATTTCTGCAGCTGCACTTTCAATAGCTGAAGTAGCTTCAGTAGATAATTTACCAGCTTTTAATGAAGCCAATTCTGCTGCGTATTTGTTTCTCATGAAAGATAAAAATTCTATTTCGAATTCTTTCACTTTAGCAACAGGAACCTTAGACATTAAGTTTTTAGTACCACAGTAAATCATGGCTACTTGCTCTTGCACTGGAAGTGGAGAGTTTAAGCCTTGCTTTAACATTTCTACGTTACGTTTACCTTTATTAATTACCAATAAAGTTGAATCATCAAGATCAGATCCAAACTTAGCAAATGCTTCTAATTCACGGTATTGAGCTTGATCTAACTTTAAAGTACCAGATACTTTTTTCATTGATTTAATTTGTGCATTTCCACCCACACGAGATACAGAAATACCCACATTAATTGCCGGGCGTACCCCAGAATTAAATAAATCAGCTTCTAAGAAAATTTGACCATCTGTAATCGAAATTACATTGGTAGGAATATAAGCAGAAACATCTCCGGCTTGTGTTTCGATAATTGGAAGAGCGGTTAACGAACCACCACCCTTAACAATTCCTTTAATGGATTCCGGAAGGTCATTCATGTCCTGAGCAATAGCGTCAGAATCGTTTATTTTTGCTGCACGCTCTAGTAATCTAGAGTGTAAGAAAAATACATCTCCAGGATAAGCTTCACGACCTGGTGGACGTCTTAAAAGTAGGGAAACCTCACGGTATGCTACTGCTTGCTTGGATAAATCATCGTAGATGATTAAACCATGACGTCCTGTATCGCGGAAGTATTCCCCAATGGCAGCGCCAGCAAATGGAGCGTAAAACTGCATTGGAGCAGGATCTGAAGCGTTAGCAGCTACAATAACGGTATAAGCCATAGCGCCAGCCTCTTCAAGTGTTTGAACTATATTTGCTACTGTAGACGCCTTTTGACCTATAGCAACATAGATACAATAAACAGGCTCTCCAGCATCGAAAAATTCTTTTTGGTTTATTATGGTGTCAATAGCAACAGAAGTTTTACCTGTCTGACGGTCACCAATGATCAATTCACGTTGACCACGTCCAATTGGAATCATTGCATCGACAGCTTTAATTCCCGTTTGTAAAGGTTCTGTTACAGGTTGACGATAAATAACACCCGGAGCAGTTCGCTCAAGCGGCATTTCGTAAGTTGTACCAGCAATTGGTCCTTTACCATCTATTGGAGAGCCTAAGGTATCCACAACACGGCCTAACACACCATCTCCAACATTTATGGAAGCAATACGACCAGTACGCTTAACGGTATCACCCTCTTTTACTTCTTTCGAAGAACCTAAAAGTACGGCACCTACGTTGTCTTCTTCCAAGTTTAATACAATACCTTGTAAACCTGATTTAAATTCAATAAGTTCTCCAGAACCTACATTTGAAAGCCCATAAACACGAGCAATACCGTCTCCTACTTGAAGAACGGTTCCTACTTCTGCTACTTCTGCCTCAGTTTTAAGACCTGAAAGTTGCTCTTTTAATATTGCTGAAACTTCAGCTGGTTTTACACTTGCCATAGGAGTACTATTTTAGGTAAGGATTGGAAACAAATTCTCTTTTTAGTTGTTGAAGTTTATTAGCTATACTTGCGTTATACTCTGTATCGCCAATACGAAGAACAAATCCACCAATAATGGACTCGTCAACCTGTTCTTCTATTAAAATATTTGCATCACCTGCAACGAGTTTTAGTTGAGATAACACTTTATTTCTTGTGTCTTCTGTAATAGCATTAGCAGTAACTACTGTTGCTTTTACAATGTTTTTTAAGTCGTTGTATAGATCAATAAAGCTGTTGGCAATAGCGCCTAAAATTGCTTCACGTCTCTTCTCTAAGACAAGATTTATAAATTTCATACTTAATTCACAAACTTCTTTTTCAAAAACCTGCTTTAAAATCGCTGCTTTTCTATCAGATTTTACTACAGGACTTTTTAGCATATCACGAAAGTCTGTGTTCTCTTCACAAACAGAGGCTAAAGCCAACATATCGTCTTTAACTTGTTCAAGAATATTTCGCTCATCAGCTAAAGAAAGCAAAGACTTAGCATAGCGAAGGGCAACTCTAGTTCCTTTCATCTTTTCTTAGTTAAGCTTAATATCTTTAAGCATTTCAGCTATGTAAGCATTTTGCTTTTCTGTATCTTTTAATTCTGCTTTTAAAACTTTTTCAGCAATATCAACAGACAGAGAACCAACAGAACTTTTTAATTCAGTTATTGCCGCAACTTTCTCATTTTCAATAAGCGCCTTAGCTGCGGAAATGATTGCATCTGCCTCTGCCTTAGCGGCATTTTTAGCATCCGTAACAATCGTTGCTTTAATGTCTCTGGCTTCTTTAAGCATTTCGTCTCTTTCGGCACGAGCTTCTTGAAGAATCCTTTGGTTGTCTGCTTGTAAATTAGCCATCTCATTACGGGCATTTTCTGCTGAAGCTAAAGCATCTTTTATAGATGCTTCACGATCCTTAACAGCACCCAATATTGGTGTCCAAGCTAATTTCTTTAAAATAAACAACAATATAAAAAAGGATAATGTTGTCCAGAATATCAACCCTATTTGAGGAGTAACTAATTCCATGTCTTACTATTTAATTGTTTGTGTGATCGTTGTTTTTAAAACAAACCTTTCAGGCAATCCCTGAAAGGTTTGTTAAAGCAATTACTAGTTGCTTGCAACTAACAAAGAAACTACTACGGCGAAAAGAGCAACACCCTCAACAAGGGCAGCAGCAATAATCATTGCAGTTTGAATTTTTGAGGTTGCTTCTGGTTGTCTTGCAATACCTTCCATTGCAGATCCACCAATTTTTCCGATACCTAGTCCAGCGCCTATTACAGCTAAACCTGCACCAATTGCAGCTAATGGTCCCATAATTAATTTTTTAGGGTTAAACAAAAAACTTACTTAATGATGTTCATGTTCTGCTACCGCCATTCCAATGAATAACGACGACAATAACGTGAAAATATATGCTTGCAATGCAGCTACAAGTAGCTCCAATACATCCATAAACAATACAAATGCTACTGATACAGGGGCAATCATTACAGTCTTAAATATAAAGATCAGTGAGATCAAACTTAAGATGATAATGTGTCCCGCAGTTATGTTTGCGAACAAACGTATCAATAGGGCAACAGGTTTCGCTAGGATACCCATCAATTCTACTGGAATCATTATTGGCAATAACCAAAAGGGAACTCCTGGTGTTGCAAATACGTGTTTCCAGTACTCTTTATTTCCATTCATGTTTGTAATTATGAATGTTAAAAATGCTAAGGTAATTGTAAAAGAAATGTTTCCGGTTAAATTGGCAGAACCAGGGAAAAATGGAATTAAACCCAAAAGGTTATTGACCCATATAAAGAAAAATACCGTAAGTAGGTAAGGTAAAAATTTATCGGCTTTTTTCTCTCCAATATTTGGTATGGCAATATCATCTCTAACAAACAAAACCAGAGGCTCTATGAAAGATGCTAAGCCTGAAGGGGCTAATCTTCCGTTGCGGTATGAACGGCCAACGGAAATAAAAAGTAACAGGATAATTAGGATTGAAAGAAACATCGAAAAAACATTCTTCGTAATAGAAAAGTCTATCGGGTGGCCTCCATTTAGCTCAACAATATGTCCGTGATCTAACGTGTACGTTCGATCGTCTCGAACAACCTCACTGTGACCATGATTGAATTCGCTAGACATAAAAACATCAAAATTACCGTCAGTATACAAAATAACTGGTAGCGGAATAGATACAGGATGCTCTACGCCAAAATCATCAGTGTAATCTAATATATGAAACTCGTGTGCATCTGCAATATGGTGCATAATTACCTCTACAGCATCAAAAGGCTTTTCTTCATGAGCATCATCAGTATGAGCTTCTGTTGCAAATAAAGAGAGATTACCAAAGGTAAACGTTGCAATAAGCAAAAATGTCTTAAATACTGTTTTCATCTTGTTTTCAAATATGGTTTTAGAGCCTGTGAAAATCGATGCAAAAATAGATAATATTCTTTAATGAACGAAGCATATTGATACCTTATCAAAAATAAATACAAATTTGTTAGATAAAAGTGGGCTTATAGTAGGTTGAAATTTTGGGAGATTGACTTAGGCGTTTAATTTTCTGATGGTTAAAAACGATTCAAAAATTAGATAATAAGTAAAAATAACACAGAATTGAAGTGCAAAGTTTTGGCTGTAATCTTGCTTAGGGAGTACGTGAGGAAGTAAGAAAATCCATGAAATTAACATTTTTAAAATACTAGCTGCTAAAAAAACAAAACCCGCTCGGTCAAAATGTTTTTGGAATGAAATAAGAACTATGAGGTAGGTAAATAAACTTGCAAAAAAATGAAAGCTATGAAGGGTGAAAAACAAGGTACTTTCTAATGGGAAAGGACCAAAATGATTAAAAACAGAGTGTAGACCAAAAACCAACAGAGATGCGCTTACTAATTTTAACAAAAAATGTATGAAATTAAGTATCATCGGATTGAGAAATTACTTCTTTTAGAACAAAGTAAAGGGCTAAAAAAACGGATAAAAGAGAAAAAGTAATGGTGTATAATGGTGTGTCTTTTTCAAGAAAAGCATCTAACTTGTTTCCTGAATAAGAGCCAACACATATAATGAGGCCCATTTGAAAGGCAAGTCCAGAAAATTTAAGAAACTGATCTGCTGCTCTTTTCTTTGGCGTTTTCATTGGCTTCAAATGATTTAATATTTTTTATTGAGGCGCCCATACTACAAGATCCTGAAAAGTTTGCACCTGGCTCAATCGATAATTTTGCCGTTACAATATCGCCTAATAAGTTGGCTGTAGATTTTAAACTAAGAAGTTCAGATACTTGGATTTTTGCCTTTAATGTGCCGGCTATCAGAGCGTTTTGACAAAAAACATTTCCTTCTACAAGACCACTTTCGCCCAAAACAAGCCTACCTTTTGTTGTAATCGAGCCTATTAACGTTCCGTCAATTCTCAAGTCTCCTTCGGTGCTGATGTCTCCATTAATAACACTTCCTTGACCAATAGCGTTAACAGTGTTGTTCGTTTTTTCGTTAGGTTTACTCATACTTGAATTGGATTTTGAAAACATGAATCTTGTTTTTTTTATTAATACTTTAAAAAGGCATCCTCAAAATACACAAGGTATTGATCTAGAGATTTGTTTTTGTAAAAAACCTTAAAGTTACTCGAAGATATAATAAAATGCTCAAAATCAGACCTACCCAGTATGCTTTTTAGCTCATCCAGCTCTTTAATAGCTTCAAGGTATTTTAGTGATATGTTCGAGTTTTCGAATGATTTTACAATAATGAGCTGATAATTTAAGTTTAACATTAAACTTTGCGTCTTATACATTTCGGTGTTGTAGAACTTTTTATTGTAGTCAGATAATATTATTTTTAACTTATTAATGCTAGGGCCAGAAGTTTCAATAGCCAACACATAAAAGTGCGTTTCTTCTTCATCAAGGCTATACATAGTCTCTTCAATGACTTGAGAACTTACTTCAATACCTTGGAGTATAGCTCTAGCCTCATCAGCTACTTCGCCACTATTAAAAACGGCAAGTAGGTCGTTTAAACTCGTGATGAGTTCTTTTTCACCAAATAGATGACCATTAGCAAGTGCTTTTAATAGATACAGTTGATCTGCCACAGGGTGAGCGTTGTATTTCTTGGTTAAAAACTCCACATGGCTTATTACTTCAGTAAAAGCATTGTTTACAAACAGCTCGTATACCTCTTCGTAATAAAAAAGTGCACTGTCCACTAATTCGGTGTTTTGAGCGTAGTATGAATCGGGATCTAAAATCATTTTCACATAATCACTTTCGGGGTATTCTTGCTGAAGTTTTGTGAAGTAATTTTGGGCATAAAGAGTTTCGTTCAACAAAAGGTGTATGGTGTAAAGCTGGTAATAAGATAAGGCTTCGTATTTATTTTTGGGGTAAGCAGACAGGAGTGTTTCAAAAACTTCCAAAGCTTCTTCATAATCTCTAAGCTCCTCTTTGTAAATTAACCCGAGCTGATAAAAAGATTGAACAATTAAGTCTACTGTAACTCGCTTTGCCGAATCTGTTGTTGGAATGATGCCCAAGTAATATTCTTGACTGTACAAGTCCTTGTCCTCATCCTCTTCGTTCTGATTCGAATCGTTTTGCTGTTTATTTTTACGTCTCCAGTTGTCTTCCAATTTTCGTTCGCCCCACTTGGTAATAAATTCAGAATAGCCAAAACTTACAGCAGATGGATTGTAAAAATACCAGGTGCCGCCGCCAGCCATTGGATTAAACTGGTTACGAGAATTGGTGGTGTTTTGTCTGGCTCCCACATTTGCTTGTAACGTTTGTTGTGCCCTTAAGTCTGCCTCTTTGAGCTCTTCTATGTATTCATCAATAAAATCTAGTAAGTCCTCTTTGTTTAAATTTGAGAGCGTCATCAAGCTGTCTTGGAGGGTAATGGTATTGTACAGTTCAACCAATTCGTTTAGGTTGTTTCTCTTGATTGAAAGAGCTTCATAATCTGGATGATTTTGACTTAAAAAAGTCATCGCAGTATCGTAATGTCCTTGGGCTGGTAAGTAAGAAGCCTCATCAAAATACAAATTGGCTAATGTTAAGTGAGAAATTGACTGCTGCTGGTCGTTACCTAAATTACTCGCTGTTGAATTTAACAAATGAATTTTAGCGCCCTCTTTATTGTCTTCTTTCAGTGCTATTTCTGCTAAGGCAAAATAGATTTGGTCTTTGTAGTCTATGTTTTTGTCATCCTTTAACATCTTTTCGATTTCATTAATGAGCTTAGATGAATCGTTGCGTTTTGGATCAAAGGCTCTAGCTCTACTTAACAAAGCGTTAAACTTAAATTGATAATCAGGATTCATTTTAACCACCTTATCAAAATACAAATAAGCCATTTCATAATCTTCTACCTTTTGGTATAACTGAGCTAAAACAAACGTGAGTCTGGCTTTTTTTGCTTTAGATTTGGTGTACTTAATAGTGGTGTGTATATAAGAATTCATCTCTTCCCAATCTTCTTTTTTAAGATGGTAGTTTGCATAAACCTCTGCTAGTAATCCTTTGTCAATGTTTTTTAAGCGGGCGTCACTTTCTAGATATAAGAGCTGATTTTTTGCGGTTGTAAAGTTACCCATCTCTATATGAGCTCTAGCACACCAAATTAAAGACAGGTCTGAGATGTACCCCTCGTATTCTCTGGTAACATAAGTAAACATTTCAATGGCTTTTCCATATTCTTGTTTGTAAAATAAGGCCTTACCCATTATAAAATAGGCGTCTTCTATCCATTTATTCTTCTCTTTACCCTTAATTTCCATGGAATGATTTTCCACAACTATAGCCGCCTTATCAATGACTCGATTGAGTTGAGGGTATATTTTTTGAGCCTGCTTAGTATCACCCAATATAGATGTGGGCAATAAATTACTGTAATCTTCTTGGTGGTTTTTCTCCAGTTTTAATAACGCTTCTTTTAAGCTCTCAACCGCATTAAAATAACCGTTGTAATGAGCTGCTACTTTATGGTAGGATCTATTCAGAAGTCGATCCTTTTGGGTGGAGCAAGAATAGAAAAAGACGGTCAGTAGAAGAGCCGTAAAAATTTTGTGAGCGTTTTTCAAATTTATTGTTTTTAGCATTAACTGCTTAAAAGCAAAATTATTTTATTTTTTCGTTTAATCTATCTTAAAATATAAATATATGCAATTTGGTTTTGTGTTTGGGCTCTACAAGGAATTACTAAATGATGTTTACTTATACTGTCTTGTTCATCAACTTTGTTTGAAATGGACTGCAAAGTGTATAAAAACTCTTTTTGTCATCAATAATTTGTAAGCTCAAAAGTCTTTCTTGAACGAGATCAATAGTTTTAGGATCTATTTCGCTGTTACAGCTCCACTGGGTTTCTCCTAGCCATTGTGTAATGTCTTGTTCTTGTAATTGATAATAATCCGCAATCTGTTTAACAGACAACTTACTTGATTTTACTTCGAAACACGATTGATTTACAATGTCAAGTATTTGTTTTATTTGCTGGGAGTGGGTGTGTAATAAATCTTCACGAACTGCAACCACAAAACTCGGCCAAGGAGTAGGGCACTCGCCAAGAATTCTAAACTCTCCATTATCAACAAATGGTTTGGTGGTGTACTTTTCCCAAAGAAAATAATCTGCTTTTCCGTTTGCTAAAAAAGATCTGCCTCCTTTTAAATCGTTAACAACTTCAAATTTTTGTTTGTCTAAATCCCAACCTTCATTGCTGGAGTTAACGTAAGACATTAGGTGAGATCCTGAACCAAACCTTGAGATGGCTGAGCGGGTGTTTTCTAGATCAGAAACCGATCTGAATTTAGATTTTGACCCTACATGAATTCCCCAACGAAGAGAAGATTGAACGTAAAATTGAACTATTTTACTGGGGTTTCCTTTGTGTATGTCTGCAATAATGCCTTCCGTAAGAAGTATGGCAATATCTAACTCACTTGATCGAAGCGCTTTTGTCATAGCTCCCGTTCCGCCACAATAATCTTTCCATGAAATGGAAATGTTTTTTTTTTCAAATAGACCTTCATCTATTGCTTTTATCCATGGGAAGTTAAAATGCTCCGGAACGCCACCGACCTTAAAGTGAGTAGGTTTAGAAATGTTTGGTAAATCATCCATTTTAAATTCTTTGAAAAGGCAAAAACATTAATTTAATACAAAATTAAAAACAATACTTATTTACCTGCAAATAAAAGTAAATATAATCGTAATGAAAAAAAATAGCGCGATTTTAACACTCTCTTCCCAGCTCTTTGTCTATGTGGATTGACAACTGATTTAGCTGTTGAAAATTAGCTAAGAAATTCACCCGATCGTGCTCTTCAATTTCATTATTCTTTAACTGCTTAAGCATTATATTAAGCTTTAACTTAACTTGTTTAGACTTTAAACGAATTACCCCTTCTACAACTAAATCTTTAAGTTTATCGGTTTCTGTAGGCACAAAAATTTCTTTTTTGGACCAATCGCTTATTTGGTGTTTGTCACTTAATAACTCAGACATCGATTGAGAAAGCTCAACGTCTTGATGACGAACAAAATGTTGCGCATTTAAAATTGTTTCACGCTCTTGAAACGCTTCAATAAAATCTAAATAAATTTTGTTAAAAACAGGCTGTGTAAAAAGAATATCATCCTCACTTAATTGCGTTATAATATATTCAGCAGTAGAAATTTGTGTGGCCTGTGGCTCTCCTTGTTCGTCTTCGTATTCAAAATTTAAAAGAGTCTCTCCATATATAACCAAGAGTCTTATTAAGGTAAATTCTTCTAAATCAATACTTAATTCGTTTTGCTTGGTGGCTGTTTTAGGCTTGCTAAAAACAACCTGCATTGGCTCAGAATTGATTTTAGCATGATTTCCAGAACGAGACTGCTCAATACTTGTAAAAATCAATTGCTCATCTACACCTAAAATACTAGAAGAGCTTTGGGCATAAACTGTTCTAGAAACATTGTCTGGAATTAAAGCAATAGTGGCTGCAACATCCTTAATGAGTTCCGCGCGCTTAATCGGGTCTTCTTTGGCCTCTTCTAGAAGGAGCGAACACTTGAACTCAATAAAATCCTTAGACTGTTTCGTTATATAATTTTCAAAGTCTTCAGAACTAACCTTCTTTGCATATGAATCCGGATCTTCTCCTGCTGGAAACGTAAGAACTTTTACGTTCATACCTTCTTGAAGAATAAGGTTAACCCCCCTAAGGGCTGCTTTTATACCTGCAGCATCTCCATCAAAAAGAAGTGTAATGTTATTGGTAAACCTTTTTATAAGTTTAATTTGTTCTACCGTAAGTGAGGTTCCGGAAGAAGCAACGACGTTTTCAATACCAGACTGATGCATAGAAACAACATCTGTGTAGCCCTCTACTAGTAAACAACGGTCTTTTTTAACAATACTATTTTTGGAAAAAAACAAACCATAAAGTACTTTACTCTTAGAGTATATATCACTTTCTGGAGAGTTTAAATACTTTGCCGCTTTTGCATTGTTTTTTAAAATTCTTCCACCAAAACCTAGTATACGACCCGATAAAGAATGGATTGGAAACAAAACTCTACCACGAAAACGGTCGAAGTTTCTTGAGGAATTGACAATTGTTAGGCCTGTTTTTTCTAAGTAGCTTAAATTATAGCCTTCTTTAAGTGCGTGCTCACTAAATGCTGCTCCATTTTCAGGGTTGTACCCTAACTGGAATTTTTTTAAAGTTTCTTCTCTAAAACCTCTTTCCTTAAAATAACTTAATCCTATGGCGCGGCCTTCATTATGATTGAAGAGTTGGTCTTGAAAATATTCGTTAGCCATGCCGCTAACTATATACATACTCTCCCTGTCGTTGGCAGCTTCCTCTTGTTCTGGTGTACGAACCTCTTCTTCAATAAAGATATTGTATTTACTTGCTAAAAACTTGAGGGCTTCTGGATAACTAAAATGCTCGTGATCCATCACAAAGTTTACCGAGTTCCCACCTTTACCACACCCAAAGCATTTGTATATACCCTTTGCTGGAGAAACGGTAAAAGAAGGTGTTTTTTCGTCATGAAATGGACAGTTACCTAACATGTTTACACCCCTTTTTTTAAGATGTACAAAGTCGCCAACCACTTCGTCTATTCGGGCAGTTTCAAAAATGAGATCTATGGTTTCTTTAGGGATCAAGTGCGCTAATTTAAAAGCTAAAATACTAAATTTTGTGGGTGTTGCTAGATTTAGCTGAGTAGAATGGGTTAAAAATAAAACTTAAAATAGTTATTTCTTACGCTCAATAACATACTTTATCAAGGCCAATAAAGACGTTTTGGCCTGGGTGTTCGGAAGTGAAGCTATTGTATTGATCGCTTTGTTTTGATAAGCCAACATTTGTTCTTCTGCGTATTCCAGTCCTCCACTTTGGCGAACAAAAGCAATCACTTCTTTTACTTTTTTTGGATTGTTGTAGTGGCGTTTAATTATATTGATAACCGATTTACGGGTAGACTTATCGCAATGTTGAAGCGCATATATTAGTGGCAATGTCATTTTTTGCTCCTTAATATCTATGCCAACTGGTTTTCCAATAATGCCTTGTTTGTGGTAATCAAAAAGATCGTCTTTAATTTGAAAAGCAATGCCTATAGCCTCGCCAAACGCCCACATTTTATCAATAAGAGCTTGGTCTTTTGAAACAGAAGAGCACCCAACGGCACAGCAAGCTGCAATTAACGAAGCGGTTTTTTTTTGAATAATGTCGTAGTAAACGTCTTCTACTATATCTAAACGTCTGGCTTTTTCAATCTGTAAAAGTTCACCTTCACTCATTTGTTCTACTGCTCGAGACGTGAGCTTCAATAAGTGAAAATCTTCATTCTTGACAGCCAACAACAAACCTTTAGACAATAAATAATCGCCAACTAAAACGGCTATTTTGTTTTTCCACAATGCGCTAATAGAAAAGAATCCGCGTCGCATATTAGCGTCGTCAACTACATCGTCATGAACAAGTGTTGCGGTGTGCAACAACTCAATCATAGAAGCTCCTCGAAAAGTACTTTCATTGATCTCTCCGCACAACTTAGCTGTAAGAAAAACAAACATTGGGCGCATTTGTTTTCCTTTACGCTTTACAATATAATGCGTAATGCGGTCCAATAATGGAACCTTACTAGCCATCGAGTTTTTGAACTTGAGCTCAAAAGAACTCATTTCCTTTTTAATTGGGGCTTTTATTTGATCAATTAACGACATAGTTCTAAATAAAAGAGTTCTTTTCTAGTTAAATCCTTATGGGGCGAATTAATACGCATACGGCTCACTTTATTTTTTGTTGGCTAATTGACCACAAGCAGCATCTATATCTTTTCCTCTGCTTCTTCTGATGTTTATAACCACGCCACGCTCTTCTAGATAGTCTTTAAATGCATCTACTTTTGCTGCTTTTGCTTGCTTAAACTCACCTCCATCTATAGGGTTGTATTCAATGATGTTGACTTTACATGGGATGTGTTTGCAAAACTCATAAAGTTCATGTGCGTCTTGTAATTCATCGTTAAACTTGTCAAATATGATGTATTCGTAGGTTACTCGAGTTTGCGTTTTAGCATAAAAATATTTTAGTGAATCGGCCAGGGCTTCCAAATTGTTGGTCTCGTTAATCCCCATAATTTTATTTCGCTTTTCGTCATTTGCGGCGTGAAGTGATAGAGCTAAATTGAACTTAATATCATCATCAGCTAATTTTTCAATCATTTTTGCAACCCCAGCAGTAGAAACAGTAATTCTTTTTGGCGACATACCTAAACCCTCGTCAGAGGTGATTTTTTCTATAGACTCTAATACGTTTTTGTAATTTAATAAAGGCTCGCCCATCCCCATATAAACAATGTTTGATAGAGGTTGTTTGTTATGCTTCATCGCTTGATCTCTAATAATGCGAACTTGGTCGTATATTTCGGCAGCATCAATATTGCGCATGCGTTTTAAACGACCGGTAGCGCAAAACTCACAAGCTAAGCTACATCCGACCTGAGATGAAATACACGCAGTCATACGAGTGTCGGCAGGTATTAAAACACCTTCGCAAATTTTACCGTCGTAAAGACGAAAAGCATTTTTTATGGTTCCGTCTTTGCTAAATTGACAATCGTCTACCGCTACTGCATTAATACTAAAGTTGTCACGTAACATTTCACGAGTAGAAAGAGAGAGGTTTGTCATTTGATCAAAATCGATGGCAGATTTTTTCCAAATCCAATCGTATACTTGATTTGCTCGAAATGCTTTTTCGCCTTTATTCGTAAAATATTCTTTGAGCTTTTCTTTCGACAAAACTCTAATGTCCTGTTTAATCTGATTTTTCATTGGTGCAAAGATAGGGATTCTTACCTTTGTAAAAATTTACTACATGCGTATAATTCAAGCATCTTTTATCGTCCCATTAAATGGAGAAATTATTGAAAATGGGTACCTTTTTATTGAGCAGGATGGTACGCTCATCCATGTAACTGACCAAGCCCCTATAACAAGTGATTTTGAGGTTGAGGTATACGACGGAATCCTTTGCCCTGGATTTGTAAACACACATTGTCACCTAGAGCTTTCTCACATGAAAGGTTTAATACCCGAAGCTTCGGGATTGCCTGAATTTGTAAATCAAATTCCTTCACTTAGAAATAAGTCTACGGAAAATCCTTTAGAAGCAATGGCAGCAGGAAATAACGAAATGAGTCAGGCGGGAATTGTAGCTGTTGGAGACATTTGCAATACAAGTGACTCCTTAAACATAAAAAAAGACAGCGCACTAAAGTACCACTCCTTTGTAGAGGTCTTTGGTCTCGACAAAAACAAAAACAAGGAGCTTGTTATTAAAGGAGAAGCTCTGGTGCAACAATACGAATCTCAAGGCCAAGATTGTTCTATAACTCCGCACGCACCTTACTCAATGTCTCCGCAATTATTAGAGGGTGTTTATGCAAGTTCAAAAGGACAGCTCCTAAGCATACATCATCAAGAAACAAAATCAGAAAATGAAATGTTTCTTGAATCTAAAGGAGACTTGGTAAATTTATACGAAAAAAGAGCGCTGGATATATCAGCTCAAATTTCATTCAAAAAAAGTTCTTCTGAATACAGCTTGCTTCAATACCTCCCAAAAAAACAAAAAGTACTGCTGGTTCACAACACTTATTCTGAAGCTTCTGATATTGATCTGATCGAAAATCATTTCTCGAATGCATATTGGTGTACATGTCCTAAAGCAAACTGGTACATTGAGCGTAAACTACCTAATTATGATTTTTGGATTGATAAAAAATTGAAAATTACCGTGGGTACAGACTCATTAGCCTCTAATGATTCTTTAAATATTCTTGAAGAATTGAAATTAATACAAAAACATTATGCTCATATACCCACAGAAGAATTACTTAAATGGGCAAGTAAAAATGGGGCAGATTTTTTTGGTTATAATGGGCTGGGTACTTTTACAAAAGGAACGAAACCAGGAGTGCTATTAATTGAAAATGTTGAGGGAATGATGCTGACAGAGCAATCAAGAATTAAAGTCTTGGCGTAAAGTTTTTAAACCTTAAGCAAGGCTTCGGCTAAAATTAAATCCTTAGGGTTTGTTATTTTAATATTGTCTGTTTCACCCTCAAAAAGATGAACTTTTTCTCCAATTGACTCCACAACAGATGCATCGTCAGTAAAAGTGATTAGTTCTTTTTGTTTGTAAGACTTTAAAAGTAGGTCTGAACTAAAACATTGTGGAGTTTGAACAGTATAATAAAGCGCTCTATTTAGGGCTTTACTTTGCTTGCCCTCAACTTTTCTTATAGCCTCCACGACTGGCAATACAGGAATTACAGCTTTGTGGATTTCTGCTTCGCTGTACATTTTTAAAATAAAAGCTGAACTGAGAAGGGGTCTTACGCCGTCGTGAACAGCAATAATGGCCTGTTCTTTGCAAAAAGAAAGTCCTTTTTTAACAGATTGAAAACGACTGGTTCCGCCCTCACATATTGTATGGGGAGTTTTAAAAAGATGCTTTTTACAAAGCGAGCCCCAAGTTTGATGGTGTAACTTGGGCAAAACAACAACCAGCTCTATAGAAGAATCTGCCTGGTTAAACTTCTCTAAGGTGTGCATCAAAATTGGCCTACCATTCAACTCTATAAATTGCTTTGGAAGGTCTGTTTTCATTCTTTGGCCAGAGCCACCAGCTACTATTATCGCGTAATATTTCATCTGGTTACAAGGTATTACTTAATTTTTGGTTAAAAAAAAAGCTAAAAGATTGTAAACCTTATAGCTTTCTTTTGAAGTATTTGTTCCTTACAAAATCAACATTGCATCGCCATAAGTAAAGAAGTTGTATTTTTCTTTAATGGCTTCAGCGTAGGCTTTCTTAAGTAGGTCGAACCCGCAAAAAGCGGCTGTATGCATCATTAATGTGGACTTTGGTGTGTGTAAATTGGTAATCATACAGTTCGGAATTCTAAACTCATAAGGAGGGAAAATAAATTTATTTGTCCATCCGTCAAACTGATTTAGTGTGTCGTGTGTAGAAACAGAACTTTCAATAGCTCTTAGGGTAGTTGTTCCTACAGCGCAAATTTTTCTATTTTCTTTAAGCGCTTTGTTTACAATAGCACAAGCTTCCTCTTTAACTATAATTTGCTCAGACTCCATTTTGTGTTTCGATAAATCTTCTACCTCTACAGGTCTAAAAGTTCCCAAACCTACATGAAGCGTAACTTCAGCAATATCAATTCCTTTTATTTCTAATCTTTTTAATAAGTGCTTGCTAAAATGCATTCCGGCTGTAGGAGCTGCAACAGCACCTTGCTCCTTAGCATAAACTGTCTGGTAGCGTTCGTCATCCATTTCGTCAGGATTACGATCAATGTACTTGGGAAGGGGTGTTTCGCCAAGTTGATTTAATTTTGCTCTAAAATCATCATAAGGGCCATCGTATAAAAATCTTAGTGTTCTTCCTCTAGATGTAGTGTTGTCAATAACTTCGGCAACTAAAGATTCGTCTTCGCCAAAATACAATTTATTACCAATACGTATTTTTCTAGCAGGATCGACCAAAACGTCCCAAAGGCGATTTTCTTGATTCAATTCTCTTAACAAAAACACCTCTATTCTTGCGCCCGTTTTTTCTTTGTTTCCATACATTCTAGCTGGAAAAACCTTGGTGTTGTTTAAGATAATAACATCTTGATCGTCAAAGTAATCGATGAGGTCTTTGAACATTTTATGTTCAATTTTACCCGTTTCGCGATGTACAACCATCAGTCTAGATTCATCGCGGTTTTGCGCTGGCCTTTTGGCCAACAATTCATCCGGTAGCTCGTAGCTGAAGTGAGAAAGTTTCATTTTGGTAATCATAGAACGTATCTTTTTAAGGCTTGCAAATATATGAAATTAAATATTGTTATCTTGTTTTATCAAAACCTCATCGTTTCTTCAAATTCCTTTAAACTAATAGCGCCTTGTATGGTCTGTTTTCCTATGCGAATTCTTTCCAATTTATAGAGCCAAGCACCACTCTTTAGTGTTTTTCCAATATCGTAGGCTAATGATCGTATGTAGGTGCCTTTACTACAGGTTACGCGAAGTTTTATATAAGGCATGTCTAGCTCAAGTATTTCAAGTCCTGAAATTGTAATAGCTCTTGGTTTAACAGCTACTTCATTACCTTTTCTTGCGATTTCGTACAACTTTTTACCTCCAACTTTTAGTGCAGAAAACATAGGTGGGTATTGTTGAATTTCGCCTGTAAATGTTTGAAGTGTTGTTTTTATTAAATCTTCGTTAATATGCTTGGTAGCGTAAAAGCGGTCTTCTACCATCTCTCCATCGTAACTAGGTGTTGTGGCTCCTAGCTTTATCGTGGCTATGTATTCTTTTTCTGCAGCTTGAAATTGGTCAATTTCTTTAGTCATTTTTCCAGTACAAAGAATCAGTAAGCCGTTAGCTAAAGGATCAAGTGTTCCAGCATGACCAACTTTAATTTTTTTAACACCTAATTCTCTTTTTATAAGCCAACGCACTTTATTTACCAACTGAAAACTTGTCCAATGGAGTGGTTTATTGAAGAGCAAAACCTCTCCTTCCTTAAATTTAAATTCTTTTTTCATTAAAAATAATGGCTTAATTCAAAACAAATTTTTTCAAGTAAGGCTTGGTCTTTTATTCCAAAAGCCTCAGGATAGTGAGAATCAATATCTATTTGACCAACAAAAATGTTCTCTTTTACTATTGGAACTACTATTTCAGATTTCACAGACAAACTGCAAGAAATATAATTGCTTTGCTGGCTGACATCATCCACTAAAAAAGTTTTTTTAGATTCAGCTACTTGACCACAAATTCCTTTCCCAAAGGGTATTTTGGTGTGACTTGTTGGGGCGCCCTTAAAGGGTCCAAGTAACAGCATTTTACTTTTTAAGTCCGCTTTGTAAAATCCAGTCCAATTGTAATGTTCAAAAGAAGCATCAAGTAAAGCGCAAATTTTCTCCATTTTTTCTACTAACGAAAGGTTAGAATGAATAATAATTAAGCTCCGTTTTTCTATTTCTTGATAATCGCTCATCCTTCAATTTCAATAATTGTTTGGTCGAGTGCTGTAAGTGTTCTGTCTAATAATTCCTTGGTATGCGTTCTAGAAATAAAAAGAGATTCGAAGGCAGATGGGGCTAAGTAAACACCTCTTTTAAGCATGCCATGAAAAACTTTTTTGAAGTATTCTGCATCTGCAGCACAGGCGTCATCAAAGTTAGCAACCTCACTTACGTTAAAATGAAAGCTAAGCATCGATCCTACTCGATTGATACACACGTAAAGGTTGTGTTTCTCGAAAATAGTTCGCATACCCTGTGCCAAATAAGCTGTTTTATTTTCAAGTTCTTCAAAAATAACGGGTTGGTCTTTTAATTCTTTAAGTAATGTATAACCACAAGACATGGCTAAGGGGTTGCCAGAAAGTGTTCCGGCCTGGTATACTGGACCTAAAGGAGCCACCATATTCATTATTTCTTTTTTGCCTCCAAAAGCGCCCACAGGTAAACCGCCGCCAATTATCTTACCTAAACATACTAGGTCTGGCTGAATGTTGTAAAGTTTATGAGCGCCACCTGGAGAGAGTCTAAATCCAGTCATGACCTCGTCAAAAATTAAGACCGCATTGTGTTTGTCAGATAGTTTACGCAAGCCCTCTAAGAACCCTTCTACAGGTGGTATACAACCCATATTACCAGCTACAGGTTCAATTATTATTGCGGCAACCTCTTCTTTATTTGCCTCTAAAACCTCTTCTACATGAGCTAAGTCGTTGTAACGAGCAAGTAATGTATCTTTAGCTGTACCTGAGGTTACACCGGGGGAATTTGGAACGCCCAATGTAATAGCTCCTGAGCCTGCTTTTATTAAAAAGGCATCCGAATGGCCATGGTAACAACCCTCGAACTTAATAAACTTTTCGCGATTGGTAAACGCTCTTGCCACACGAATAGCACTCATACATGCCTCGGTTCCTGAATTTACCATTCTCACTTTTTCTACACCCGGCACCATACCGCAAATTAATTCTGCAATATTGGTTTCAAGTTCCGTTGGCGCCCCAAATGAAGTGGATCTGTCGGCTGCATTTTTTAGAGCCTCTAACACGGGTGGGTGGCTGTGACCTAAGATCATTGGACCCCACGAGCCAATGTAGTCAATGTACTCTTTTCCTTCTACATCAATCATTATAGAACCCTTTGCTTCTCTAAAGAAAACGGGTGTTCCTCCTACAGATGAAAAGGCTCGTACAGGAGAATTAACTCCACCAGGAATGTATAGTTGAGCTCTTTCGAAAAGGTCTTTACTTGTCATGACTTAGCTTATTTTTTTAATAATTTAGCAATGTCTTTAGCAAAATAACTTGCAATTAAATTAGCACCAGCTCGCTTGAAGCCAATAATAGACTCAAACATTGCGTGCTCAAGGTTTAACCAGCCTTTTTCAGCTGCAGCATGAAGCATAGCATACTCTCCTGATACCTGGTAGGCTGCAACAGGCACGTCGAATTTATCTTTTACAGAACGAACCATATCTAAGTAGGGCATTCCCGGTTTTACCATTACGATGTCGGCGCCTTCTTGAATGTCTAATGCGCACTCTCTTAAAGCCTCCTCTGCATTTGATGGATCCATTTGATAGGTTTTCTTATCGCCAAACCCAGGAGCAGAGTCAAGTGCATCTCTAAAAGGTCCGTAAAAACAGGAGGCGTATTTTACAGAATATGCCATGATCCCGACATTAGGAAAGTCATTTTCTTCTAAGGTTTCCCGAATAAACCCGACTCTACCGTCCATCATGTCTGAGGGTGCAACCATGTCTGCACCAGACTGCGCATGAGTTAAAGCCATTTCACCAAGTAATTCTACACTTTGATCGTTAACAATTTCGCCGTCAACCACAAGACCGTCGTGACCAGATGATGAGTAGGGGTCTAAAGCAACATCGGTCATAACATACATTTCTGGATGGGTCTTTTTAATGGCTCGAATGGCTCTTTGCATTAACCCTTCCGGATTTATTGACTCTGTACCGTAAGCGTCTTTTAAAGTATCCGGTACTTTCGCAAACAACAATACAGATCGAAGTCCCAAATTATAACATTCTTTTACCTCAATAAGTAAAAGATCGAGTGTAAAACGAAAATAACCTGGCATAGATGCAATCTCTTCTTTCTTATTTTCACCTTCCATAAAAAAGAGGGGGACAATAAAGTCGGTTGCATGAATTTGATTTTCTTGAACAAGAGAACGAATCGCGTCTGACTTACGCAACCTTCTCGGACGGGAATATGGGTGTACTATCATTTAACAATATTTAATTACAAAAATACATTGAATTTACGAATGGCTTAAAATAATATGATTTGTTTTATGGATGTGGCATTGCTTTTTGTTTGAGTTGTCCGTTTTCCAACAACTCTATTACCTTAAAACACGCCTGATGAAAGTCTTCCACTAAATCTTCTAGAACAAAAATGCGTTGCCCTCTAGCTATCGTAAGGTGTTTAGTGTTAGCTTCTCTTTTAAAAAAGACCCCAATAAAACCACCCGTCGTAGACATGTGGCATGTGTTGCACCTCATTTGCTTGTAAAGCCAGTTGTCGGTATTAATTTCAGCATAATTACTAGGAAATAGCTGATTTACGGCTAGGTTAAATCTCTTTTTGGATTGCGCTTTTGCAGCTAAGGGTTTAGCGTCAAGAAATGCACCGATGGTTTCTATTCCCTGACTTACAAAACTAAAAGTAGGGAATAAAAAGTTCGCTTGTACTAACTTTTTACTTTCCTCAACTAAGCGAGTTTGTATGAATTGTTCGTTTCTCATAAGTAAAACGTGTGTAAAAATAAACGCTTGTGCTTACTAAATTTTGGCTAGAAGAAAGATTGAGATGAAGGCGTTTAAACTGTTTTCTAAAGGTATTAACCATTTATGGCAACAACCTCTTTAATAAGAGTGGGCAACATTTTTTTCAAGATGCTCTCAATTCCTTGTTTTAGAGTTAAAGTAGAGGAGGGGCAACCGCTACAAGCCCCTTGTAATAAAACAGAAACCTTTCCTTCTTCAAAAGAAATAAATTTGATGTTACCACCGTCTGACTCTACTGCGGGAGCTACATATTCTTCTAGTATGTCGACAATTCGCGTTTCTATTTCATTTAATTCTGCTGGCTCCACCTCTTCAAAAGATTCTGTTACCGCGCCTTCCGATTCAGATTGAGACGGTGATTCTTTCACTTCTTTGAGTACTAGACCACCATCGGCTAAAAATTCGCGTATAAACTCGCGTATTTCCATGACCAACTCGTCCCATTCCATAGTCTCATATTTTGTAATAGAAACAAAGTTTCTGGCAATGAAAACCTCTTTTACAAATGGAAAATGAAATAGCTTAGTGGCTAAAGGTGAATTAACAGCTTCATCAATATTCACAAATTCTACACTATCTCCTGTAACAATAGCACGATTGACCACAAATTTCATCACCTTTGGGTTGGGTGTAGACTCGGCATAAACCGTAGTAGCTATTTTTTTCTCGCTCATCAGTATAAATTTTAAACAAAATTACAAATAAGAAAAGATATGGCGTTGGTGAAATCAATAAAAGGTAAAAACCCTGTTTGGGGATCAGATTGTTACCTAGCAGAAAACGCAACAATTGTTGGCGATGTAACCCTTGGCGATGAGTGTAGTGTTTGGTTTAATGCTGTGGTTAGAGGTGATGTACATTATATTAAAATCGGTAATCGTGTAAATATTCAAGATGGTGCTGTAATTCACTGTACGTATAAAAAACACCCTACTCAAATAGGAGATAACGTTTCAATTGGCCACAACGCGCTTGTGCACGGGTGTACCGTGCATAACAATGTATTAATTGGGATGGGGTCTATAGTTATGGACAATTGCGTTGTGTACTCAAATAGTATTGTTGCGGCTGGAGCGGTGCTTTTAGAAAACACCGTGGTAGAGTCTGGTTGTATATACGCTGGGGTTCCAGCAAAAAAAGTTAAAGAAATAAACGAAGAGCAAAGCGCTGCACTTATTAAAGGAATTGCGAATAACTATGTAGAATACAAAAGTTGGTTGGAAATTTAACCGAAGATTAATCAATCGGTAATTTTAGTTCCGAAACCTTAAATAGTACCTGTCTTTTAAGAACTAATCTTACAGCGGAAACTCCTTTTTAATTTGAGCAACCCAAGCATCAACCCTATCGTCTGTTTGATCAAACTGATTGTCTTCATCAATCGCTAGACCTAAAAAAGTGCCTTTTTCTAACTCCGCTTTAGATTCTGTGTGCTCGTATCCTTCTGTAGACCATTTACCTACAATTTCGCCGCCGTTATTTAAAACAACCTCACCAATAATTCCAACACCGTCTATAAAATAATCACAATAAACATATTGATCACCTAAACCAAAAATAGCGACTGTTTTACCGGTGAAGTCTACCTCTTTAAATTCCTCAAAAAAAGTGTCCCAGTCACTTTGAAGTTGTCCATCGTGCCAAGTAGATAAGCCTAGAATTATTTTATCGTATTTCGCAAACTCTTCAATTGAAGCGTCATACATATCAACAACAAAAACGTTTTCCTTACTTATTTTGTCTCTAATTTTAAGTGCTATGGTTTCTGTATTGCCCGTGTCGGAACCATAGAATAAGCCAATTTTTTCCATTTAGTTATTTATTTAATGCAAAAATACGTATTGAATTTGAAATAAGTGCAACTATTTTAAAATTCAACTAGCTAAATTTCACACTATTTTTAACTGTTTAGCTGTGATAGTTTTGTAATTTTACATCCTTATTTAAAACTAAAAAATATGTATCCAGAACACATGGTGGCGCCAATGCGTCAGGATTTATCGCAAGAAGGCTTTTCGGAGTTGCGTACTGCAGAAGAGGTTGAAAATTTACTAAGCACCGAAAAAGGTACTGTACTTGTGGTTGTAAACTCTGTTTGTGGTTGTGCAGCTGGAAATGCTAGACCAGGAGCTAAGTCTGCCATAAAAAACACTAAAAAACCAGATCAAATAACAACTGTATTTGCTGGTGTAGATAAAGAAGCTGTGGCTAAGGCTAGAGAGTTCATGATTCCTTTTCCTCCTTCCTCACCTTGTATCGCCCTATTTAAAAACGGTGAGGTTGTGCATATGTTAGAAAGACATCATATTGAAGGAAGGCCTGCTGACGCTATTTCCGCAAACCTAATGGCCGCTTTTGACGAGTACTGCTAAACTAAAATTAGTGTAGACTTCTATAGTAAAACCCCACCCTTTAATCAGGTGGGGTTTTTGTTTTAACTTAAGCTACTAGGGGCAGAAGTGCTTGTGCTTTCTTAACTAACTTTTTACAGTTACGTTGTAACATCATAAAAAAATATGTGTTAAAAATATTAGGCCTGTAGGCACTTAAAAGCATATTCAATGAATTTTCTTTGACTCAAAAAACCTATCTTTGTTTTTGTTTAAAAATAAACATGAAAACGTTTGTAAACCAGGGTATTCGTATATAAAAAATGGAATATAATTTTAAAAGTATAGAAGCTAAATGGAGAAAGCATTGGGCAGAACAAAAAACATTTAAACCCGAAGCCAATTCTGCTAAGCCAAAATATTATGTTTTGGACATGTTTCCCTATCCTTCAGGAGCTGGCCTTCACGTGGGGCACCCTCTAGGTTATATTGCCTCAGACATTTACGCACGATACAAACGCCTTAAAGGCTTCAATGTTTTGCACCCAATGGGTTACGACGCTTTTGGTTTACCTGCAGAACAATATGCAATTCAAACGGGTCAACACCCAGCCATCACTACAGAAACAAATATATCCAGGTACAGAGAGCAGCTCGACAAAATTGGTTTTTCGTTTGATTGGGATCGAGAGGTTCGTACATGTGAGCCCAATTACTACAAATGGACACAATGGATTTTCAAACAAATATTTAATTCGTGGTACTGTACAGAAGAAGGTAAAGCAAAACCAATTGATTCTTTAGTAGCTCGTTTTAAAGCCGAAGGGAACCTACTCATAAAAGCTGTTTCAGATGAGGTAGCATCTTTTACCGCAAAAGAGTGGGGGGCTAAAACAAAAAAGCAACAAGAGGAAGTACTCCTTTCGTACCGGTTGGCATTTCGATCGGAAACCCTTGTAAATTGGTGTGCTGAACTAGGCACTGTTTTAGCAAATGATGAAATAAAAGACGGACTTTCTGAACGAGGTGGTCATCCGGTAGAACAGAAAAAAATGATGCAATGGTCGTTGAGAATTACGGCCTATGCACAAAGACTTATTGACGACTTAAACGCATTAGACTGGACGGAGGCGATTAAAGAACAGCAAAGAAATTGGATTGGTCGCTCACAAGGGGCATCCATTCGTTTTGAAGTCGTTAGTGACGAATTGGCTTTAGATGAAAAACTTGACATTGAGGTTTTTACAACTCGTCCAGATACCATTTTTGGTGTTTCTTACATGACTTTAGCACCAGAACACGAATTTGTAGCACGTATAACCACAGAAGATTACAAAATTGCTGTTTCTGACTATATAAACAAAACAAAAAAACGGTCCGAAAGAGATCGGATGTCTGATGTAAAAACAGTATCCGGACAGTTTACTGGTGCCTACGTAATTCACCCATTTACAGGCGATAAAATTCCGGTTTGGATAGGTGACTATGTTTTAGCTAGCTATGGTACAGGGGCGGTTATGGCGGTTCCTGCACATGACACTAGAGATTTTGCTTTTGCGAATCACTACAATCTTCCAATGCTACAGGTTATTTCTGGCGGTAACCTTCCAACTGAATCTCACGATGGAAAAGAGGGAGAATTGTTAAATTCTTCATTTTTAAACGGCTTACAAGTTAAAGAAGCAACCGCTACTATTATTGCTAAAATTGAGGAAAAAGGTATTGGTAAGGGTAAAATTCAATACCGCCTAAGAGACGCAATCTTTTCACGACAAAGATATTGGGGAGAGCCATTTCCTATATACTATGAGGAGGGCTTACCAAAAACGATGGAAGATAAAGACCTGCCTTTAAAATTACCGGCTGTAGAAAAATATTTACCTACTAAAACAGGAGAGCCACCTTTGGCGCGAGCAGAAAACTGGAAAACGACGGAGGGGTTTGATTTTGAAACGAATACAATGCCTGGTTGGGCTGGTTCTTCTTGGTATTTCTTACGCTACATGGACGCCAATAATAAAGGAGAGTTTGTTTCAAAAGAAGCAGAATCGTATTGGAAAAATGTAGATTTATATATTGGTGGTTCAGAGCATGCAACGGGTCATTTATTGTACTCAAGGTTCTGGATGAAGTTCCTGTATGATTTAGGTTTTGTTTCGGAACAAGAGCCTTTTAAAAAAATGATTAACCAAGGGATGATATTGGGGAGGTCTAATTTTGTATACCGAATAAAAGACACAAATAAATTCGTTTCTCATGGTTTAAAAGATCAACACGAAACCACAGCCATACATGTTGATGTAAATATGGTGGAGAATGATGTGTTAGATCTTGAAAAATTTAGGTCGTGGAGGGCTGAATATAAAGATGCAGAGTTCATTCTTGAAGAACATAATTATAAATGTGGGGCTGAAGTTGAAAAGATGTCTAAGTCTAAGTTTAATGTAGTAAGCCCAGATTTAATTGTTGAAAAATACGGAGCTGATACGTTACGTATGTACGAGATGTTTTTAGGGCCGTTGGAGCAATTTAAACCTTGGAACACAAATGGAATATCCGGTGTAAATAATTTCTTACGTAAGTTTTGGCGCTTGTTTCATAATGATAAGGGTGACTTATGCGTGTCTGAGGAAAAACCCTCGATAGATGAGTTAAAAATACTTCACAAAACAATTAAGAAAGTACAAGAAGATGTTGAGGGGTTCTCTTTTAACACCTCAGTAAGCACCTTTATGGTTTGTGTTAATGAACTAACCAATCAAAAATGTAATAAACGAGAAGTTTTGGAACCATTGGTACTTTTAATGTGCTCGTATGCTCCTCATATATCCGAAGAACTTTGGATGTTATTAGGTCATAAGCAGGGTGTTAGTTATCAATCTTTTCCAATATTTAAGCCATCAGTATTAATTGAAAGCTCGCATAATTACCCTATTTCCTTTAATGGGAAGATGCGGTTTAAAGAAGAGTACTCCTTAGATTTGAGTAAAGAAGAGTTAGAAATACAAATTTTAGCTCATGAAAAAACAATACATTACTTGAATGGTGTAAAACCAAAAAAAATAATTATTGTTCCGAAAAAGATTATAAATATTGTTCTGTAAAAGACGGTATTTGGTCAGTGACCATGGTAAGTTTAAATCAATCCAACATCGTAGTGTGTTTGGTGTGGTAATTTGCGATATTTGATAGATGAGAAAAAAGAAATCCTTTTTAAACATACTTAAAGAACGTTTTCGTATTGTTATTCTTGAGGAGCAGTCACTTCAAGAAAAAAAAACGATTCTATTAAATTGGTTTCAAATCATAACTCGCTTACTCTCTGGAATATTAATAATAGCTACGGTGAATACACTCATAATTGCCTATACACCATTAAGAGAGTATATCCCAGGGTACGCTCCTCCATATTTATCAAAAAACTTAATCTATCTGTCTAATAAAACAGATTCGCTAATTGCGGACCTAAAAATAAAAGAGCAAAAACAACTTATGCTCGAGAATATTATGAAAGGTAAGTTGGTTGACGATTCTCATTTCTCAGACGCTACTATTCCAGCAAACATAGGTAATAAGGACATAATAGCTTCTCATAATGACTCTGCATTTAGGATAAGTGTGGAGAGGGAAGATCAGTTTAATGTGTTAATAGATGAACAAACAATGCCATCTAGTATAATAAATACTGCTTTTTACGCACCGATAAAAGGGGTAATAAGCGATGCCTTTGACCAAAGAAAAAAACATTTCGGAATAGATGTTGTTGCACCAAAAGACGAGGCTATTAAAGCCACGCTACCGGGAACTGTAGTACTTTCTAGTTGGACAACAGAAACCGGATATACCATGGCAATACAACATAAGGATGATTTAATATCCTTCTACAAACACAATTCGGTACTCTTAAAGAGCATTGGAGAAAAAGTATTAGCAGGAGATGTAATTGCAATTATCGGTAACTCAGGCTCATTAAGTTCTGGCCCACACCTGCATTTTGAGCTTTGGCATAAAGGAAAGGCAATTAACCCGCAACACCATATTATATTCTAATGTCTCTAAAATCGTTCATAGGTAAGTTTGTGGCAAGATACGATGTAGCACAAACAAAAAAGTGGAGTAATAACCCTATAGAAACTCAAGAAAAAGTATTACAAAGCCTTTTAGATAAAGCTAAAAATACTGACTTTGGAAAAGATCATGGGTTTTTAGATATACAAAATTACGATGAATTTAAGAAAGCTGTTCCCGTAAGAGATTATGAAGGTTTAAAGCATTATATCGAAAAAATTAGGGAGGGGAAATTAGACGTTCTTTGGAAAGGAAGGCCTTTGTATTTCGCTAAAACATCGGGAACAACATCGGGAGCTAAATTTATACCACTTACAAAAGAGTCGTTATCTTACCAAATTAAAGCTGCAAAAAGCGCTCTTTTACATTATGTAAAAAATTCAGGTAATCATCATTTTATTTCAGGTAAAATGATTTTCTTACAAGGCTCACCCGAATTAGATAAAAGACCCGTTATTCCAAATGGAAGGCTTTCTGGAATTGTCGCTAATTTTATTCCTAGATATTTACAAGCCAATAGACTACCCTCCTACAAGACAAACTGCATTGAAGATTGGGAACAAAAAGTAGAGGCTATTATTGAGGAAACACTTCCTCAAGATATGCGACTAATTAGTGGAATTCCTTCCTGGGTGCAGATGTATTTTGAAAAACTGGAGAAAAAAACCGGTAAAAACATAAGTACATTGTTTCCAAACTTTTCTCTTTTTGTATTCGGCGGAGTAAACTATGAGCCTTATCGAAAAAAGTTTGAAGAATTAATAGGTAAGAAAATAGATAGCCTTGAACTTTACCCTGCCTCAGAAGGGTTTTTTGCGTTTCAAGACAAACAAGATGAGCAAGGTTTATTGTTACTCTTAGATTACGGTATTTTTTACGAGTTTATTCCTGCTTCAGCTTTTTATGATGAAAACCCTAGCCGGATTTCTTTGAAAGATGTTGAGTTGGGCGTAAACTATGTGCTTATTCTTAACACGAATGCGGGTTTGTGGGGTTATAATATTGGAGATACGGTTGAGTTTACATCACTAAGTCCCTACAGAATTATTGTAACAGGAAGAATAAAACATTTTACTTCTGCTTTTGGAGAACACGTAATTGCAAAAGAGGTTGAATTTGCCATAAAAGGGGCTATGCAAAAGTACCCAGAGGTAAAGCTAACAGAGTTTACTGTAGCACCAGAAGTAAAACCTATAGAAGGTTTACCTTATCACGAGTGGTTTATTGAGTTTGCAACAGAGCCTAATGACATGGATTTATTTGCAAAATGTTTAGATGAACTATTGCAGGATCAAAACAGCTACTACAAAGACCTTATAAGTGGGAAGGTGTTAAAAAAACTAGAAATAAAAACGTTACAAAAAGGAGCCTTTAACTTGTATATGAAGACTCAAGGAAAGTTAGGTGGACAAAATAAAGTGCCAAGATTGGCAAACGATAGAAAAATTGCAGACCAATTAAAGGTCAGATAATTTGTTAAGAAACTTATGGTGTTTATTTTCAGACAGCGCCTTCAAATAAGCAGAGCCAATAATAGCTCCATCTGCTAAACTTTGAACTAATTTAACCTTCTCATACGAATCTATCCCAAACCCAATAAAGAGTGGAGTCTCTCTACAAATTTCTTTTATTGCATTGTAGTTCGGTAATTCTTCAAGACTAAAAGAAATACTTGAGCCTGTGGTTGCATTAGAAGAAACGAGGTAAACGAAGCTGTTTTTTGAGCGTTCACACATCTTTCTTATTCTGTCTTTAGGTGTTTTTAGTGTAATTAAAAAACAGGGTGAAACATTGTTTTTTTCAAAATAAACGCTGTAAAACCTATCGTATATTTCCAAACTCATATCCGGAATAATAACAGCAGAAATATTTACACGTTTGCATATTTTAAGAAATTTTTCAAGTCCGAAAGAAATAATAGGGTTAATGTAGCCCATTAAAACTAAAGGGATTTTAGTAGACCGTTTAGCTAGTTGTTTAAAAATAAGATCTAGATTCATTCCGTTCTTCAGAGCCACTTGGCTTGTGTTTTGAATGATTGGTCCGTCTGCTAATGGGTCAGAAAAAGGAATACCTACTTCAATAAAGTCTATTTGATAAGATTCCAACTCCTCTAATTGGCCTGTTAAACTATCAATAAAAGGAAAGCCCGCAGTTAGAAAAATACTTAATTGTTTTGATTTCTTTAGAAAGGGGTTCATACGTTCTTGTTTGCTTTTAAATAGTGTTGATATGTTTGAATATCCTTATCGCCTCTGCCTGATAAATTTAAAACAACGACATCATCTTTAGTAAATTTAATTTTATGAAGCGCGGCTAAAGCATGAGCACTTTCGAGTGCAGGAATAATTCCTTCGCTAAGAGCTAATTCTCGTGCTGCAACCAAAGCCTCTTTGTCGGTTACAGCTATACATTTGGTCCTTCCTGATTCTATTGAGAAAGCGTGTATAGGTCCAATTCCAGGGTAATCTAATCCAGCTGAAATAGAGTAAGGTTCGGTTACCTGCCCAAACTGATCTTGTAATAATAAAGTCATACTACCATGCAAAACTCCAGGAAGTCCAAGAAAAGAAGTCGCGGCAGATTTTCCTGAATCTAAACCTTGTCCCGCAGCTTCAACGGCATACAATTCAATATTTACATCGTCATAAAAGTAGTAAAAAGAACCCGCTGCGTTACTTCCACCCCCAACACAAGCAACCACTTTTGTGGGGTTTGGTTTACCTGTTTTGGAGTGTAATTGAAGTGAAATTTCTTTGGAGATAATTGATTGAAAATGAGCTACAATCTCTGGATAGGGATGAGGCCCCACAACGCTACCGATTAAATAGTAAACATCTGGGTGGTTAATCCAGTATCGGATCGCTTCATTAGTAGCGTCTTTAAGAGTCTTGCTTCCACAGGTTGCAGGCTTAACTGTGGCTCCTAAAAACTCCATCCTCTTAACGTTTGATGCTTGTCGACGCATATCTGTTTCACCCATAAAAACAACACAATCCATATTCATTAATGCGCAAGCTGTTGCGGTGGCAACTCCGTGTTGGCCCGCGCCAGTTTCAGCAACAATCTGACACTTACCCATAGACTTGGCTAGTAATATTTGACCAATAGCGTTATTCATTTTGTGCGAACCAGTGTGGTTGAGATCTTCACGTTTAAGGTAAATAGAACAGTTGTGCTTTTTGCTTAATTTTTTTGAGAAATACAGAGGTGTTGGGCGGCCAACATAATCTTTTAATAAAGATGAAAGGTTTTTATTAAAGCGCTTGTTGTTTTTTTGCAACCGATAGGCTTCCTCTAATTCCTGAATATTAGGGCGTAATAATTCTGGAACAAAAGCACCACCAAACGTTCCATAAAACCCCATTGAGTCGGGTAAGGTGTTGAATTTCATTCGTGATTTGTTAGTTGTTCAATAAATTTCTTGAGTTTGTCGATATTTTTGTCAGATGGAGAATGTTCAAAACCACTATTTAGGTCAATTCCTCTAAATTTAGAGTGCTTAAAATTTCGAATAGTATTTACTAAACTTGGTCGAATACCTCCACTTAAGAAAAAGGGGGTATCACCTAAGTAATTAGATAAGATAGACCAGTCGTATTGACGTCCTGAACCACCATATAGGGGGGTTTTAGTATCAAACAAGAAAAAGTCTACAAAGGAATCATATCGTGTTGTACTTTTAAAATTGAATGTTTTATCCACTCCAAAAACTTTTATCACCTTCACTTTCTCACGGAGAAAAGAACACAGTTCAGGCGATTCTTGACCGTGTAATTGAACCACATCTAACGAATGAATAGCTATGTGTCTTTGAACTTCTTGAAAAGTGGGGTTTACAAATACACCCACCTTTTCTGCGAATTTTAGTTTTGGGGTTTTATTTACAAAACGCTTTGAGTTTTGGTGAAAAATAAATCCTACAAAATCAGCAAGCAGTTCTACTTCTTTTACTTGTTTAAAATTACGCATCCCACACACCTTAATTAACATAATTCAGAAGGTTGAAATTGAAGAGATGCTAGGGTTTTAGAAGGGTTGGTGTTTGCTAAAATATGTTCTCCTATTAGCGCTCCTTTATACCCCTTTGCTGACAGTTTAATCAGGTCGTTTTTAGAACGAATACCAGATTCCGAAATACAGATTTTTTGCTCAGGAATAAAATCATATAAATCAAATGATGTTTGAATGGATGTCTGCTGAGTTTGTAAATTTCTATTATTTACACCTATTATATCTACAAATTCGTTTACCTTATTTAGTTCTTTGTAGCTATGGCATTCCATGAGCACCTCCATGCCAATAGATTGAGCCATTGTCGTTAAATGTAATGCTTGTTCTTTGGTTAATATTTCAGCGATTAGTAAAATAGCATCTGCACCAATGGCTTTGGATTCAAACAATTGAATTTCATCAATAATAAATTCTTTACGTAAAAGAGGAATGGTAGTAGCGGATTTTAGTAAGGTTAAATCGTTGTTATAACCTCCAAAATAATAATAATCAGTTAAACACGAAATGGCAACTGCACCAGAGCCTTCATAAATTTTTCCCTGTTCTATGATATCAAAAGATGTGTTAATTAAACCCGCGCTAGGTGATTTTCTCTTCATTTCTGCAATTATACCAAATTTATCAGGCGTTAACGCCTTGGTTAGCGATCGCTTTTTTTGTGAGAATAATGAAGACGATTCAAAGTCTTTATAGCTATACTTTTCCTTGATAGCTTTGACTTCTTTTTTCTTTGAGTTTATTATTTCAGTAAGTATTTTCATAAGTACATTGTTTTTGAAAAGAAAGAAGACCTCTTCGCCTTACCTTCTTTAATAAATTTTAGCGTTTCTTTAAATAATTCTATTATTGGTTCATTAGGGTGGTAAAGTTGCAAGGCTAGAGCGGTATTGGCAGCTATAACAAAGTTGTGTTCTTCTGTTCCTCTTCCTTCCAAAATTCTACTCACTATTTTGGCTGCATCTCGAACGGTGCGTCCACCATTAATTGAAGATTGAGCTAACTTAGTAAGTCCAAAGGTTGCTGCATTCAGTGTTTGTTCACTCATGCCGCCAAACACCCTTGTATCGTCTGTTAACGTGAGTTCGTCAAATCCTTCCGTACCGTAAACAACTCGATAATTCGTGCGGTTTTCTCTAAGTAGGTGTTGATACAACTTAGCCAATTCTAACGAGTAGGTTCCGGTTAATTGATATTTGGGTTGAGATGGATTAACCAAAGGTCCAAGGCTATTAAAAATAGTTCGAACACCAAGATTTCTCCGTATCGGTGCAATTTTTTTCATGGTTGGGTGAAAAAGAGGTGCGTGTAAAAAACAGATGTTATGTTCGTCTAACTGACGTTGAAGCTCATCGTTGTCTTCTGTAAAAACAAATCCCAACTCTTCTAAAACATTAGAGGAACCACACAAGGAGCTTACTCCGTAATTTCCGTGTTTTATTACCTTCTTGCCCATCGAGGCTAAAACTAAAGCAGTTGTTGTAGAAATATTGAATGAATTTTTTCCATCCCCTCCAGTTCCGCATAAGTCTATAGCGTTCTCACTTTCTAACTCTACAGGTAAGGCTAGGTTCAACAGGGCAGAACGAAAACCGTGCATTTCTTTAAGTTGTACACCCCTCAACTGAATAATCATTAATATCCCGCTAATAACCTCAGGAGGGTATAATTCTTCTTCGATTGAAAAG
>JAOGVT010000008.1:0-51202 GCA_028110365.1 Flavobacteriales bacterium
CTTTATTTTCAATAAATACAGTTCCTTGGTCGTATTTAGAGTACTGTGTTTTGTAGATGCCACAAACTCTAAAAGCACCAGAAATAATAGTGTTTTCGGTGTCTTGAAAAGTGAGTACTACTTTTGATTGTAATTTAACTTTAAGTTTCTCAGCCAGAGCTTCACCAATAAGGATTGGGTTTCGTCTTTTACTTTCAAAATAAGTGCCTTTTACAAGTCCTGAATAGATGCTAGTTAGTTCTTTTTCTTGATTTTTGTTTACCCCAATAATTCGAACGCCATTACTTTTAATCGGAGAACTCACCATGCCGTTAAGCAAGGTTCTAAATGCATAAGATTCAATAGAATTATCGCTTTCAAGAACGGCGTTTAATTTATCAGGCTCCCCCAAATAAAATTTACTATCGTACTCTTTTTGGTATTCAGGATGGTGAATTTGAATGTGCGAGATCGCATTTTTAATGCTGCTTTCGGTTCGTTGTTTATTTAATCCATAGCTAAACGCCACTACAAATATACCTGCCCATATTCCCATAACAATAGAGCCAATCACAATAAGAGATCTCATTGGAGTTCTCCATATATTTCTCCAAGCTATTTTTAGTATTGTTCTCATTAGGCTCGCATGGCTTTAATTGGTTGTAAAAGAAGTATTTTCCAGATAGGGTAAGCTGTGCAAACGAGTACTATTACCATTACAATACCAGCATGATTAAAGGCAATGTCTAGTTGTGTTGAGGCCTGTATTACAGGTTCAAAACCATATTTCTCTATAGATTCTGCGGCTTTTCCACCCAGTCGGATAGGATTAATTTTAAAGTAATACCTAACCGGACTTACCACAATAACACCTAATATGCTCGCAATAAGACCCATCATCAAACTTTCTAAAACCATGGTAAAAATTAGTTTTCCTTTGCGCATTCCTATGGAAACAAGAATACCAAATTCATACATTCGTTCGGTAGTCATCATTAATAAAGTACCTAGTATCCCAAAAGAAATAATCATGTATAGTATGCCCAATATAATAATTCCACCTGCGCTGTCTGCTTGAATAGTCTGAACCAATTCGGGTAGTAATGTTTTCCAATTTAGGAGTTCATAGGTTTCTGTATTTAGTTTTGAGCCTAGTTGCTTTTCAAGTTTATTTAAGTAAGAAGGTTTGTCAATTTGGAGCACTAAAGAAGTAAGTCTTTCTGGAGCTGCAAAAAGATCTTGTGCAGCCAGTATTGGCATTAAAACCAAGCGTTCGTTTAGCAATGGCATTGGAAATTTAACCACTCCTTTTACAGGATAAATTCCGTTTGCACTAGCTCCGTGGTAGCCTTGTCCTAAAAAAATTAAGCTGTCGCCAATGTCTAAATTGTAGAAGCTCGCTAGGCCTTCGCTAATTAAAATTGAATTGCTGGTATCTGATGGAAATTCGCCATTGATTAGCTTGGGCTTTAAATCCATTAAAGCATCTTCTTTTAGCATGTTAACGCCCATAACAATAGCTCCTTTGGAGAGGTTGTCGTGTGCTGTTAATGCAAAGCTTTCGAGTCTTTCATTTGCCTCAGTTACGTAGTCATTTTTTTGTATTAACTCTAATGTTTGTTGGTCGGGTACAAAGCTGTTGTCTATACTTTGCTCGTCCCAGTATCCCTTTTGATGAATTTGAAGATAGCCTGTATACATACCCACCATACTTCCAATCATTTTATTGTATACACCAATTTGAAATGAGCGTGCAAAAGTGGCAAAAAAAACGGCACAAAAGATGGAGGAAATCGTGATGATGCTTCGGCGCTTATTTCGCCAAATATTTCGCCAAGCCATTTTAAATAGCATCTTCATTAGCGCAGTCTTTTCATGTTTTGTTTGGTAAAAAAGCTTTCCTCTATCTCGATGTCAAATTCAATTGATTTGTAATGCAGTGTAGTTTTGTTTCCTTCTTCTTCAATTGGCGTCATAACCATGGTAGCCGGTAGTAATTTGTCTCCAAAATAAGTAAGGTCAGAGGCTTCCATTTTAGTAATTAAGTAACCGTCTTCATCGTAAAAATCGGAACCCATTTGTAAGTACTCTTTTTTGTCAATAAACGTTTTAATCATACCCCAAACCACTGCTGCTTCTGGTTTTGGTGTCAATTCAATTGTATAGCAAACTCGATCTAGAATAGTTGTATCGCCAACAATTAGATGTGTGTAATCATTCAATATAGAAGATTCCTTTACTAAGTCGTCGTTGGTTAAATCCGAGCCCATCCAGGATTGCATCATCATAGAAGGGGGTAGTTTAATGACTTTCTCGATTTTTGGCTGCCAATTCCATATTTCTTTGTCTCTTTTTAAGAAAACACTCCCCTTGTCTCTTGACGGTGCTTGAATGAGAATAAAAGAATACTCCGAACCCAAAGCCCAGGCCTTTATTTCCATTGTTCTAGTCCACTTGGGTCTTTGGATTTCTATGGTCATTTCTGCTCTGTTACTGATGCCTTGAATATGATCATCAGCACTTTTGATGATGTCATAAGCACTTTGTGCTGGGCTGGACCCAAAGATGATAAGTAGGATGTATAGAAGTTTTTTCATGCTAGTATTTGATGCCAATTTTGTTGTAGATAAAAGAAATGAGCCATGCCGGTCCAATCAATAGGAACTTTATATCGTCTATAAAGGAGGGTTTAGCCCCTTCTATTTTATGTCCAATAAATTGTCCAATCCAGGCAACGATAAAAATGCTAATTGAAATTTCAAACGTATAATTTGTGTGGTTTAGCCAAAAAATTCCTTGGAAACAAAGTAGGGTGAACGCCAAAATTCCGAGGGCCATTGGAATGGATAAACGAATGTAGAACAGCATAGCGAAAAAACTAAAAATAAACGCAAAATTGGCTATGGCTGAGGGAACGTGTTGGTTTAAAATCGGAATTTCTATCAAAGAAAAAAGGGCTAAAATAGAGAAGAAAATAGGCGGTACGCAAAACCAATGGAATAATTTATTGGTTTTGTTTTGATGACTCTCACCGTATTGGTCTAACCACGTTTGAAGGGGTTTCATAGTTTAGCTTTTAAATAGTATTAAAATAAAATCCCATCATTAAGATGGGATTTTTAGGTTAGGATACTCTAAAGTCGAATTTGAATTCGCTTAAATCCTCATTTGCTTTAATGATTTTCTTCTTAAGAGATGTTTTGTATTCAATTACTTTTTTCATGACTTCTTGATTGCCAGCGCCAATTATTTGAGCTGCAAGAATGGCTGCGTTGTGCGAAGCATCTAGACCAACCGTAGCAACAGGTATGCCAGGAGGCATTTGTAAAATGGATAAAATAGAATCCCAACCGTCAATAGATATAGACGATCTACACGGTACTCCAATAATAGGTAAGGGCGTAAAAGCAGCCATTACACCTGGTAAATGCGCTGCACCCCCTGCACCTGCAATAATTACCTTAATCCCATTTTCGTAGGCTTTAGAAGCATAGGCCTCTACTTTTTCTGGTGTTCTGTGTGCCGATAAAGCATTTACCTCAAAAGGAATTTCCATGTCGTTAAGAAATTTTGCCGCCTTTTGCATTACGGGCCAGTCGGAAGTGCTGCCCATAATTATACTTACTAGTGGTTTCATAGAGAATTTTTTTTTACAAATTTAAGGTATTGTCTGCAGTTTTGAAAGTAGTTTTAAGGGCTTTTTAACTTAATATTTCGGCCTCTACAGCTCTGTTTAAAAAGTGGTTAAAGTCTTGTTGAGTTTCAAATGATTTGAGGATCAATTCCACTGAATTTTCTTTAAGCCAAAGTTTATTGTCTATTTTTTTACGCACGGTAAAATGTTTGTTTTTGAGTAAATCGATGTCTTTAAAATCTTTTGGAAAGCCTTTAGGCGCCATTTTTAATTTTGCCCCCTCCAATACCGAGTATTCATTTTTCAATTCCTTTTTATTAAGTATCTTTTTATAGGCATCTGTATGTTCAAAAATTTGGTTTCGAATACTTTTTAAAACAGTTGGGCTTGGTTGGTAAATACCTCCTCCAACAAAAGAATTGTCGGGTTCAAAGTGAATGTAATAACCGGCGTAAGGACTTTTGCGTCCTCCTTTACTTATGTATGCTCCGAAGCTGTTTTTATAAGGCTCTTTATTTTTTGAGAATCGTACATCTCTGTAAATTCTATAAACACATTCTTTGGCACAATTTACATCAATACTGTGGTCTTGTTTTTTTAACAAGGGTATGAGTGTTTCAATGTATGTGTCAAATTCTTTTTTGGCAGCTAAATAGCGTTCTTTATTTTCATTAAACCAGGGTCGGTTGTTGTTAAATTTAAGATCAATTAAAAATTGAAATGTTTTTTGTAAAGCCATACTTTTTTTCTCTTGTACTAAGATACGTAATAGGTTTCGCTTATTTTGTTTGCTTCAACTTTAGTTCATGTAAAATACAAAGAGTACTATTGTAGCATGAAAAAAATAGTTTCTATTATCGGTGGAGGTCCTGCGGCTCTTATGTGTGCAGCTTTTTTAGACCCCGATAAGTTTGAGGTAACTATTTACGAGAAAAATAAAACGGTAGGGAGGAAGTTCTTAGTAGCCGGCAAGGGGGGCTTTAATTTAACCCACTCGGAATCGGTTATAAATATGATTACGCGCTATACTCCAGCATTGTTTCTTGAAGAAGCGCTTTTGGCTTTTGATAATAAGCATTTAAGAGACTGGTTGTTGGCTTTAAATATTCCTACTTTTATTGGTTCGAGTAATCGTATTTATCCAGAAAAGGGTATTAAACCTATTGAGGTTCTCAATTCAATTCTTTCTTGCTTACAAAAGAATAAAGTACAAATAAAATACCAACATAATTGGTGTGGTTGGGAGGCCGATACACTTGTTTTTAATTCAGACGTTAGGGTTGTTTCTGACTATGTTGTGTTTGCTTTGGGAGGGAAAAGTTGGTCCAAAACAGGTTCTGACGGTTCTTGGCTAGAGACCTTTAATTCTCGGGGAGTTTTGGTTAAACCTTTTCAAGTTTCTAATTGTGCGTTTGGGGTAAATTGGGGTCAAGATTTTATTGAAAAACACCAAGGAGCTCCTTTAAAAAATATAACTATATCTTGTTTGGATAAGTGTCAAAAAGGCGAAGT
The DNA here is from genome assembly GCA_028110365.1 of Flavobacteriales bacterium. Lineage (GTDB taxonomy): Bacteria > Bacteroidota > Bacteroidia > Flavobacteriales > UBA7430 > UBA6772. Next base: position 5,126 of record JAOGVT010000008.1, read on the forward strand.
AGTGTTAACCCGTTTTGGCTTAGAAGGAAATGCTGTGTATGCTTTGAGTCCTCAAATAAGAGATCTATTTAACAAGTCAAACAAGGCTTTTGTTTTTATTGACCTAAAACCTCGGGTAAGTGCTTCGGCTTTACTTGGTAAATTTCAAAATGCGGCTTGTAAAAAGACCACGGATATACTCAAGAAAGATTTGAATATGAGTTCGGTTCAAGTAGCCTTGGTAAAATACTATGTCTCTAAAGAAGTTTTTATGAATCCGACGCTGTTAATTGAGCAGATTAAAAATTTGAAAATCGACTTAACTTCTTGCGCGCCTATTCAAGAAGGTATTTCTACTGTTGGAGGAATAGCTTTAGATGCTCTTGATTCGAATTTTCAGTTAAAAAACAGAAAAGACACGTATTGCATCGGCGAAATGCTCGATTGGGACGCACCCACTGGCGGGTACTTGTTGCAAGCTTGTTTTAGTATGGGTGTGGCTTTAGCTAGGTCTTTAAACAATTCTTAGATTACTCTAAAGGCATCCTTAAAGAGTTAGTTCTCCTTGAAGGTTCGAGGTGATTAATTCGTTGCGTTTTTCAATATCTTTAGTGTATTCTAACACAAACATCAGCTTGGTTAAGGCTGCTTCAAAAGTCATGTCGTATGCAGAAAGAACGCCCATGTCTTTTAGGGCTTTACTTGTTTGGTATCGGCCCAATTCAACAGAGCCACCTTGGCATTGAGATACGTTAAGAATAAGAATTCCTTTGGCTGTTGCTTTTTTAATTGCCGCTAAAAACCAGGTATAGGTTGGGGCGTTTCCAGAACCAAATGTTTCTAGAATTATGGCCTTTGTTTTGGGAGCCGAAAGAATTGAGTTTACAGTTGACTCTGTAATTCCTGGGAATAATTTTAAGACGCCAATATTTGGGTTAAATTTTTTGTGAACGATGAGTTTCTCGTCATTTGTATTTTGAGTATAACGTCGGTTAAATTTAAGGTGAACTCCTGCTTCTGCTAGTGCAGGATAGTTTACGGATTCAAACGCTTCAAAATGTTCTGCATTTACTTTATGAGTTCTATTTCCTCGATACAATTGGTATTCAAAATATACCGCTACTTCAGGTACTTCGGGCTTTCCATCTCTTATAGATGCAGCAATTTCTATAGCTGTAATTAAATTTTCTTTTGCATCTGTTCGCGGAACTCCAGATGGAAGTTGAGAGCCTGTAAGGATTACGGGTTTGTTTAAGTTTTCTAAAATAAAACTTAAAGCCGAAGCGGTATAGGCCATCGTATCTGAGCCGTGAAGAATGACAAAACCATCGAATTTTCGGTAATTGTCTTCAACTGTTTTTCCAATTTGCGTCCAAATTTTCGGATTCATATTCGAAGAGTCGATAGACGGTTCGTAAGAAATTACTTCTAATTCGCAATCCAATTGACTAAGCTCAGGTATTTGAACTTGCAAGTTTTCAAAATCAAAAGGAATATAAGACCCACTTTCCGAATCGTGAATCATTCCTATAGTGCCGCCTGTGTATATGAGAAGTATCTTCATGTTAAAATCCGAAAATAGTTTTGGAGTTTTCTGTAGTAATTTTTGCTACATCAGTAACAGATATTTGGTGTAAGTCTGCAATTTTTTGAGCAATATGAATCAGGTATGAGCTCTCGTTTCTTTTTCCTCTATTAGGGCTAGGTGCTAGGTAGGGACTGTCGGTTTCTAAAACCAAGTGCTTTAGGCTTATTTGTTGTATCACTTTGTCTAATCCGGCTTTTTTAAATGTAACTACACCGCCTACACCCAAGTAAAGATTTAGGTTTATAGCTCTTTTAGCTTGCGCTAATGTTCCGGTAAAACAATGGAATATGCCTCTTAAATCCTCACTTTTTTCTTCTTCTAAAATCTCGAAAATTTCATTAAAAGCATCTCTACAATGAATAGCTATCGGAAGTTTTTTTTCTTTTGCCCAATGAATTTGAGTTCTAAAAGCGTCTTTTTGTTCTTCTAAAAAAGTTTTATCCCAGTACAAATCCATACCTATCTCGCCAACTGCACAAAAGGAGTTTGTGTCTAAATGGCTTTTAAGTTCTTTTAATTCTTCTCGATAATTTTCTTTAACATGGCATGGGTGTAAACCCATCATGGCAAAGCAGTTTTCTGGATACTGCTTAACCACATCTAACATGCCATGTACAGTATTGGTATCTACGTTAGGTAGAAATATTCGGTTTACATCTTCTTCAAAAGCTCTTTGTATAACTTCTTTTTGGTCGTCAATAAACTTGCTGTCGTATAAATGACTGTGTGTATCTGTAAGAATCATAGGGCAAATATAGTTTAAATTATGAGCGTTTGTATTGGATTCTTGTTTTAGTAAAGGGTTGCTTGTTTTTGTGTATTTTTGCTTTAAATTGATTTGTATTGAAGAAAATTCTAGTTGTTCGTTTTAGTTCTATAGGCGATATCGTTTTAACGACGCCCGTTATTCGTTGTCTTAAAAAGCAATTAGATGTTGAGGTACATTATTTAACCAAAAGCTCTTTTAAAGGGATTTTAGAAAACAATCCTTACGTTACTAAAGTTCATATTATTGAGAAAGAGATTTCTAAAGAATTAATAGCGCAATTGCAGTACGAAAATTTCGATTTTATTGCTGATTTACATGCCAATTTGAGAACTTTTCGTTTGAAGAAGACTTTACGTGTTCCTTATAAGTCTGTTCTTAAGTTACATATTAAAAAGTGGTTGTTGGTTCATTTAAAAATGGACAGGATGCCTAAACTTCATATCGTAGATCGTTACCTAGATACGGTTAAACACTTAGGCGTTTTAAATGACATGGAAGGCTTAGATTATTTTATACCTAAGCAGGCTCATGTAGATGTAAACCGATTGCCTAAGTTGCATTCAGCTGGTTATGTAGGTTTTGTTATCGGAGGTCAGCATGCTACTAAGATGTTGTCTACACAAAAAATCATCGAAGTGTGCCAAAGTCTTAAAGAACCTATTGTTTTATTGGGTGGTCCAGAAGATGCAAACAGAGGACATCTTATTGAGAAAGCTGTTGGGGTTCGTGTTTTTAATGCCTGTGGTAAATTTAAACTAGACGAATCTGCAAGTATTGTAAAACAAGCGTCTTGGATTGTAACGCATGACACAGGTTTGATGCACATTGCAGCGGCTTTTAAAAAACGCATTGTATCGGTTTGGGGAAATACGGTTCCAGAATTAGGGATGTATCCTTACTTGTCTGATTCGTCCTCTAAGATGTTAGAAGTAAAAGGCCTTTCTTGCAGACCTTGCTCCAAAATAGGTTTTGACAAATGCCCGCGAGGTCACTTTAAATGCATGGATCATAAGGTTTCAGATTTTCAGATTTAATATACCTCACTTTAAGAAGAAGCACTTTAAAAATTCAAATTCTGTTATAAAAAGAAGTGTAATAAAAAGTTTTACTACTTAGATTAATTGAACTTTTCCTTCAGAAAATATCCAGTAGAGCTTTCCTTGCAATTAATGATGTCCTCAGGTAGTCCCTCAAAAATTAATTCGCCCCCTTTTTTACCTCCTTCTTTTCCAAGGTCAATTAGCCAGTCAGCAGACTTAATAACGTCTGGATTGTGTTCTATAACTAAAATGGAATGCCCATTTTCAATTAAAGCATTAAAAGATTCTAAGAGTTTTTTAATGTCATCAAAGTGAAGTCCAGTAGTTGGTTCGTCAAAGATAAAAAACTGGTGTCCGCTGTTTTTTCCCTTTCCTAAAAAGGAAGCGAGTTTTACTCTTTGTGCTTCTCCTCCACTTAAGGTTGAGGATGATTGCCCTAGTTGAATGTAGCCTAAACCTACATCTTTAAGAGGTTTTAGTCTTTTTGTAATTTTAGTTTTTTCGCCTTTTTCAAAGAAGTCTATTGCTTCATCTATGGTCATTCCCAATACATCAGCAATGTTTTTTTTATTGAATTTTACTTCAAGTACTTCATCTTTAAACCTCGAGCCTTTGCAATGTTCACATTCTAAATGAACATCTGCCATGAATTGCATTTCTATGGTCACTTCTCCTTCGCCTGAGCAATGCTCACAACGTCCTCCATTTGTGTTAAACGAAAAGTGTTTTGCTTTGTAGCCTCTTGCGCTCGAAAGTTTTTCTGCTGCAAATAAATTTCTTATTTCATCGTAGGCTTTTATATAGGTAACCGGATTGGATCTTGAAGACTTACCAATTGGATTTTGATCTATAAATTCTACTCCTGTGATGTTTTTTGTAGCCCCAGTAAGGCTATCAAATTGACCAATTTTAGAGCCGTATCCACCCAATGCTTTTACCAGTGCAGGGTGCAAAATAGATTTTATTAATGTACTCTTTCCAGAACCGCTAATTCCACTGACAACTGTAAATACGTTGAGTGGTATTTTAACAGTAATATTTTTAAGATTGTGTTGTCTGGCTCCATTTATAGTAATTGAGTCGGTCCATTTTCTTTTCTTAGGAATCTCAATTTTTAAGTCGCCATTTAAGTACTGAGCCGTCAGGCTGTTTTTTTCTTTTTTAAGTTCCTTATGCGTTCCATGGAACATAAGTTGACCTCCGTTTACTCCTGCTTTTGGCCCTATGTCTATTACCAAATCAGCTGCTTTCATGATGTCTTCATCGTGTTCAACTACAATTACGGTGTTCCCAACGTCTCTAAGCGATTTTAATATTTTGATCAGTCTCTCGGTGTCTCTAGAATGTAATCCTATACTAGGTTCATCTAAAATATACATAGAGCCCACCAAGCTGCTCCCCAATGATGTGGCTAGGTTTATACGTTGAGATTCTCCTCCTGATAGTGTAGAAGATCTTCGATTTATGCTAAGGTAGCTTAAGCCAACATCGATTAAAAACTGAATTCGATTTTGAATTTCTTTCAGTAATCTACCTGCAATCTCTTTGTCGTGTTTGCTCAGTTTTATTTTTTTAAACACATCCGATAGTTCGTCTATAGGCATGTCTACAATTTCGCAAATGGAATAGGTGCCTATTTTTACATAATCAGCTTCCTTTCTAAGTCTTTTCCCTTGACAGGTTTGGCAAATCGTTTTGCCTCTGTATCTAGAGAGTAAAACACGGTTTTGTATTTTGTAGTTTTTCTTTTCTAGAGCCTTAAAGAAAGGGTAAATGCCCTTAAATTTAGCAGCCTTATTTCCATTCCAAATAAAATCAATCTGTTCTGGTGTAAGCTCGAAGTAGGGTTTGTGAATTGGGATGTCCCACTTTTCTGAATTAAAAACTAAATCGTCTTTGTATTTAGAGAGTGTGTCTCCCTTCCAACATGCGATGGCATCTTCATAGATAGACAAGCCTGTGTTTGGAACAACGAGTTCCTCGTCTATACCCACAATACTTCCGTACCCCTCGCAGGTTTTGCAGGCTCCAAAAGGATTGTTAAATGAAAATAAGTGAATGTTTGGTTCTTCGAAAAGAAGGCCATCCGCTTCAAAACGATTGCTAAATAAAACAGTCTCTTTGGGTTCTAAAAATTCAATCAGGCAGTCTCCTTTTCCTTCGTGAAAACAGGTTTGTATGGAGTCTGATAAGCGTTCTGTAAATCCTTCGTTATTGGTAAGGCTCAAGCGATCTATTAATAGGTAGAAGGGCTCTTTTAGTATTGTTTTGTTTTCTAAAACATCTTCAATTCTGATAATTTCTTCTTCGTATTTTAGCCTATGGTACCCTTGTTGAAGGAGCATTTCAAGGTAAAGTTTAAAGTCGCGGTCTCCAATGTTAGCTGGAGCTAAAATGTAAAATTTAGCGCCTTCCTCTTTAGAAACAATAAAATCAACTACGTCTTGAACGCTGTGCTTTTTTACTTGTTTTCCTGAAATAGGAGAGATTGTTTTGCCAATCCGTGCAAATAACAATTTTATATAATCGTAAATTTCTGTACTGGTACCAATAGTTGATCTTGGATTTTTTGAATTCACTTTTTGCTCTATAGCAATGGCAGGAGAAATTCCCTTTATACTATCTACTTCAGGTTTGTTAAGTCTGCCTAAAAATTGTCTGGCATAAGACGATAAACTTTCAACATACCTTCGTTGTCCTTCAGCATACAGTGTGTCGAATGCTAAACTCGATTTTCCTGAACCCGAAAGTCCAGTAATAACAACAAACTTATTTCGGGGTATAGCTACGTCAATATTCTTTAGATTATGAAGTCTTGCCCCTTTTATAAGGATGTTCTCTTTCGAATCTAATTGATTAATGTCTTTCATATTCTTTGTAAACCTTATCTCAAAATGCAAAATTAGGCAATTTTAACATGTAATCGTTTCAAGCTTTGGTATGATTATTGAAAAGTTTGTATATTAGTTGCAAATTCATACAAATCATAAAATCATTTTGCCTATAGAAGCATTTCTACCTATTACATTTTAAATTAATTTTTAACCTAAATGGTAGCTTATGTGTGTGCAAAATATTTCAGATCAACAATTGGTGAGTTCATTTTTATCTGGCGACTCACTTTCTATAGAACATTTAATACTCCGTCATAAAGACAAGGTTTTTGGTTACATTCTTTCTAAGGTAAAGGATGTAGACTTAGCCAACGATATTTTTCAGGATGTATTTATTAAAGTCATCAATAAGTTAAACGAAGGGCGTTACAATGAAGAGGGCAAGTTTATTGCTTGGGTTATGCGTATATCTCATAATATGGTTATCGATCATTTTAGAAAGCATGCTCGTGTTAAAATGATACGCTCCACTGATGAGTACAATATTTTTGATATTATTGGAGGTAAAGAAGATTGCACTGAAGATCGAATGATACACAAGCAAGTTGTAAAGGAGTTAAAGCAGCTGGTTACCTATTTATCTGAAGAACAAAGAGAGGTGCTGGAAATGCGCTTTTATGCCGATATGACCTTTAAGGAAATTGCATTAGAGTGTAATATTAGTATTAATACGGCATTAGGTAGGATGCGTTATGCACTTATAAACTTGAGGAAGTTGCAAGAGAAACACGATATTAATTTGATGGTGCAATAATCGTTTTTTGTTTGCGTTATAAATTAAACTAGATTTAAAATTTATGGCAAAAACAACTACTTTTTTCAAATTATCTGGAGCTTCTAAAAATTCCAACCAAAACAAATTATTAACCAATAAAACGATGCCTTCTCAACATGCTGTGAGGTTTGTTTTAGATTATGCAAAATCATCAACAGTTCTTAAGACTAAGGCTATCGATTCTTTTGTATTTTTGAGTAACTAACCTTTTCAATTATTGTTAATAAAAAGCCTCGTTTGACTCGTTCAATCGAGGCTTTTTATTTAATTTTGAGTAAAACATTGTTTTCGTATGACCAATTTAAAAACAGGAGATAAAGCACCAGATTTCAATGCCTTAATTGAAAATGGAACCTCCATTTCACTCGCAGATTTCTCAGGAAAAAAGTTGATACTGTATTTTTATCCAAAAGACATGACTCCGGGCTGCACTGCCGAATCGTGTAATTTAGGAGCCAACTATTCTGATTTGCAAAAAAAAGGATTTGAAATTATTGGTGTAAGTCCTGATCCCGCTAGCAAACACTTAAAGTTTATTGAGAAATACAAGATTCCTTTTAGCTTAATTGCAGATGAAGATAAAGCTGTACTTAATGCATACCAGGTTTGGGGTCCGAAAAAATTTATGGGCAAAGAATACGATGGCGTGCACAGAACTACTTTTGTTATTGATGAAAAAGGAATCATTGAAAAGATATTTCTAAAAGTTAAAACAAAAGAACACACAACTCAAATATTAGAATCTTACCAGTAAGTGTCATTAATTGTCACAGCGTAAGATTTAATTTGTCACAGAAAATAAGATACTATGGATAAGGAAAGAGACGCAAAGTTAAAAGCACTTCAACTCACAATGGATAAGTTGGAGAAAACCTATGGTAAAGGTGCTGTAATGAAAATGGGAGATCAACCTGCAGAAGATATTGCTTCGATCTCTTCTGGGTCTTTAGGCTTAGATTTAGCTTTAGGAATTGGTGGGTTTCCTAAAGGACGTGTTGTAGAGATCTACGGCCCAGAATCATCGGGTAAAACAACCTTAGCTATACATGCAATAGCAGAAGCTCAAAAAGCGGGTGGAATTGCTGCTTTTATAGATGCAGAACATGCTTTTGATCGTTTTTATGCTGAAAATTTAGGCGTTAACATTGAGGAATTGATTATTGCACAACCCGATTCAGGAGAGCAAGCTTTAGAAATTACTGATAATTTAATACGTTCAGGAGCTGTTGATATTATTATCATTGATTCCGTAGCTGCATTAACTCCTAAAAGTGAAATTGAGGGCGAAATGGGCGATTCAAAAATGGGTTTGCATGCTCGTTTAATGTCTCAAGCCTTACGTAAGTTAACTGCTTCTATATCTAAAACAGGTTGTACTTGTATTTTTATCAACCAGCTTCGAGAGAAAATTGGTGTGATGTTTGGGAATCCTGAAACGACAACAGGAGGGAACGCATTAAAGTTTTATGCCTCTGTACGTTTAGATATTCGAAGAAGTACGCAGCTTAAAGATGGCGACAATGTTATTGGTAACCGCACAAGAGTTAAAGTAGTTAAGAATAAAGTAGCACCGCCTTTCCGTAAGGCCGAATTCGATATTATGTACGGTAAGGGTGTGTCGAAAGTTGGTGAAATTGTTGACCTAGGCGTTGAGTACGGTGTTGTAAAGAAAAGCGGCTCTTGGTTTAGTTACGGAGAAACCAAATTAGGTCAAGGTAGAGATGCTGTAAAGCGTTTGCTAGAGGATAACCTCGAGTTAGCCACTGAGTTGGAAGAGAAGATCGTAGCTCAAATTCAAAATGCTTAGTTAGATGAGTATTGGTTTAAAACCTGTTTTGTTAGTATGAAGAATACATTGCTTCTCTTTTTATGTATGTTGGTATTTTCTTGTCAGCAATCTTCTGATAATACTACAGAAAGCATTCCTGTTGTTGATTCTGTAAGCATTTTAAATGCTCTTTTAGACGCTCTTTCTATTCAAATAGAGAGAGACAGTTTGAATGGGGCATTGTATTTTGAAAGAGCACAAATACACCTCAAAAACAAGTCGCTAATGCCTGGTTCTTTAGATTTAAAAAGAGCGGTACAGTTGGATTCTACCAATCCCTATTATTGGCAAAAATTGGGTAATTTGGAATACGCAATGAAGAATAGCCGCTTTGCTAAAAATGCATGGGAAGAATGTGCGCGTTTGGATCCCAGCAATCTTAATTGCAGATTGGATTTGGCTGAAGTTTATTTAGCTGTAGGTGAGCTTAAAAAAGGACAACAAAAGATTGATGAGGTTTTAAGTGTAGACAATAAAAATGCAGAAGCTCTTTATTTGTCAGGAAATTTTGCTCTGTTTGCTCAAGACACTGTGAAAGCGCTCCAATACATTCAGGCAGCGATTAACCAAAAACAAGACTTTTTTAAAGCATTCGACCTAATGGGGGTTTTATTTAGTGCTAAAGGTGATGTGATGGCGCTAGATTACTTTAATTCTGCTCTAAGAATTCGTCCTTATCGTTTTGATATTCATTATAAAGTAGGCATGTTCTATCAAAATATAGGTGCTTATAAAGAAGCTATACAAGCCTATAAGAGAGCTTTAGAGATCAACCCATCGCACAAGACATCTCTACACAACATTGGTGTAGTCCAAGTCTTTTTGGGTGAACCCAAAGCTGCTCTCGAATTTTTTTCAAAAGCAATTGAGGTAGACGATATGTACTTGGAAGCCTATTTTGGAAGAGCGTATGTGTACGAACTTCTTAGTGATTTTGTGAACTCAGAATCGGATTACCGGACGACTCTTATGATAGATCCCTCTTACAGGCCTGCTATGGATGGGCTTGTTCGAATTGAGAAATAGGAAGATTTGTTCTTTTAATTTGCTCTTTTTGGTCTAAAAAACATAGCCTAAATGAAAGCCAAATGTAACAACAGCGTTTACGAAACTTCCTGTTCCGATCAATTCTGTAACTTCATCGAAAGATTCGATGGCGCTTATTTTATACATCCCTATTCCAGATCCGGTATATACATCAATTGAAAAACTTTCATCTATAATAAATTGGTAACCTGTTTTAATTCCTGCACTCGATACGGTTAATTTTCCTGTAGCAAATGCATCGCTCACCTCGATGTTTTGATGGCGTAAATAAGGGCCAAAATAATAGCCATCAGGTGCATCTATGGCTGTATATTTTCTAAGGGCTATACCAGCGGCATACCCAGAGATTTCTTGATATCCATCGAAGTAATTAGAGTTTGTTAGTTTCGAAGGCGTAAATGAAGCATTAATGTCTACACTCCAATCCCATCTTATTACGTGCTCATAGGCAATTCCATAGGAGTAAACCGCTGGACTAAGAAGGTTAACCTTGATAACATTTTTGTCTTGAGCCATTGCTGCGCTTGTCAAAAAGACACAGAGTACTGATGAAATTAATTTTTTCATAATTTTTATTGTTGAATTTATTGATTAAATATAGTATTATTTATATAGGCAAACATATGAAAAAAAAAAGGAGCCCTAGGGCTCCTTTAACATATTTAGGAATGTTATGCAATTTACTTTTTTACTTTGTCAACTACTGCTTTAAAAGCATCTGGGTGGTTCATTGCCAAATCGGCCAAAACCTTACGGTTAAGTTCGATATTGTTTTTGTGAACCGCTCCCATAAATTGAGAGTAAGACATACCGTACTGGCGTGCACCAGCATTAATACGTTGAATCCATAGAGCTCGGAAGTTTCTTTTGTTAACCTTACGGTCTCTGTAAGCGTAAACTAAACCTTTTTCAACAGCATTTTTTGCTACTGTCCAAACATTTTTTCTTCTACCGAAATAACCTTTGGCAAGTTTAATTACCTTTTTTCTACGCGCTTTTGACGCTACATGATTTACTGATCTTGGCATAATTTAATTTTTTTATACTTAGCGTTTTCTTTCGAAACTCTTAGGTGCTAAACACAGGGTTAATTAATAAACTCTATTGTGTTATTTTAAACACAATTGTTGTTTGATGTTTGCTTCGTCGTGGCTATGTACTAAACCAGACTTAGTTAAGTTACGCTTTTGTTTGGTCGACTTCTTCGTAAGAATGTGACTTTTGAAAGCGTGCTTTCTCTTGATTTTACCAGAAGCTGTAAGCTTAAATCGCTTTTTAGCACTGGATTTTGTTTTCATTTTTGGCATGATCTGTCCTCTTTATTTCCTAAATATGAGTTCTTTATTTCTTTTTTGGACTGATAAACATAATCATACGTTTACCTTCCAGTTTTGGCAATTGCTCCACTTTTCCATGATCTTCTAATTCTTGGGCAAAACGAAGCAATAATATTTCTCCTTTGTCTTTAAATAAAATCGAACGTCCTTTAAAGAAAACGAACGCTTTGAGTTTAGCTCCATCATCTAGAAATTTCTTTGCATGTTTTAATTTAAAGTCAAAATCGTGATCGTCTGTATTTGGGCCAAAACGAATTTCCTTTATCACCACTTTCGAGGCTTTAGATTTCATTTCTTTTTGGCGCATTTTTTGTTCGTAGAGAAACTTATTGTAGTCTACAATACGACAAACAGGAGGTTTGGCCTTGGCAGCAATTTCTACTAAGTCTAATCCCAATTCATCGGCTAAAGCGATTGCTTTTCGAGTAGGGTATATACCTTCCTCGACACCTTCACCTGCAGTAAGTCTTACTTCAGGTGCTTTAATGGCTCTATTTATGTTGTGTTCATTTTCTTTAATGACACGACCTGGGCCTCTACTTCTTCTTCTTCTAATTGCTATGGCTTGTTCCTCCTATAGTTTAGTTAAACAACAAATTCGTCAATATTTTCTGTAATCTCTTTTTGTGTTAAAGTCTTAAATTCTTGTAAGCTCATGCTTCCTAAATCTTCACCACCATGGCGTCTTACAGACACTTTTCCCTCTGCCGCCTCACGTTCTCCAACGATCAGCATAAAGGGTATTTTCCGAACTTCTGCATCCCGAATCTTGCGTCCAGTTTTTTCACTACGTTCGTCAATCTCGGCGCGAATATCGGAAATTTTAAGCGAATTTAAAACTTCCTTGCTATATTCCATGTATTTATCGCTAATTGGAAGTATGCAAACTTGATCTGGCGTTAGCCACAAAGGGAAGTTACCTCCGCAATGTTCAAGTAGTACAGCTACAAATCTTTCCATTGAGCCAAATGGAGCTCTATGGATCATTACCGGACGGTGTTTTTTATTGTCTGAACCCGTATATTCTAGCTCAAATCTTTCTGGTAAATTGTAGTCTACCTGAATGGTTCCGAGTTGCCAAGATCTACCCAGTGCATCTTTTACCATAAAATCTAATTTGGGGCCATAAAAAGCAGCTTCACCATATTCTACAATAGTTTTTAAGCCTTTTTTGTGAGCAGATTCAACGATGGCATTTTCTGCCAGTTCCCAATTTTCATCTGTACCAATGTATTTCTCTTTGTCTTCTTTGTCTCGTAATGAAACTTGTGCGGTAAAATCTTCAAAGCCTAGTGCTTTAAATACATACAAAACCAAATCAATAACTTGTTCAAATTCTATTTTAACTTGATCGGGTCTTACAAATAAGTGCGCATCATCTTGGGTAAAGGCTCTAACACGAGTTAAACCATGTAATTCGCCACTTTGTTCGTATCGGTAAACGGTTCCAAATTCAGCATAACGTACTGGGAGGTCTTTGTATGATCTTGGTTTACTTTTGTAAATCTCACAATGGTGAGGGCAGTTCATTGGTTTAAGAAAAAACTCTTCTCCTTCGTTAGGTGTTTTTATGGGTTGAAATGAATCTTCACCGTATTTCTCATAATGACCAGAGCAAATGTACAGTTCTTTGTTGGCTATGTGAGGTGTAATTACAGGCTCATACCCTGCAATGATTTGTGCCTTTTTAAGGAAATTTTCTAGACGTTCTCTTAGTGCAGCCCCTTTAGGGAGCCATAAAGGAAGCCCTTGTCCTACTTTTTGAGAAAAGGTAAATAATTCCATTTCCTTTCCCAGCTTACGGTGGTCTCTTTTCTTTGCTTCTTCAAGCATTTCTAGGTACTGTGTAAGTTCTTTGTTTTTAGGAAAGGTAATTCCGTATATTCTTGTAAGTTGTTTGTTCTTTTCGTCTCCCCTCCAGTAGGCACCGGCTGTGTTTAAAAGTTTTATGGCTTTTATAAAACCTGTGTTGGGTATGTGTGGTCCTCTACAAAGATCGGTAAATTCACCTTGTTTGTAAAAGGTAATTTCTCCGTCTTTTAGACCTTCTATAAGTTCTAGTTTGTACTCGTCATTCTTTTTTTTAAAGTAAGAAATAGCATCTGCTTTGGTTATTTCTATGCGTTCAAAGGTGTTTTTTTGACGCGCCAATTCAGTCATTTTTTGTTCCACTTTAGGGAAATGATCTGAAGAGAAATTATGATCTCCAAAGTCTATGTCGTAGTAAAATCCATTTTCTATGGGTGGTCCTATGGCTAGTTTTACTCCAGGGTAAAGAGCTTCAATAGCTTCTGCCATAAGATGGGCAGAGGAGTGCCACATTGCCATCTTTCCATTGTCATCGTTCCAGGTTAGAAGTTTTAAGCTAGCATCTGAAAGAATGGTTCGGTTTGCATCCCAAACCTCGCCGTTAATTTCTGCGGCTAATACATTGCGGGCTAATCCGCTGCTTATACCTTCTGCTACTTGCATTGCAGTTGTGCCAGTTGGGTATTCCTTTACCGTTCCATCGGGTAGTGTAATCTGAATCATTTGCTCTTTTCTATACTTTTTTAAGACAGGGAGCAAATATACGTTTTGTAAATCATTCTATAGGTTTTATACTCGATTATTCAATACTTGATTTATGGGTGGTACAATATTTGATTTTGTATCTTTATGGATTAGAAATTAAAATGTTAATTTTATTCTATTAATTAAGCCCCCCTCAGCATACTATGAAAATATCTTTCCCTCTTAAGTCGATTTTTCTTGCTTTATTTTTCTCAATACTTTTTTTGGCAAGTGCTCAAGTTACGGAGCCTTTAAAAGTACTTTCCAAATCGGCTAATTCAATTCATTTAAGTTTTGAAGCACCGATTTTAGAATTCAAAAATGTTACAACTCCCGAGGGTATCATGTCTGTACCTAATTTGCAAGGTGGAGCTGCTTTATTAAAAAGGGGTGCTCCAGATCTTCAAAAATTTGCATGTTCTTACATTATTCCAGAAGGAGAATTACCTTCAGTCAAGGTTTTAAATGCAGAATTTACAGACTATAACTTGGAAATAGCACCCTCAAAAGGGAATTTATTTAGAGATACTTCACCCGCTGATGTGCCTTTTGTTTTCGGAAGTGAATACCAAAAGAATGAATTTTATCCTACCACTCTTTTTGAAGCTCAAACTCCTCACATTGTACGTGATTTTAAAGCGCAAGCCTTGTGGGTTTATCCTTTTCAATACAATCCAGTTTTAAAGATACTTCGAGTTTACAGTGCTATGGAGTTGGAGGTTTCATTTGCTTCTTCTATTGCGTTCCCGCCTAAGGTAGACTCCCAGTATGATTTAATTTACAGAAATTTATTTTTAAATTATGATTTAGCTCAAAGAGCTACTATAGACACCGAAGAAGGTGCTATGTTAATTATTGCCGACAGTGAGTTTATAGACCAAATGGATGATTTTAGAGCTTGGAAAACTCAAAAGGGAATTGCAAACGAAATTGTAGACATTGCATCGATAGGTGATACTCAAGACGACTTGAAGGCGTACATTCAAAATTACTACGACACACACAATTTAACCTACGTTTTATTTGTTGGAGACCACCAACAAATACCCGCTTATCAAGCATCCTCTGGTTATTCAGACAATTACTACGGTTATTTAGATGGAGACGATTCGTACCCAGAAGTTTTGGTGGGGCGTTTTTCTGCTGAGACGAAAGCTCATGTGCTTACTCAAGTAAACAGATTACTTCAATACGAGCAATCGCCACCTATTTCAGATGCCTACGGCGAAAGCGTTGTCGTTGGTTCTGCTGAGGGTCCTGGAGATAACGGAGAGTATGATTACGAACACCTAAGAAATATTCAGGCGTTGCACTTGGATTATACCTACACCCAAGGGTATGAGTTGTTTGACGGAAGCCAAGGTGGAGCAGACTCAGAAGGGAATCCGACGGCTTCTGATTTACAAGCCTTACTTCAAGCCGATTTGGGAATTATCAACTACACCGGTCACGGTTCTGATTTTTCATGTGCAAGTTCAGGCTACAGCAGCACCGAAGTAAATAACTTAACCAACACAGAAGTTCATCCATTCTTTTGGTCGGTTGCCTGTGTTAACGGAAATTTTACAGGAACCACTTGTTTTGCAGAGGCTTGGTTAAGAGCTACAGACAACGGACTTCCAACGGGTGCAATAGCCACTTTAATGTCAACTATAAACCAATCTTGGTCTCCTCCAATGAAAGGGCAAGACGCAATGAATAGTATACTCACACAAACAAGTGAGACTAGTTCTTCTCGTTCTTTCGCAGGAATTTCGATGAACGGGTGCATGGAAATGAACGACACCTATGGAGCAGGAGGAGCTGATATGACAGATACCTGGACTTGTTTTGGTGACCCTTCAGTAATTCTTAGAACAAAATCGCCAGAGCCTATGCTGGTTTCCTACGATTCTGTTATACCCGTTGGCGCAAGCTCTTTGGATGTTTCTTGCTCTTCTGAAGGTGCTTTAGTATCCATTACTTTAGCGGGCGAAATTATTGGTATGGGAACTGTTTCTAACGGTTTTGTTAGCGTTAGTTTTGAGCCAATTTCAATTCTTTCTGACCTTACAATTACTGCTACCGCGTTTAATACAGTTCCTCATATTGGATCCACTTCGGTTGTTGTTCTAGAGGGTCCTTGGTTGTTGGTAACTTCACATGAAATTGGTAATCAAGACGGTTTAGCATCTTACAATGACAGTTTTCCGCTCTATTTTACCGTTGAGAATATTGGAACTCAAGCAGCTGCTTCTGTAAATTTAACAGTTCAGGCATCAGGTTCTTTAGAAGTGATGAATGAAGGTGTAACCATTCCGGCACTTGAGCCAGGTGCTTCTTATAGTTATACAGCTCAAGATTTTATGCTTAATGTAATTGCCAATGCAGTTGATGGAGAAGATGCTTTACTTGTATTTTCAATGGAGAACGAATCAAGTAATTGGTCCTCTCAGGTGAACATTCCAATCCATGCACCGGTGCTGGAAATTACTGAATTTTCTGGAGAGCTTGCTTTTGGAGACACCACTGCACTTAGTATTGTTCTTACAAACACTGGAACTGCAGATTTTACTGGTGGGCTTACTAATTTGTATTCTAACGATACCTATTTAACGGTTGTAAACGATCTACTGGTAACAGATTTGCCTGCTGGAGCTTCTGTTGTGTTAGATTATCTCCTAATGTTAGATGTGGATGCCCCTGTAAATACCTTTATAGATTTAGCACTTGTTGTTACTCAAGAGTCTTTCGAGCAATCAAACCAATTGGTAGTTCAAACACCCATGTGTCAGACTACCGATTTAACTATGGAAATCCTTTTAATGACCGATCAATTCGCTTCGGAAACTTCTTGGTCGCTTACCAATTCTGACGGGCTTGTATTAGGTGCTCAAGCTGTCGGGTCTTATCAAAATTACAGTACAGACGCTTTAACTTTTTGTGCTGCAGAAGGAACTCAGCTAACTTTTGCTATTCAAGATACCTACGGTGATGGTATTATACAGCCCAATGGGTATTGGATTTCAGTATGCGGAAATGAGCTAGCTCAAGGCAGTTCCTTTGGTTCAGACACGTCTCATACATTTATTTTAACCTGCGATTTTGTTCCAGTAATTGAAGGTTGCACAGATGAACAAGCGGTTAATTTTAACCAAGATGCAACTGCTAACGATGATTCTTGTGAATATGAAACGGAGTTTTCGCCTTGGGAGGTACTTATTACAGGTACCAATCATACCCTAGCTGTGGGAAGCGATGCTTTGCTTACGCTAAACGGTTTGCCTTTAGAAAGTGGCGATTGGATTGGTGTATTTTATACGGACGATGCAGGTGCTTTACAGTGTGCTGGTTATGCAGAATGGAATGGTGTAAATACGGCATTAGCTGCTCAAGGAGACGATTCGACAACCGAAGAGATTGATGGGCTTCAAAATACAGAACCTTTTGTTTGGATGATTTGGGATGCCTCCGAAAATGTGATTTACAATGCCAATGCAACCTATTTAAGCTCAATGCCCAATCAAGGTGAGTTTGAGGCAAATGGTATTTCAAGTATCTCTTCTTTAACCAACGTAATACCAGTTTCGGAGCAAGTAATAAACCTACCTGCTGGTTGGAGTTTATTTTCTTCCTACATAACTGCAGAAGACATGAGTTTTGAGAGTCTACTAGCCTCAATTATTGAAGATGTTGTTGTCGTAAAAGACAATTTAGGAAATGCTTATTTGGTTGATTGGGCTTTTAACGGAATTGGCGAAATGCAAGTCGGTGAGGGGTATTTTGTAAAAACATACAACGAAACGGAGCTTACTTTAGATGGTACTTACAGCCTGCCAGAAGATAATCCGATTATACTAAACCAGGGATGGAACCTTTTTGGTTCTTTACGTCTTGAATCTTCTGATGTTGAAGCTGTTTTTGAACCTATTGTTACAGAAGTTGTCATTGTTAAAAATAGCGTTGGAGAAGCGTATTTGCCTGATTGGGATTTTAACGGTATTGGGGTAATTGAGCCCGGTAAAGCGTATCAAGTAAAAATGCAATCAACTCAGATGTTAACCTATTTGGCAAATCATCTGGAATACAGGTGTTCTCATTTTTATGAACCAATGGATCGAACGCTCAAGTACTTTTCTTTAGTAGCTCCATCGGAAACCAATATGCATGTATTGTTGCCAGACGAGGCTTGGGAGGTGAAACCACATGAGGGTGCTGAGATTTCTGTTTACAGCAAGGACGGAATACTTGTTGGTTCTGCTGTGTACGCTTCTCCAAACACACTTGTAACATTATGGGGAGACGATTCTACCACCGAAGTTAAAGAGGGTTTGGCAATTAACGATGAATTTTCGTTTCAAATTTGGTCTAACAATCAGTTAAATTCTTTTGAAGTTCATAAATGGGCTCAAGGTTCTTCTCTTTATGCTATAAATGCATTAAATATAGCCTCGCTTGTTAAACTAAATTCTGTGCCTGTTGCTGCCAGCCAACCCAGAGAATTGGTTAAAGTTGTAAATGTTTTAGGTCAGGAAGTATTGTTAGATAACAACTCCTCTAGAGGTGAGGTTTTGTTTAATGTCTATCGTAATGGTGAGGTTGAGAAAGCATTTAAGTACTAAATGATCAACCTCATTTTAAATTGCTTTCTTGACGTTTCTTTTTTTACGAATTGCTTTTTAATTACAATCAGATTGCTATCTTTGCCACCGCAAACACTCCTCCTTAGCTCAGTTGGTTAGAGCATCTGACTGTTAATCAGAGGGTCCTTGGTTCGAGCCCAAGAGGGGGAGCCTTATAGGACAACTTAATATTTTTATTAAGTTGTCCTTTTTTTATGATGCTACATCCCTTGTCAATACTAAGAAAATGGAATAGGTTCTGTCGCATTAATATACCAAATATAGATTATTTAGATTTGAATTAAAATTACTTCCTATGTTTAAGCACCACAGATATCCTAAATTCATTATTCTTCAAGCTGTTTACTTTAAGTTTCGATTTACACTCTCCTATCGAGACATTGAAGAGCTTATGAAGATAAGGGGTGTCAAGGTTGACCATTCTACTATTCAAAGATGGGTGTTTAAGTACGCTCCTATGATTGAGGCATCTATGCACAAAAGAAAAAATAGAGTTTGTACTAGTTGGAGGATGGATGAAACCTATATTAAGGTGGCTGGTAAAGACAGATATCTTTATAGAGCTGTTGATAAATTCGGAGATACCGTTGACTTCCTTCTAACAAAAAGAAGAATGAAAGGTTCAGCTCAAAAGTTCTTCAATAAAGCCATTGCTAATAATCAGAACCCAAGGATTATCAACATTGATAAAAGTGGTTCTAATTTCACTGCTATTAGAGCGGTTAACAGAAATAATTTCTGGAATAAAAACATCAAAATTAGGAGATGTAAATACCTTAATAATTGTGTTGAACAAGATCACAGAAACATAAAGCGAAGGATTGCTATTGATACTGGGTTTAAAGAGTTTGAATCAGCCCAAAGGACACTCGCAGGTATTGAAGTAGTCAGCATTATTAGAAAGAATCAAATCATTAATTCTAAGAAATCCTATTTCAAAACTTTCCTATCATTAGTCGCATAATCTCTAATTCAAATAGGATTTTTAGATGATGCTCAAATTAATGCGACAGAACCGAAAACAACGGTAGTGACTTATTTCAAAATCATACACAGTTATCCATTAGTGCAAATGTTAAATTTAATTCCAATTCTGTTTGGGGTGTAATTGCAGAGCACCATGAATCTTATTGGGAAGGTACAATTAACCCTAATCAAACAGTTGGCTGGTATTTAAGAAGAAATGCTGAATCAGAAAATATTCATTTTAATTTTTACACTGCTCAAGGGAGTGTTACATCTATTGAGTCTTCAGTCATTATACCTTTAGACGAGTGGGTAAATGTTACGGGAGTTTTTAATGGTGAAGATTCTAAAATATATGTTAATGGTGAAGATGTTTCATACAATCAATCTATAGGTGAGTATATCGGTAATGAAATAATAACACCCAATGATAATATAATGATTGGAAATGCTTCTTGGGAACCATCAATGCAAGGTAAGTTATCTAATTTGCATATCTGGGGTAAGGCTTTAAGTGCTCAAGAAATTAATCAATACATAACATGCCCTCCAGCAGGAAATGAGTCTGATTTGTATGGTTATTGGAATTTCAATGAAGGCTCAGGAAATATATTAAATGATATTAGTGGTAATGGCAATAATGGGCTCATTAGTGAAGCGATATACAGTGAAGATGTTCTTGAAGAAACATGTTCTTCAATAATAGACCAACTAAATCAATCCTTTGATGCTTGGAACATATCAATAAATTTAAGTGCTGGATGGAATATGTTTGGATATGGATGTCCAACTTCAATAGACTTAGTTCTAGGACTCTCAAACCATACTGAGTTAATCGCTATGGTTAAAGACAACAATGGAAGTGCATACATACCTGAATTTGACTTTAACGGTATAGGTGATTTAACTCCTGGCTTTGGTTATCAGATTAAACTTACAGAGGCTATAGAAGGGTTTAGTTTATGTGATTGGTATGTGAATGATATTCCTGAAGATAATATTGTTTCTCTGCAGGAGGAGGTTGCTTCTTTACAAGCTGAGTTAGATTCAATTTATGGATGTGTTAATGAAAATGCTTGTAATTTTGATGCTTTAGCTGCCATAGATGACGGTAGTTGTTACAATAATGATTTAGGTTGTGGATGTGATACTCCTGGACCAATTGAAGGATTAGATTGTGAGGGTAATGAATTAACACAATACCAAGTCGGCGATTTAGCCGAGGGTGGAATAGTATTCTATGTTGACGAAACAGGAGATAGAGGATTAGTTGCAGCTATGGAGGATCTAGAAGAATATTATCCTTGGGGTTGTTATGGAAGAAGTATATCATCAGTTTACAATGCATCTGCAATAGGCATAGGTTATCAAAATTCTTTAGACATAATAGCAGAATGCTCAGAAAACCCAATAGCCGCAAGTGAGGCTTTATCTTATGAAGCTAATGGATTTGATAATTGGTATCTTCCCTCAATCGGAGAATTAACAGAAATGTATTACACTATTGGAAATGGTGGTATTTATGGAAATATTGGAGGTTTCCAAGAAGAATATGTTTATTTGAGTTCTACAGAAGGTGCTAATCTGAATGCATTATATTTAGACTTCGCAACTTCCGGCAGTAATGGTGCTTTTAAATATGGCGACCTACCCATCCGTCCAATTAGAGCTTTTGGAAATTGGACTACAGGATGTATGAACATTGTCGCTTGTAACTTTAACCCTGATGCAAATATGGCTGATGGGAGTTGTGAGTATCCTGAGCTTGGATATGATTGTGATGGGAATTCTATAATTGAAGTGGGTTTAGAGGCTGAAGGTGGAATAGTATTCTATGTTGACGAAACAGGAGATAGAGGATTAGTTGCAGCTATGGAGGATCTAGAAGAATATTATCCTTGGGGTTGTTATGGAAGAAGTATATCATCAGTTTACAATGCATCTGCAATAGGCATAGGTTATCAAAATTCTTTAGACATAATAGCAGAATGCTCAGAAAACCCAATAGCCGCAAGTGAGGCTTTATCTTATGAAGCTAATGGATTTGATAATTGGTATCTTCCCTCAATCGGAGAATTAACAGAAATGTATTACACTATTGGAAATGGTGGTATTTATGGAAATATTGGAGGTTTCCAAGAAGAATATGTTTATTTGAGTTCTACAGAAGGTGCTAATCTGAATGCATTATATTTAGACTTCGCAACTTCCGGCAGTAATGGTGCTTTTAAATATAGCGACCTACCCATCCGTCCAATTAGAGCTTTTGGAAATTGGACTACAGGATGTATGAACATTGTCGCTTGCAACTATAACTCTGAAGCTAATATGGCTGATGAGTCATGTGAATATCCTCAGCTTGGGTATGACTGTGAAGGTAATATCACAGAATATATAGTTGGAATGGAAGCTGAAGGCGGAATCGTATTCTATGTTGATGAGACTGGAGAACACGGATTGGTTGCTGCTATGGAGGATTTAACAGAAGGAGCAACTGACCCATATGGATATGGCTTTAACGGTTACGAGTGTGGATGTTTTTTTGAAAATGTAAGTGGAGCAGATGGACAAGCTATAGGGATAGGTTATCAGAATACAATGGATATCGTAAACCAAGGATGCGTAACAGAAAATGGAGGTATAACAGCAGCACAAGTAGCCTTAGATGCTGAAGTAAACGGCTACAGCGACTGGTACTTGCCTTCAATAGATGAATTGAACGAAATGTATAATACGATTGGACCAGGAGGTCTAGAGAGCAATATAGGCGGTTTTGAAATTAGCGTTAACTCTTATTATTGGTCTTCCTCGGAGATCAATCATATGACCGCGTGGGGCGTCTATTTCGATAATGGCGATGTGGAACTCAGCAGTAAGAACAATACTCGCAGCGTTCGTGTTATTCGCTCTTTTTAACGCTACCGCGTAGCGGTCAAATTTGAAATAAATGAAAGCCACTATACTAAGAGTGGCTTTTTCATTCCCTAAACTTCTTAAGGTCCATCCAAAAGCGGTTCGAACGAGAACCAACAAGGGGAGACCTATAGGTCAAGTTATTTTTAAAAATAATGTGACCTTTATTTTATGAAGTAACACCAAATATATAGGAACTAAATAAGTTAAAAATTTCATAAACACATATTTTGAACCCTCAAAATATAACTTTCATCTACTTTTTAATGATGTATTTTCTTCAGTCTAAACAGCTTGAAGAATAATGAATTTACGATAGCTGTGGTGTTTAATACATAGGAAATAATTTTAAATCAAAACTAAAAAACCTATATTTAGTGTATTAAACACACTAAATATAGCTATATTTGGTGTGTTAATGCTACAGAACTAAATATTAACAGTTTCACAACAAAACCTAAATGCAAGTAGAGGTTCAGCTTAAATAACCAATCGAATTTTCTGATAACTAAGGATTTAAGAAAACAAAAAACAAAATTCACTCATGATAAATGCTTTCATACGCGGAACAGGTTCTTATGCTCCAAAGAACATTGTAAAAAATGATTTTTTTCAAAATGTCGGCTCTTCAGATAAATGGATCTATGAAAATCTTGGAATCAAAGAGCGTAGAATTTCTGTAGGTGAAACCACAAGCGATCTGGCCTATAAAGCAGGCTTAGCAGCTATTGAAGATGCCGGCATACTTCCTGGAGAAATTGACCTTGTTATATTGGCGACCGCTACGGCAGATAGACTAGCTCCTTCTTGTGCATGTTTCGTACAAGAAAAACTCGCAGCTAAAAATGCTGTTGCTTTCGATATTTCTGCAGTGTGTTCGGGCGCTTTATTTGCTATTGCTACAGGAGTGCAGTTTATTAAATCAGGTATGTATAAGAATGTTCTTGTAATTGGCGCAGACACTTTTTCCAATATTACAGATTGGTCCAGAAGAGATTCAGTATTTTTTGGTGATGGTGCAGGTGCTATTTTGCTTTCAGATACTACAGAAGATAAGGGGTTTATCGATTTTATATTACACACTGACGGTACAGGAAAGGATCACTTTACGATTCCGGCAGGTGGGTCTGAAACACCTACCACACAAGAGAGTATTGACAAGGGGCAGCATTTTTTTCAAATGAATGGACATGAAGTATTCAAAACAGCTATTGAAGTGGTGCCGAAATGTATTTCTGAAATATTGACCAATAACAATCGTACGATCGATGAAATCAAATTTCTCTTACCTCATCAACCAAGTATTAAAATTCTACAAGAAATCGCAAAACGTATAAACATGCCCTTTGAAAAGGTGAAAACTAACATGGATAGGTACGCTAATACTTCAGGTGGAACAATTCCAATAATTCTAGATGAAACCTTTAAAAATAACGAATTAGAAAAGGGGGATCTATTGTTGTTTGCCGCAGTTGGGGCCGGCTGGACTTGGGGAACGGGTTTGTATAAGTATTAAGTCAATTTTTTTATTCTATTTAAACACATTCAATATGTTTTCTAATTCAACATTCTTAATCACAGGTATAGCCGACAAGCATTCTCTTGCAATGTCTGTAGCTAAAGAAATTATTAGGCAAGGTGGCAAAGTAATCTGCACTGGATTAGGTGTAAGCCCATACCATTTAAATTTATCAGATAAAGCAAAAGCGTTTCTTGAAAAGAACTTTCAAGATTTTAAACAGTCAGTACATGAGGAATTAGGAGATGCCTCTGTAGAAATTTTGGACGTAACTCTTGACGAAAATATAGATTATTTTTCACGCATGCTTTCAGAAAGAAAAATCAAATTGAATGGGTTCCTTCATGCAATTGCTATGGACAAAACCATCCGTCATAAAAAGGTAAAACCTTTATTGGATGTTACGAAAGAAGAGTTTTGCGATACCATGGATGTTTCTGCCTATTCTCTTATTCGGCTTTCTCACTATTTATTGAAGCATAATGTACTGCAAATAGGAGCTTCGATATGCTCATTGAGTTATATCGCAGCAGCTAAAGTTACTTTCCATCCTTATAGAAATATTAGCATTGCAAAGGCTGCTTTAGAAAGAATTACAATAGAGTTAGCGGATGAACTGGGTAAATCACATGACATCCGCGTCAATGTTGTTCGGTTTTCGCCCTATATGGGAAGCAAAGCAGGTAACGCAACCCTAGAAATTAAAGACATTAAGACTTCAAACACAATGAGTCCTCTAGGTAATGCTAGACCGAAGGACCTTGCGTATGAGATCGTTCATTTATTTAGACCAGACCTAAAGATTACAGGAGAAATAAGGCATGTTGATGGGGGCTATCATATTACGGGATAAACGATAAGTTAAACTCACCTGTTATAATTTTCATGTTCAAATTCGATAAGATTTTTCAAATCCTTCCAAAAGCGGTTCGAACGAGAACCTACAAGGGGAGCTTTATAGGCCAGGTTATTTTTAAAATAACCTGGCCTTATTTATTTCATATATTTGAATTTTTCCCACGCTTATGAAAAAACTGATTTATATATTTTTATTTACTCCAATAATTTTGATTGGTCAAGAATACTTGACCTATAATCATAATGGTATTAATCGAGATTACATTTACTACGAGCCAGATGGTTTGCCTGACAATGCCCCTTTAGTGATTGTTGCACACGGCTACTCTGATAGTCACACATCAATAATGAATTATTCTGGCATGAATGTCATTGCAAACCAAAATGAGTTTGCAGTATGTTACCCAAAGGGTACGACAGATAATCAATGGGGTGGTCAAAATTTTTGGAATGTTGGTTATGATTTCCATGAAGGCTATTCGGTTAATGACATAGATTTTTTGATAAACTTAGCTCAACACCTTCAGGTAACTCATAATTTAAGCGCAGAAAATACCTTTATGACCGGGATGTCTAACGGAGCAGAATTATGTTATCTGATTGCTTGTGAGGCTCCGGGATTTTTTAAAGCCTTTGCTCCGGTTGCAGGAACAATTTTTCCAAATGGTTTAACCAATAATTCATGTACTGATTTTTCAGTTCCTTTTTTTGAAATACACGGAAGTAATGATGATGTGACACTTTTTGAAGGTGACGCAAATGATCAATTCTGGGGGCCTTATTTAAGCATTGATTCAATTGTAAATTTATGGATTGACATTAATGGAATAAGTGGTTTAACCATAGACACTATCCCAAACTTTAATTCAAATAATAAATTTACTATTAGTTATAAGTATACTTCTTCAATTGACTCTAATGAGTTTTGGCTCTATAAACATAAAGATGGACACTCATGGAGTGTAGATGATATAATTGTAGAGCAAGAGATATGGTCATTTTTTAGCAAATACTTGACTTCAAATAATCCAGTAAATTTATCAGAAGTGAATAAAAAATCAAATCAAATAAAAATTAAAACATTAGATTTATTAGGCAGGACATCTGAAGGTAAAATGTATGTGCCACTTATTGATATTTACGATGATGGTAGTACACATAAAAGAATAGTTATTGATTAATTCAATTTTAACTTTTCATCACCTAAACTTCTTTAAATCCTTCCAAAAGCGGTTCGAACAAGAACCTACAAGGGGAGCCTTATAGGTCAGGTTATTTTTAAAAATAACCTGACCTTTTTTATTTCGAATTTAATAACGTTAATTTAACCCTTATGCGTGAATGAAAATTCGAATATTTGTCTAAATATTGCATTTATATCAACAAACAAAACAAATCATGAAGAAGATTTTACCATTATTAGTTATTGCTTTTGGGCTAAGTCAAGTAGCTAAAGCTCAAGTATGCCCTAATACTGATTATCCAATTTATTATAATTGTTCTGATATTGAACAGTTCGTTACTGATTACCCAAATTGTTCTAGACTTCCTAGCACGTTGAAATTACCTTATGACGGAGGTGATTTAACAAACTATCCGGCTCTACTCCAATTAGACTCAATTAGTGGTAATTTAATATGTAGTGAGTGTGAGATAACTTCATTTGCTGGATTATCTAACCTTACCTATGTTGGAGGTGCTGTGCACATAAATGAGCCGCATGACGTTATTGAAAACCTGGAAGGCCTTAATAACCTAACACACATAGGTGGTTCATTACGATTTACAGAATGTTTTACTATAACAAGTACAATTGGTCTAGGAACTTTGAGGTATTTAGGCGGATTTTCCATGAGTGAATGTTCTAATTTAATTGAATTCATTGGTTTTGAAAATATTGAGTTCATCTCGGGTAATTTTTCTATTGAAGAATGTGGTCAAACCCCACAAAATTTAAACGGTTTTGAATCTGTAAATTTTATAGCAGGTGATTTAACCATTGATGAGAATACTGGAATGAATAGCTTAGAGGGATTAAATAATTTAAAAACGCTTGGTGGCGATTTGAAAATTGAAGACAATCTTATGCTACTCGATTTAGATGCGCTAACTAATTTAAGTAATATTGTCGGTGAAATTGATATTTCAGATAATCAAGAGTTACAGAGCTTAGAGGGTTTATCTTCTTTAACTAGTATAGCTGGCTCCATTAAAATTAATAACAATGAGAGTTTAATTAATTTGACTGGTCTGGATAATATTGATCCAAGCGGAATTACTGAATTGACACTTTTAAATAGCAGTATTCTTAGTAGTTGCTCCGTGAATAGTATTTGTCAGTACATAACAAATTCTCTTGGCCCTCATGATATTGTTTCTAATGCTCAAGGGTGTAATTCTGAACTTCAAATATCAGAATCTTGTTCAGGGCTGAATGTTTATGAAAACAATTACTTAACAAATCAGAATTCTAATTTACTCAAGATGATAGATGTATTAGGGAAAGAATACACAGAACATCAAGAGGGAATGATTTTGTTATACATCTATGAAAATGGAAAAGTTATTAAACGAATGAAGTAGTATTCATTTTCTAAACGTCTTTAAATCTTTCCAAAAGCGTTTCGAACGAGAACCCACAAGGTGAGCTACCTATTTAAAGGTTCACAGGTCTTTAATCTGTGAACCTTTTTTATTTTTTTAAAATTTACATTGAATTTGCACGGTCAATATCCATAGGTTTTATGGTCATGTTTTAATCTATAAATCGCTTAAAGACCAAGTAAGAGAATGTTAAATCAAAACTAAATATTCTATATTTGTGTGTTATTTAGACAGAACTGTTTTTAGAGAGCTCTTTTTAGAGCAAAGATGCTGTTTCCTTCCTTTTAATTTGACACACAATCCTAGTTAATGCCCAAAAATAAATCAAATTCTGAGTTTAATTTATCAAGAGGAATTACCTTTAGTAAGCATATTCCCAAGAAGATTTCTCCCTTCGAACGAGTTTTTGAAATCTTCAAAGACTTACTTACCCACACTTCAGGAAATTTAGAAGAAACTTTTCGTTGGCTTGATATTTTAGACAAGGAGTACCAAATTTTTACAGACGAGTACAGTTTAGAACAATTTGAAGAAGATCTGAAAAAAAGAGGTTACATTAAAGAAGAGTTTGATCCTGTAGATGGAGCAGGAGTAAAGGGAAAAAGGGAAAATATACTAACGGCCAAACTTGAGTCGGCACTTCGCTCTTTTGCCCTAGATCAAATTTTTGGCAAGTTAAAGAAATCTGGATTAGGCAATCATCAAACGAATCAAATGGGGCTAGCAGGGGAGAAGGACGGAGACCTTCGCCCATACCGATTTGGAGATGAATTGTCTAGAGTCAACATGACTGAGAGTCTCAAAAATGCCCAGATCAATCATGGTCTTAGTGATTTTAGATTGACCGAAAATGATTTGGTAGTGGACGAAGCCAAACACAAAGCTCAAATGAGCACCGTTTTGATGATAGACATCAGTCATTCCATGATCTTGTACGGCGAAGACAGAATTACCCCTGCCAAGAAAGTTGCGATGGCTTTGGTGGAATTGATCCAAAGAAAATACCCCAAAGACTCCATAGATATTATTGTATTTGGCAACGATGCATGGCCTATTAAAATCAAGGACTTGCCCTATCTCAAAGTAGGTCCTTATCACACCAATACGGTGGCTGGTTTGGAGCTAGCTATGGATATTTTAAGAAGAAAACGAAACACCAACAAACAAATATTTATGATTACCGATGGCAAGCCCAGTTGTATGATTTTGCCCTCTGGAGAATACTATAAAAACAGCAATGGTCTAGACGATAAAATTGTATCTAAATGCCTTACCAAGGCCGCGCAGGCTAGAAAATTAAAAATACCCATTACTACTTTTATGATTGCTCAAGATCCTTATTTGAGAGAATTTGTATCGGTCTTTACCGCCGAAAATAAAGGAAAAGCATTTATTACGGGGCTCTCTGGTTTGGGTCAGATGATCTTTGAAGATTATGAGAAAAATAGAATCCGAAGAATTTAATTAAGCAGATGAAAAAAGAAATCACATTTAAAGAACTCAAAGCCCAAGGGCATCAGCAAAAGAGTATCATGGAAGAAATTCAATCCAACATGATTTCTAGAATCAAATCTGGACAAGCTGTTTTTGCAGGGTTATGGGGTTATGAAGATACGGTAATACCCCAGCTAAAAAGAGCGATTCTGGCTGGTCATCACATCAATTTATTAGGATTAAGAGGCCAGGCCAAAACAAAAATTGCCCGAAGTATGGTAGACCTTTTAGACGAATATATGCCTGTGGTTAAAGGATCGGAAATCAACGACAGCCCTTTTGCCCCGATTTCTAAATTTGCCAAAGATTTAGTGGATGAAAAAGGAGATGATACTCCCATAGCTTGGGTACATCGCTCGGAGCGTTTTTATGAAAAGCTGGCTACGCCAGATGTAAACATTTCCGATTTGATTGGAGATATAGATCCCATCAAAGCCGCCACCCTTAAACTTCCATATTCAGATGAACGGGTATTGCATTACGGTATGATTCCACGAGCCCATCGAAGTATTTTTGTATTGAATGAATTGCCCGATTTGCAAGCTCGTATTCAAGTGTCGTTGTTCAATATATTACAAGAAGGTGATGTTCAGATTAGAGGTTTTCAGCTCAGAATGCCCTTAGATATACAATTTGTATTTACGGCCAATCCAGAAGATTATACCAACCGAGGAAGCATTGTTACTCCCTTAAAAGACCGGATCGGTTCACAGATTTTTACCCACTACCCAAAGACCCTTGCATTGGCTAAAGAAATTACCCAACAAGAGGCTAAAATTTCTCAGGAAAATCGTTTGGCCATTCAAATTCCAGATTTGGCTAAAGAGCTTTTGGAAGAGGTCTCTTTTGCGGCCAGAGACAGTGAGTTTGTAGATGCTAAGAGTGGGGTAAGTGCACGCTTGTCCATTAGCGCCATGGAGAATTTGGTGGCTGCGGCACAATTGAGACTGGTTGAATCTGCAGCCAAAAAAACACAAATTAGATTGGTGGATTTTAGGGCTATCATTCCTTCAATCACTGGGAAGATTGAGCTGGTTTATGAAGGCGAACAGGAGGGAGCCGATGAGGTGGCAAGGTTGCTCATTGATCGAGCTGTTGAGGCACAGTTTGAGAAGATTTTCCCTAAGATTACCAAGTTAGAAAAAGAAAATGAAAGAAAGTATTACAGCGATTTGATTGATTGGTTTGATGCTGATTTTGTAGAATTAAACGACAGTGATGCTGATGCTGATTTTTACGAAAAATTAGCCTCCATAGCGCCCCTGCAAAAATTAGTAGTACAGCATGCTTCTCAATTTCATCAGGCTGATCAAAGATTTTGTATGGAAGTTTTCCTTTGGGGTTTAACCGTGAAAAATAAGTTAGATCGCGCGGAAAATCAATTGTCTTTTAAAATCAGCTCGCTAGGTTTCCCACATTTTTAGCCCTTTTTAGCCCTCATTTTTTGTAGGCAACTCATCATAAAAGCCACTCCATTAGAGTGGCTTTTTTATTCCCTTAACTTTTTTAAATCTTTCCAAAAGCGGTTCGAACGACAACCAATAAGGGTGTCTTATAGGTCACTTTATTTTTAAAAATAACCTGACCTTTTATATTTGTTATATTTGGAGTATTAATGTGACAGAATCATAATAAATACAATATGTTTATCCGCTGATTGGTAAACATTAAAACCGAACTAAATTAAAACTTACTATAAAATGCTTACAAGAACATTGACATCCGTATTAACCCTGATCCTCAGTTTTCAACTTTACGGACAAGGCTTAGCCGACATTAGTTTTGGAACTGATTCTACCTTTGAAGTGATTACCTGGAACATTGAATGGTTTCCTAAAAACGGATCCATAACGGTTGATTCGGTGAGTAAAATAATTGAATCCCTGGACGTGGACTTGATTGGTTTGCAGGAAGTAGATGACACCACCTTGTGTAGACAGATGATTGACAATTTACCCGGATATGAGCTTTTTATAGCTGACGGTTGGTTTGGTGGGCTTGCCTACGTTTATAAAACCAGTAGCGTTAGTATCCAGTCTATTTACAAGATTTACGAGACTTCTTCTTTTTGGAATGCTTTTCCAAGATCTCCTTTAGTAGTTGAGCTTATATTTAATGGGAAAGAATTTGTAATTATTAACAATCATTTCAAATGCTGTGGTGACGGTTTGTTGGACGTTGGAAACTCCAATGATGAAGAGGCTAGACGCTATGAAGCCAACACACTTTTGAAACAATACATTGATGAAAACTTCAATTCATCTAGGGTAATTGTGATTGGAGATTTGAACGACATTATTACCGACGCTCCCCTAAATAATGTCTTTCAAATGTTTATTGATGATTCAATAAATTATGAATTTGCCGACATGAGTATAGCAACACAACCACCTTCAGAATGGTCGTACCCGAGTTGGCCTTCTCATCTGGATCATATATTGATTACAAATGAACTCTTTACCGAATTTCACCATCCCAATTCAGTAATTAAAACAATAAAGATTGATGACTTTTTAGTTGGAGGCTTAGCTGAGTACGACTCAAATATTTCCGACCATAGGCCCGTAGGTTTGAAAATTAAAGTAATACCAAGTGCATTAAGTTTAGTAGAAAGGTCTAATTCTAATATTAAAATCTCCCCAAATCCAACCAATGGATATTGTTTGATTGACATGGGAGAAACTTACCGTAAGGTTAGCGTTATTGTTAGTGATTTGAGTGGGAAGGTAATCCAGTCGAATACATACAATGAGAGTCAAGTATTGACTCTAAATTTAAACGAACCAGCTGGAGTTTACTTTTTGATGGTAGAGGCGGGAAATGAAGAGACGCTAATTCGACTTATTAAAGAATAAAACAATTTGCCAACAAAACCAAATCAGATTATTATTGGGTATGGCATTAACTTTTTAAAAACCCATCTAAATATTAAAGACTCCTCAAGAAAATTTCAAATCTAAAGTTTCTATATTTGGTATATTAATACAACAGAACTTGAAACCTCCTCTATGAAAAATATACTTTCCATACTACTCTTGTGTTTTTGCTTTTCTGTAACTGCTCAAACGGTTAGAATCAATGAAGCTGTTTCGTCTAATTCTTTTTACATTGACGAAGATGGCGATACGCCAGATTGGATAGAACTTTACAATTATGGATCTCAACATGTGAATCTTGAAAATTGGACTATTTCTGATGATGAGACTGATTTATTAAAATGGAGCTTTCCTAACGTAACGATTCCTCCGAATGATTATTTGCTCTTGTGGGCTTCAGCTAAAGACCGCGCTCAAATAACTACAATAAGAACCCTGGTCAATCAAGGTGATTTGTACAATTATTTGATTCCAAGCTCGGAACCAAACTCAAACTGGACCAATTTAAATTTTAACGATTCGACATGGGCCAATGGCTCCTCTGGTTTTGGTTATGCAGATGGCGATGATGCTACTCTAATTCCCAATGGAACCGTAGCTGTATATCTGCGAAAAAAGTTTAACCTCAACAACGCTGCAGATGTCATGTCTTTAATTTTAGATATTGATTACGACGATGCTTTTGTGGCTTACATCAATGGAGTTGAAGTAGCACGTGCCAATATCAATGGTGTGCCGCCCTCTTATAATGCCTCCACAAATCAAGATCATGAAGCTCAAATGTATAGTGGAGGCTCTCCCGATCGCTTTACGATAGCCGATTTCAGTTCGATTTTAACCGAGGGAGAAAACATTTTAGCTATTCAGGCACACAACATAAGCCAATGGTCATCAGATTTTACAATCATCCCATTTTTATCCGCCACTTTTGCATCCGCCAATAACTCGGGTGTTGCACCGCCAGAAATTTTAAACTTAAACGGCAACAATACTTTTCATACAAATTTTAAAATTTCAACAAATTCTGAAACACTAAGCCTTTCAAATGATACAGGAATGGTTGTAGATCAATTGGTTGTTGAAGGATTGCCACCCGATGCATCGATAGGGGTTTCTAGTTCATCTGGAAATGTAGTTAGCTTTATTCAAACGACCCCAGGTTCGCAAAATTCGGGTGAAGAATTCCTAGGAACTGTTCAAAATGAGCTTGTTTTTTCTGAAATCGGTGGGGTGAAAGACGCGCCTTTGAGTCTTTCTCTTTCAGGAAACAGTTTGTCGCAACTAATTCATTATACAACAGATGGAAGTTCTCCAAATTCTCTGTCACAAATCTATACAGCTCCTCTTCAGCTGTCAACTAATACGAGTGTTAGAGCTCAAATCTATTCAACGGATTACCTCCCTTCACCGGTTGTAACGGAGTCCTATATTTTTAATTCGAATCACGATATAGATGTAATGCTATTGAGTGTTGATCCGTTTGATTTTTTTGACGATGATTATGGTATTTATGTAGCTGGCCCCGAAGGAACTTATGATGCATCCATGCCTTACTTTGGTGCAAATTTTTGGGAAGACTGGGAGCGCCCCATTCACTTTTCATTTTATGAAAATAACAGTGATGCGTTTGTTGAGTTTAATGCAGGAGTTAAGATTTTTGGAGGCTGGAGTAGAGGTCAAAATGGTCAACGTTCTCTTTCCTTTTTTGCAAGGGGTAAATACGGAGATTCAAAATTTGAACATTCCTTTTTTGACCAATTAACGTACAACGATTTCGAATCTTTTACCATTAGAAATTCTGGTCAAGATTGGTTAAGATCCAATATGAAGGATATCATGCTCACGAGCTTAATGCGAGGTTCGGAATTGGATTTTCAAGAGTACAATCCTGTTGCAACTTACATCAATGGAGATTATTGGGGAATGTACAATATGCGTGAAAAGATCAACGAACATATGTTAGCCTCTAAACACAATGTTGATGCTGAGCGTATTTCACTTTTGACTTTTAATGCTGAAGTTATAGAAGGAGACAATGAAGAATACATCGAGCTGATTGAGTATATTGAAAATACAGATTTAACGGATGATTCTAATTTTGAATTTGTAGAAGAAAGAGTTGATCTTAAAAATTATGCGCTTTACCAGGCAACCAATATATATATAAACAACACGGATTGGCCCGGAAACAATATTAAATTTTGGAAACATCCAGACACCAAATGGCGTTGGGTTATGTACGATACTGATTTTGGTTTTGGACCGTTCTGGAACATTTCAAACTACTACGAAAACACGCTTAGTTTTGCGCTAAACCCAGATGGTCCTGGATGGCCAAATCCACCTTGGTCTACTTTATTGTTTAGAAAAATGACCACAAATATTGGCTTTAGAAATCAATTTATTAACCGCTATGCTGACGAGTTAAATACCCGGTTTTTACCAGCTAACTTACTCAATCATATCGATCAAATTTATGCAACAATCGAATCTGAAGTGCCTGCGCATTTCACGCGATGGAAAGACGACCCAACGGTAGGTTATGAAATAACAGACATCTCCGCTCATGTTGATTATTACATTGCCAACATGAAAAGTTTTGGACTTAACAGGCATGCTATCGTTAAAGAACACATCAAGGAGCAATTTAATCTTCCAAACTTTCATCCGCTTACCATTACAAACCTCAACCTCAATGAAGGTTATGTAGCGGTAAATGAAAATATAAATATTCAAGAGCCTACATGGACTGGAGATTATTTTGAAACAGTCCCTGTAAAGCTAACAGCAATTACGCAGTTTGGCTACGAATTTTCGCATTGGAGTGGTGATCTATTTTCCAACAACGAAACCATTGAAGTATTGCTTACGGAATCTTTTGAAGTTGTTCCCAATTTCACCCCCACTGAAACAACAATTCCTCTTGTAATTAACGAGATAAATTACAAATCTATTGACACATTTGACACCGATGACTGGATTGAACTCTACAATCCAAATTCAGCGGCAATAGACCTCACTAATTGGGAACTGAAAGACGACGACGACACGCATGTTTTTGCAATTCCTGATGGCACCCAAATTGAAGGGGAAGGCTTCCTTGTGCTTGTTAAAAATGAAACGAATTTCAGCTCTGTTTTACCTGAAGTTCCGTATGTAGGTGAATTAAATTACGGCTTCGGAGGCTCTGATGCGGTTAGGTTGTATGACCCAAATGGAACCTTGCAAGATGAGGTAGACTACCAATCTTTAGCTCCTTGGCCAAGCTGTGCTGATGGCTCAGGTTATACATTAGAATTACGTTCACCAGATTTAGACAATGCCTTGCCAGAAAATTGGGCTTGCATTAATCTCAATGGAAGTCCTAATTTCCCGAACGATCCAGGTTCTTGCGAGTCTGGATGGGAGGTGATTGTTACCGAGCAGAACCACGCTATCTTTGTATCTGGACCCTGGCTAGATATTAATGGGGATTCCTTAACCGAAGGAGCTCTATTAGGCGTGTTTTATGAAAACGGCAATGGAGAATTACTGTGTGCCGGTTACACTCAAATTACATCAGGAATTTCTCAAATTGAAGTAATGGGAGATGCTGCTGCTTCTGACGCTATAGACGGCCTTACCCCAGGTCAAGAATTGGTGTTTCAAATTTGGGATTCTTTAAGTTGTGAAGTGTTTGCAGCAAGTCCAGTTTTTACAAATGGACCTGAAGTATTTACCAATAATGGGGTTTCTTTTATTGGTGCTGTGCAAGCTGAGTTTTTTGGCCCATCGGAACAGATTATTAACATCCCAATGGGCTGGTCGATGTTTTCTACCTATATAATAGCTGAAAATATGGATTTAGCATCTGTATTGGCTCCAATAGTTGAGGATATACGCATCGTTAAAGATTTTAATGGTTCTGCTTACATAACAGAATGGAACTTTAATGGAATTGGGTTACTTGAAGTAGGTCAAGGATACCAGATTAAAACAGGGGCAGAAGTCTCCTTACAGGTCTCCGGTGATTACGCTTTCCCTGAGGGTCATCCAATAACACTCACTTCTGGATGGAATATAATTGGGTATTTAAGAGATGAGCCCGCTAATGCTGCCTCAGTATTCTCAGAGATTAATGAATCGGGAAACTTAGTAATTGTAAAGGATTATATTGGAAATGCTTATTTACCTGAATGGAGTTTTAATGGCATAGGGAACCTGATCTCAGGTAGAGGATATCAATTAAAGATGTTTAATGATGATGTATTAAACTACTTGCCAAATAACCAAACGTATAGATTTGGATCTGTAGGAGTAACACAGAAGAATTTATATCATTTTATAGAAAAAACACCAACAGATAACAACATGACTCTAGTTATAGAAGAGGCTGCTTGGGATAAAGCCCCAGTAAATGGATCTGAAATAGCTGTGTTTGATCGTAAAGGAAAAATAGTTGGGTCTGGAGTATATACCAAACCAGTAACTGTTTTGTGTGTATGGGGAGATGATGCATTAACTTCAGCGAAAGAAGGCTTGTCTGTATCGGAAGAAGTAAACTTTAAGCTATGGAATACCAATACAACACAAAGTTTTTCGATAGACAAGTGGCGTAAAGGTTCCTCTTCTTATCAAGCAAATACAATAAGTATTGCCTCTTCTATTGTAACAGACAATACCATCATGAATAGTTCAAACAGAACTCTTGTACGTTTAGTGAATCTATTAGGACAAGAAATAAATATGGATGAAGATCAATTTGAGGGAGGAATGTTGTTTGAGATTTATAACGATGGTACTGTAGAGAAGGTAATTCGTTACTAGAGAAACAATAACAAAATAAAAGCCACCCAAACGGGGGTTTTTTGACGCTCAACTTCATGATCGTAAAGAGCTAAGTTTGCTTGAAATCAAACAAATACATTAATTTTATTGAATACTAATATTTACGTTCTCTTTTGTTAGAATCACTTTGTTTTTTTGCCAGATATCGCTTTAATTTTAGAGGGTGTCAAAAGGGCGAATAGTTAATCAAATAATAGTTTAACACAAGATTAAACCCATCCTATAACTTAATTTATAAAGTTTATATTTGTGTATTGAATTTAAGAATTTACACCCCCCAAGTATGAGAAATATTTTATTGTGTTTACCTGTCGTATTTGCCCAATTTTTTACTGTTCCAAAAGTATATGCAGATGATATTCCGAGTGCTGGTTCTCTTTTACAACAAGTAACTTTTAATCAAGATAATTCTGTTGCTAGCATTGATATTCTCGCCAAAAACGTACAAGGTCAAGATCATGAGTATATAAATGAAGTTTGGCTAGAATTTTCAGAAGATAATCAAAGTTGGAAAAAATTAGCAAAAATAAATCGAAGTTATGCAGGAGCTAGTTCAAATTATATTGTACAAAATGTGGCTGGAACCAATTTTTATATTTATCCATACCTTAATTCAGACGAAACCATTAACTCAGAACCTACCGGTGTAAAAGGACAGCTAGGTGACGTTGGTAGGTGGTCTAGTGGCGATAATAATTTCTTGAAAATCCATTGGGTAATTCCTTACGAATTGCAAAATAAACAGTTAACGCTTAGAATAAAGGGGTCTTACACATTTGATTGGGGGCATAATCGAAATAATTTCACCGATCCCATAGCGGCCGGAATAACGTCCGTTTTACCCACTTATTTGCCTAATCTTAATAATCCAAATGCTCCGTATGTGAAAAATGTCACTGCACATGCAGATGATAACAAAATGTGGCTAGGAAACAATAAAGGATCTTACAGTAACTTCTCAGGTACTTCAACTCAAGATGGAAACAAACCTGAAAAGAGAAGGTTGTGGAGAATACAAGAAAGAATAAACGGCCAATGGGTTGTCCTTGATGCTGAAAGTTCTCAATTCGAAATGGATGAGGGTACTTTTGATAATACAGCATCTTGGGATGTTCAAGATTTAACTGATTTTCTTTTCCTCTCGGGTCCAGGAGTTGAAAGAGACATTCGAATTCAGTTTTTTAAATTCACCTTATCCGGTATTGAATGTGTTACGATCACTGCGGATAATTTAAAAAGTAATAACATACGTCCCCCTTCTAGCCTAGTTGTTCAATCCGAAAACAATTTTGGGTATACTTGTGCCGAGTCAATTAATGTCGATCAGTCTTTTTTAAATTATGAAAATCAAATACTGATCGTTAAAGATGAGAACGGTCGTGTTTGGCTAAACGAATATAACTTTAACGGCATAGGTTTGCTTCAGTATGGTAAAGGCTACCAAATAAAGACCAATCAATTAATTGAGGAATTTCAATTTTGTCCTAACATTGAAAAATTGTAACATGAGTTTATAGAATCTCAAGTAAATTTGTGAAAAAATTAGAATTATGAAATCCAAATGCAACAGATTTTAAAACCATAGATGTATGCCAGTTGTATATTTACATGCTAAAACCTCTCAAATAGTAAGGTTTGTTTATTCCGTTTTATTTTTTTGTCCATTTGTATTAAATGCTCAAATTAATTGGGATGTAAATGCAAATCAATTCGAGCATTCTATGACCATTACCTGTGTGGTAGAGAATGATTTGGGGAATTATTACCAAGAGAGCATAAGTATAGGTGTTTTTGATGGCGAAACTTGCGTTGGTGTTGCAGTAACAGACACTTATTTTCCACCAAGTAATGTCAACCTAGCCTTTTTAGTCGTTTATGGCAATCAATCTAACGCAAGCTATACATTAAAAGTACAAGTAGATGAATTGGTTTTGGATGCCGGGACTCTTTCTTTTGTGTCTAATGGCGTACTTGGAACCTTAGATTCTCCTTTTGTTGTTTCTCCAGTATTCTCAATTTTAGGGTGTACAGATTCCACAGCGCTAAACTACAACCCAGATGCTATAGAAGACAACGGTTCTTGTATCGAAATTGTATTGGGGTGTACTGATTTAGCTGCCTATAATTTCGATTCCAATGCCAATTCAGATGATGGGTCTTGCATTTCAATTACGATGGGTTGTATGAACGATGCTTACTTGGAATACAACCCATTAGCCAATGCAGGAAATCAAGACGATTTGTGTACTACAGAAATTGTTCTGGGTTGTCTAGATGACGATTATGTTTCTTACAACTTTCTGGCTAATACAGACGATCAAAGTTGTGTTTTAACTTGGCAAGATGCTTATTTAACCCTACTAGAGTCTTGTGAAAATACTATTTCAATTTCCCTTCCGTCTGGATGGAGTTTTTTCGGGTACTTCTTAAACGAGCCCTTACCTATAAATGAAGCAACGTTTTGTATCACACAAGAAATTATCATTATAAAAAATTACAATGGCTCGGTTTATCTTCCAGAATATAATTTTAATGGCATTGGTAGTCTCGAGCCAGGTTTAGGATACCAAATTAAGTTAAGTACGCCCATTGCTGGATTTCACTTTTGTAATTAGGGTCACTAGTTTATTTAAATCCATCCAAAAGCGGTTCGAACAAAACCCAGCCCCGAGTGCCTTACAAGACTTCTTATTATGTTTAGTGCATTTTTCTATATATTTGAACAAGAATAAATTTACTCCCTTTTTTTTATCATGAAATACGTCACTTTTTTTCTGTTTTTAACTCATGGTTATTTTATGAGTTTAACTGCAATAAGTCAAAACACTTATGACGATATCATTCCTATTTTACATGAAAAGTGTGCGCCATGTCATCGAGATGGAGGAGGAGCCCCTTTTTCGATTTTGAATTTTGACGATGTATATTCAAATTTAGCAGCAATTTATCATGAAGTCTCTGAGGGCTCAATGCCTCCTTGGGCTGCAGATACAAGCTATGTTCATTTTATCAATGAACGTGTTTTAACCGAAAATGAAAAAGAGCGTCTTCTAAATTGGATCGTCGAATTAGCTCCATTTGGCGATACAACTCAGCTTCCTGTTGCTCCAATATTTCCTTCGACGCGTTTAAATGGAACCCCCGATTTAATTTTAAACTCACCCACCTTTACCGTAAATGCAGTTAATCAAGATGTATACAATTCTGTTGTTGTTCCAACAGGGATTTCTTCAGAGCGCTATATTAGAGCTATTGAAATTATTCCTGAGAATCCAGAATTAGCACACCATATTGTAATTAATGCAGATGAATCAGGTGTGGTTTCTGATGATTTAAGTGGAAATAGCGCAATTTTGTTTGGAGATATTATGGTTGGAAGCTATGCGCCAGGATCAAATCCCATTGTTTTTCCGAACGCTCCAGAATTAAAAATGGGTATTAAGCTCCCTGAAAATGCAGATTTAATTCTTCAGATACATACGCCTTATTATACCTCAACTGGGCCTAGTTTTGGTATGGATGTAAATGTTCAAATAAGGATATACTTTTACCCTGAAGAGGATACTGGCATCAGGGATGTGTTTGCAGAAATTCCACTTCAGTATTGGGGAAATGATTTTTTTATTCTTCCCAATCAAATAAAAACATTTTCAGTTAAATCAATTGAAAACGATGTTCCTATCTCTATTTTTTCTGCAATGCCACATTCACACAAAATATGCACAGAAATACTAAATTATGCTTATTCTGGATCGGACACTATTCCTTTACTAAAAATTGACAAATGGGATTTTGAACATCAAGAGTATTATTTTTACGAAAAATTGGTAAAAATTCCCGCCAATTACAGCTTGTATGCTGAGCATACCTATGATAATACATCAGGCAATCATCACAACCCTTTTAACCCTCCTCAATTAATAACAGCAGGTCTGTTTACAGATGATGAGATGCTCACAGATGGTTTTCAGTTCTTACTTTATCAAGAAGGTGATGAGTTTATCAACATTGACAGTATACTTATAAACGACCCATTATTAAATGTATCAAATACATTAGGCCTCAACTCTTTAATTCCCTTCGGATTTGAAGACGATAAGATGTATGATTTATTAGGGCGAGAGATTAAAGATGTGCCTTTTGGTCAAATATATATTCAGAATAGAAAGAAGTTTATTGGGTTTTAGAACCTAGAACAGTGCTTCTAAAAACAATTCGAATAATAGCCCTCAGCTCAGCTGAAAAGTCACGTTGTTTTTAAAAGTAAATCACCTTTTTTATACTTGACTTAAGCCTTATTTTAGTTAACATGATTTACTATGAAAAAAAGAGTTAAAAATATATTAGCGATAGTTGCAGGCGTATTTATTGGGGGATTAACAAATATGTTAATCATCTCAAATAGCACTGCATTCATTGCCTTACCTAGAGGAGTTGTTCCAGAAGATCTCGAAAGTTTGTCTTCAAATATTCATCTATTTGAACCCATACATTTTCTAATGCCTTTTTTAGCTCATTCAATTGGTACTTTTTGTGGCGCATTTTTAGCCTCTAAAATTGCGGTCAATCATAAATTAAGATTTGCACTTACAATAGGAGTTTTCTTTTTAATTGGAGGTGTGCAGATGTGTAGCGTTTTAGACTCCCCTTTATGGTTTGACATGGTTGATGTATGTGTTGCGTACATTCCAATGTCACTTTTAGGGTATAAGTTAGCCGTAAAATAGCTAGAAATAGATAATCGTATGATCAGCTGCAAAAGGCGATATCTAAGCAAATCAGTTGCAGTCGTATAGGTGCTTTTTTGTGAAATCAACACAGTTAAACAAAAATTCACCTCTTATATAGGCTTGAGGTATTTCTCAGATAGATACGTGTAGTAGCAATCTTTAGGACTTTGAAATTGAAGTTTAAAGCTGTCTTCAGTACTTTAAACTTACTGAGTTCAATAGAACGAGTTTTGTTTATTATGATTTGTTAGAAGTATCAATTTCAGGATCATTATTTTCATCTCTTTCTTGAGACTTGTGACTCTTGTATATCATGTAAAAAAGACAGGTCATGTATACAGAGAATATAATAAAACCTATTACAAACATTGAGGTTGACATCATAATTATCTTTTTTTATTTAAAAAATCATTTCTTCTTTGTCTGAATGCAATTGCAAATAATAAAATTGTGCCAGGCCAATGAGCTGAGTATTGTGCAGACTCAAAATCACCAGTAAGCCCTAAAGAAATAGAGTAGATCATTGCAATAAACGCTATAATTATGGGGTAGTATACTTGAAAGAATTGAACGAAGTTTTTCATCGGTTATTTTTTTTTAGTACATGTAAAGTTTTTATGTTAAAAGTTTTAATGTAAAGCGTGATTATTGCAACAGAACTTTTTGTTTTTAGTCCCAAAAGTTCTGCAAAGCTCTCCAAAAATAGCTCTAATAAAAGCCCAAAAGGGAGTACTAAAAGTCCTCATTTTTTTTAAAATGAAATAGCCTTTTTTAATTCGTATATTTGGGGTCAATAAAAAATAAATTTCTACAAGATGCTAAACAAACTTTTATACCTTCTAATAATACTTTCTTCTGTGTTTTTTTCATGTAAAAAAAATATTCAAGGGTGTACAGATGCGTTAGCTTGTAATTACAATGCCGAAGCAAATACAGATGATTCTTCTTGTGAGTTGCC
This sequence comes from Flavobacteriales bacterium, assembly GCA_028110365.1. Taxonomy (GTDB): domain Bacteria; phylum Bacteroidota; class Bacteroidia; order Flavobacteriales; family UBA7430; genus UBA6772. Next base: position 47,303 of record JAOGVT010000008.1, read on the forward strand.
ATTGGCTAACTATGATTGTGAAAATACTTGTATTAACGATGCAGATGCTGATGGTGTTTGTGATGAAAGTGAAATAGAGGGTTGTACAGATTCTTTAGCCTGTAATTATAGCATGCTAGCAACTGAATCAGACAGTAGTTGTGAATTTGCGATGACTTATTACGATTGTGAAGGAGCATGTCTAAACGATATAGATAATGATGGTTCGTGTGATGAAAATGAAGTGATGGGTTGTGTCGATTCTCTAGCTTGCAACTATTCCAGTTTAGCTACAGAAAGCGATGAAAGTTGTGAATACGTTATTGAATTTTTCAATTGCGAAGGCGAATGTATTAATGATGATGACAATGATAATGTGTGTAATGAACTAGAGATAGAAGGATGTACATCATCGGGTGCTTGTAATTATTTTAGTTTAGCTACAGACGATGACGGAACCTGTGAATTCCCCGAAACGTTTTATAACTGTGAAGGAATCTGTTTAAATGATCAAGACAATGATGGCTTGTGCGATGAATTTGAGGTTGCTGGATGTATGTCTTCTAATGCTTGTAACTTTGATGTTTTAGCAACAGACGACGATGCGAGCTGTATTTTCGCTTTGGACTATTACAATTGCTTAGGGAATTGTATAAATGATGCTGATGCAGATGGTGTTTGTAATGAAAATGAGGTGCCAGGCTGTACCGATGGATCAGCTTGTAACTACTCAGTTGAAGCTACCGAAGAGAACAATTCGTGTAGCTATCCAGAACCAAATTACAACTGCAACGGAGAAGAACTAGTTCAAGTTGGAGACTTTGCTTACGGAGGTGTTGTATTTTATGTTGATGAGACTGGAGAACACGGTTTGGTCTGTGCTCCTAGTAATTTAATTACCGTAGAAGGTTGGAGCCAATTTCAGTGGATGGACATCTCCGTTAGTGGGAATCAATACATTCAATTAAATGGAACAACCTCTACTCTTATTGGAGCAGGCGCCTCTAATTCGTCTATAATTATCAGTAGTCAAGGCATCGGTGCCGATGCTGCTTCAATGAGTTCTCTATTAGATATTAATGGTTATGATGACTGGTACTTACCTTCCTTAGCTGAACTTTGGGAGATTAATTATCACAGAGAACTTGTTACTAGTGTTGCAATAGAAAATGGTGGAGCTCAATTAGATTATGGTTTCTATTGGTCTTCTTCAGAAGTAAACTTGACAGACGCTTGGTGCGTTAATTTTGTTGATATTGAGCAAGCTCCTCAGGGTTCATTCGAGTTGAGTAGAGGGAAAATGAATGGCTATTTAGTCAGACCTATTCGTTCGTTCTAATGGAATTTAATTTGTAAAACTTTTTCAAATCATTCCAAAATAGGTATCAATAAGAACCGACAATTGGTAATGTATACCTCAGGTTAGTTATAAAAATAAGGTCGCTTTTTTATTGACACGCTACGAATAGGATTTGTTCAACTCAATACTTTACATTGCAAGTTTATTTTTATTTTATCTAAAATACGACTAAATAACCCAATTTTATTTTTGCTGTGCGAATTCGAAATACATAAAAGCCACTCTAATAGGGTGGTTTTTTGTTAAACAGATTTGTACTACCGTTTTCACTTACTTTAGAACTGTTATAGTAAGCCCAAAATCAGACGTATTTAGATGGGGAACTGTAAAATTCATATCGAAGTACATGCAGTAGATAATTTTTATATCTTTAAGCATATTTACCCTCCCTATGAAAAAATTACTATTTTTAATTGGTCTTTTGTTATCGCCTATGATGAGCTTTGCTCAGTGCGAACTTCCCCAAGCGTTTTATGGAAACACAGGAGGCAATATGACGGTCATGTTAACTTCAAGTTTTATCAACTCAATTCCCATTTCAGATCCCAATGCTTATGTGGTCGCTTTAAATGAAGACGGTCTTGTTGTGGGTTCGCAACTCGTATTCGATCGAACTCAAGCTACAATAGCCATATGGGGAGATGACAGCGATACGCCAGAAAAAGACGGAGCCTCTTTTGGCGAAATCATTACTTTTCAATTGGTTAATGGGTCGGATTTGTATACCCTAAATCTTAACGATGCCATAAGTTATGCGAACAACGGCATGTCCATTCTAAATGCTGTTACCTACAGTTTATGCGGTGGCGAGGTCAATCCTACTCTTTGTGAGTATCCGGGTTTGTTTTCTGGTAATACAGGTAACAGTATGACGCTTATGCTCACAAATGAATTTATTGAATCGCTTTCTATTACGACTGAGTCTGCTTACGTGTCTGCTAGCTCAAACGGTGTGTTAGTTGGCTCTGTAGCTGTTTACGGTTTAAATCAAATTACCTTATCTATATGGGGAGACGACTCCACAACGCCAGAAATTGATGGTGCGAGCTCTGGAGCTGCAATTGAATTAGAGTTTGTTGACGGTCCTATTCTATACAGCCTTAATTTAGAGCCCATTACTTACGTTGTAAACCAATTTACGGCGCTATACAGTCCTAGCAGCGTGGTTCCAGTATGTGGTCTTAATGTAGTTGAAGGTTGTACCTCGAGTGCAGCTGTAAATTACGATTCGAATGCAAACTCAGACGATGGCTCATGTATTACGCTTGTAAACGGTTGTACCGATGCAGCTGCTTTTAATTACAATGCGCTTGCAAATACCAATGACGGTTCGTGTATTGAAGTTGTTTTGGGTTGTACGGACGCTACGGCATACAATTACAACGCTGTTGCCAACACAAACGATAACTCTTGTATTTCGGTAGTAAACGGTTGTACCGATGCCACTGCTTACAATTACAATGCGCTTGCAAATACAGATAATGGTTCGTGTGTAGAAGTCGTTTTGGGATGTACTGAGGCTTCTGCTTTCAATTTTAACGCAGTTGCCAACACAAACGATAACTCTTGTGTTTCGGTAGTAAACGGTTGTACCGATGCCACTGCGTACAATTTTAATGCGCTTGCAAATACCAATAACGGTTCTTGTATAGCGGTTGTTTCGGGTTGTACCAATCCATTGGCGTACAATTACAACGCTGTAGCTAATACAAACGATAACTCTTGTGTTTCTGTGGTAAACGGTTGTACCGATGCTACAGCTTTCAATTACAATACGCTTGCAAATACGGAAAACAGTTCATGTATAGCGGTTGTTTCGGGTTGTACCAATCCATTGGCATACAATTACAATGTTTTGGCCAATACGAATGATAACTCATGTGTTTCGGTCGTAACAGGCTGTACGGATTTAACTGCATTGAATTACAATACCAATGCCAATACCGATGACGGATCTTGTTTAGCTGTTGTTATGGGTTGTACCGATCCATTGGCATTTAATGCCACTGTTGGAGCTAATACTGATGACGGCTCATGTGTAGCTGTAGTATTGGGCTGTACCGATATTTCTGCATTAAATTTTAATAATTTAGCCAATACCAATAACGGTTCGTGTATAGCGGTTGTTTCGGGTTGTACCGATCCGTTGGCATTTAATACCACTGTTGGAGCCAATACCGATGACGGTTCTTGTACTGCCATTGTTTTGGGTTGTACGGATCCGCTGGCATTTAATACCACTGTTGGAGCCAATACTGATGACGGTTCTTGTTTGGCTATTGTTTTGGGTTGTACCGATCCACTAGCATTTAATAACACTGTTGGTGCCAATACCGATGACGGCTCTTGTTTAGCCGTTGTGCCGGGTTGTATCGATGCATCTGCTTTTAATTACAATAGCTTGGCCAATACCGATGACGGCTCCTGTTTAGCTGTTGTTTTAGGTTGCACTGACCCCTTGTCTTTTAATTACAATGCTGGAGCAAACACCTCCAATTATTCTTGTATTTCCATTGTTTCGGGTTGTACCGATCCAACGGCATACACTTACAATGCTTTAG
>JAOGVT010000009.1:0-49586 GCA_028110365.1 Flavobacteriales bacterium
ATAATAGGCTACGACTCTTATGTAAACTGATTTAAATTAAAACATCAAAAGAGGTAACTATATAAGAGAAGATTATAAATGCCACTGTTAAGACTAAATCTAGCTAAAAATCAAATAGAGCATTAGACCTACTCTACAACAAGATTACCATTTACTTGCACTACCTGATTAGGATTTATTAGTAATGATGCCTGTTTTAAGATCGTTAAGTTCTGACAACTAAAACTCTGCATAGCAGAGAATAAACCAGATTGAACAACAACAGCTTGATCATTATAATTTAAGTTTGGATGATTCGAATAAGGGTGCCAAATTTCGTTGTAATATCTTATTTCATTTTCTAATGCACCAGGTGTTGAGCTATATAAAGAACTCAAGCTAATACTCCATTGATTGAAAAACCATAAGGGAGAAGCTACAAGTATTTCTGGATTTCTAATTACCCGACTATTTTCGTAGGACCACGTTGTGTTTGTACCATTTTCATTTAAAACCCCATAAACATCAACTAAAGTTCCGGTAGAATGGTCTCCATTAAAATAAATAAAATAAGCATCGTTGCCATCTCCGTCAATAATACTATTATTTAGAGAAGGTTGAAATCCGTAGGTTGAAGTAAAGTTAGTACTGTTTTGAGCATAAAAACGAATACAGCCAGAGCATAAACTACCCACTAACTTTAAGTCATTCCATTGCACGCCATCTGTTTGAACAGACAAATAATAAGCTGTCGTATCAAAATCTATGGTATGATTAGAACAATTTTTTAATTCTATAAATCCAGTAGAATTTTCAGAGGTAGCCGTAATTTCTGTAATCAACAAACTTTTTTCTATAACACTAACGTTGTCAAATCGAATTTGTTCGGTACCTGCATTATTTTTAGCACGAATAATTACCTGAATTGAATTTCCTACAATACTATCCTGTAGAACTTTAGCGTTCGTAAAATCATCTGCATTAGATCCATTTGTTTCAAATAATACTTCATCGGCACCATTTAGTTTATAGTAGATATTGATATAATCCGTTGACTCTAAAACTGAATTCTCAGAAATAGAAACAGAGAGTATAATATCTAAATAATTTGAAATATCGATAACCTCAGACGACCAATAAAACTCCCCATCACTGTCTCTTATTTCAAAAACCTGATTGCCTAACTCATCTTCCTGAACAGATAACCAATCTGAGTTAGCAGTTAAGTTGGCATATGCGGTGTCTATAAACCATTTGTTTACCTCTGCTGGGTAATCTCCAGAGGGTAAAGCTAAAGTTGGAGAAAGAGAACCTACATAGCCGGTTCCTATTGAATAGGTTTCAAAATCTTCGAACCAAACAACCTGAGCATAAGTTGAAAAACAAATAAAAAAACAGAGGTACAATAAAAAATTATTAGAAAATTTCATATTAAAAATAGTATCGTATTAAACAGTGTTTCTTCTTCATAAGATAGAAACAAAAAAAATTGAATCTTTATAAATTTACTCTATTTATTTTATATACAAAGCATAACAAAGCAAATCTATTGTGGTTACTTTAAACCAAAAACTCTGGAGATATTAAACCCAAAATACAGATCGCCAGCAGACCATTTACCGGTTGTTTCTCCAATAAATGCTCTTTCAAACATTCCCTGAGAATTGGTTACATGCAATTGAAAAACGTGCCCACCAGTTTCTATATCAAAACCTATAGAAAGAGAGTTTTCAAACAGCTCATTGAGTCGTTTAAATTGATAAAAATATTCTGCATTTAGAGATACGCGCTTTGTCAATTTGTAGCGACCGCCGATTCCTAGTGCCATATAATCGTTATTTATATCTTTATTATCCACTAAATTACGGTGAATTAAAGAAGGGGTTAACTGCAAACTTAAAGAAGAATTAAACTTACGAGCAATCATAATTTGATGGGCGTAAGACAATCTAGAACTGAATAAATTAGCTCTCTCTGGATTAGCCCAACGAATAGAATTGGCAAAAACAGCATTATAGGACGTAATAGAAATTGGTGATCCACCATTCATTTTTTGCCTCACTAACCTAGATTTTATAGAGGCTTCGAAAGTTTTCTGAAATGAATTTCGTGCAAGTCCAATCGCTGTATTATTGGTCAAACCATAGTCAAAGGACATTCTCATTTGAGCTTGATCTAAGCCCCACAATTCATAAGCCCCACTATTAATGGTCCCAAAACGATGTTCAATCAAAAACTGAAGGTTTCCTTTAGCTGGGAGCTCAACAGACTGGCCATTTATAATTCTTGTTCCTTTAAAAGTAGCTGTTACTTCTTGGGGGGTATCTTCTACCTCCAGTAAGGAAAACAAATCGTCTTGTGCCTTAATTATAGGGCTGCAAAAAAGAGCGAAAATGATCAGATATCTCATGTACTTATAATTTTTTCAACTTCGCATTTACTTGAACCTCAATGGCATTAGCTAGCTTATCAGCTACTATTTTAGGGATTTCTATGCCAAAATCTGAACAAAGCAATGAGAATTTAGATGTACCTTGTAAAACCTCTTCTGCGAAAGAAAGCGTTACTTTAAATTCCATTTCTTTCTGTACACCATGAAAATCCATAATTCCCTTAACGACAAGCTCTTGTTCTTTAGCCAGTTCTAAAGGTAACTTCACAAAAGATCCTCTAAAAGTTGCTTTAGGGTAAAGCTCAGATTCTACATAATTTTCGTTAAAATGCTCTTCCATAAGGGCGATATCGAAATGAAAAGCACGCATTTGAATTTGAAATGCTATTTCGCCATTTTCAAGATCGATGACTGCTCCTACCTGATTGTTTGTTGCTTCTACTACTTCCACCGCATCTTTATCGGAAAGAAAATAGACCTCTGCATTACGAGTCATGTACTTTTGAGCCATTAAAGGGCACAACATTAAGAATCCAATTACAAATAAAAACTTTTTCATACTTAGTTATTTAAACTGCCTTGCGCTATCCAGTCAGTAATTTTAGTTATTTCACATGGAGCTAATCTATAATTAGTTGGCATGGCACCAGCCTCGCCTTCAGCACGAGAAATTCTATTTAGCATACCGCTAGCACTCGAATTTTGAGCGCTTGACACTATAGATTCATAGGAATCCAAACGAAGAGCAGCAGAGGGTGAAGCCCCAGAGTGGCAGCTCGTACAATGATTATTAATAATAGGCTCAATGATTTCTGAAAATGATATGTTGTCCGTTTCGCAGAGCTCTATCCCAAACAATTCTTCTTCACTATGATATTCACAAGAAGTTAAAAGTGATAAAACACCAAGTAAGCTAACTAATATTTTCATACTCTAAATAATTTTTGTTTGGTCTATAAATAGAATCTGTAAATTACAAATTGGGGAGTTAGTCGAATACTTAACAAAACTTTAGTAAAAGTACTAAAAGAATTTGTACAAAAACTATTTTAAATATTTCTAAACCCATTGAAATCAATGGAAAGTAATATTTGATGAAATTAGAAGTCAATTAAATAGAACCTTAATCCTAATTTTTTAGCTAATTTTGAAATGAATTAATGCAGGCAAAAAGATGAAAAGAAAACTATTTATTGCAGCAAGTGTGCTTTTTATAACAGCTTATCTGGCTTACAGCTATATATACCAGGGTCATAGAAATGTTTTGGCCGAAAAAGCGACAATTAGCCTAACAAGTGAAGAGTTGTTTGAAAACTTCAACAATCCTTCAAAGAAGGCTAGCCAAAATTATATTAATAAGATAATCGATTTCAAAGGAAGTATCTCAGCTATAGAATCTGATTTTATTGTTATAAAACCAAGTATCGTATGCGTTTTGGATAGTAATTTTTTCGTTTCTCATTTAACTATTGGAGATACGCTCCTTTTAAAGGGAAGGTGCATTGGATTTGACGATCTGTTTATGGAGGTAAAAATGGATCATGTTAGCTTCAAATAAAACATCAAACAAAGCCATGAATAAATTATTTTTTCTCTTTACAATATTTTTAAATTCTACTCTAATTGCTCAAATCAGCTACCCATTTCAAAAAGGCGAGCAGTTAGAATATAAAGTTCACTATGGCCCTGTGGTAGCTGGAAAAGCTAAACTTAAGGTTAACTTTAAAGAGGGAAACTATCAGTTTTATGCTGAAGGAAAATCAGTTGGATTGTTCAATCTATTTTTCAAGGTAAGAGATTACTACAAAAGTACTTTATCCAAAGACTGTTTTTGCCCACTCTATTTTAACCGTGAGGTTAATGAGGGTAATTATAATAAAGAAGAAAACGTATTCTTTAACTACAGCTTACAACAAGCAGAAAGCACAAGAGACACCATAGCACTTCCAAAAAACACGCAAGACATCCTCTCTATGTTCTATTATTTAAGAACACTAAATCAAGAGGAAATTAATCTTGGAGAAGCCATTGATCTTGAAGTATATTTAGACGACACATTCATAAAATCGAACTTAGTTTATTTAGGCAAAGACACCTTAAAAACTAAATTTGGAACCATCCCTAGCACGAAATGGAGTCCTCAACTTGAAACTGGTCGAGTTTTTGAAGAGGAATACGGGATGACTATATGGATAAGCGATGATTTAAACAAGATTCCGCTCCGAATAGAATCCAAAGTATTGGTCGGATCGATAAAAATGGATTTAACGAACTACAAAAACCTAATCAAACCCTTAAATATACTCTAGTACTACCTCAGCAATTACAACGAATCTATTAAAACATACGAAAGTAATTATGAGGTTGGATATACCTGCATGTTTAGAAAGCGATATTTTAGAGCTAAAGAGTTTAGATAGCACTATATTTTGTTTTGTATTTATCTTATTTTTCGTGCTGAAATTGTAAATTAGCCCCAAATGAGCCAAAAACAAGACAAGTTTAATAAACGAAGGTTAAAATCTTCCTATTTATCTGTAATTGTAAGCATGACTTTAGTCTTGTTTTTAATTGGCTTGTTGGGCACGGTACTTTACCACTCTAATTCCATAGCGAATAAGGTTCAAGAAAATATAGCTTTTACCGTACTATTAAAGCCTGAGGCAAAGCAAGTTTCCGTCAATCAATTTCAGCGTCAGCTCGAATTAAGTGAGCACGTAAAAAGCACAGAATTTATATCTAAGGAAGAAGCAGCAACTTTGCTAAAAGACGATTTAGGAGAAGATTTTGTTAGTTTTTTGGGGTTTAACCCACTTACGGATGCAATAGACATACATTTTCAAGCATACTACACACAAACAAATACACCAGAAAAAATTGAAGCTGAACTTCTTGCAGTAAGTGTTGTGCAAGAAGTTGTTTATGATAAGTCATTACTTAACCTTCTTAATAAAAACCTTAAAAAGGTAAGTTATATTCTTTTGCTATTAAGTTTTGTGTTTAGTTTAATTGCTGTTGCATTAATTAACTCTTCCATAAGGTTAACTATATACTCAAAGCGGTTTTTAATTAAAACAATGCAATTGGTTGGTGCAACAAAATCTTTTATAAGAAAGCCTTTTCTTTGGAAAAGCATACAACATGGTTTAATTGCGTCCCTATTATCTATATTGTTTTTACACTTTCTGATTAGTTACAGCGTTAACTTTCTGCCAGAAATACAACGACTTCATACTACAAACGCAAAATTATCAATATACAGCACTATTTTACTGCTTGGGTTTTTTATACCCTGGGCATGTACTTATTTTGCCATACGCAAATATTTAAAAATAACTACAGACGAATTATACTACTAATATGGAAAATAACGGATTTTTATTCACAAAAAAGAATTACCAATTAATGCTATTAGGCATTGCATTTATTGTTTTAGGGTTTATTTTAATGTGGGGCGGAGGTGCAGATGACGACACTAGCTTTAACCCCGAGATATTTAACTTTAGACGCATTACACTTGCACCAATTTTAATCTTAATTGGTTTTGTAATTGAAGGATTTGCAATAATGTACAAGCAAAAAAAGTAAACTTATGGGTATTTTTGAAGCACTTATTTTAGGTGTAGTTCAAGGGTTAACTGAATTTTTACCTGTGAGCAGTAGTGGGCATATAGAAATTGTAAAAGAATTATTAAACGTCTCAACGAAACAACAGAACTTATTAATGACTGTGGTATTGCATGCCGCTACAGCACTAAGTACTCTAGTTATCTTCCGAAAAGATATTGTTGTAATTTTTACTGGTTTGTTTCAATGTAAATGGAATGAAGAAGCCAAATTTTCAGTTAAAATTATTTTATCTATGCTGCCAGCGGCTTTTGTCGGATTGTTTTTCGAAAACGAAATTGAATCTTTATTTGGAGGTAAAATAATTTTGGTTGGCAGCATGCTTATACTTACAGGATTGCTTCTGTTTTTAGCCGATAAAGCAAAAAAAACAACGAAACCAGTAAGCATGTACAATTCTGTTCTTATAGGAATAGCGCAAGCTATAGCTATACTTCCTGGAATATCAAGATCAGGGGCTACTATTTCGACTTCCGTTTTATTAGGGGTAGACCGAGAAAAAGCTGCAAAGTTTTCTTTTCTAATGGTTGTTCCTTTAATCTTAGGAAAAATGACTAAAGATATATTGAGTGGAGATTTGGCCGCAGACACAATTAATTTACCACCCTTATTTTTTGGATTTATTGCCGCTTTTATAACTGGACTTGCTGCCTGTAAATGGATGATCAAGTTGGTAAAGAAAAGCCAATTAAAATACTTTGCCTACTACTGTTTTCTTGTAGGAATTATTTCTATTACAGCTAAGTTTATTTAGTATTCAAAATTAACCTCTTCTGAAACTTTTATATAATAAGCCTTACCCTGATGAACATCGCCTATGTTGTTAAAGTTATAAGCAGGATAATAAATGTCTCCAGACTCGTCTTTTACTATAATAATTGAAGACGTAATTGAATTAAAATACAGACCAGAATTGATGGATTGTACCCCATAATATGGAACTATATTCCACCCTGAATTTAAATAAATAGAAAAGTCAGAAGATAACAATTCACCAACCCAAGTAAGGCTTACCTCTTCAGAAAAATAGGCTAAATAACCTTTTGAGTTGTTGTAATCTCCAATTGCATTAACAGAAAAACTAGGCCAAAACACATTGCCCTCTGCGTCTTTTAATAATATTAAGTTCGATAGAACATCTAAAAATACAGATTCCATAGATTCATTCTCAGTCAATATACTTTTAGAGAGCAAATTCCAACCTTGATGAAACTCTTGAGTTTGCGTATGAACAGAAACTTGACAGTCATTTTGTTCAATTCCATTTTCTAACAATAAAGAACTCAAACCTTGGTAAGAAACAAGCTCAGTTCCTTCGTACAACACAAAACCACTTGTATCAATTAATACGTAGTAGGGTAAACTGGAAATTTGATAATCTTGATGAACATGAGCGCCTCCTCCGTCAACACCACTTACTATTGGATGAGATCCATTGTACAAATTATGAAATACTTGAGACTCATAATCCGAGGCATCAGAGCTAATTGACAGAACAAATAAATCACTTTCGTTACAGCCAAAATCGTGGTAAATTTCAGAGAATATTGGAACACCCTCTGCACACGGCCCACACCAAGTAGCTAAGAAATCAATAAGTACAAACTGGCCACTCTGCAAGGTTTCGTGCAAATTGAATTCCGCGCCTGTATTGTCTGACACAGAAAAATCCGAAGCCTGAGAAAACAAAACCTGCTGAATAAATAAAAAACAAATAAGTAGTAGCTTTTTCACATAGCAAAGGTATTAAATAAACAAGATCTGCTGAGATAAATCTTTTGTTTGATGCAATAATACCAATAAATACAGCCCGATATTTTAAAAAAACGGACTATTACCCCTATCTAAATTACACTATATTGTGCTTAATTTACGAACTAAAATATCTGAACTTTATGAAGAACATTATTAGACTATTCTTTACTTTATTTATAAGTATTAGTGCTCATTCACAAATAAATAAAAGTGCTTTATTTATAGGGAATAGTTATACGTACTATAATAACTTACCAGAACTCGTTAAGGAGATAGCCAATTCTAAGGGCAATACTTTTTACCACGAAAGCCATACTCCTGGTGGATCTTCTCTTGAACAACATGCAAACAATAGCGTAGTAGACAATTTAGTAAGTTCTAGCCAATGGGATTATATAATACTTCAAGATCAAAGTCAAAAACCTTCTTTTCATCCCAATCAAGTAGCCGCAGAAGTATATCCTTTTGCAACTTCACTATGCGAAAAAATTAGACATGAAAATACGTGTGCCCAACCTGTTTTTTTTATGACTTGGGGAAGAGAAAATGGCGATTCACAAAACTGTGCAAATTATCCGCCAATATGCACCTACAACGGCATGCAAGACCGGCTTGAAACCTCCTATACAGAAATGGCAGAAAATAACGAATCTCTCTTAGCCCCAGTTGGAACCGCATGGAAAAACATACGCTTAAATCATCCCTCTATAAATCTCTATTCTTCAGATGGATCTCATCCAAACATAAAAGGCTCCTACCTAGCTGCCTGTGTGTTTTATGCAGTTTTATATACAGACAACCCAAACACAAGTTTTATACCCAATGGGGTAACTCAAACGGAAGCAGACATCATTCAAGAAATAGCCAATAATAGTACACAAGTAAATACGCTAGATTTTTCAATTCGACCACAAGCGATGGCCAGTTATGAAGTTTTAGGAGACAGCCTATATATGTACAATCAAAGCACAAATTATTCAAGTTTAAATTGGATAGATACAAACCAAAACATACTTTCTGAATCAGAAACACTCACCATTTTTATAGGAGAATTAACAGGTGTGTATGAAATAGAATTAGTTGCCTCAAACGATTGTAAAGAATCCTCGGTCATACTCTCAGTGAACAACCTAAACATAAAAAAAGTAGAAGAAAAATCCTGGATATACCCCAACCCATCGTCAGGTATTTTAACGTTTACCGCAGGTAATATGGAAATAGAAACCGTATCAATATATAGCATGCTTGGGATTTGCGTTTACCTGGATACAGGAAAAAACAGACATGACTTATCGCATCTTTCTGATGGTGTTTATATCGTTACTGTAAAGGATAAAAACGGTGCAATAAAAAAAACAAAATGGGCTAAGAAAAGCTGATTTTTCTATATTTCTAAATGATACTTTACAGTATCTTTGACCTATGCAAGAAAAAATTATTATTACTGGGATGGGAAGTATATCTTCCATGGGGAGTACACAGGAAGAAATTTGGAAAAATTACTGCACACAAACTACCCGAATAACCCCTTGTTGTTTTAACAATTGTGATACTTGGGTTGGTAAACTTCATCCTAACCAAGAAGAGCTGCTTAAAAATTTACGTAAAGAAAACCCTCAATTTAGAAGATTAGATAAAACCGTTTTACTTTCAATTATCTCAGCTAGACAAGCTGTGAAAAATGCCGGATGGGGTGAAGAAAAAAACATTAGTATAAACCTTGGATCTTCAAGAGGAGCAACACAATTATTCGAAAAATACCATAAGAATTTTGTTCAAAATAAAGAGGATAGATTAACGCCATTGGTTTCGCCAACCACTACCCTAGGAAATATATCCTCTTGGGTAGCCTATGATATTGGCAGTAAAGGAGCTAGCTTTTCTCATTCCATAACATGCAGTACTGCATTGCATTCGATACTAAATGGAATTGCATGGCTTACTTCTGGAATGACTACAAAATTTATGGCAGGAGGAGCTGAGGCTCCTTTAAGTGATTTTACGATTGCACAAATGAGAGCTTTGAGAATATACTCAGAAGAAAAAGGTTCTTTCCCTTCGTTACCTATTGAAAAAAACAAAACCACAAACTCTTTGGTTTTAGGTGAAGGAGCAGCCGTTTTTTGTTTAGAAAAAGACAAAGGACAACATAGACAAGCTACCATTCAGGGGTTTGGGTTTTCCACAGAATTAATTGAACATAATGTATCTCTTTCTGCTGAGGCAGAATGCCTTAAGGAAGCAATGAAAATGGCCTTAAAAAATGCTAATTTAGAAACCGTAGATAGTATTGTAATGCATGCACCAGGAACTTTAAAAGGAGATGTAAGTGAATACAAAGCGATACAACATCTTTTTGGTGAAAAAATACCTCATTTAATTTCAACCAAATATACTACTGGGCATACTTTTGGTGCCTCTGGCGCCATTAGTATAGAACTAGCCATACTGATGTTAAAAAACAAAAAACTCATTAACCTTCCCTACGAAAGCTTCTCAGCAGGAAATAAAAACAACCCAACAAACATAATGGTCAATGCAACCGGCTTTGGAGGAAATGCCGTTAGTATCATTTTATCAAAATAAAAAAGAGTTACTAAAAAGAAGACTTATATTTGAACTGAATATTAAGAATACAGATGAAGGAAAATAGAAAAAATTGGACGAAAGAGGAGGTACTTGAAGTTTACAATAAACCGCTACTTGAATTGGTTTTCCAAGCAGCTCAAGTACACAGAGAATACCATAACCCAAGCGAAGTACAAGTGAGTACATTGCTATCCATAAAAACAGGTGGCTGTCCAGAAGATTGCGGGTATTGCCCACAAGCAGCAAGGTACCATACGGATATAGAAAAAAATGACCTAATGTCTGTGCAAACTGTAAAAGCACAAGCATTAAGAGCTCAAAGCTCAGGCTCTTCTAGAGTTTGTATGGGTGCCGCATGGCGAAATGTAAAAGAAGGCCCAGAGTTTGACCAAGTTCTCGAAATGGTTCGAACAGTTAGAGATTTAGACATGGAAGTATGCTGTACGCTAGGTATGCTTACCCCAGACCAAGCCAGAAGACTTTCTGATGCTGGTCTTTACGCATACAACCACAACTTAGACACTTCCGAAGAACATTACAAAAAAGTAATTTCTACAAGAGGTTATGAAGATCGAATAGAGACCATTGGAAATGCTCGAAAAGCCGGATTAACGGTTTGTTCAGGAGGAATTGTAGGTATGGGAGAATCTGTAGAAGATAGAGCAGCCATGTTGGTTACACTTTCAAACTTAAATCCTTACCCAGAGTCTGTTCCAATAAATGCGCTTGTAGCTGTAGAAGGAACACCGATGGAAGAACAAGAGCAAATTCCTATTTGGGATATGATAAGAATGGTAGCTACAACTCGAATTGTACTTCCAACAACAACCGTTCGACTTTCAGCTGGGAGAACTGAAATGACCGACGAAGGCCAAGCGTTATGCTTTATGTCTGGAGCCGGTTCTATTTTTGCTGGAGACAAACTTTTGACCACACCAAACCCGGATATCAATAAGGATATGGAATTATTTAATACCTTAGGACTTGTGCCTCAAAAGGCCTACAAAAAAGGAGATAAACCTGCAGTAAACGAAAACTACAAAAACAGTAATTTGTCTGACCAAAAAATAAAATGGTCCAGACCAGCCCATACTATTGAAGCAAATATTGCAGCAACCAAGAGTGCCAAAGAAAAACGCAAACTAGAAACCAAATCTTAATATATAAATTATGAAAAAACTATTTCTAACTATCGCCTTAGTAAGCTGCTCACTTTCGATATCAGCTCAAAGCTTTTCGTGGGGACCTAAAATAGGAATTGCTGTACCATCAATAAAAGTGTCTGATGTTCAAGATGTAAATTCTGGAGCACAAGCACTTAGTCTTCTTGAGGATGTAAATGGTAAGGTAAGTGGGCATATTGGTGTCTTTGCTCGAATTTCTTTACTAGGCTTTTACATTCAACCCGAGTTACTCGTAAGTAGTTCTAAATCTGAGGTTGGTTTTAACATACCTACAGACGATTTTAACTTAGAAAGTGTAATGGGTGAAGTAAAACTTAACAAGCTAGACATACCAGTATTAATTGGAAAACGTTTTTTAAAAGTCCTAAGAGTTAACGCGGGGCCTGTATTTACATTACCACTAAACGAAGATATTAGCTTTAAAAATCTAACAACCAATATAGAGGATGTAAAAACCAATTATAAATCAGCTACGATTGGTGCACAAATTGGTGCCGGACTAGACTTAACTTTTCTAACAGTAGATGTTCGATATGAACTAGCTCTTCAGTCTTTATCCGAGGGTATTTCAATTGGAAACGCAGAGTTTGCAGCTGACCAAAGAGTAAATCAATTCTTAATAGCTATTGGAGTTAAATTTTAATAGAATTTAACAATACTATACAATACCTCTGACAAGTCGGAGGTATTTCTCTTTCAAGCAATTTAAACTTTCAGGACTGCACATAAAAAGTTAGGATCTAATAGCTTATTTTTGTCTTTCAAAACTAAAGAACATGTTACAAGTAGCCTATATTAGAGCACATAAAGAAGAAGTTATTGAGCGATTAGCTGTAAAAAATTTCGATGCTAAAGAAATCATTGAAGAACTAATCATACTAGATGAAAGGCGACGAAATACACAATCTGATAATGATGCAATTTTAGCAGAATCAAATAAATTGTCTAAAGAAATTGGCGAACTTTTTAAATCGGGTAACGTAGAACAAGCAAATGCTAAAAAAACGGAAACTGCACTACTAAAAGAAAAAACTAAAGTTTTACAGCAGGTACTTTCAGAAACTCAAGAATCACTTGAGCGAAAACTTGTGCAAATTCCGAACATCCCAAACAAATCGGTTCCTAAAGGAACAAGTGAACAGGATAATGAAGTTGTTAGTCAAGAAGGAGAAATCCCAAACCTTGGGGAAAATGCCAAACCACACTGGGAACTTGTAGCAGAAAAAAATATAATTGATTTTGAATTAGGGGTAAAAATAACAGGAGCTGGATTTCCAGTTTACCGTGGAAAAGGGGCTCGAATGCAGCGGGCACTGATCAATTTCTTTTTAGATAAAAATATTGAAGCAGGATATGAGGAAATTATGCCTCCGCTGCTTGTTAACGAGGCTTCTGGTTTTGGAACAGGACAACTACCCGATAAAGAAGGTCAAATGTACCATGCAACAGAAGATAATTTATATTTAATACCCACTGCAGAAGTCCCTGTTACAAACATTTTTAGAAATGTAATTGTAAAAAAAGAAGACCTTCCCCTAAAATGTACAGCTTATACACCCTGCTTCAGAAGAGAAGCAGGTTCTTATGGAAAAGATGTAAGAGGCTTAAATCGTTTGCACCAATTTGACAAGGTAGAAATTGTTCAAATACAGCACCCAGATGATTCCTATAAAGCATTAGATGTAATGGTTAAACATGTAGCGGGTATTCTTCGTGAATTAGGACTACCCTTTAGAATTCTTAAACTTTGTGGAGGAGACCTAGGCTTTACCTCTGCACTAACCTTTGATTTTGAAGTATACTCGGCTGCACAAGAAAAGTGGCTTGAGGTTAGCTCTGTGTCTAATTTTGAAAGCTACCAAAGTAACCGTTTAAAATTACGCTTTAAAGACGAGGATAAAAAAACAACCCTTTGCCACAGTCTTAACGGTTCTGCCCTTGCTTTACCACGAATTATGGCTGCGCTTATAGAAAATTATCAAGATGCTGAAGGAATAACTATTCCAGAGGTATTGGTACCTTACTGTGGGTTCAATAAAATCTAATCAAACAACCGAAGGCTCTGCTTCGGGTTTTTA
This sequence comes from Flavobacteriales bacterium, assembly GCA_028110365.1. Lineage (GTDB taxonomy): Bacteria > Bacteroidota > Bacteroidia > Flavobacteriales > UBA7430 > UBA6772. The sequence goes on from JAOGVT010000009.1 coordinate 13,605, forward strand.
CAATGCTGAGAAATAAACGAAACATATTGATTTTTGCTGTATTGATTTCTTCTTGCCAGGAAATCAATATTTCTAAGGAAGTCAATTACACTTTCCTTCTAGACTCTTTAGTGCAAAATCAAAAGAGTTTTCTCAAAGATATTGACACCACACTTGTTAATGAATGCTTACATAAAAGTGCCGAAAGAATAAGGTTATTTGATTTAGATAATTTAGATGTATTTCAAAAAGATTGGATTCATCAGGACAAATTGGCTTACCAAAAAATTGAAAAAAATTTTATGCATTTCAATAGCCAACTTGATAGCTTATTAAAAGAACTCGTTTTTTCTAAGAATCAGATAGTGGCCTTAAAAGAAGACCTGATTCATAGACATTTAAATAAAACGCAGTTTTCCTTATACTTAAGTGAAGAACAAAAGATGCTTGGAAAACTTAATGTATTAGGTGACAAATTAAAAAGTACTTTTACAACTAATTTAGCACATTTCGATTCCTTGGAATACAAACTACATGGAATTTTTATACAGTTGAACGCTATACATATTCAAAATGGAAACTTTATTAAAAACTAAATTACAGCTGTTTCTAGTAGCACTTAGCTTTCCTGTTTTACTTGCAGCTCAAAACAACAACCAGGCAAAACTAGCCAACCAATTTTTCAAATCAGGTGCTTATCAAAAAGCAAGTGAACTCTATGTTAAACTATACAACACCCATAAATCGACAAACTACTATCAAGGATTACTCGATTGCTATCTAGCGCTTTCAGAACTAGAAGAGGCTGAAAAACTAGTCAAAAAACAAAGTAAAAGAAATCCAACTCAAATTTCTATAACTATAGATTATGCACATGTTCATAGCTTAAAAGGCGAACTAAAAAAAGCCACTAAGAAATTTAGATTAGCTTTAAATCAATTAAACAAAAACGAACAATTCGTAACTGTTACAGCCAATAGGCTTTATAAATTTGAGTATTTTGACTATGCTATAGAGGCCTACAAAATTGGACTTAGAAATCCAAACCAAACCAACTATCGATTTCAATTGGCTAAAATTTACGGCCAGCAAGGAAAGATCGGCTTGATGTATGAAAATTATTTGGAGCTAATCGTTAGAAATAAAAAATATACACAGAGTGTAAAAAACATTTTAAATAGAACCATAAACAATGACCCTGAAAATGAAAACAATCAACTGTTAAAAGGGATCTTATTACAAAAAGTTCAAGAAACAGAAGATGAAAATTTAGCCGAATTTTTAATTTGGCTCTTTATTCAAGAAAAGGATTTTCAGGCCGCATTTGAGCAAGAAAAAGCTATGGATAAACGCCTACAATTTGGGCAAAAGAAACTTTTTGAATTGGCATCAATTTGCAGAAAAAATAAAGATTTTGAAACAGCTAAAAATTGCTACGCATACATCATTAATTTAGGTACTGAATCAAAATATTACCTAGATGCACAAACGGCCTTACTTAGAGTTAAAAAAGAACTTCTTGAAGGACAGCCAGAAACCAATAAAGAGGATTGGCTCCTATTGGAACAAGAATATCTGACTAGTTTTTTTGCGCTGGGCAAAACAAGTTATACCATTCTACAACTTAGAGATCTCGCGCAAATACAAGCCTTCAATCTTTACGATCTAAACAAAGCCTCTTCGACCATTAAAGAAGCTTTAAAAATAAATGCAGCGAGTGATGAAGACATCGCTCAATGCAAACTCGTTTATGCAGATATTCTCTTATTGCAAAATGAGATTTGGGATGCAATCTTATATTATTCTCAAGTAGATAAGGCCTACAAACATGATGTTTTAGGCCATGAGGCAAAATTTAGAAGAGCAAAAATATCCTACTATCAAGGCGATTTCGATTGGGCGCAAGCTCAACTAGATGTGCTCAAAAAGTCGACTGCTAAACTCATTGCAAATAATGCTATGGAATTAGCTCTTTTAATACAAGACAATCTAAACATGGATACTACAACCGTAACTATGGAGCTTTTTGCGCAAGCAGATCTTTTTATTTACCAAAATAAACTAAATGAGGCTTATGAAATATTCGACAACATAATCATAAATTACGAAGGTCATAGTTTAATAGACGAAGCGCTTTTTAGGCAATTTACTATTAAAATGAAGCAAGGTAAAAAAGAAGATGCAAGCGAATTGTTAGATCAAATAATCCGTTTCTTTTCTTATGACATTTTAGCAGATGACGCAAAATTTGAACAAGCACAACTGCAAGAATATTTTTACACTGACACCACTAAAGCTTTAAATTTGTACCAAGATATAATGACCAACCATCAAGATAGTTTTTACCTATCAGAATCTAGAAAACATTATAGAGAACTAAGCAAATAATAGCATGATTATATACAATGTAACCGTAAATATAGACGAAACTGTTCACCAAGAATGGCTCGATTGGATGAATACCAAGCATATTGCTCAAGTAATGAATACAGGTTTGTTTACCGCTGCAAAAATGAGCAAGGTTTTAGTAGAAGAACAAATGGGTGGGCTTACGTATTCCATACAATACACATGTGAAAGTATAAAAAAGGTAGATGAATACAAAGCTAAGTTTGCGGCAGAACTTCAAGAAGAACATACTAAAAAGTTTAAGGGAAAATTTGTTGCCTTTCGAACCCTTTTAGAAGTAGTAAACGAATTTTAATATGAAAAGAGTAAGAGCTAAAAAACACTTAGGTCAACATTTCCTGAAAGACCTTTCCATTGCAAGAGCTATTGTAGATGGCTTAAGCAACAAAGGTTATACAAATGTGGTTGAAGTAGGCCCTGGAATGGGAGTTCTTACGCAATACTTATTAAAAAAGGAATTTACAACACACGTAATTGAACTCGATAGAGAGTCCGTATCGTATCTAGAAACTCAATACCCTGAACTTAGTGACCGAATATACAGCACCGATTTTTTAGGTTTGGATTTAACCAAGTTAACAGAAGGACAGTTTGCTTTGATAGGGAACTTCCCCTACAATATATCCTCTCAAATTTTGTTTAAAGCACTCGAATACAAAGAGCAGGTGCCCGAAATTGTAGGAATGTTTCAAAAAGAAGTTGCCGAGCGAGTTGCTAGTGGTCCTGGGAGTAAAAAATATGGAATAATTTCCGTTTTACTTCAAGCCTTCTACGATATAGAATACCTATTTACTGTAGAACCCGAAGTTTTTGACCCGCCACCAAAAGTTAAATCTGGCGTTATTAGACTAAGAAGAAACCAAAAAGAAAAACTAGACTGTAACGAACGGTTTTTTAAACGAGTCGTAAAACAATCGTTTAGCCAAAGAAGAAAAACACTGCGAAATGCATTAAAACCTCTTATTGGAAAAAGTGGTTTTGAGGACCAACTCCTTTCACAAAGAGCAGAAAGATTATCCGTAGAAGATTTTGTGTACCTTACCAATAAGTTGGAAAATATTGAATTATGAAATTTGAATTAACCAAAGAATTTATAAACGATATTAAAGAGCGTTTGGAGCAAAAAGACTTTAAAGTCTTAAAATCCGAGCTTTCGCAACTGCATCATGTTGATATAGCAGCACTTATAGAAGAACTTAGCGAAGAACAAGGTAAAACCCTTTTTGAACTATTTGAAGATCAAGATTCTGCTGAAATACTTATTGAATTAGATGATGAAAATAGAGAAGTCGTTCTAGAGGATCTTACCTCACAAGAAATTGCTGAAGAACTGATTGAAAATCTAGACTCTGATGATGCCGCTGATATTATATCCGATTTATCTACTGCCAAGAAAGTAGAAGTTTTATCGCATATTGAGGACATAGAGCATGCAAGTGATATTGTAGATTTACTATCGTACCCTGAAAACACAGCTGGGGGTTTAATGGCCAAAGAGCTCATACAGGTAAATGACAAATGGTCTGTGCTTCGTTGCGTAAAAGAAATGCGCAAACAAGCGGAGGATGTAGATAAAGTTTACACCATTTATGTTGTAAACGACCATAACATACTATTGGGAACACTTTCGTTAAAAAAGCTACTGTTAACCTCAGAAAAAACCTACATTAAAAATGTATACAACGAAAAAGTTATTTCTGTAAAAGCTGATTTTGATGATGAGGAAGTCGCGAATATAATGGATAAATACGATCTTGTTGTTTTGCCCGTAGTTGACGATTTAAATCGATTGATTGGTAGAATTACCATTGATGACATTGTAGATGTGATAAAAGAAGAGGCCATGGAGGATTATAACAAAGCCTCTGGGATCTCCGAACAGGTAGACTCTTCTGATGATATAATTACACTCACAAGAGCGCGTTTGCCCTGGCTACTAATTGGTCTAATGGGCGGAATTATGGGAGCTCAGGTCATGGGAATATTTGACATTCAAAACAACATAGAACTCGCCTTCTTTACACCACTAATTGCAGCTATGGGTGGCAATGTAGGCGTTCAATCTGCAGCCATTATAGTTCAAGGACTTGCCAGCAACAGCCTAGGAATGGATACTATGGGTGAGCGATTACTTAAAGAATTAGGGGTGGCCATGTTAAATGGAATCATTTGTTCTGTATTGATTATGCTTATTACATTTCTACTAGGCTACCCAAGTTCCATCTACTTCACCGTTAGTATATCCTTAATGGCAGTAATTATTTTTGCCGCCTTATTTGGAACCTTTGTACCCTTGGCTTTAAATAAATATAAAATTGACCCTGCTTTAGCTACAGGACCATTTATTACAACGGTAAACGATGTTCTTGGTTTGTTTATCTATTTCATGATTGGTAAATTATTTTTAGAACTCTAATGAAAGTTCTTTTTCTCGACAGTGTTCACGAAATACTCGAAAAACGTCTTGTACATTTAGGTTTTGAATGCCATCACGACTATACCTCTGAAAGAGCAATAATACTATCTAAAATTTCTCAATACCAAGGTTTGGTGATTAGATCCCGAACTCCTGTAGACAAGGAATTATTAGCAAAAGCAACAAAATTAAAGTTTATTGCCCGGTCTGGTGCCGGTCTAGAAAATATCGATAGGCAAGAAGCAACAAAATTAGGTATCGTTTTATTCTCTGCTCCTGAAGGGAATAGCCAAGCAGTCGGAGAGCATGCCTTAGGAATGCTTCTAAACTTGTTTAATAAACTAACTCATGCAGATCAACAAATACGCAAGGGAAAGTGGAAAAGAGAAGAAAACAGAGGCTTAGAGCTTTCTGGTAAAACAATCGGAATTATTGGTTATGGAAATATGGGCCAATCATTTGCAAAATGCCTCTCCGGATTTGGCTGTACGGTTTTAGCATACGATACCCATAAAATTAATTATTCTGACAACTACGTTTGTGAATCTACCCTGGAAAACATTCAAGAAAAAGCAAGCATTATTAGCTTTCACACACCTTATACTAAGGAAACACATCATTATTTAAATGATGAATTTGTGGCTAAAATGAAAAACCCATTTTACCTTTTGAATACGGCTAGGGGTAAAGTTGTTTGCACTGAAAGTTTGGTTAAAGGCCTGAAAAATGAAAAAATTAGCGGCGCTTGTTTAGATGTGCTCGAGTATGAAAAATCAAACTTCGAAAACCTATTTGACGAAAATACACCGGAGGCTTTACAGTATTTACTAAACGCATCTACTGTTTTATTAAGTCCTCATGTAGCAGGTTGGACAAAAGAATCTTATGAAAAACTATCAAATGTATTGGCAGACAAAATAGAACAGAAGTTTAAAACAAACTAACCTTTGACGTTTAAATACGATCGAAGCATATTCCCAACATACATCAAAGCCAACACAAGAAGCATTATCGTTAAGCCAGGCGCAAATGCCAAGTACGCTTTATCCAATATTATATACGAATAATGATTTTTAATCATAGAACCCCAGGATGGAATAGGCGCCTGTACTCCAATACCTAAAAAACTTAAACCTGCTTCTATTAATATCGCAGAAGCAAAATTTGCAGCAGAAATAACAATTATAGGACTCATGATATTCGGGAGAATGTGACCAAACATAATTCTTAAATCTCCAAAACCTAAAACTTTAGCAGCCTGAATATACTCTAGCTGCTTTAGGCTTAAAACCTGCCCTCTAACAACACGAGCCACTTCCACCCACATCGTTAAGCCAACGGCTACAAAAACCTGCCAAAAACCCTTTCCAAGAGCTAAACTAATAGCAATTACCATTAATAGTGTAGGTATGGACCAAACCACATTTATAAACCAGAGAATTAATGCATCTACCCAAGAGCCATAGTAACCAGAAACTAACCCAAGGGTAATTCCTATCAGTAAAGAAATAAAAACAGCTATAAACCCAACAGACAAGGATATTCTAGTGGCTATGAGCAACCTACTTAATAAATCTCTACCGTACTTATCTGTTCCTAAATAGTAAGTCTGCGTAAACTCAGGGGTTTGGTTGTTTGAAATTAATAGTTGATCAAGAGAAATGTCTGTTACCAAATTTGATGTATAAGAAACATAAGAAATAATGGAATCTTTCTGCGCGTAGGAGCGAATAGGAATTGAAGTAAAAGGAGGAACAACACCTGAAAGTAATTGTTCTATAAAACTTGTTTGAGTAGGATTCTTTTTAGGAAATCTTAAAAAAGAAACGGTAGAGCCGGGTTTAAGCGTACTTAGCTCTAAGTGCATCGAATTGCCATAAGGGCTGTTATCCGGAGCTATAAAATAAGCGAATACAGCAATAAAGATGCTCATTACAATTATGAACATCCCTATAGAGCCCGAAACATGCTTTGTTAGAAAATTGACTTTCATATAATTTCTTAAAACTACAAATTATGAAGCAAACAAGAGTAAAACTCAGTATGATTTTAAGGTAAAACTTGAGTATAGCGCACACAAATTATCGATGATAAAAGAGTATATTTAAAACTTAATATAAACCATAAAAGGTGTGCAAGAAGAAAAAATAATACTGGGAATAGACCCAGGGACTAGTATTATGGGATTTGGCTTGGTAAAGAAAAAAGGAGCCAACTTTGAAATGATTATGATGGACGTATTAATTTTAAATAAATTGAATGACCCGTATTTAAAACTTCAGAAAATATTTCAAAAAACCTTGGCCATTATAGATCACTACAATCCTGATGAGGTTGCATTAGAAGCACCTTTTTTTGGGAAAAATGTACAGTCCATGCTAAAACTTGGTAGAGCTCAAGGTGTGGCCATGGCAGCAGCACTGCAAAGAGAAATTCCGGTAACAGAGTACGCACCTCTAAAAATTAAAAAATCTATAACTGGGAGAGGAGCTGCTTCGAAAGAACAAGTTGCAGCAATGCTCATGCAGATGCTAAATATTAAAGAAATGCCAAAATACTTGGACGCAACCGATGGATTAGCAGCTGCCGTTTGCCATGGTTTACAAAATGGAGCTATTGCAACTGGAAAAGGGAAATCTTCTTGGGCTAGTTTCGTTAAAAACAATAAAGACCGTATTGGCTAAACTACTTTAAATGAACTCTAATCTTGGCTGCAATTGCTTGCATTTCATCAGTAGAAACCGTCAATTTAGGGTTGGAAAAATTAATATCTTCAACAGATTGAAGTGGCAAAAGATGAATGTGCGCATGTGGTACTTCTAAGCCAATAACTGCAATACCAACTCTTTTACAAGGAATCGCTATTTCTAAAGCCTTTGCTGTTGTTTTAGCAAAAAGCCAAAGGTTTGCATAAGCTTGGTCACTTAAATCAAATATGGAGTCTACTTCTTGCTTCGGAATGACCAAAACATGCCCTTTGGCTAACGGAAATACATCTAGAAAAGCCAGATGATGTTCATCTTCCATTATTTTAAAAGAAGGTATTTCGCCCGAAACTATCTTAGAGAAAATACTCGACATTAGCGACTAATATGAATAATTTCAAATTTCATAAGTCCTGCAGGAACAGTAATTTCGGCAATTTCTCCTACTTTTTTACCAAGTAAACCAGTACCAATAGGAGAGCTAATTGAAATTTTTCCCGTTTTAACGTCAGCTTCAGACTCGGCAACCAATGTAAAAGTCATTTCCTTTTTGGTCGCTAAATTTTTAATCTTTACAATAGATAGCGCCAATACTTTATCGGTGTCTAACTGAGATTCGTCAATAATACGAGCACTTGCATACATGGCCTCAAGTTTTGCTATTTTCATTTCTAACATCCCTTGAGCTTCCTTAGCTGCGTCATATTCAGCATTTTCTGATAAATCGCCCTTATCTCTTGCTTCTGCAATTTGGTTAGATATACTAGGACGCTCAACAAATTTTAGTTGTTCTAACTCTTCTTTTAATTTTTGTAAACCTTCTTCGGTATAATATGATATTGTAGACATAATAGTAATTTACATTAGTGAAACGCAAAAAGAAGATCCAAATGGATCCTCTTTTTTATATTTAAATCTCCTTAAGGAGAAGGTATGTTATAAAGTAATACGAGCGCCTATAGAAACAGGTGAGTCTAATGGACTAGATTGTCGGTAAGAAAAATCTAAACCAAAATTGGTACCTGAGCTCAAAGGAACTTCGAAGGTGAAACCAGCATTAAATCCAGTAAAAGCGGTTGTACGAGTTTCGGTCTCTAGTATACCTTCTTCATACACATAACCAGATCTAAGCATAAAATAAGACTGGTAGGCATATTCAAATCCTATACCATATTGGTCTTTCGTAAATGAATTCGATGTAAAGTTACCGGCTACTGTAATACGATTGTCTTGATCGATTGTGAAATCGTAAGCACCACCAATATTTAATGAAGAAGGCAATTCAAAAGCATCAGACTTAAATTCGAATGATTGAGAATATTCTGCTCCATGAGCTTCAGTATTCGTAAGCCTAACTCCGTTACCGTCACCTTCGTATTTCATTTTAGGACCGACGTTCTTAAGAGATACACCAAATTTAATTTGACGATCTGATCCAGCCACATACTGAATACCTGCATCTAAAGAGATGGCTGAGGCTTTCATATCTGGAGTAGACTCCGATATCATTCTTACCGTTGCACCACCTGAAATATTATCGGTAAATTTCTTAGCATAAGAAAGACCAATATTCATCATGGTTGGCTTATAAGTTGTACCCGTTCCTCCAGGAGCTTCTGTGGTAGTGATGTCTATATCTCCAAAACCTATAGAAGTAATTGCTAAACCAATAACAGCATCATCTGCCAATGATTTAGAAAAACCAAATGCATTTACTTGCATGTCAAACAGCCAAGAGGTAGAAGAAAAAACAAGCTCTGTGTTTACTGTACCTGCTAAACCGGCTACATTCATAAAGGTAGCTTCAAGACCTTGAACAGATGCCGTGTTTATACCACCCCAACCCGATGAACGAGCCCAAGGGTTAATTAGCAATTCTGTTGCTCCGGCTTGACCTGAACGTTGTTCGTTACCAGCATTCGCATTGAAAGAACAAAGCATCAATAATGCTGTTAAAATAACAGGCACCAATTTTTTTGAATATATTTTCATAACCATAGTCGTATGAATTTTAGTCTTTATCAATTTATTCTTTTAGAAAGAGTCTAAGTCAATTGGACGAAGTGCTCCAAACCATTTAAGGACTTTCTCTCCTAACTCTTTACCATCAACATGAATAATGTATACTCCTGAGGCGATAGCGATGTTAGAGTTGTTTTTTAAGTCCCAATCCCAACCCGATACGTTCAATTCACTATCTAAGTCTACTTTTCGGACAAGTGATCCAGAAACGTTGTAAATAGAGATCGTACAGACTTTAGGTAGGTTTGTGAATTTAACATGTGCATCAATTTGACCGTTTTCGTAATTGTTTCCTCCATAATAAGGATTAGGAACAACTCTTATTAAATCCATTGCACTTTTTGCAACAGATTCGGCATTGCGAACTGTCATTATAGATTCTGTACTAAAAGAATAGTAAGGATTTCCATCGTTAACATCCGAAGGTAACTCTTCACAATCTGGATTCTCTTCATGATTGTATTTAGCGTAGGCTTTGGATACTCTTAATTGCATTTCTATGTCTCCATCAGACACAGTAGCGTTTTGAGAAGTTAGTGGAATCGATACCCAAGAAACTTCCTGATAAACTCTTCTTTGATTTACGATAGAACTCATAGAAGTTAAACGAGTGTATTGAGGGTGGTCTTCTTCGTTCTCTCCTGCATATTCACTAGTACAAACATACACGTAATGACGTCCACCAAAAATAACCTTATTCTCTGGGTCAAAGAAATTTTCTCCTGAGTAATCAGTAGAGGTTGGATTCCAAATCATATCAGTCCCATTGTCATCAGGCAAATCACTTGCCTCACCAAACATCATGTTTAATCGAATTCCTTTCTCTAAGTCAAGTGCATAACCTGGGAACCATGAGAAACCAGTAGTTCCTCCAACTTCATCTATACCATCTTTACCAACAGAAGGAGCTGTTTTAAGTTGACCTCTGTAATCAAAATCACCTGTTTCAATTACCGGTACACGTGTCCAAAGATTCTTATCGCTCGTGTAAACAATATCAACAGAATTTAACTCTTCAAGAGGTTCTCCATATTTAAAAGAAGCGGCGTGCCCAAAAGGAACGTCAGTTCTATCAAAAGCGACTAATCTATAGGGAGCCCACATACCGTTTAAAACACCTTCAAAAGCCTCTTTTGGATCTTCCCAATCATCGAGTCCACCGATATCGATAGCTACTGCTTCGTCACCACCGGAAGGATCAGCGCTTTGATCAGCACCAGAACGAATCCAGTTAGCAGGTGATGTTAAAACAACACCATCTCTATTAAAGAAAAAATCTTGGTCATCCACAAAATCTAACCATGATGTAGAATTGTCTTTTATTATGTTTGCACTTATTAAACCGTTGGTTCCTTCTCTATCTTCTCCAGCATTTAAGCCATTAACAAGTGTAACTGATAAACCCCATTCAGCAATAATTTGCTCGTTTTTTACACGCATTATTGTGTCTGAGCTTACCGAAACACCTGAAGTTACATTAGTTAAAATCCAACTAGCCGTATCGTTAACAGAATTGAGGGTAAATGTAAACTCAGTATTTTCTGGTACGTTTAATGGGTCAATCACTTTAATATTTACTGGACCACCGTCTGTTTCATAATCCGTGCTCACGACACATTCGCCGTTCATTAATTTCGCTTTCATTTCGGTCGTAAACTGTAATTCTAAACCACCGTTACCCAAACCTTCTAAACGAGTCATTTGAGGAATGGTTCCGTAATCTGCATTTTGAATGGTACCGTTTGATTCAGCAAAAGTTAGGTGAGGAATAGCGGAATATTGACGTATGTTTTTACGTCCAGCTAAGAAAGGTTTCTTTTGACCATTAAAACTAGGAGCATAAATATTAGAAGCATCTGGAGTGACATCTTGGGCGTACTGCAAATACTCGTTGTAACCATAAGCAATAGCTGTAAAGTAATACGTTTTATTGTTAATTAATGTACGATCTCCAGGAGCAAATAAATCTTGATTAATTACAAAGGAATGCGTGATACCTTCGTTGGCAGCTTGTAATGTCATGTCCTTAGGAACAACAGCATCTAATTCTGAACTGAACTCAAAGTTTACAAGATCTGCGATAGGTAAGTCTGTTGGCTCAGAAGTTACAGCCCCATTAGCATCTCGGTAATTTTCGACGTCACATTGAAAAACCAATCTTGCTTTGTCTATATCGTAAACATCTGATGCGGTAACCGTTTCATTTAGCAATTGAAATACTTGATAACCTTCAAAAACATAAGAGTCATTGTAAGGAAGTGTACCTGCATCATCATAAAACCCAGAAATGTTAATTAGGTCTTGTTCAACGTAATCTTCATTGGAGTTTTGATTGTTATTTGAAATATTAGCCGCATTTGTAATTGTAAATACAATTTCTTTATCAAGCTCTTGTAGCGTTAAATCTGGAGCATCTGGACCGTCTAAAACCTCAAAACAGATGTCAAATAATTTTTGAGCTTTGTCATCTGCAATACGCATTAGCTCAACAGATTGCCAAGCACCTCCACTACTAGCACGAGCCCAAACAACACCTGTTGTAATGGTATTTAATGCACCAGGCTCAAGTGTAAATGGCCCAGCAGACTGTACAAACCTTCTATCAGCTGGAGTGTTACCAGCTATTTGCTCAGTCCATGAGTCTGGAAATAAAGGATCGGTATCACCAGGGAACATATAACTACACAAAGGGCTAGAGTCATCTCTTCCATCTGCACCATAAGTCATTGGTTTATTATCCAACCACTTCCCTTGTAGATAGTTGTAAAAGTCTTGAGCTATATCTGGGTTACCTGTAACCGATTGGTCATTGTTGAAATACATGAATTTTGACATGATAATTTGCTCGCCAATTTCATCGATTATACCATCTAAATCATTGTCAATTCCGTCGCCTTCATCTGCTATAGGACCTCTGAAGAAATCTACACCAATAGCAGGAGGATTTACACCATAACCTTCAGCAGTCTCATCGTTTTCATCACCATTGTAACAATAACCTAAACCTCTGGCAACATCACAACCCACAAAATCATCTTGGTAATTTCCAAGATCAGGATCAACATGCACACCAAAATAAGCATCATTCAATGCATTGTGAGAACGGTTTATTAACTTATAATTGTAAAAAGTCATGTTATTGATCTCGTCGTTAGTAGAAAAAGCAAAGGCTTGAGCTTGTATTTCTAAACCAATCGGTTCAAGAGAACCTGAGGCGGTATGAGATTCACCTTTATCGTTGTAAACCCACCAAAGTGTTTGATCACCAAAAAGCATGTCAGCTTCTTGACAATTAAAGGTTCCGTCAATATTGTATTCTGGGTAATCTCCTGCAGATGGTGTGTATTTTCCATCATTATTAACATCACGGTAAGGAGCTAATGTTTCCAGTGCGTAATAAGGATTTGTTGCGACAACATCATCGTAACCCTCATAAGAATTTTCAGACTGAAATTCAAGTTTTCTGTCACCAGGATAATTTAGAATAGAAGAGGGTATAGAATAATTGGGAAATTCAATGTTAGGTTCGTTTGAATTTGAGAACGCTAAAAACGCCTCAACCTCTGCACGAGTTATTACATGGTGGTAATCGTATTCTGAACAAACATCTGCATTTGTTGTACCGTACTTATTGTTTAAGTTTTCATCCGAAGTCAAACGGGCATTGTCAAGTGGACCAGGCCAAAAGTCGTTACCTGATTGGCGGTATGTTTGAGCAGCAACTTTTAGCTGATCTTCGTCATCTAAACCTCCAATCCATAAAGAACCCGCAAATAAAGAATGTTTTCCACTATTTTTAGGTATTTCATATTTTGGATTGGATAAATCCCACCACATATCACCACCATTTAAAATCATGGTTTTAACGTTATTGATATCCAGCAGTGTTTGTGCAGTACCAGCCGCACAGTTAAATGCTAATGACTGATCCGGAGTAGTAGCATTTCCACCTGGATGATTAACATTCTCTTTTGCTTGAATTACCATAGCTATGGTAGCAAAGAAAATATATAGGGTATTTTTTAGTGTCTTTTTCATATACATACAAATTTCTAGCAAGACTAAAAGTCTAATGTTACACCTAAACGAACAGTTCTTGGACGCGTGTAATTACTTGGATTATTTAACTTTAATGAATATAAATCAGTGAATGCAGTTGGATCAATTTGATTAGCTATATCGCCAATCCCAACCGCAGAATTTAAGTAGCCATCATCATCTGGATTCCCTGTATATTGATAAACATTAACAAGGTTTGCAGTATTTAACAGGTTTTGAACTTGGAAATAGACATTCATTGAAGCAGATTTTAAATTTTCTCCTTGGCCCCAGGTTATGTCAAAACTTTTGTTAACTCTCATGTCTAATCTGTATCTCCAAGGCAAACGAGAACCGTTTAATGACCCTTCAAGATTTGTTCTATCATTGATCCCAAACATTGCCTCACGAGTTGAATTCTGCTGTCTTGAGAACGGTGTTCCGGAACCAGCAGTAGCAACAAGATTTACACCCATGTTTTCTAAAATAGGACGACCATTTACAAGCGGTCCATTGTATCTGTTACCAGAACCGTAACGGAAATCAATACTAGCCGTAAGGTTATGACGTTGGTCGTAATCTAAAGGAAGTGTAGAACGTAAATTAGGTTGATTAGAGTTTACAATATTTACACCTGAAGTAGATGAAGAACCAGAACCATCAGCAAATTGTAAGGTGTAATTGGCATTAAAACTCACATTTTTTGTTCTACGCATTTCATAAGCAACAGACAAACCTTTTACGGTACCAAAATCAATATTACCAAAAGTGAAGTATTGTCTAGGGTATGCATAAGCAACTTGAGTGTACTGAATCATGTCTCTCATCTCTCTATAGAAGGCAGAGATAGAAAGAGCAGAACTTGAAGTTAAAGTTTGTTTAAACCCAAGTTCGTAATCAGTTGTACGTTGCGATTTCAAGTTTGGATTATTAATTGACGAAGCCGTTTGTTGAGCTAGGTACAAATAATCAGTAGGATCCATTCTGTTTCTACTAGGACGTTGAGTCAACACATCGTAATGAGCGTAAAAAATAGCTTCATCAGAAATTGGGAAATTAAACGAAATACGAGGCATAATACTAACCTGTGGTGTATAATCTTCAAAAGCATCCGCTTTTAAACCTAGGTTTAAAGGGTCTTCACCTGCACCTCCAGCATTAGGGTCTTTTAAATAAGGAGTTACACCAGTAGAAACGTCAAGTACGCTTGGATCTGTTATTGGCAATCCTTCTGCGTTAAACCAACTGTCTCCATTTCTATATCCAGTAATTTGAGGATTTGTGGTTGCGTTAGAGTTCACATAAACAACGTAATCATCACCAATATTAGAAGGATGCGGAATTAAATCAGTTTCTCCAGCAGTTATTACATCGTAAATAGAGTACTTATCTTTCAACACTTCTTGATTGGCATCGTATCTATCTACACGAACACCTATATTAAATATAAGGTCTTCGAATGCAAACTTGTCTTGGATGTAACCCGAAACATAGATAGGTTGGAAAGCTCCCATCTCACGTTTGTAATCTCCATTTTCATCCTTGTCTGTAAGAAATTCATTCATTCCAGGCTGAACTCCTTCGAGTTTGTTTCCTTCGCTGTCGTAACCATACCATGTACCATAAGAAGTATTTGGATTTACAGTTAATAACTCGTCAGCACTAAACATAGAAATATCAAAGTCTGATGGAAGGTAAGTATGAATATCGACAATTTGATCATACCCAATTTGATGGGCATCTCTAAATTTAGTAGCGAAACTAGTCATCTCGTCATAGTTGTAAATATTTTGCTGCGCTATTAAAGATCCTTGATCATTGATAAACTGGTATGAACCTTCTGCTTCACCTATGTATTTATTAACATTTTGCTGAGCTAATGTCCATAAACCAACCGGGCTTATACCATAATACCTGTCATCTCTTTGTTCGTATTCAAAACCAAATTGAATCGCATGGTCTTTGATATCAGCAGAAGCAGAACCTGTAAAACGGAACTGAGTCGCTTTACTTCTACCGTATCCATTGTATTCTCTACCTGTATTGTACCATAAAGAGTAAACATTTTCTGTTCTATCTCCGTTTACAGCAGCTCCAATACCACTAACCTGAGTTAAAGTAGAAATACCTTGATTTCCTAAAAAATCAAAATAAGACTGTGTGTAATTAGAAGCATAAGGGTTTAAACTAGACGCTTCAAAAACATAGTTATCAACGGTATTAGCTTGTTGTTGAAAATTATAAAAACCTTCTTGCTCTCCGTCGTCATTTACAAAAACCCCACCTACTTCTACTAACGTATCTACCAAATCACCATTAGAATTTTCTACTAGTACGTTTATACTGTCATTAAAGCCCCAAGGGGTACTGTTTTTCAAACTACGTTCTGGAGTAAATCTACCAATGTACCCGTAGTTAAATAAATTATCTTTGTGGTCTGAATCTTGAGTTTTTGAAATATCCTCAGAATAATCGGCCTGTAAAGTAAAGAAAGCATTCTTTAAGTTAGAGGATGATTGCTCATCATCTGATGCACCGAAACTTTGTTGCAAACGAGAATAGACTCTCCAAGAGTTGTTTATCGTTTCGGGATTGTTTTCAGGATTAAATAAACTGTAGGTGTATAGGTAGCCTCTATTTTTAGAATAAGAGAAGTTACCACCAACGGTAATATTTGTATTTTGACTTGGTTTAAAATCAATCTTACCTTGCATACTTGCATTTAAACGACCCACATTTTGCTTGGCATCTACATGCTCTAAATCATCCATAGTTACGAACTCCGAAGCCCGTAATGCTTGAACTTCACCTAGGTTATAGCTAAACAACAATGGTGTTTCTTGGAGCCTGTCCATTACATCATCTTTTACCTTATACATTCCAATTGCAGAAGGATCGCCATCTTTCACATCTTCAAATTCACCAGATAAAAAGAACCCTAAAGTAGAGTTTCCTTCTTCATCTTTCATTAAAGGGCCAGATACATTGAATCCTAATAAATTGTATCCGTAAGGATCAAGCTTCTGGGACGTTACCAATTCAATTCCTCCGAAAAATTCATTAGAAGGACCACGTGTTGTAATACTAATTACACCTCCCATAGCATCACCATAAGAAGCAGGTAAACCACCTGTAATAACAGTCATTTGCTCAATAGACGATTGGGGCAATTTATTTGAAGCTCTTACTTTAACACCATCAATGTAAAAGAAAGTTGCATCTGAACGAGAACCACGAACATTTAACGCACCACCCTCATCTTCTTGATAAATCCCTGCAGTTTGGGCTGCAACAGACTGAACGTTACGTGTAGGTAGCGCGGTAATTTCTTCTTTAGTTTTGGTTGTACCTGTTTTATCTGGATCGATAAGCGGAACAACGTATTCAACAAGTTCTACTTCACCCAAAACATCAGACTCGATTTTAAGAGCCGCCTTGATAAAAGTAATTTTATTGGACGATATTAAAACATCAGATATTTCTTTAGTTGCAAAACCTATAAAAGACACTTTAACAGTATATCTACCAGGATCGATCGGCTTGATCGTGTATTTACCGTCAAAATCGGCAACGGCACCGTCTATGACAGAACCGTTTAATTCGATCACAATATTTGCCATGGGTACAGGCTCTCCGGTGTCGAATTCTGTAATTGTACCTTTGAGGGTACCAGATTGTGATTGAGCTATTGAATAACTTGAGATCCCTATTAGGGCAAGCACAGTAAGTAACTTTCGCAGCATAAACTTATATTTTAGTTTGCCTGGTTTATTTTTAATCTGTCAAATATAGAGATAATAAAGTGTCTATTCAAAGACTTTTTAAAAGTAATACTCGTTGTACCTTAATTCTTTATTGTTTTTTTGCATTATGAAAAATAAAAATAACTCACTATCAAATCATTGTACACTATTCAAATTCCTATTTACACTAGCGATCTTTTTATCTTGTTCGTGTAATAAAGATAAGTATGAGTTCCCTTATGCTTTTATAGACACTTTTTTATACCCCAATAACGTCGAATATAATGAACTTCAGGCTCCAGGGGGTTCAGTAAGTATTCAAGGGGGGGTAAATGGAATCCTCATTTTCCATGATTACTTCGACAACTATATTGCCTACGACAGAGCATGTACTCATGAACCGTTAAACAGTTGCGAACAAGTTTACATTAAAGAGGACGGTCTCAACACATTGGCTTGCTATTGTTGCGATTCGGAATATTTTATATTCGACGGAGCTGTTACGCAAGGACCAGCAAGGTATGCATTACACAGGTACAGAACCAGTTTTGACGGAGTGAAACTTAGAATTTACAACTAAAATTGATGTAATACAGAACAAAAAAAGGCACCCTTGAGGGTGCCTTTTTTTTGATACTATACTAGTAATTTAAACTAGTAACGGTAATATTCGGGCTTGTATGGACCCGATACGGAAACACTTATGTAGTCGGCCTGATCAGTACTCAAAACATCTAAAACTACGCCCAATTTAGCTAAGTGTAAACGCGCTACTTTCTCATCTAAATGCTTAGGTAAGGTATAAACTTGATTTTCATACTTATCGGAATCTAACCAAAGCTCTAACTGAGCCAATGTTTGGTTTGCGAATGAATTCGACATCACAAAAGAAGGGTGCCCTGTTGCACAACCCAAGTTTACAAGTCGACCTTCGGCTAATAAGATAATGTCTTTACCATCAATTGTATATTGATCTACTTGTGGCTTAATTTCAACTTTAGACGCTCCGTGATTAGTATTCAACCAGCTTACATCAATTTCATTGTCAAAGTGACCAATATTACAAACTATTGTCTTGTCCTTCATTGCCTCAAAGTGATGCCCTACAATGATATCTTTATTTCCAGTTGTTGTTACAACAATATCGGCTTCTTTAACAGCATCATTCATTCTCTTTACCTCAAAACCTTCCATAGCAGCCTGTAAAGCACAAATAGGGTCAATTTCTGTTACAATTACTCTAGCTCCAGCTGCTTGAAGTGACTGAGCAGAACCTTTACCAACATCACCATAACCAGCAACAACAGCAACTTTTCCTGCAATCATTACATCAGTTGCTCTACGAATCCCATCAACTAAAGATTCTCTACATCCGTATTTATTATCAAACTTCGATTTTGTTACAGAATCGTTTATATTGATGGCTGGCATAACAAGGGTTCCATTTTTTTCTCTGGCATACAAACGGTGAACTCCTGTTGTTGTTTCCTCAGAAAGACCTTTTATATCGGCAACTAATTCTGGAAATCTATCAAAAACCATGTTGGTTAAATCACCTCCATCGTCAAGTATTAGATTAAGCGCTTTGCCATCTTTAAAAGAATGGAGCGTTTGCTCAATACACCAGTCAAATTCTTCATCATTCATTCCTTTCCATGCAAAAACAGAAATTCCGGCAGCAGCAATTGCCGCTGCAGCATGATCTTGAGTAGAAAAAATATTGCAGGAAGACCACGTTACGTCCGCACCCAAAGCAACAAGAGTTTCAATTAAAACAGCTGTTTGAATTGTCATGTGCAAACATCCAGCTATGCGAGCTCCTTTAAGAGGTTGCGTATCTCCGTATTCTTCTCGAAGTGACATCAAACCGGGCATTTCTGCCTCAGCCAAACGAATTTCTTTTCTTCCCCAATCTGCTAAGGAAATGTCTTTAACTTTGTAATGCGTTGCGCTCATAATCGTATGTAATTATCTTTTGTAAAACTTATAGTTTGCAAATATACAACAATACTCTCATTTTACTACAGCAAAAGTAAACATCAAATATTGCGCAATACCAGAGTCCCTATTAAGGGTTTTTTAGAATATCTTTCAGTAATAACAAACGTAAATTTATAAAAAATCGACTGTAAATTAACAAGAATGATATCTTTACACCCAGAATGAAAGAGCTGCTTTATAAGAAAATAAAAGACAACCATTTATATGTATGGCAGGTTACTTCTTGCTCAAAAGACTTGACCCCAAAAGTCCATTTAGCAAAAGAGGAACAAAATGAGTTTAGGGTTCTTAAAACTGAAAAAAGAAAAGTGGAGTTTTTAGCCTGTAGACTCGCCTTAAAAACTATTTTTTCCGACAAACTGATATTGCAACACCTTAATTCTGGAAAACCTTTTATTAATGAGGCCCCTCATATTTCAATCTCTCACAGCAACAATTATATAGCCATTGTGTTTGGTAAAGAAAATATTGGGCTTGACATTGAACTTCCTCAAGAAAAGATGCGATCTATTATCTCAAGAGTTTTGTCTGCAGACGAGTACAATTTATTTTTAAAAAACCCATCGGCAATTTTGGCCTGTAAACTTTGGGGAATTAAAGAAGCCACACTAAAATATATTGGCGACAAAAAGCTAAGTTTTCGTCAAGACATTAAGATAAACAAAGACAGCGTTTCCTGCTTAAACCACCAATTAGCTGTTTACCATGAAATTGTTGATCAGATGATAGTGACTTATGTTAAAAATAAAATTTGAGAGTTATTTACAACATTTTAACGTCACCTTTCTTGGCAATCGCATGGAGGGCTCATAAGAACGTTAACACCCTTTAACATGGAAACGTATTTAGTGTTTTTTTTATGTGAAAGCGCTACTCCTCTAATATCTATGAGGTTTAGGTTTTTCAAATTTTCTAGCGATCTGGGTAGAACTTCTATAAAATTATCCCAAAGATCTAACTCCTCTAAATCGGTTAATTCGTATATGGACTCTGGTATAAATTCGATTTGATTTTTACTCAAATTAAGTTTTATAAGATTAGAGAGGAAGGCTAAGGAGTCTGGAATTGTTGTTATTTTGTTTTTACTTAAATCGAGTACCTTTAAATTTGGGAAAGAGCTGAGCTCTTGCGGAAATTGGGTTAAGGACTTTCTTCTTAATTTAAGATGATACACTTGTTGCGGATTTTTTAATGCTGAACTTAGATCTTTATAAACATGATCTTCTTGAGCAATCAGGACAGAAGAGAGCGTTAAAAACAACAGGAGCGTTTTCATTTGCCGAGTACAATTTGTTTGTCTTTAAGGAGCTGACATTGCAGAGCTTCTATATTTTTAAATTTCTGCTCCTTTCTGATCCATCCTTCAAAAACCACGGTTATTTCTTCTCCATAAATAGATGCGTTAAAATTGATAATATGAACTTCGATTGTTTTTGAAATACCTTTAACGGTTGGCCTGTTTCCAATATTTAACATCCCTAAATACTCTTTTTCACGAACCATAACTCGAACAGCGTAAACACCGTTTGCAGGGATTAATTTGTGGACATCGAGAACTTGAATATTAGCTGTTGGAAAACCTATTTTATTTCCCAAATTTTCTCCCGCAACTACTCTGCCTGATAACTGAAATTGATGGCCTAAGTACACTTTCGCTGTCTTTAAGTCTCCTGACTCAAGCGCTTTACGAATCTTAGTTGAGCTCACTGAAACAGCATCAACATCTTGAGCGCAAATTTCTTCAACTTGAAATCCGTATACAGGACCGTACTCTTTAAGGTGCTCAAAACTGCCCTCTCTATTCCTACCAAAATGATGATTGTAACCTATAACCAATCTAGACGTACCAATTTTGTTGACCAATACATCTCTAACAAACTCTACAGAAGATAAACGTGAAAAGACTTTAGAAAAAGGATGAATAATTAAGTGGTCGACTCCAGCTTTTCGTAACAGATCAATTTTTTCGTGTTGTGACGTAATTAACTTTAAATCATTGTCGGAAAACAAAACCATGCGTGGATGAGGGAAAAAAGTTAAGAGTACAGTTTCACCATCTACCGAATCTGCAATTTCCTTTAACCTTTCAAGAATTTTAATGTGCCCAACATGAACGCCATCAAAAGTACCCGTGGTAACCACCGCATTTTTCACTTTTCCGAACTCTTCTAAACTATGGTATATTTTCACAAATCGAATTATTGAGCATTAGTGTGTGTAATAAAAGGCGTTAATATCTTAAACACACAATCAACTACAAAATTAACAAAATAAAAAAAGAGCACACTATTATCTAATTAAATAAAAATCAGTAAATTTGCAGCCTTAAAAGACGTTATTCATTTTCAACAAAAATAAATTTTACGATGTCAAAAAATATCGGAAAAATCGCCCAAGTAATTGGACCCGTTGTCGACATTAAGTTCGATAGTAGTGTAGCTGACTTACCAAACATTTATGATGCTCTTGAAATCACTAAAAAAAATGGTTCAAAAGTAATTTTAGAATGTCAACAACACATTGGTGAAGACACTGTTCGTTCCATTTCTATGGATTCTACGGATGGGTTGAGTAGAGGTATGGAAGTTGTTGCTTCTGGATCGCCTATTTTAATGCCTGTTGGTGAAGAAATTAAAGGTCGTTTATTTAATGTTGTAGGTGATGCAATTGACGGAATTAAGCCTTTGGATAAAACCAATGGTTTTTCTATTCACCGGGATGCACCTAAATTCGAAGAGTTATCTACTTCATCAGAAATTTTACTTACAGGTATTAAAGTAATTGACTTAGTTGAGCCCTACTCAAAAGGTGGTAAAATTGGTCTCTTCGGTGGTGCTGGTGTAGGTAAAACTGTACTGATTATGGAGTTGATTAACAACATTGCCAAAGGACATGATGGTATTTCTGTATTTGCTGGTGTTGGTGAACGTACTCGTGAAGGGAACGATTTACTACGTGAGATGATCGAATCAGGAGTTATCAAATACGGTAAAGACTTTGAAGAGGACATGGAAAAAGGCGGCTGGGATCTTACGAAAGTAGATCACAAAGAATTAATTAATTCTCAAGCTACTTTAGTATTCGGTCAAATGAATGAATCTCCAGGAGCACGTGCACGTGTGGCGCTTTCTGGATTAACATTAGCAGAATATTACCGTGATGGTGAGGGAGATGGCGCTGGTCGTGACATCTTATTCTTTATCGATAATATTTTCCGTTTCACACAAGCTGGTTCTGAAGTATCTGCCCTACTAGGTCGTATGCCTTCTGCCGTTGGTTACCAACCAACACTTGCTACAGAAATGGGAATGATGCAAGAACGTATCACTTCTACTAAAAACGGTTCTATTACATCGGTACAAGCGGTATACGTACCTGCCGATGACCTTACAGATCCAGCTCCAGCTACAACTTTTGCGCACTTAGATGCTACTACAGTATTGTCTCGTAAGATTGCTGAATTAGGTATTTACCCTGCGGTAGATCCTTTAGATTCTACTTCTCGTATTTTAAATCCAGAAGTATTGGGAGAGAAACACTACAAATGTGCTCAGGATGTAAAAGAAATTTTACAACGTTACAAAGAGCTACAAGATATTATTGCAATTTTAGGAATGGACGAATTGTCTGAGGAAGACAAACAAGCCGTATTACGCGCACGTCGTGTACAACGTTTCTTGTCTCAACCATTCCACGTAGCAGAACAATTTACTGGTCTTCCAGGAGTTCTTGTAAGTATAGAAGATACTATTAAAGGCTTTAACATGATTCTTGATGGTGAGTTAGATCACCTCCCAGAAGCAGCATTTAACCTTGTTGGAAACATCGAAGAAGCAATTGAAAAAGGTGCTAAAATTTTAGCTGAAGCTAAAGCTTAATCTACGCAATATGTTAGTTGATATTATCACACCAGACCAAGAGCTATTCTCAGGCGACATACTATCTATTGAGCTTCCGGGTTCGGACGGTAGTTTTGAAATCTTAAACAATCACGCCCCGATTATTGCAACACTATCTGGAGGCAAAATAACCATTGCTCTAGAAAATGGTAAAAAAGAATCTTTTGAGGTGAATGGTGGTGTTGTAGAAACTCAAAACAACAAAATTATCGTATTAGTCGATTAGATTTGCTAGTGCAACCCTATATTTAAGAGTCCCAATTGGGACTCTTTTTTTTTGATAAAATTGACTGCTTTATTGCAATTAATGTGCTATTCCTAAGATGAATAATTGGATTGCTTTTACTAAAAAAACAAATTATTTGATAAGCCTCACAAAAATAATAGTATCAATACTATATTTACATCATGTTTAAAAAATTAAAAATAGACGCAAAAATGAGCAAAAAGCTCAAAGATCGAACTTTGTCTAATAGTTTGAGGAAATTGCCTTCGAGCAAAAACCTCACAGACTTTTGTTCAAATGATTATCTTGGGTTTTCACAATCTTTAAAAGTAAAAAAAAGCATCCATTTTGGTGCAACAGGCTCAAGACTGATTAGCGGAAATTCTGAGCAATTTGAAAAGCTAGAAGCAACGATTGCGAAATTCCATAATGCAGACGCAGGATTGATTTTTAACTCGGGATACGATGCGAATATTGGCTTATTTTCTTGCCTTTTAGATAAGGGCGATACTCTTATATACGACCAATATATTCATGCAAGTATTCGAGATGGAATACGACTATCCAATGCACGTTCTTTTGCATTTGAGCACAATAACGCAAAAGCCTTAGAAAAAAAACTTAAACAAGCCACCGGAACTATTCTTGTTGCGATAGAATCTGTTTATTCGATGGATGGAGACCTGGCAGCACTTAAAGATATACTGGAAGTTTGTGAAAAATACAATGCAGAGCTAATCCTAGACGAAGCACACGCAACTGGTGTTATTGGTGCAAATGGAGAGGGATTAGCACAAAGTCTAAACTTGGAGACAAAAATATTTGCACGGATTCATACCTTTGGAAAAGCAATGGGTTGCCACGGGGCAATTGTACTAGGTTCTGAAAAGTTAAAGCAGTACTTAGTCAACTTTTCGCGCTCATTTATATATACAACAGCGCTTGCAGAACAGAGCTTGTGCGCTATAGAGAGCGCATATCATAAATTAAAATCAACTTCAGAGAATATTGCGCAATTACACCTAAATATAAACCTCTTTAAAGCACTAGCGTTAAAAAAACTATCAGCTCAACTAATACCGAGTTCTAGCCCTAT
Source organism: Flavobacteriales bacterium (assembly GCA_028110365.1). GTDB lineage: Bacteria > Bacteroidota > Bacteroidia > Flavobacteriales > UBA7430 > UBA6772. The sequence goes on from JAOGVT010000009.1 coordinate 38,139, forward strand.
ACAATGCATACTAGTTCCGGGAAATAGAGCGGTTAAAAAAATAGAACACCAATTAGAATTAAAAGGATTTAATATTAAAGCAATTCTTCACCCTACAGTAGAAGAAGGAAAGGAACGAATACGAATATGCATACACTCCTTTAATACAGAGGAGGAAATTAAAACATGTGTAAAAAGTTTAGAAGAACTCATTTCATGAAAACATACTTTGTAACAGGAATTGGAACAGAAGTTGGTAAAACAATTGCATCAGCAATTATAACCCAAGCCTTAGAAGCTGATTATTGGAAACCAGTTCAAGCAGGTGAATTGGACCAAAGTGACAGCATGAAAGTTAAAAGTCTTATCTCCAATAATCAATCTAAGTTTCATGAAGAAGCCTTTCGATTAAACGAGCCAATGTCTCCGCATGCCGCTGCAGAAAAAGATAAAGTACATATCGATATTTCTTCTATGAAAGCACCCTTAACCAACAATCATTTGGTTATTGAAGGTGCTGGAGGTTTGCTAGTTCCATTAAACGATAAAGAGACCATTCTTAACCTAATTGAAATGCTTAGATGTGAAGTAATTTTAGTTTCTCGGCACTATTTAGGCAGTATTAATCACACTCTGATGAGCATTGAGATTCTGAAACAAAGAAATATTCAAATCAAAGGAATTTTATTTAACGGAGATGAAAATAAAGACACAGAAGCGATCATCTCTAAAATGAGTGGTATTGATATTCTAGGTAGAATAGCTGAGTTAACTGATTTAAATAAATCTACTATTAATTCCGTTGCTCAAAATTTGAAGAATGAATTAATTTAGCTCAAAATACGAAGATCAAAAATGAGGGCTTACCCTCTATTTTTATAGTAAAAATTACTGAACGCAGAAATCTAAATAAAGGATGAGTCTAGTCGAAAAAGATCAAAAATATATATGGCACCCTTTTACTCAAATGAAAACTGCTGGAGACGCTATTCCAATCGTAAAAGGAAGAGCTACCCTACTAATAGATGAGAAAGGAAATGAATACATTGACGCCATTTCATCATGGTGGGTAAATCTTCATGGACACAGCAACCCTTATATTGCGGAAAAAGTACACGCTCAAATGCTGGAACTAGAGCATGTCGTTTTTGCAGGTTTTACACACAAACCGGCGGTAGAATTGTGCGAAAAACTTTCGAAACATTTGCCAAAAAACCAAGGTAAATTCTTTTTCTCAGGTGACGGATCTTCAGCAGTAGAAATTGCACTAAAAATGAGTGTGCAATACTGGAAGAATAAAAAGGAGAACAGAACTCGATTTGTCGCAATTGATGGAGCTTATCATGGCGAAACTTTTGGAGCTATGTCTGCCGGTGCGAGAAGTATTTTTTCTGCCCCATTTTCTGATTTACTCTTTGAAACAGCTCACATACCTTTTCCAAAAAATGAAAAGGATTGTATTGATTGTTTGAAAGATGAACTGTCAAAAGGCGATGTTGCAGCTTTCATATTTGAACCCCTTGTTCAAGGTGCAGCAGGGATGCGAATGTATAAAGCAGAAACCTTAAACAAACTCATACAAATATGTAAAGAGGCGGGGGTTTTATGTATCGCAGATGAAGTAATGACTGGATTTGGACGAACAGGAACAACTTTTGCGGTAAATCAAATTGAAGCTGAGCCTGATTTCATGTGTATGTCTAAAGGTTTATCTGGTGGAACACTACCCCTATCATTAACAACTTGCACAAAGAATATTTACGATGCCTTTTTGGGAGATGACATTCAAAAAGCGTTTTTACATGGCCACTCATTTACTGGAAATCCAATTGGATGTGTGGCAGCCATTGCGAGTTTGGAGCTTTTAGAAAAGGAAGAATGTCAGAGTGCTATTAAGAATATTTCAGCCAGACATAAATCTTTTGCAACTAAAATAAAGACCCTTAAAGTACTCTTAGACGTCCGATGTACAGGAACAATAATAGCAATAGAATTAAAGGTTGACTCATCTGGCTATGCAAGTTCGATCAGACAGGGTTTGTACAATGCGTTTCTTGAACAAGGAGTGTTGCTAAGGCCTCTTGGTAACGTAATCTATATGATACCACCTTACTGTATAACCGAAAAAGAGCTGAACAAAGTATACGAGGTTATTGAACATCAATTAAATTTACTTTCATAAAAGCAACCCATTTACTTTAAAAATAAAGCAATCAAATACTGTTCATTAAAGTAACTACTGACCAGAACGAATGGCTTCTACAGGATCTAATCTAGAAGCTGAAACCGCTGGAATGAGACCTGAAATGACTCCTATTAAAACAGAAACCCATAAGCCTGTTACTATATTTTTAGTTGATAAAGAAACGTCAAAATCAAAATAATAACCCGCGACTACTGTTCCGAAGTAAACAATAAGTAATCCTATAATCCCACCTATCAAACAAAGTAAGATGGCTTCAAACAAAAATTGTAGCAAAATAAAATAGTTCTTTGCCCCAATAGCTTTTTGGATTCCAATTATATTCGTTCGTTCCTTTACAGATACAAACATAATATTGGCAATTCCAAAACCACCAACCAATAAAGAAAAGCCTCCAATAATAATTCCTGCTAAATCGATTACACTAAACATCAAATCTATGCCTTTTGATATAATACTTGTTTCGTTTAGTGCAAAATCATCGTCAGATTTTGGAGCCAAACGTCTAACAGCTCGCATAACTCTTGTTAAATCATCTTTGAGCTCTGCGTTACTTACTGCTTGTTTTGCCTTTACCATAAACATTGGGTTGGTAGACTCACTATTTAAACGAATAAAATTACGCGCAAACTTAACCGGAATAACAATATTGTCATCATCGCTACTTCCAATAATACTGTCTCCTGCTTTTTCAAAAACACCAATAACTAACGCTTTTTGGCCCATAAACTTTAGATATTTACCTAAAGGATTTTCTCCCTCAAAAAGTGTTTCAGAAATAGTAGCACCTATAATTGCCACAGGCTTACCCGAAGAAGATTCCTGAAGAGAAAAATACCTCCCAGAAGAAAGCTCAAACCCATACACATCCTGATATCCGTGAGAAACGGCAGATACACCTATCCCTGCAACATCGTTCGATTCAAATTTTGCAGTTTTATTTCCGGCTTTAGCAACAAAGGAAACAGCGGAAGCCTTCTCTAATCTTTGCTCTAGAAAAGCTAATTCAGTTAAGGTAGGTACCGGCCTCTGGTAGTACTTCCACCAAGGATATTCACCTCCCATAGCCCAAGGCCATTTCGTTACAAATACAATATTGTCGCCTAAAGACTCAACACTGCTTCGAATGTTTTTTTCTAGAGAATCTACCACAGCAAAAACAGATACAATAGCAAAAATTCCAATGGTAACACCAAGTAAAGAAAGTAGGGTACGAAGTTTATTTCCGACCAAGGCTTGAATGGCAAAACGGAAACTTTCTTTAAGAATTTTTAATACAATCATATGCTTCAGTTGAAGAAATAATTAATCTAATTGATCTGAAAGTTGCTTAAATTCAAAGCGAGGTGAGGTTTTTTCATAAACGATATGATACACAGCATCTGTAATTGGCATCAAAACTCCATGCTCCTTATTTATTTCATGTATAGATTTCACTGCGTAATAACCTTCTGCAATCATATTCATATCCAACTGTGCAGCCCTAACAGAATACCCTTTTCCAATATAAGTACCAAAAGTTCTGTTTCTACTAAATTTCGAATATGCCGTAACCAATAAGTCTCCTAGATAGGCCGAGTCTTTTATGTCTCTATTAATGGGATGAACAACATCTAAAAAACGTTGAATTTCTCGAATAGCGTTAGAAATTAATACAGATAAAAAATTATCTCCATAACCTAATCCATGAGCTATACCAGCAGCAACTGCAACAACGTTCTTTAAGACAGCTGAATATTCTGTGCCGTAAATATCATCTGATGTGATTACTTTAATGAAGTTACACCTTAACTGATTTGACATAAACTCTGCAACTAAATTATCTTGGCATGCTACAGTGAGGTACGATAGGCGCTCTAAAGCAACCTCTTCGGCATGGCAAGGACCCGTAATAACACCAATTTGATGTGAAGGTACCTTGTATTGATTTTGAATGTATTCTCCGACAATTTGATTGTATTCCGGAATAATTCCCTTCACCGCAGAGAAAAATATTTTTTTACTCAAATCTAGATCTAAAGCATCAAGAGCAGCGTGTAAAAAAGCGGATGGTATTGCTAAAATAATTACATCTGCATGCTCACATGTTGTCTTAAAATCTGAGCTTACGCTTACTTTATCGGTATTAATTGAAACACCAACTAAATAGTTAGGATTGTGTTGTGTTTGTTTAATATGCTGAACTGCAGACTCATTTCGCATGCACCAGACTAGTTCGTCAACATTAGTAGATAAAATACTAACGATTGCAGTAGCCCAACTTCCACCACCTAAAACTGCTATTTTTTTATTTGACATCATTTTTTTTCTCTCTTATGTATACCCACTTTACCCTTTTCATCCATTGACATTACAAACATTTCAATAAATGAAATAATTTTAGATTCAGCTTCAAAGTTAATCTTTTCAACGTCATCACTAGGTTTATGATAATCATCATGCTTGCCAGTCCAAAAATGAAGTGCAGGTATGCCAACAGCATAAAACGGAGCATGATCAGATGGGCCGTCTTCTCGACTTTTTAAAGTAAGAGGAAACGTTTGCCAGGCTAAACCTTTAATTGAAGGCTCCCAAACTAGAGAACTACCAAGGCCTTCAATAGTTAAAGGCATATCTTGTTCCATACGCCCAATCATATCCATATTAATAACGAAGTTAAATTTATCCAGAGCAAATGTTGGGTTTTTTACAAAATAGTTAGAGCCCAAAAGTCCTTTTTCTTCAGCTGAAAATGCGATAAACAAAAAATTATTTTGCTCTGTAATTGTATTGTTTTTAAAGTAATGTGCGAGTTCAAGAACTCCCGCAGTTCCGCTGGCATTATCGTCAGCTCCATTATGTATTTTACGAGGACCTTTGTACATGGAGCCTTCTCCGCCGTAACCTAAATGATCGTAATGGCCACTTATAACTACCGTGGTTTCTGCATCATTATCAATAAAACCAATTACATTATGAGCCATCTCTGTAACTTCATACTGACTTACAGATAAAGTGGCATTTTCGATGAAGTTAGCTGGTACTTTTGTGAAAATTGAGTTTCTAAGAACTAAAACAGGAATTCCTATGGATTGAATTCTTTTAAAATTAATTGCGGGTAATTGAAACTCTTTTTGAGAACTGTACAAAAGCAAAGCAACTGCACCTCGATCTCGAGCTTCAATAACTCGGCTCACTAAATCTGGCACTTCAAAATCAATAGTACTTGGAGTATAGAGGTCAAGCTGAACAATGTAACCGTTCACATCAATATCTAAATTGTCGTAATCCGAATAAGAAAAATTAGGCGAGTGAATTCCATTCAAAACAGAAATTACAGGTACATCGCTAAGCATGCCATTGGATGATAAGCTAACAGGATAAAAGTCCTGATATAACTTCATGGGTTTGTTGTTAAGGCTCAATTTGGTTTGATTGGCTCCTTGCTTCACATTTTCGAAATAAGGAAATGCTTGTACAAAACCTTTGGATCCTTTAGGTTCTAATCCTATTTCTTTCATTCTTTCCGAAATGTAATCTCTTGCCTTAATCTCACCCATTGTTCCTGGCTCGCGTCCTTTCATCTGGTCACTGGCTAATATTGTTAGGTCTGACCTTAGACGTTTTACTGCTTTTTTGTTGACTTTATCATTGTCTTGTGCTATACCATAAAGGCTAAGAAACAAACTAAATAAGAAGCAAGTATTTTTCATGGAAATTCTTTTTGAAGTGCTAAAATAGTCTAGGGCTTAAAGGTAAATAAACTATTTTTTTTGTTAAAATAAGATCGTTCAGTAATTCTAAATTTAAATATGTAGGAAATCTTGATTCGAAAAGAGAATCACTTTAGAAGATTTTAGATATAACGTTTAGGCTATGGTTAGTACGGGATTAAAAGTAACTAAACTTTCGATTAAGCACTTAGCCAAAACTTTTTATTTTGTTTTATCTTTTCATTTTTAAAGCCAAATCAAAAGATTTGGCGGACTTGGTTTAAAAAGCAATTACTTTTAGGTTAAGCACTAAAACCCGTATTAACTATAGCCATTGTTAGGCACTTTTAGATTATTTCACTTGCATTTTTATCTTTCAATAATTTACTTCCACTCTGATTATATAATTGTTTTGCCGCATTATTAATTACTTCTACAGATGTGTTTTTCCATTTATCATAATCAGATTCATATTCTGAATTAAACAATAATTTTGACATTCCTTTAATCAAACTATAATTAGCGTAAGGATGAGAATGCGTTCTTTCCTTTGAAGAAGCACTATTTATGAACTCAGCAATCCTCTTATAGATTGTTTCTTTACTACAATACATCAATTCAATAATTTTAGATCTATATTCCAAATCGGTAGAACTAAGATTTGGGTATTTTAGTACATCTACAAAATGATTTGCTTCGTGTTTTAGATACGATAGTTTAAATTTTTCAGAATTAAGGTCATATTCTCCTTTGTTACAATATAAACTTTGATTTGAATTTGATGACCAACCTCCATCTTTTCCAATTCCCATTGTTGTGAAATCTGCAACTCCTTTTAATAAATAATTTTCAATAAAGACAACAGAGATAGTTAGTGTGTCTAAAGGTAATTCAATAGTATATTTTTTTTCAGCTTGCTTATCCCATATTTTAAGACCATAAGTTTCGTTTAAGTAAAAACTTGCTGAATAAGCATTTTGACTTTCAATTACTTTTTTAACTTCTTCAAAAGAACTTTTCTCAAGTTGATTACGGGTTAAATCTGTCAGTCCATTTTGTTGTAGGTAATCATACAGATTTGAAGTTAATATAGAATCTGAGAATACTTGCTTGTTTTTTTTGAAAGATGAATTAATCCAGTATTCGCGGTAGATATTTGATATATCATTTACGACCTTATTGTCTGTGTTTGGTTCAATTATCTCGTCTTTATTTACAAATCTCGAATAGAACTTATTTTTCCATTTATTATAAGCAATATTTATAAGAGGATTAGTAAAACTTTGGTTTTCTTCCATTTCATTGAAGGCATCTAAAACATTGCCATTAGCGGCTAAAGTCTTTATATGCAATAAATGATTTTTGTCATTCTCAAAATTTTTAGAGCCATAGAAAAATAATGCAATAAATGCAACCAATAATATTATTATAATTTTTGTTCGTTTCTTCATTTTTTTAATTGTGCCTAACGATCTGTTAAAATTAGTAGGCTCTTTTTGAATTGCCATCTACATAGTACATAAAAGCTTTATTTACAACCCTATAACCACCAGACGTTGGGTAATCTCCAGTAAAATACCAATCTCCTTTGTGATTAGGGCAGGCTTTATGCAACTCATCTATACCCTGAAAGATGATCTCAACATCTGCTTTAATATCTTCGGGTCTGAGTAATTGAACACATTTATCAGAAATTTCTTCTGGAGTAAAAGGTTTGTAAATTGCTTTGACAAAATTTACGTCTTCACCATTAGGAAAAGTCTGCTGTGCTTTGCATTTTTCGTAAACTTCCATTATTACAGACTCCATACCTCTATCCTTCAGTAGTGCTATAGCAGCTTTAAAAGCTATAAAATCTCCCAAACGAGCCATGTCAATACCGTAACAATCTGGATAACGAATTTGAGGCGCAGACGAAACAACTATGATTTTTTTTGGGTTTAACCTATCAAGTATACGAAGGATACTTTTCTTTAAGGTAGTTCCTCTGACTATACTGTCGTCAATAATAACTAAATTATCCTCTTTACTAACTTGCCCGTAAGTAATATCATAAACATGCCCTACAAGACTATCTCTATTGCTATCATCAGTAATAAATGTTCTTAATTTAGCGTCTTTAATCGCAATTTTCTCAATTCGAGGACTCACTGAGAAAATCTCCTTTATCTGTTCGATGGAAGGGTTTTCTCCTAAGGCTAACACCATTTGGGCTTGCTTGTCTTTATACAAAAGCTCAAGTCCCTTCACCATACCATAAAAAGAGGTCTCGGCTGTGTTTGGAATAAAAGAAAATACAGTGTTTTTTAAGTCTCCACCAATACTATCCATTACTTTAGAGCATAACAAATTGCCTAATTCTTTACGTTCTTTGTAGATTTCAGCATCATTGCCTCTAGAAAAGTAAATTCGCTCAAAAGAACAGGCTTTATTTTGCAAGGGTTCCCGAACCATATCCATACTTACGCGCCCATCTTTTTTAATAATTAAAGCATGCCCAGGAGTAATTTCTGCAACAGAATCTGCAGGCACATTCATAGCGGTTTGAATTACGGCACGCTCTGAAGCGACAACAACAACCTCTTCATCTCTGTAATAAAAACCTGGTCTAATTCCTGAAGGATCTCTTAATGCAAAAGCATCTCCATGTCCGGTTAGTCCGCACATCACGTAACCTCCATCCCACTTTTTAGCAGAATTTACAAGTACTTCTTGAATGTTTATTTTAGAAGCAATGAAGCTGGTCATATCTCGCTTATTCCCTACAAGTTCTTTGTATTTATAGTAAATTTCATCATTCGCCTCATCAAGAAAATGGCCAATCTTTTCTAGAATGGTAACAGTATCAGATTTTTCTTTGGGGTGTTGACCTAAATCAACAAGTTGATCGAAGAGCTCGTCAACATTAGTCATATTAAAGTTCCCAGCCAAAACTAGGTTTCTAGTCATCCAATTGTTTTGTCGTAAAAATGGATGACAGTGTTCTATACTATTTCCGCCATAAGTTCCATAGCGAAGGTGTCCAAGAAAAAGCTCACCAGAAAAAGGCATGTTTTCTTTTAACCAATTTACATCTTTTAGTTTACTAGGGTCTTCTGCCTCTACATCTTGAAATTTTGAATTGATGTAAGAAAAAATATCTTGTACAGAATTGGCTTTATTTGAACGGTAACGGGAGATGTACCTCTTACCGGGAGGTAAATCAAGTTTAATGTTTGCCAAACCAGCTCCATCTTGACCTCGATTTACTTGCTTCTGCATGAGTAAATACATTTTATTTAAACCGTAGAGTGAGGTTCCATATTTTTCTTGGTAATACTCTAGTGGTTTCAAGAGGCGAAGCATCGCAATTCCGCACTCGTGTTTTAACTCATCACTCATAGGAACAAATACAATAAATTTAAGCAGGCAAGTTACAATAAAGTTTAGATTGTAGAACCTAAAATTGCTGCTGTATAGAAAAGAAAATAACAAGCATTTTATTCAACAGATTGGTCTACGGAAAAACGCAATTAAAAAGAGCTCACCCAGTAAAATCTTCTCGATTCATACCTAACCACTCTAACGCAGATTTGCTTAAAAGTTGTTCTTTCTTGTTTTTTGACCAAGGCATACTATTTATTAATTTCCCCGGTTGTAATTCTCCTAGTGGAAAAGGATAATCCGTTCCCAAAGCAATTCTATCAGCACCCATAACATCCACAATATACTCTAACATTTTAGGGTCGTGAACAAGGCTATCAATATAAAATTTTCCAATATAATCTCTTGGGTGTTTGGCGTTATCTACGGCGCATAAATCAGGCCTAACTTCAAAACCATGTGCTACACGACCTATAGTTGAAGGAAAGGAACCTCCACCATGGGCAAAAGCAACTCTTAAATCTGGTAGTCTTTCAAAAACACCACCAAAAATTAAAGAACAAATTGCTCGAGCGCTTTCAGCCGGCATACCAACCAACCAAGGAAGCCAATATTTATCCATGTGTGTTTTGGCCATCATATCCCAAGGGTGAACAAACACACACATATCTAACTCCTGACAGACTTCAAAAATTGGAAAAAAAGCAGCTTCATTTAAATTCTTATTGTTAATATGAGTTCCTATTTGAACTCCTTTTAAACCGATTTCTTTACACCTTTGCAACTCTTGTATAGCGAGCTCGGCATCTTGCATAGGAATAGTCCCTAAACCTGCAAACCTTTTTGGAAAACGTTTCACAATATCCGCTATATGATCATTCAGAAAAACGGCAACTTCTAAAGTATCTTTTGGCTTTGCCCAATAAGAAAACATTACTGGAACGGTAGACAATACCTGAACATGGACTCCTTGGTTGTCACAATCATCTATTCGTTTTTCAGCTGACCAACAATTATCATCAACTTCGCGAAAGAACTTGTCGTCCATCATCATTTTTGCACAACAGGGCTTGTGATGCTCTAAATTAATGAAACCGCCATAACCAAACTTTTCTTTAAAGTTTGGAATTTCTTTTGGCAAGATATGGGTATGTATATCTATTGTGAATAAATTATTTTTAGGCATAGAGGGAAATTAAATAAAACGAGGATCGACTTCCATTTCTTTAGTGCATTTAGAACAAGTTCTTAAATCTACAGAACTGTAAAACTCTTTAAAACGAGGAATGAAATCTTTTTCAATATTTGTTAAAGAAAAGTAGGTTTCGTGTAATTTATGGTTGCAGTTATCGCAAAACCAAAGCAAGCCGTCCTTATCATTAGTCCCTTTTCGAACCTTTTCAATTACTAAACCGACAGAACCTTCAGATCGCATAGGTGAGTGAGGGGTTTTTGCTGGCAATAAAAACATTTCACCTTCCTTAATAGGTATATCTAGCGCCTTACCATCTTCTTGAATACGAACATTAATAGAACCTTCAACCTGAAAAAACCATTCTTCACTTTCGTTGTAATGGTAATCTTTACGAGCATTTGGGCCACCAACAATCATAACGATAAAATCTCCAGCCTGTTTGTACAAGTTTTTATTTCCGACAGGAGGCTTTAATAAAGCTCGATTTTCTTCAATCCATTTATTTAAATTAAAAGGCTTTTGTATGGACATATCATTTGGGTTTTAAGAGTGAGCAAGTTACTACTTTTGAAGATAATTTTGTACAAAGTGATTTTTAAGTAATTTACACACGTACTAACATCAATAAGAGTAAATTTGGGTTTTAAGTACAGAACTATAAATTCCTCACCCTTTAAACTCTCTTCCTACTGGGGAGAGAGAAGTTTCGAGAGAAACAGGGTGAGGTTTTTTTTATTCCTTTTGCACTGTTAACCCTCCGAATCTAATGCAACGCATATAGGTTTACTTCCGAGTGATTTTACTTAAAACTTCGCTCTAAAATTATATACTAGATTGGCCTTACTAATTACTTGGAACAATTCACTACTTTTGCTGCTCAAAATTAAACAACATGCTACGATCACATACTTGCGGAGAGCTAAACATTAGCCATTTAGAAACTAAAGTTACCCTAAGTGGATGGGTACAAAAATCGCGTGACCTTGGGGGGATGACCTTTGTAGATTTACGCGATA